>JBBRRB010000053.1:0-43219 GCA_038225555.1 Bryobacterales bacterium
GCGGCCGAGGACACGGGCTTCCGCCGCAGCAAGCAAACGGCGGCTTCGCTCGTCCAGTAACTCGCAGACCGCCGCGAAGCGTAGCTTGATGCTGGGAAGGTCAATCACATCCCCAGTATGCGCCGAAACATATCGTAATGGGAATGTTATTTTCTTAACATACCCTAACGTGGTGTAATTCTCAAAACAAGCTTTGCGCCCGTACAAGGAATTGTCTCTGACGACACCTCACTCTCTTACGATCACGTACTCCCACGTTTCAAAATGGGTCGATGCCGGTGAAAAACCCTTTGTAATATTGGGCTAAATGTGATTCCGTTTCTTCTGAACAACAGCGGGGAACGGTCCATGATGGGAAAACAGAATACGCCGGAAGAGTTGTTTTACCGGTTACCGGCTTGAGGACCATGTTCCGACGGATCACCCGTTGCGGGCGATGGACGCGGTGCTGAGGTTTGAGCGTCTCAGAATGTGAGCGGAAGGATTGGCGAACTGGGTGGATGGGCGCAATAATTCGTGCAGCACCCTCGACTTCTGTCGCATTTTGACGCTCAAAGTCATCCATTTTTGAAGCGCTAATTCGGACGGCATTGGACGCCACACGGGCTTAATCAAAGGGTGCCGTACGTAGCCTACACGTCAGCGGTAGCGTGGTGTAAGGGCTTAAGAAGATGGATGTTGTCCCCGCCAGGCCAGAGTGCGGTCGCGCTCACAGTACTGCCGGTGGATCCCTCCATCGTGTAGATCGACGGACCCAATCTGGCGCATCGGTTCCTTTTTATGTCCCGACAAAACTCACGAAAAGAAGCGCGGAGCCAACGGAGCCGCCTTCTAAATCAGGTACGAAGAAGCTGATGGTCGACGAAGAGAGTCGGTCTCAGTTTGCCCACATCCCGATCCGGCGAGACAAACCGACAAAGATGGAACAAGAAATCCTCAAAACAGGCTTCCTGTAGTTCGCGTTCTCATCACCTCACGAAAGGCACTTAACGGGCCGTCACAGTGCGGGGATAAAAGCAAGAGGTTGTGCGCTGCCGCAGAACGCAGCGACGGGTCACGAGTCGGCTGAATTGGCGAGATTGACGAAGATGTCGAGATTGCGAAGATCCTGTTCGCGGGCAGCCCCTACGCGTTCAACGGCTTAAGCGTTGGCCTGTGTGTTGCTCCTGTTCGGGTTGAAGTCCACGACAAGGAGACAAGACATGAGTCCACAACGGATGATTGCGGCTCTGGCCGGAATCACGCTTCTTTTTTCGACCGTATCACTGGCGCAGAATGCAGCCCTCATAAGCGCGAATTCCGCGAAAGCTGGCGCGGCTCAGGATGACTCGATCCGCCCCTTCCATATAAAGGTCCCAAAGGAAGCGCTGGTTGACCTTCACCGGCGCCTGGCTGCGACCAGATGGCCCGATAGGGAAACCGTTACTGACCAATCGCAGGGCGTTCAGCTCGCCACGTTGAAGCAGCTCGTGAGCTACTGGGAGACGAGCTACGACTGGCGCAAGGCCGAAGCGAAGTTGAATGCCCTGCCGCAGTTTGTGACTACCACCGATGGGCTCGACATCCAGTTCATTCACGTCCGCTCGAAAAACCCTAACGCATTGCCGATTATCGTCACACACGGGTGGCCCGGCTCGATCATCGAGCAGTTGAAGATCATCGATCCGCTGACGAACCCAACGGCCCATGGAGGGAGCGCATCGGACGCATTCGACGTCGTGATCCCGTCGCTGCCCGGATACGGCTTTTCGGACAAGCCGACCACGACCGGCTGGGACCCCATCCGCATCGCACGCGCCTGGACCGTGCTGATGCAGCGACTCGGATACACGCGATTTGTGGCGCAAGGCGGCGATTGGGGGAATGCGGTTACGGAGCAGATGTCTCTACTGGCTCCGCCAGGATTGATCGGGATCCACACGAACATGCCGGCCACTGTCCCGGCAGACGTTGCGAAGGCTCTCCAGTTCGGCGAACCTCCTCCTTCCGGCCTCTCAGCCGACGAGAGGCGCGCGTGGAATCAGCTTGACTCTTTCTACAAGCACGGCCTTGGTTACGCCCAGGAGATGTCGAACCGTCCGCAGACGCTGTACGGGATCGAGGATTCCCCTGTCGGCCTCGCCGCCTGGATGCTCGACCATGACGCGAGCAGTCTGACGCTCATCGCACGCGTCTTCGCCGGTCAGCCTGAAGGCCTCACGCGCGACGACATCCTCGACAATGTCACGCTCTATTGGTTGACGAATACGGCGGTCTCATCCGCTCGTCTCTATTGGGAAAGCAAGCTCGCCTTTTTCGCTCCGAAAGGTGTCCCGATCCCGGCTGCCGTGAGCGTCTTTCCCGATGAGATCTATGCAGCCCCGCGGAGTTGGGCGGAGCGGGCCTATCCGAAACTTATGTATTACAACAAGCTTGACAAGGGCGGTCACTTTGCGGCTTGGGAACAGCCGGAACTCTTTGCTCAGGAGATCCGGGCAGCTTTCCGGTCACTGCGCTGACTAAATGATGGGGCGGCAGAGAAAAGGAGCATGAATCATGGACATGAAACTCGAAGTATTGGTGGTGCCTGTCTCCGACGTGGATCGGGCGAAAGGCTTCTACGAGAGGCTGGGGTTCCACGTCGATATCGACTACGTCGCGAATGAGGACTTCCGGGTGGCACAGTTCACGCCTCCCGGTTCGGAAGCGTCGATCATCATCGGCGAGGGGATTACCGCTGCCGCGCCGGGTTCGCTTCAGAATCTGCACCTTGTCGTTTTCGACATCGAGCAGGCCCGCGCTGATCTCGTGGGTCGTGGCGTCGACGTGTCCGAGGTGTTCCACGATGCCGGCGGTATCTTCCACCACAGCGGGACGGAGGGGCGGGTACCAGGCCTGCATCCCGAACCCGGCGACTATGGCTCCTTCGCCTCATTCACCGACCCGGACGGTAACGGCTGGCTGCTACAGGAAATCAGGAAGCGTCTTCCCGGAAGGACGGCACGCGAACCGCTCAAGGCTGAAACAGCCGGCATACTGCTGGAGGCGCTCAACAGGGCCGCGGCTGCGCATGGGGTTCATGAGAAGGAACTTGGGAGGCCCGATCCCGACTGGCCGCAATGGTACGCCGAGCACATGACGCGAACACTGAGCGAGGCGGGGTACCGGCTTACCGAGCCTGCCTGAGGATTTAAGTCCAACTGGAGAGAGACAAATGCCAGAAAAAACAACCAATTCAAGTTCGAAAGGCACGGCGCTGATAACAGGCTCTTCCTCCGGCATCGGCGCGATCTACGCCGATCGGCTGGCACGCCGGGGTCATGATTTGATCCTCGTGGCCCGTAATCAGGATCGCCTGGAGGCGCTCGCGACGCACCTCGCAGACAACACGGGCCGCTCCGTCGGGGTCATCGTCGCCGATCTGAACAACAATCCGGATCTCGCCCGGGTCGAACAGGTGTTGCGCACCGAGGTCAGCATCACCGCACTGGTCAACAATGCCGGTCTCGCCATGAGCGGCGACCTGGCCGACGCCGATCCCGATCGACTCGAGAGCATGATCCGTCTCAACGTGCTGGCACCCTCACGGCTGGCGCAGGCGGCGATTCCGGGATTGTCGCTCGCGGCCGGGGAACCCCCATCCACATTAGCTCCGCGCTGGCGCTCGTGCCGGAGTGGTTCAACGGCAGCTACAGTGGCACCAAGGCCTATCTGCTCAATCTAAGCCTGAGGCTTCAGCAGGAAGTTGCGGGCAAAGGCGTTCGAGTGCAGGTGGTGCTGCCGGGAGCAACGAGGACATCGATGTGGGAAAAGTCGGGCACCGACATCGCGACACTGCCCGAAGGCATTGTGATGGACGCGGATGAAATGGTGGACGCTGCGCTCGCCGGGCTGGATCGCGGCGAGAGCGTAACAATTCCGTCATTGCCGGACATGGCCGACTGGGAGGCAAATTGAGGCAGCTCGGCAGAAGCTCATCCCGAACCTGTCCCTCGCGTTTCCGGCGCGCGTTATCGGTCTGCGGCTGCGGCGTAAATTCCAAATCCATTCGGCGCAATGTCGATGTCGCGTCTACCCAACAAATTATCGAATAGAGGAGATTCACCAATGAGCACGATCAAAGTGTCTGAAGGGATCGGCAGTAATCGCCGCAGTTTTTTGCGTAGTGCGGCCATGGGCGTCGCTGTCGCCGAACTCATCGGAGCCGCCTCTGCGGACTCGCAATCCAGCCACGCCCGGGTGCCCCCGGTCAGCCCTGGCACACACACGTCGTTCGGTCCAATCAAGCAGATCGATGCCGGCCTCCTGAATGTTGGATACGCCGAAGCCGGCCCCGCCGGGGGTCCGCCGGTGATTCTTCTGCAGGGCTGGCCCTATGACATTCACAGCTATGTCGATGTTGCGCCTTTGTTGGCATCGGCGGGCTACCGGGTGATTGTCCCGTACGTGCGCGGCTGCGGCACGACGCGCTTCCTTTCAAGCGCAGCGCTGCGGAACGGTCAGGCTTCGGCTGTTGCCGCCGATGTCGTCGATTTGATGGACGCTCTCGGGATCGATCGGGCGATCGTCGCTGGTTTCGACTGGGGAACACGGTCGGCCTGCATCGTCGCGGCGCTTTGGCCAGAAAATATGCTCGACTTTGCTTCGCGGCATAACATCTCGCCGTTAAACGAACATTTCCCGATGAGTCAGATCAATCAGGCGTTCGATCGGTTGGCGTCGGGCAGGGCTCATTACCGCATCGTGCTGGACGCGGACTTCTGATTATGACCTCGGGAAAGACAGCTATCGTTACCGGCGCTTCGCAGGGTATCGGCGCGGGAATCGTCAAACGGTTCGTCGAACAGGGCTTCAACGTTGTAGCCATTCGGGCACGATCACCAAATCCACGGAGATTGTGGCTTCGAGCCAAGTCGCACTGGTTGAGGGGCACATCGGAGAGCTGGCGACTGCCGCAAAGATCGTCGATACTGCGCTGTCGCGATTCAAGTCCATCGACGTTCTGGTCAATAACGCCGGCGTTTTCTTCACCAAGCCGTTCACGGACTATACGGCGGAGGATTTCCAGGCGCTGGTCTCAACCAATTTAGCGGGCTTTCTCTATATCACTCAACTCGCTATCCGGCAGATGTTGGAGCAGAAGACGGGCGGGAGCATTGCCACGATCACCGCGGCCCTCGCCCGAAACCCCATTCGGGGCATCACGGCAGCCGTGCCGATGATCATGAAAGGCGGGCTGGAGACAGTGACTCAACACCTTGCTATGGAGTACGCGAAAGACAACATTCGGGTGAACGCCGTCGCGCCCGGTGTTGTCGCAACTCCTCTTCACCAAAGCACGCCCAGCGGCTTGATGGAAAGCCTGTCGCCGATGGGGCGACCTTCGACGGTCGGTGATATCGCAGATGCGGTTCTGTATCTGACAGAGGCGAACACTATCACCGGCCACATTCTGTATGTAGATGGTGGTTCGCACTTCGGCCGCTGGTGATCGAATAAGGATCTGATTATGGTTGCTACCTTAACTACAGCCGAAGATCGGCCCTACAAGCTCGGTATCTGCCTGCCGGATGCGCCAACCCCTCTTCTGGCTTATGTGCCGGCGGTGCTCGATGACCAACGGGGTTGAACTGCCTGTCCTTTACCTCGTTGGCTCCCAGGCAGTCGCCTTTGCCGGCCCCGGCCAATATTCCTTCGACTACGCCCTCCGTCTCGATTCGGTCTTCACGCAAGCGGCCACTTTGATCGCGCTCGGTCTGGGGCTGTTGGCAGCACTCATCAATGTGGCCGTACGAGTCAAAACGAAGTCGGCAATCGACTCTTCCCGGATTCCTGCGCAACGTTAGTTAAGGGAAGAAATGGATGAATTCAACTTCAAAAATAGTTATCTGCGCCGAGCCGCGTCCGGCTCGGCGTTGCAGCCGCCCCACTACGTCAATTTCCGCGCCAGACTCAAAGAAAGGAACCTCCATGGAATATCCGACTTCTCATCGCACGATACAAATAGACGCGCTCTCCATCGTCTACAGAGAAGCCGGCCCGAAGGACGCGCCGACGCTTCTCCTGCTGCACGGGCTTCCCTCTTCATCGCGGATGTTCGAGCCGCTCTTCGCCCGACTTTCGGATCGCTATCACCTGGTCGCGCCCGACTACCCGGGTTTCGGACACAGTGACTGGCCGGACCCTAAGAAATTCGCGCATACGTTCGATCGATATGCCGAGGTTATGAATCACTTCACTGATGCGCTCCAACTCTCGCGCTTTACCCTGTACATGCAGGATTACGGCGGTCCGGTGGGTTTTCGCATGGCGCTGGCGCACCCGGATCGGATCGAGGCTCTCATCGTGCAGGATGCGGTATCGCATAACGAGGGACTGGGAGCAAATTGGGCAACGCGGAGGGCGTTCTGGGCGGACCGCACTGCTTATGAAGAGGCCTTGCGCACAAACCTGCTGTCTCTCGCAACCACGCGGACTCGCCATATCGGCGATGATCCGAACGTTGAAGCCTACGACCCCGATCTCTGGACCGATGAGTTTTACTTCCTCAACCAGCCTGGACAGGCGGAAATTCAGAGCGATCTTTTTTATGACTACAGAACCAATGTGGAAGCGTATCCAAAATTCCAGGCATGGATGCGCGAGAGCCGTCCTCGCCTGCTCGTGATCTGGGGCAAACACGACTTGTCATTTGACGACGCTGAACCGGAGCGCTACCGCGCGGACGTGCCCGATGCTGAAATTCACGTGCTCGATGCCGGCCATTTTGCTCTGGACACGGCGCCGGATCAGATCGCCGGTTTGGTCCGGGACTTTGTCAGCTCCATCCGCTCGTCATCGGCATCGGTTTCCACGGCGGCGTTGGGTAGCGCCAGGCGATGATGCTCAAAGCGGAAAGGTTTTCGATCCGGACTTCGTTACCGCCCTTCCGCTTACGGACGGCAGTGAGACCGAAGACGTGGCATCGTACAGTCCCATGAGCTTCCTGGTCGGCCCGGGCGGACAGGATTACGTGGGGCAAATAGTTACGACCAAGAGAAAGGACGTTTCCATGACGCACCATTATTCAGGTCCTGACTTTGGGGTTCCATATGAGGACGCTCGTCTCGACTTCACCGATCTGTACGCCTTTGCCAAGCCGGGAGAAGCTGGCAAGTCGGTTCTGATCATGAACGTGCATCCATCTGCCGGCGTGCAACCCCCGCTGCCGACTACTGCAGATCCGTTCGCGTCGGATGCCCTGTATGAGTTCAAGATCGACACTGACGGCATTACCATTGCCGATATCACCTACGGGCTGCGCTTCTGGTCCAGTGATGTTGGCGCGCAGATCGCGATCCTCTGCCGCATGGAAGACTCGAAAGCATCAGGGATAGGCGAGGGCGGGAAATGTGAGTTGAACCGCCGTCAGTCCAGAGAGCCACCGCTCGACTCGCCGGAAGGAGCATTATGAATCCGCTCTTGGACGTGAAGACGCATGGGCAGTCGGTTTGGCTCGACTATATCAGCCGGAGCCAGATCACTAATGGCTGCCTGAAACGCATGATTGAAGATGACGGCCTCAGTGTCGTGACCAGCAACCCCACTATTTTCTCGAAAGAGCGATTGACGGCAACAGAGACTATGACGACGCACTGAAGACGATCCTGGCGACAACGCCGAAACTCGATGTGCCCGCCCTTTATGATCGTCTCGTTCTCAAGGATGTTCGTTGGCTGATGGCGTGGTCGTGAATGAATACCTAGAGACAAGTCAGCCCGACATCCATGCAGCCGGAGACGTGGCAAGTTACTATGACGTGCTGTTCGGCAAGCATGGCCGTGCCGAACATTGGGACAATGCGGTTTCGCACGGGCAGTACTGTGCACGCGCCTTGTCAGGCGAGCGAACTCCATTCGTTCACGTTCCATATTTTTTCTCCGACATTTTTGATCTCTCCTGGGAGTTCTGGGGAGACGACTCCGGCGCGGAAGAAATTGTCGAGCGTGGAGATTTGTCGAGCAGCAGCTTCAGCATCTGGTGGTTGCGACAGGGAAGACTGGTGGCGGCGTTCATCATGAACCGGCCCGAAGGTGAGCGTGAGGCCGCCCCGCGTTTGATCCAGTCAAAAGAGCCTGTTTCCGCCGACATATTGCCGGGGGCCTGATGACAACATCTTTCTGTCGTTTACCTGCTGACCTGCATGGTCGACTTCGATCGTTCCTGAACTGGTTGCCACCCATTCCTAAAACACAGTCGGGGGGTAGTCACCGGGCGCCAGAAAGGACGGAATTGGCGAAAGTGACGACGTCCACCGAGGACTATTCCCCGCATTTCCTTCGGTCCGCCTGGCCGTGGTTATCGGGCAACTTTCAGAGCCCGGGCAATACGTTCCATTTTCACTGGGCGAAATTCGGTGAGGATGTCACGCAAGTGACGGCGGTCGGCCCGCTTGGCAGTGAATACATGAACGGGCGAGACTACCCTCGGAACAACAAGGCGTGAGATCGCGATGATCGTTGCCCGACATGGCGAGCACTGATACAGGCGTTCCCCCTGCACGTTCCCGTCAGGCTCGACGTCGTTTCGGACGTCGCCGCGGGGTCATAAAGATCCGTTTCCGGCTAACTGCGTCGGTGAGGATGCAAGGCGTATTGCTTCTCTCATGCTGGACGTCCGGAAGGAGCTGTCGCCTGGACAGAAAAGACCAGATTGGCGAAAGTGGCGAAATTGCCATGGGTTTTAGATTAAAGCACGCCTTAAGCTTCACTACGTTAGCGATGGCCCCGGCCCTGCTCTTCTTAACCTGAACGAACTCGGCGAGATTGCCGGGCCGGAAGAAGAAAGACGAAATTAAACTTGACAGCGGTGGCAGCTCCGCCTGCGGCCTGGGCCCAGATAATGGCCGCTCCGCCAATCTCAGGTTCAATAGAAATCCGAACCGCGAGCAGGGTAATCCACATTGAGACGGGACAACCCCTTACAACTCATCGGGAGGTGCCTTCCGATCTGAGTCACATCACGTCCAGTTCCTACGTAGGTATCCCGTCAGTAAAGCAGGCGAATGGCGGGGAGTTGGCGAAGAATGTCATGATATTTCCGGCCGCATTGCGCGGCGCAGCGGAAGGCAATGTCATGATGGATCCGGCTCCGGGCGCGACCACTCAGAGCAGAATGACAAATGGTTCGGTCTCCTAGCAGGATGCTGAAAAACTCGCTTTTGCAGCGGTTTTCCTCTTCCATTCATTAAGCTGCTTTAAGATTGCCGGTAATTTCAGGTTTTTGTAGGCTGTTTCTGCTTGTATCTCGTGTCTAGACCGCTATATCTAAGCGTCCAGACACACTTCTCCCCCGGACTTACGCGGCGCTAACTGCCGGAGACAGCAATTTGCGCATTCGCACCAGATTGTAGGCGGCGGCCGCAAAGGTAAATACCCATCCGACTCGAAAGAGTCCCCGATGCCGCGTTTTGCGTAGCAGCGCCACGGTCTTCAGCCAGCCGAATACTTCCTCGATCCGCTTGCGCTTAATTTGACTGATTTTATATCCAGCGTGCCGCGCCGTCCGCCCGTCAATCGCGCTTCCGCCGGGCCGCTTCTCGTTGCGCGCCACATGCGGCGTGGCCTTCATATTCCGCAGTTCCTTGACGAAGTCCTTGGTGTCGTAGCCCTTGTCAGCTCCGACCGTGACCTGCCCGGTCCCTTCCAGGCGCTCGATCATAGCCATCGCCGCATCGCGCTCGGCCGTTCCACTGCACAGCAACAGCTCGGCATCCACCACCAAGCCGTTGCGATTCTCGATCAGCACATTGCCGCAGTAAGCCAGTTTCGCCTCGTGCCCCCCGCTCTTGCGCGCCAGCCTCGCGTCCGGATCGGTGCTCGATTGATGAGTCTCGTTGCTGCGCTTCTCTCCATGAAAATCCACCGTCGGATTGCCTGGATCGCTGTCCTGGGGCGGAGCGCTGGAGCCGTCCTTGCGCTGGAAGCTCTTCTGGCTCGCCCAAGCTTCGATCAGCGTTCCATCCACGCTGAAGTGCTCGCCGGAAAGCAAGTCCGCGCCTTCGGCTTGACCCAGCACTTCGGAAAACAGTGTTCGCGCGATGTCTCCCTCCAGCAGCCGGTCGCGGTTTTTGCTGTATACCGTGGGCACCCACACGGGCTCATCCATGTCCATGCCTACGAACCAGCGGAACAGCATGTTGTATTGCAGTTGCTCCATCAGCATCCGCTCGCTGCGAAGAGAATACAGCATTTGCACCAGCAGCGCGCGCAGGAGCTTCTCGGGAGCGATCGAGGGACGGCCGGTCGACGAATAGATCTGGTTGAACACTGGAGAGAGCTTTGCCAGAGCGGCATCGAACATCGTCCGGATTGGCCGCAAGGGATGATCTGCGGGGACCCGCTCCTCCGGCGACAGATAGCTGAATGCCGAACTTTGCTGATAGTCGTGTCCTCGCATAGGTTGAAACATAGAGACGGCTCCATGTTTCAAAAGGTAACTCCCTTGGAAGAGTTTTTCAGCAGCCTGCTAGAGATCGAAAAGGAGAGAGCTAAATGCCCTACATCACAGTCGGAAAAGAAAATTCAGGAAACATTGAACTCCACTACGAAGACCATGGCTCGGGCAAACCGGTTGTCCTGATTCATGGATACCCATTGAGCGGAGCTTCCTGGGAGAGGCAAGTGTCCGTCCTCCTGGATGCGGGTTACAGGGTCATCACCTATGACCGCAGAGGCTTCGGCAAGTCCAGTTAGCCAACGGCCGGCTACAACTACGACACTTTCGCCGAGGATCTTCACAAACTGATTGCTCAGCTTAAGCTGGCTGATTTTACACTGGTCGGCTTCTCCATGGGCGGAGGCGAGGTGGCGCGCTATCTGGGAAACTACGACACCAAAAATGTCAGCAAAGCCGTGATCGTTTCCGGTGTACCGCCGTATCTGCTCAAGGCGGTCGACAACCCGGAGGGCGTGGATGCCGGCGTGTTCGCCGGGATCGAGAAAGCGGTGGCTGCAGACCGCTACGCGTTCTTCACAGGCTTCTTCCAGAATTTCTACAACACTGACGTGCTCCTTGGTAAGCGTGTCAGCGAGCAAGCCGTCCAGGCCAGTTGGAACATTGCTGCCGCCTGCTCCGCCACAGCCAGCCTGGCGTGTGTCGCCGCCTGGCACGAGGACTTCCGCAAAGACGTCGCCACCATCAATGTGCCCACCCTGGTGATTCATGGGGATGCCGACCGCGTCCTTCCCATCGCAGCTGCGGGATTGCGCACCGCCAATCTCATCAAAGGGGCACGGCTGGTGGTCATTAAAGGTGGTCCACATTGCATCACGTGGACGCACGCGGATGAGGTAAATGCCGAATTGCTAAGCTTCCTGGGCAGCTAATCGATATCGCCGTATTCTCTAAAACCCAAAAGGGGCAAAATAGCATGATTACTCTTCTAGACGCAAAGCGAATGATCACAGCCGATGGGAGACGCGTACGATTATTAAACAGGACGAGCGCGGGGCCCGAATTCGCAGCATGCCGTATCCCTAATTCATAGAGTACGTTCGGATTGTTGATCCAGAGCGTTATACCGGACATGAGCGCAAGCTGTTGTCCAAGGTGCAAGAGAGCGTTGTAGGGACACGATTGAAATATCACGAAGAGTACACATCCGCAGAGCGCGTCAAGGCGAATTTCCGCAGCGACCTCACTTCCACGTTCGGTCAAAGCCTCGCCGCCGAGATGTTTCTTCTCCGACTGACGAGGTTCGAGGACGTGCGGAATGAATTTCTTGATCTGTGTCGCAAGCATGGTGTTTGAGCCTCCCGCAGTGTGTTTTCACAAAGAACCTCTATACCGGCCAATCTGTTTTCTGCACAGCTTGAAGCGTAAGTGGCTTTAAATCTATAGATTGGCCGGTATAGATGTCCTTAACTGGTTCCAATCTGTGCACGCGCCCGTAACTCATAAAAGCGAAGGGGCTTAAAGCTGCGCGGGCATCAGGATTGGCCAGTTAAGGGTCGTTTGTGCAACGTGTGGGTACCGCAGCCAGGCGCGTACCAATCTCCTTTACCCTGTGCCGCGTTATCGTAGATCTGAGCGGCCAAACGATGGCAGGCGCGCCTCCCAACGCATCAAGGAAATCCAGTGCCTGGGCCAGAAACGGCGATCTGGGAAGTTGTCGAGTTTCTGAACGGACCTGAGCATTGTTTACTACGCGCCCGAGATTCTTGGCGCGGCCCAAACGAGTAGCCTAATCGCCCCGTCAGCAAAAGGGTCGCCCTGCGTTATCCCACATTATCGGTAGCTATTCCGCAACCCGAGTGCGCGCCGGTGACCTCTCTCTCCTGTCGTGTGAGCCAGACCGTGAACGAATTATCTTCGCGGTCGCACGCTGTGCCGCGATCTGGGCCCTGGTTAGGGGCCGAGTCTCCTCGGCTACACGTGTTGCAAGAACTTCGGGGGTTGACTGGCTCGATCCTCTCCACAAACAGGAGCAGCTATTCATACCTTAGCGCCACCAGAGGATCGATGGCTGCCGCGCGCCGGGCCGGCAATCCAGCGGCGATGGCGGCGATGAGAAGGAAGACTGCCAATGTGGTGCCGATGACGAGCGGGTCGGCGGGCTCGATTCCGAATAGGAGAGATCGTGTCAGACGCATCACTCCAAGCGATCCGACCAAGCCAGCCAATAGCCCTCCACCAGTCATCCCCGCCAGATCTTTCAGCACCAAGCCATAAATTGGCAACCGCTGCGCGCCCAACGCGGCCCGGATTCCGATCTCCCTAGTCCGTCTCGTCACGGCGTAGTTCAAGAGTCCGAATAAACCGATGGCGGCCAGAATGAGGCCAAGGAAAGCGAAGGCGCCACCAATACAGGCGAGAAGCTTCTCTCTCGTGATAGTACTTCCCACTAATGCCTCCATCGTGGTGACGTCTCTAACCCGCAGTCCCGATCCCAACGTTGCCGCTTCGCGCTCCACCATCTTTGCCACAGAACCCGGGTCAAATGTTGAGCGAAGGTACAGCGTGAAGGTCCTCGGTGGCTTCATCGGCATGTAGGCGATTGGCTCCGGTCCGTGGCGCAGATCGCCAAAGTGCGAATTGGCGGCCAGGCCGACAATCTGGTGGCGCACCCCATCGTCGCGCCGGAACTCCCTGCCCAACACTGATTCGCTTCCGTAGTACCTTCTGGCGAATGCGCGATTGACTATCGTCGGCACCGGTTCGTCGTCATTGTCGCGAGGCGAGAGATCGCGTCCGCTGAGCAGAGGTGTGCGAAGGGTCGCAAAATAACCAGGCGATACACGGTAGAAAGTCTCCTCCCGCTCCGATGGCACATTGCCGGGCAAGATGACTCTCTGTGCGCGCCGGGCGCCAGAGAAGATCGCCGTCCAACCGGTTGCCACGCCCAGCACGCCGGGCCGAGCGGCGGCACGCACTTGTAGCTGCTGCATCAACGCGAGCTGACGATCGTGCTGCGGTACGTCACTGCTTATCGTAAGCACCGTCACGCCCTTTGCATCGAAACCCGTGTCTACTGCCGTCAGGTTGCGGAGTGTAAACAGAAAGCCCGCGCCACCGGTGACGAGGCAGAAAGCGAACGCTACCTGCACGCCCACGAAGATGTGCCCGAGTCGAAGGCGTCCTGCCTGCCCGGCGGCATGGCGAAGTGCGAGCATGGGCCCCGTGCTGGTTGCCAGCCACGCCGGCAGCAAGCCGAAGAGCAGCGCCGCGAGAGTACAGATCGCGACGGAGAACCACAGTATGTTTGCATCCTGCATCAGGTCGAGCCGTACCGGATTGGCCTTGGTCGCGACCATAGCCACTAGCGCAGGAGCGCCGATACCGGCAAGTGCCCATCCGAAGAAACCGGCGGCTAGCGAGATTAACAGGCTTTCCGTTAGAAGCTGACGCAAGAGGCGCGCCCGCCCGGCTCCCAGAGAAACACGCAGTGCCATCTCCGCGGTCCGCGCGGTTGAGCGGGCAAGCAGCAGACTGGCTACGTTGGCGCAGGCAATCAGGAAAATACAGGCGGAGATGCCCATCAGAGTCCAGAGTGAGCGCGAGAAAGTCCGCCGGAATGACGATATCCCGTTCGCCCCCGACTGTGCTGTGAGTATCGATTGGCGGATTTGCTTCTGTGCCGCCGCTGGCATCCCAGTCGCTATGCCGCTTCTGGTTTCCTGATGATTGTGGAATGCGGGCTGCAGGCGGGCCAGCAATTGGTCCCTGCCGACATACGGAGAAAGCCGGCCCAGTATGTGGAAAAGTCTGATCTCGGAGTTTGTGAAAATGGCGGGGTCGTGCAGCGTGACCGGTAGCCATAGATCAACAACCTTGCCGGGTTCGACGCCAGAGAAGCCCTCGCGAGCAACGCCGAGAATCGAATATGTTCTGCCGTCAACCAGGATTTTCCGCCCGAGGATAGAGGGGTCCGACCCGAATCGACGCCTCCAGTAGTCATAGCTGAGCACCACCACCGACCGCGGGGCAGGGTAATGGTCCTCGCTCGAGGAGAGGAGTTGGCCCGTCGCTGGCGAAATTCCAAGGATGTCGAAAGCATCCGGCGAGACGAACTGCTGGATGACTTCTTCGTGCGGCGAGCCGGCGCCGTACGCGCGGACTTCCACCCGATTCGGTGAGTCGAAAAGGGCGAGGCGCGCCGAGTCTCCAGCCGCCTCGCGCAGTTGCCCATATAACAGGTAGCTGACCGGCTCGCTGCCTCCGGACCCTGGAATGCCGGGCGTGTTCCTGTCGTGCGCTGCTAAGGTGAACAGACGGTCCGGTTGCGGAACGGGCAGCGGACGTAAGAAGGCAGCATCGACAATGGAGTAAATCGCTGTGTTCGCACCAATCGCGAGACCTAGCGACACGATGGTGGTCACGGCGAACGCCGGATTTCGGAGCATGCCGCGCAAGGCATAGCGAAGGTCCTGGCAGGTTGCTTCGACTGCTGACCAGAGCCTGACTTCCCGACTCTGCTCGCGGAAGCCGGTAACATTGCCGAAGCGAAGCGCCGCCTGCCGTTGCGCCTCCGAGTTGGTAAGACCTCGACTGTGAAGATCGGCAGCGCGGCGCTCGATATGGTCGCGCATCTCATCCGACAGATCATTGTCCAACTTGCGCGGGTGCAACGCATTCTTGAGTCGTGTGAGCCAGGACAAAATAGTCTCCCAGGTGTTCGGTTTTTCGATGTTACGCCAAACGAAGCACGCGAGCCACGCCGGCTGAAAAAGTGCTCCATCTCTCCGTTTCGAAGGCGAGTTGCTTTGTCCAGGCACGGTTGATCCGATAGGTCCGCGCGCGGCGCTTGTTCTCTGTAACCACCCATTCGGCCGCGATCCATCCGGCCTCCTCCATGCGGGGGAGCGCGGGATAGAGTGATTCTTCGTCCACCCGAAGTGCCTCTGCGGAAGTTTCCTGGATGACGTTGGCAATCCCGCAGCCATACGCGGGGCCTCGGCGGCTGAGGATGGTGAGGATCAACATGTCCAAAGCGGACTGGGCGGAATTTGAACTAGCCATATACTACGATCGCTAGGGTAGCAATCTGATGAAACCACACCCGCCTACACCTTGTCAAGCAATGCTTGGGCTTGTGCCGTGAGCCCCGATGAATGCGCGGACCTGCCGAATGCCAGCCTCCACGTCGGAATTGCCCAGCGTCCCCCGCCCATCGATCCACTCCGTGAAACATCGATTGGCAGCTTCGATGGACTCCCCGGCTTGCCAGCCCGTGAGGCCCCACTGCGTCGCTAGCTCCCCTGCGGCTGCAATGAGTGCAAACCGATCGGCAGCGCGCCTCACCTCTCCTGCCGCCTCCGATGGCATCGTTTGTCCGACGCTCTCCCTTGCTGAGCGGATAATCCGAACGGCCAAGCTCTGGTCCTCGACGAGGAGGCGAAGGTAGCTGCGAAGGGGCGATCCGTAGCAGTTCAAGGCCGCCTCCCTCAATTGCCGCACAAAGAGTTCCGCCGAGGAAGCGCCGTACAGATCTTCAAACATGCCCAATCCCCGCCCGGCGTCTGCCTGAATGTTCAGAAGGCGGACTTCAGCGCCGCCCTTTGTCCGCTTTCCGGCGGACGCAACATGTTCGGCCAGCGTTAGTTCGCCCGCCGAGACGAAAAGAAGGGTCCACGTTAGTTCTTGCGAGCGCCTAAATCCCGCGTCATCCTGCCCTTCCCTTGCCCGTTCGCGATCAGGTAAGCAGCCTCCGCCGCCTCCCGCGGGTCGACCTGCGCCAACTCGTCCAGAAAAAGCGTGCCATGGTTATGAGATTCAGCCATGGCTTCAAGGCCGTTCACCGTAGCCCGCCAACTCTGGACGAACCCAGCCGACCCTCCGCCGCCGCAGACAGAGCCTCCCACCACTAGCGCCCGTGCTCTTGCCAGTTGAGCTTGCGCCGTGGAAGTGAATGCCGCCCGATTCGCATTGAGCCATCGGCAGCAGCGGTCCAGCGAATCCGCAGGAGGTTGCGAGAATCAGCCGCGAATTGCCGCTGCACATCTCGCCGATGCGCTCGCGCCATTTGCTGTCCGTTCCGTTAGCGCGGCAGCAGTGGGCAGCATCGATCGAGCCTTGATACAGGGTTTCGTCGCGGTCTGCCGGCCCTAAGATCTCATCCGGCAGCACGTAGCTGGGGCCATGCCAGCCAACGCGGGACACGGCGAGAATGCGACGCTCAACGGGCGCAGTCTGCAGATACTCAGTCAAGCGCTCCCTCAATCGGACGTTCGTTGTCAGGAAGGGAAGACCCTCGCCGAGAAGCCGCGCCCGGATAGCGCCGGGGTCGGAAGCGAGCGATTCCATCGGCATGGTCCACTGGTGCGGGCGGGATTCGTTGTCGCGCCACGAGAGAAGCCGCCCCAGTTGTTGCCGCTGGCGTCTCTGGTTTCGGCGAGGACGATGATTTGCGCGGCAAGACGACTGCCTCTGATGTTCCGTCTTGTCCTTCCTTAAGATAGAAAACACCTTCATCAGAAACACGGAAGTACCCAAATGATGCCTGGTCCTCGACCGAGGCTGCCTTGGACTCGATGGAAAGGATCTGACGAGATCTCTTTCCCCGCCGGTTCGAATTGCCGGCTTGCTTTCCGCTTGGGGACCTGGGCGGGAACCGCTCAAAACATCGCTGATCGATCTTCCAGCGCATCCGGCATGCTGGCAATTAAAGCCGGGATGGCCGTCGAGAAGCGTGAGCGCCGCGGATCCGCCATTATGGCAGGAGTCGAAAGGGCACTGGTCGAGTTCATAGATCTCGCCCCCTGGTTGCGATTGCCAAGGCTTGCGCCGGATTACGGCCAGTCCATGCGACGCTGCGTATGCCTCCACATCGAAACCGCTGCCTTTATTTGGTTCTTCGGCTGTGACCGCAGGTTTTGCTACCAGCGCTAAAGCTTCACGAGTCATTTAGGCACCTCGATGATTCGGCTCATCCTGTGTGGACGCCCGGGAATACTGTCCCCTTTCGAGCGACGGACCCGTACGCCTTCCAGATTCTGGCTGCGTTGCCCGACGTGAGGTCTACTCTCACCGCATCATCGGAATAGCGCCGGTCCAGCTCGCGGAGTGCGTTCGTCACGACGGAAAGCGTTTCCTTGTCGTTGGGCAGGTCCATTGCATACAAGAGGTGTGCGCCGTTGCCGGAATCAGCGATTATCGGTCGCTCCCATTGTCTTCCATCTCGTCGGCGATGGTGTGCGCTCTCTGGAGCGCAGCCGCATGCTCGTCGTCCGAAGACGAGATGCCCGCTGGCCTCACCGGGTCTAGATCGACCGGAAGCCAACGTCGCCTCGATATGTGGTTGTCGGCGGTAGTTTGCTCGGCCCGCTCCTTCAGGCGGTTGCAGCTTCGGCCCAGCAGAGCCGGATGGCTGCAGTTATGCACGTAATAGACGCCGCCTGCCATGAACTTTGCATCCCGCTTTGTAGATAGCCTCGGCCATGACGGCGAAATTGTCGAAATACCCGGATACGACGGCGAAGCGCGTTTTGGGAATCCGGACCTCGACGACATCGCCGGATTTGAACAGTAGGGATATGGCGCGCGTGATTTCAGTTCGATCCGCTTTCGGGCAATTCGTGCTCATAGCCCGCCTCCGGTCGGTCGAGTCTCAAGCCACAGGCGAAGATCCTCGGCCCTATACCGGACAGATGCGCCGATTTTTAGGAACCGGTGTCCTTGCTTGAATAGTCTCCAACGCCGAATCGAGGCTACCGACAGCCCGGTAATGCGGGCTACCTCGTGTTCGTTGAGAAGGTTTGCTAATTGAGTTCTGGCTACGCTCTCGCGTTCGCTCAGTTGTGAAGTAGTCATATACCTACAGGGCGAACGTTCGGCGATGCCGGCGCGCGGTTCGACCGGATTGTCGGCATTCAAAAGGAGATCGAAACCACGGAGCGCCAATTGGTGGAACTCGCCGCCGAACGGAAGGCCCTCGACTCGGAATGGATCAATGCCGAGGACCTCAGGCGCACTCTGGCCGAGTTCGACGGCATCTGGTCGTCCCTGACCACCAAGGAGCAGGAGCAACTAATTCACCTGCTGGTCGCCAAAGTCGGCTACGACGGGCGAACGACAAGTCGGGACACTCGGGACAACCCTATAAACATTGGCCGCCGAGCGTCCCGACTGGATGTCCCGACTTCCACCCACTCGGGACAAAACTCTTATTCCAGGTCTTCCCTGATTGCGAAATGCCGCAACAAAACGCAAGTACACCTGAACTTGACTTGGTTTGGGATATGAGTCATTCATGTCCACTGACGGAGAGGGCGGCATAGCATGAGTCTTTAGGCGCGGCGACACGTGGTGGTATGAATTTATTTTCGCGCAACGGCGAATCCGGGAGTCCGCAAAGACAAACTCGAAGACGGTGGCGAAGCAGGCCGAGCAGAATCGCAAGCGGGAAATCGAGAAGGGGTTCAACGGTTTCGAGGACAATCGCGGAGAGCGGATTCGAAGCGTCAGAGACTGGCCGCGGCCTACCTGGAAGACTACTGTGTGCGCCATAAATCGGTCACATTCGCAAAGTACGCGGTCGGGAACGTCACCCGGCATTTGGGAGCATCAATGGTCGTTGATGTCGCGGAGGATACAGTAAAGGCTTACCAAACAGCGCGGCTCAAAGAGGGAGCCGCCCCCAAGACTATCAATAAAGAAGTCGGGTTTTTGATGCGACTGCTTAGCGAAGCGGGCGATCCCCTCCGAGCGCGATTGCGCCGTCAATGCCGCGTCGAATCGGTGATGAAAAGGAGAGCATTATTCAAATTTTGTACGGTGGTCTGCCCAACACGGAAAATGTTTGTGGAAGTTTGGCCGTAACGGGTTTGACACGGAATATCCTTGTTCATAGACATGAGATATGTTGGTCCAAGAATCTTGAGGTTGGGACTCGGCATTTTGCCGTCCATGGGCGAGTCCGGACGTCCGGTGAGACCGCAGAAGAAAGGCGGCCCACCTTCTGAGAAGCTGGACTCCGCCGCAATCGGAGCTTCTTCTTGTTGGGCTTGCCGTAGAGGATTGCGAGAGCCATAGCTCGGGACAGGCGTCCGTCCTGGGCCCCTGCGACGACTTGAAGAGAGAGGTGATGGAGAAACGCTTGAGCTTCCGGTTTCGCATGAGCCAAGCGTTGCAGGATCGCCATAGTCGCCAGCAGTTTCGGCCCATCGCCCCGCAACCGGGGCCCGATCTCCTTCAAGGGGAATCGCTGAGTAAACGACCGAGCCGGCGGAGGTCTTTCAGTTTCCACGCGAGAGGGCTCTGCAGCGTAGCTGCCAGCGCAGCCTCCCAAAGAGCCTCGGGTTGGTTCCATGATGTGGTATCGGAAAGCGCCAGTACCGGACAGATGAGATTGAAGCCAGGGAAGGAGCTCTGATTATCCGGCGCAATCTTTCGGAGGCTGGCCACTTCCTCAGCAGTGAGGGCTGAAATGCGCGCAAGGGCTCCCACCTCGTCGAGTTCTGCGACGATGGCTTCCCCTCTCTTGAAAGGCTGAATCCAGGCGTGCCACGCTTGCATTTGGATTCCGCGCGAGGCCAAACTGTTGCTCAGAGCGGCGAGTTCATTGAGCAAAGGAAAGAACCCCCTTCTCAACACGCACATCCTGGTCGAAGGTTGGTCCCATACTTGCCACCCGAGTCGCGATCAAATACACGTCGAGCATGCTGGGCACTGAAAGTTCGATATCATCGCGTGTTCGGGTGGATTCCCGGAGGGGTCCGAAATAGCTCGGCACAAATTCACTCCAACCGAGACAGGGGGTGCGGTAAAACTGACCCTGTTTCAGACGACGTCCGAAAAGCTCTTGGAGGGCGTGGAGATGGTTGTTACTTCCGGGACAAGCCGCCGATTCCGCAACGATGCCATGAACCTTGTAGCAAACGTCGATGAGGATGGTTCCGAAGAGCTGGTAAGAGGAACCTCCGGCGCGCTGGTTATCTTTGCGCAATGGTCCACCGTAATTGGTCGCGTAGCGCTGATACTGGATCGGGTTACAGATTTCAACGCGCTTGGGTTGAATGTAGGCACTTTGTCAAAACGCCACACAGTCGAACATACCTCTCAAAGCCGAATAGGTAGGAGCTGGGTAGGAGACGAAACCAGACCCGCTGTCGGGCCGGGTGAAAATCGCCGCCGGGCCTGCGATCTCGAAGGATACAGGATATTGTTGGTGCGTGAACACACGGATCTCCTCTTGCACTGTATCTTTTCATGGACGGGATTTGAACCGTCATCCGGCTTACGTCGTCAATCTCTTTCCGCATCGCGGTCTCCCTCCCTTCTCCGTTCTCATTGCCGTTAACCTCGTGTCTATGACGGCTCGAGGTTTCGGAACAGTCAAGTCGGGTAGCCGCGCACCGAAGTTGTTCGCGATGACGGAGATAGCCAGCGGCAAGGATGCTGGCTATGGATTGTAGGTCCTCTGTCGGGACGCCCAAGACGAATAACCTCGCTGTGGATTGGCACCACAACGAAAGTCCGCCTTGCGGTCGTTCCGCCTGTCAAGTGACTGCTGAAGAGCGCGAAGCACCCTTTGCTGTAAACATACGCAAAGAATTCGAAAAGTGTAAACCGAGACGAACGCACGTGTTAACCGCGGGAAGGAACTCTCCGGAGAAACGGAGAATTCACGCAAAGGGGTGCCACGGGAGCCCCACGGAAGCCGTCACCAGGACTCTCCGCGATCGGAAAGGGAGAACAGGATTGTCCGGAAATGTATGCAGTAATTAGGGATATCTTGCGAGGAAGAACAAGTCAGATGGCGTTAACCAAAAGTGCGCAGGCGTTCGGAGGGGAATGGTTTGGCTCCCCGAGCGCTACACGAAAGAAATTCGAAAAGGTTCAACGTGCGGGAGACGTCGGTAAACCCTTGATCCGAAATATGACATGTGTGCCGAAGGGGCCGTTTTGGGAGCACCGTGCTTGGCTGCCGACCAAGAACGGGGGCCCAATTACAGAGTCGAAATTTCGTTTGAAGAGAAGCGGGCGTCCAGTGACCGGACGGCTTGCGTCGAGGTTTAGTGTTTAACGATAACTTGACCCTCGATCCGGCGAGCTCGGTGAGATAGACTGCCGGCGCGGGATCGGACAAGACGCCTTCCGCTGTCTTCAACACGTTATGAATTTCTTCACGGGCCTTCTCCACGGAATCGGGATACCCGATTTCAACTGTGAATTTGAGTCGACGATGCGGAAATGCGTATCGAAGTATCGAGACGGCCCCGTTGCGCTAACCTAGTATCGTGCCCGATTTTTGCACCTGTGGTGCACACCTTCCTCCCGACGCCCGTTTCTGCCATAAATGCGGCAAACCGCAATTTGACGAGCCGACCACCGAGGAGCAAGCAATACAGGAAGTTGCGGCGACTCCGATCGCGCCGCCTCCTCTGCCGCCTTTGGAAATCAGCTTCGGCAATGGAACTGCCGTTCGCGTCGGTTTCGTGGCCGCGTTGGTCGCAGTGTTGCTGGTGATTTTCCCTCTGCCTCTCCCCGTTGTCAGGATCACGGTAAGTTTCATAGCTGCCGGCTTTCTTGCCGTTTTTCTCTATAAGCGGCGCACAGGTCAGAACCTGAGTCTGCTCGGAGGGGCCCGGATGGGCTGGATCACGGGAGTTTTCTCCTTCACGATCTGCATGGTGCAACTGACAGTCGGCGTTCTGTTGAGCTCGAGCGAGGGTGGGGTGGCCGCAGTCCTCAAACAGCAGGTCCCGCCGAACGACGCCAATGCCGCGCAGATGCTGCAACTGATTCAACAGCCGGTCGGGCTCGCCTTATTTATGCTGATCGGGCTGGTAGGTTTATTCGTGCTGCTGACCGCCCTGCCTACGCTGGGCGGATTGCTAGGGGCCAAGGTTCTGCCCCGCAAGCCGTAAGTTGCCTCTCGATTTAATGCCTAGATACTTGCCTCTGTTTTTCGTGTTCGCCGGGTCCGTCTTGGGTCAGGTGGGCGATCTGTCGTATAAGAATCGCAACGTTGAAACCTTCGAGTACGTTTGGAAGACGGTCCGCGATAAGCACTACGATCCGCAATTAGGCGGAGTCGATTGGCAGGCCGTCCATGACGAATTGAAGCCCCGCATCGAGAAGGCCGACAGCATCGACGAGACTCGCAATATCCTGGCTGAGATGCTGGGGCGGCTCCACTTGAGCCACTACCGCATTATTCCAGGAACGGTTTACACAGAACTTGGAGCTGGTGGCGGCCACGGGGGGGATGGGAGCGTCGGCATCGACGTCCGGGTGATCGATGGCAAAGCCGTGGTTACGTCGGTCGATACGGATTCACCTGCTGCCAAGGCCGGAGTCATGCCTGGATGGGTGCTCCGCAAGGTGGATATTAATCAGATCGCGCCGCTCATCGCGGAATACCTGGAGCACGACAAGGACTCGAGTTTGCGAGACCTGACGCTGCGGCGGGCAATCCTGCTGCGCCTGGAAGGAGCCGTGGGCGATACGGTTCACGTCGCGTTCTTCGATGAGCACGATCAGGCGGTTTTCAAGAACCTGGTACGGGCCGAGCCGAGAGGGCGGTCCACTGTGCTTGGATATCTCGGTAGGGCCCGCGTTTGGCTGGATAGCAAGCGCGTCGAGACCGGGGGACAGACCATTGAATACATCGGATTTAACTTGTTCTTGGATCCCTCGAATCTGATGCCGGAGTTCGCCTCCGCCGTGCAAGCATGTCTCAAATGCGCGGGTATTGTGATCGACTTGCGAGGGAATCCGGGCGGGCTCGGAGCCATGGCAACCGGCATGGCGGGCTGGTTCGTAGACAAAAAAGACGCGCGATTGGGAACGCTCGTCCTACGCGAAACCGCGCTGAAATTCGTGATCAATCCGCGCGCTGAAACCTACTCCGGTCCGCTGGCAATCCTGGTGGACAGCACCTCGGCATCGACTTCGGAGATCTTCGCCGGCGGTATGCAGGACTTGAAGCGCGCGCGCATATTCGGGAGCAAAACGGCGGCCGCAGCCCTCCCGTCGGTGGTGGAAATGTTGCCGAATGGCGATACGTTTCAGTACGCGATCGCGAACTACGTCTCAGAAGGCGGCGAAACGCTGGAGGGCAATGGCGTGACTCCCGACGTGGAAACACCGCTTACTCGCGAGGCGTTGCTCTCGCACAAGGATCCGGCGTTGGACGCGGCGGTGAATTGGATAAAATCCCAGAAAGGCACACGATGAATAGACTTAGCTGCGTTCTGCTGGCCGGCTCGATTTTACTCCCGCTGCATGCCGAGGATCTGCCTAAAGCCGAAACCATTCTCGACCACTTCGTCGAGGTCACTGGCGGGAAAGCGGCGCATGAGAAGATTCACTCCGAAGTGACCAAGGGAAGCATGGAGTTCGTGGGCAAGGGCATCAAGGGCAAGATTGCCAGCTACGAAGCCGAGCCCAACATGAATTTCACCTCGGCCGACCTGGAGGGGGTCGGCAAAGTGGAGTCCGGGACCGACGGCGACGTGTTCTGGGAGCGATCCGCGATCACCGGCCCGCGGATCAAGAGCGGCGACGAGCGCGATGAGATTCTGCGAGCATCGATTTTCAACCCGTATTTAAACTGGCGAAAGTTGTACACAACTGTGGAAACCGCGGGATCCGAATCGGTGGATGGAGAGGACTGTTACAAATTGCTGCTCACGCCCAAAACGGGGCAACCAGTGACTGAATGGTACTCCAAGAAGAGCGGACTGTTAGTCAAGAGTTCGAGCGTGCATAAGACGCAGATGGGCGATATCCCGGCGGAAAGTTTGCTAAAGGATTATAAGCCGGTTTCGGGCATTCTGATGCCGTTCACGCGCATTGACCGGTTTGCTGGGCAGGAGATTCAAATACGAGTCGACTCGATCGAGTTCGACTCGGCGATTCCGAAGGGCCGGTTCGATTTACCGGAAGAGATCAAGGCGTTGGTAAGGAAGAGTGGAGCAACCAATGACAAGCCAATTGAGAAGAAATAGCCTGGTGATTAGCGGTCTTCTGCTCGCGGCGCTCTGCCCGGCGGCGGAAAACCTCGGCGGAAAGTTCACGATTTACATGGGACCCAAAGCGGTCGCTTCCGAGTCTTATTCGCTGACGCAGGCTGACGGCAAGGTGGAGTTGAGCGGCACCGGCATTGCGGATTTGGGTGTGATGAAAGTGAACATCGAAAAGTTCATCGTCGTTACCGATGATAAATTTCAACCCTTGTCGGTACAGGCGAAGGCTCAAATGGGCCAAATCAAGATGGAGGATTCGGTCACCTTCGCCGATGGGAAAGCGAAGAATGAGATGAACACCGGGCAGGGTCCGCAATTGAAAGAAGATGACGTGCATGCGGACGCGCTGATGGTCAACGCCAACCTGCCGCTGTTCGCTTGGAGCATGCTGGCCTTGCGGGCCAAGCTGGACGTCAACGATCCGCAGATGTTCAACGCTTATATTCTCGGCCAGACGGAAGTGCCCGTGACGGTCATCGTGAAGGGCCGCGAGGAAGTCGAGTTCGCCGATAAGAAAGCCGAATTAACGCACGTGCTAGTAAAGTTCGCTCCGGGAGCCACCGCGCCTCCTTTGAATGTGGACGTTTGGGTGAATGAAGCGCGGAAAATCATCAAGATAGCTGTGCCCGCGATGAACGTCGAGGCCTTCCAGGAAGGATACGATCGCAAGGCTCCGGCCTCCGTGGCTCCCAAGAGCGAAGCCAAGCCGTAGCTTGGCTCGGCGACCGCCTACCCCAAGCCCCACTTCAAGAGCGAATGGCAAGGGCGCGTCAACGGATCATCGTAGTGATTCGGGCTGACCCGCAGCGAATATCCCAGTCGGCCCGTCTGATGCGGGACGAAATCCCTCGAGAACACGTAAGCCGACCCTTGCTGCTCACCGGCAACCAGCGTCATCACCTGCGTCTCTTCAAGTTGCCCATTGACGCCCACGCGTCCGATCACGGCTTCCACCCGCACATCTTTTGGCCCAAGCCCTGCGAGGTCCACCACCGCGCGCATCGGAATGGGTCTACCGCTGAGCACGGTAGCATCGGGTCCGGGTCCCAGTTCGACAAAATTCACCCGATCCCAGGCACCGTAAACCTGCTTGTTCCAGAGAGCCTTTTCCCTCGCTGGTGCAAAGCCGCGTTGCGAAATTTCGACGAAGCCAAGGTGAGCCGGTTCATACAGTTGCGACATGTACTCGCCCACCATGCGCTGGGAATTGAACTGCGGGCTGAGATACATCAACGACTGTTTCATGCGGCGTAGCCAGTCCTCCGGCACGCCCTCCTCGCCGCGGGTATCGTAAAACATCGGAACGATCTCGTTTTCTAGTATCGAATAGATCGCACGGGCGTGGATTTCGTCCTGATCCTCGGAGTATTCTTCGCGATCCCCAATCGCCCAGCCGCCCGAAATTTCGTACGCCTCGTCGAACCACCCATCGAGAATGCTTAAATTCAGCACCCCGTTGATCCCAGCCTTCATGCCGCTGGTGCCGCACGCTTCCTCGCCGCGCTGCGGGTTGTTCAGCCACAAATCGACCCCTTGAACCAGTTCCCGTGCGACCTGGATGCCGTAGTCTTCCAAGAAGACGATATGCTGCGAAATCTCTGGATCGCGGGAAAGCTGAACGATCTCTCGAATGAACATCTTGCCAGGCTGGTCTTTAGGATGAGCTTTGCCCGCAATCACGATCTGGACAGGCCGGTCCGAGTTAGTCAGAATTTTCTTCAGCCGCGCAACGTCCCGGAACAAAAGAGTGGCCCTCTTATAGGTGGCAAAGCGGCGTGCGAAGCCGATGGTGAACGCGTCGGGATCCAGGACATCAGCCAGCCGTCTCTGCTCCGCAGCCGAAGCCTTCCGGTTAACCGCGCTCGCCACGACATGTTCGCGCACGTACGAAATCAGGTTTCGCTTACGCTTGCGGTGCGCCTCCCAGAGCTCCCGGCTGGGAATATCCTGTACCAGATCCCAAATCTTCGGGTCCGGGTAACCCTCCCGCCAGTCAGGCTGCAGATACTGATCGTAGAGTTGAGCCTGATCGCCGTTCAGCCATGTCGGCAAGTGGACGCCGTTGGTGACCGAAGTAATCGGAACCTCCCACACTGGAAGCTTCGGCCACAGACCGGACCACATCTCCTGCGAAACCAGCCGGTGCAAGCAACTCACGGCATTTCGGAACGCGGAAGCCTTGATGGCCAGGATCGCCATCGAGAACCGCTCCTGCTGGTCGAATGCGTCCTTGCGGCCAAGGCTCATGAACTGGTCGAAGGGAATTCCCGCTTCCCGGCAGTATTCGCTGAAATAGTCGTGCATCATGCCGGAATCGAACAGATCGATGCCGGCAGGCACGGAGGTGTGGGTCGTGAACACGTTGTTTGTGCGGCAGGCGTCGAAGGCCTCCTCGAAATTCAGGCCCTGCGTTTGGATCAGGAGCCGCATGCGCTCAATGGCGAGGAATGCCGAGTGGCCTTCATTCATGTGGTAAGCGGTTGGATTAAGATTCACCGCTTCCAGGGCTCGCAGGCCCCCGATGCCGAGAACGATCTCCTGCCGCATCCGGTTATGAATGTCGCCGCCGTATAGCTGATCGGTAATCTCCCGGTGCTCGATACGGTCGTTCTCCGGGATGTTGGTGTCAAGCAGATAAAGTTTCACCCGCCCAACGGCTATGTACCAAACCTTGATGTACAGCTTGCCACCGGGCAACATGACCTCCACGATCACGTCGCCTCCGTTCGGGCCGACCACCGGCTTCACGGGCAAGGTATAGAAATCGTTTACCGGATTGCGTTCCTGCTGCCAGCCGTCAGGATTGAGGGACTGCTGCAGATACCCCTTTTGATACAGCAAGCCTACAGCCACTAAAGGAATTTCGGCGTCGCTCGAACCCTTCAAGTGATCGCCTGACAGCACGCCAAGACCGCCGGAGTAAATGGGCATACACTCGGCAATCCCGTACTCCATGGAGAAGTACGCTACCAGCTTGGGCTCCTCGGAAGCGGGACCTGGAGTCAGGTATAAATCGTAGCGTTCGCACGCTCGCCGGTACAGGCCTAGATAGCGCGGATCGGAAGCCGCTCGCTCCAGAGTCGCTTGAGGCAGCCGGCCGAGCATCACCACCGGATTGTGGCCGCTGGACTTCCATAGAGCGGGATCGAGGCGGCGGAACAACGACCGAATTGTATGGTCCCATGACCACAACAGATTGTAGGCGAGCTCGTTCATTCGAGAAATAGCGGGCGGGAGCGCCGGACGAACGAGGAACTCCTTAAGGGGCTGGATCTGAAACGGCATTTATTTTTGATTAACTTTTACCATAGTACCTGTTAATGAACTTACTTTCGGCCATTCGGGACCGTTTCAATAGGGTGCTTTGCGGGACTCGTCTGCCGCCAGCTTGCTAGTGTGAGAGGAGGGCATGGCGGCGATCAAGAAGACTTGGGACGTAATGGTGGTGGGCGACTTTTTCATGGACGTCGTCATGTCCGGCTTCGAGACGTTTCCCAGGCCCGGGGAAGAGGCGTTCGCGCAAACTCTGCTGCAGGAAATCGGCGGAGGAGCGGCGATCACCTCCTGCGGTCTGGCCCGGCTGGGGATGAACGTGGCGGTGCTGGGTGTCGTCGGTCAGGCCGATGGAATGTGGCTCGTGAAGAGGCTCATGGCATCCGGCGTGAATGCCACCGCGCTGGAGCACCACCCCAACGAGCCGAGCGGGGTGACGGTGAGCGTTTCCACGCCTGAGGATCGCGCCTTTTATACCTACTACGGTGCCAATGAACATCTCACACAATTGCTGAAGAATCCCGACGCGTGCGCCAACATGGCGAGAGCACGGCACGTTCACTTCGCTTGCGGACCTGATCCCGCCCTGGACATCGACCTTTTTCGCACACTCAGGCGCTCGGGCTGTCGGGTTTCGGTCGACGTGGGCTGGCATGAGTATTGGCTATCGGATCCCCAGAGTCTCGACCTGCTCCGCGAGTCCGACATGTTTTTTCCGAATGAACGCGAAGGGGAACGGATGACCGGCGAAAGCGAGCCCACGGCGATGCTGCGTTGGTGGCGCGACAGGAACGTGCCGGGAGTCGCGCTCAAACTGGGCGATCAAGGCGCAATGCTGTTGTGCCACGGCGAGCTGTTCTGCCAGCCCCCTTACCAGGTAAAGCCCGTGGACACGACGGGTGCGGGCGACTGCTTCGATGCAGGCTACATACACGGCTGGCTGGATGGCCAGAGTCCGCTCAATTGCCTGCGGATCGGCTCGGTTTGCGGGGCGATGTCCACCCGCGGACTAGGCGGAATCGCCACGTTTCCTTCAATTGAGGAGCTGGAAGAGGCGTTGGAGAAGACACCCTCATGAGCGCTCGGATTCGCTAAGTTAATGATAAGAGGCTATCTGAACAAATTGTGGGGCAGCCAATCTTGGCTGCAGCCGGCTTTCAGCCGGCTTTCTCTCCAGCACAAAGGACCATGTCCAAAGTAACGCTGATCGGCGGGGGAGGAGCCCGGACCCCACTTTTAATTCACGGGCTGGCGCAAGCGCAACGCCTGTTGCGGATTCGCGAGCTCGCACTCTACGATGTCAGCCCGCAAAATGCGCAACTCATGGCCGAGATGGGACGCGAGATCGTGCGCGCCAACTCCGCGGGGATCGAGATTACCACTCCAGACACCCTGGAGCAGGCCATCGAGGGCGCTCGCTTTGTATTGAGTAGCATTCGCGTTGGCGGCATTGAGGCGAGAGCGCGGGATGAGCGCATCGTCATCGACCATGGCATGACGGGTCAGGAAACCACGGGTCCTGGGGGGCTCGCGATGGCCCTGCGAACAGTGCCTGTGGCTCTTCAGCACGCGCGCTTAATCGAACAGTACGCCCCTAAGGCGTGGCTGATCAACTTTACCAATCCAGCAGGGCTGATCACGCAGGCGCTGGTGACGCACACAGCCGTGAAGGTGATCGGAATCTGCGATACTCCGGCCGAGCTGTTTCATCGCACGGCTTGGTCCCTGGGTCTGCCGTTTGAGGACCTGGAATTTCAGTACTCGGGACTTAACCACCTGGGCTGGGTCCAGCGAGTGCTTCTGCGCGGCGAAGACATTACGGAGCGAGTCGTATCCGATCCGGAAACCTTATCGAAGATTTACGCGGCACCGCTGTTCGAACCCGAGATGATTCGCACGCTAGGCCTGCTGCCGAGCGAGTACCTGTTTTTCTCTTACGCTAAAACTCGCGCGTTCGAGAATCAAAGGAAGGCAGGCGCAAGTCGAGGCGAGGAGATTGCGAAGATGAACGCCTCTCTGTACGCTCGGCTGATGACCGAAGTGTCGCTTGGCCAATCGGCGCGCGCGGTTGGGATTTACAAAGATTACCTCAATCAGCGCAACGCCAGCTACCTGCAACTGGAGTCGCGCGCGGGTTCTGCATTTACCGAAGGACAGCATGATTGGGACCCGTTTGAAGGCGCGACGGGCTACCATAAGATCGCAATCGACGTGATGACGGCACTCTCCAGCGAGCAACCCAGGCAAGTGGTAGTGAACGTGCGAAACCAGGGGGCAATTGACGATATCCAGCCGAGCGATGTGGTTGAGGTCCCTTGCATGATCAACAGCAAAGGGCCAGAGCCGCGCAAGGTCGGTCCCCTGCCCGACTCCGTTCGAGGGCTGACCATGGCTGTAAAAGCGTACGAGCGGCTGGCGATTCGGGCGGCGGTGGAACGGTCGTTGAACCTTGCTAAGCTGTCCCTGACCGTTTATCCGATCGTGGGTGAGTGGGGTCCGGCGAGCGATGTAATGGAAGCGTTGGTGGATGCCGATCCCGAGCATCTCGGATATTTGAAATGAAGCGCTGGGCGATCGTTCTGGTCCCCTCCCTTCTGCTGTACTTCCTGCCGATTCCTGGTTTCAACGCGCTTCAAACGCACCTGTTGGCGATCTTTGCCGGCACCATCATTGCGTTAATCGCGCAGCCAATCGCGATGGGTGCCAGCGTGATTCTGGCTATGACGCTGCTGGTACTCACCGGCACGCTGAGCGCTTCGCGCGCCTTAGCGGGATTCAGCAATCCTGTGGTCTGGATGATTTTCTCGGCGTTCATCTTCGCCAAAGCCATGATGCTGACGGGCCTCGGTCAGCGGGTCGCTTACGCTCTGATCCGATCCTTCGGGCACAGTTCCCTTACTCTGGGTTACTGCGTTGCGGCGACGAACCTGATCGTGGCGCCGTTCGTGCCTTCCGATACTGGACGGGGCGGGGGAATCATCTATCCCATCGCCCGAAGCTTGGCGCGCGCTTTCGACTCCGAACCAGGACCGACCGGGAACCGCCTGGGAGCGTTCCTGATGCTGGTGGGATTCCACTCCACTTACACCACGTCGGCCATGTTTCTCACAAGCATGGTGGCGAATCCGGTGGTTGCGGACTTCGCTCGCAAGATAGCCCATGTAGATCTGACCTGGAGCAAGTGGGCAATGGCCGCGTCGCTTCCCGGTTTGCTCGCGCTCGCGACCATTCCCTGGCTGCTGTACAAGCTGAACCCTCCAGAGATTCGCGACACCGCTGCTGCCCGCGACTTTGCGCGAGTTGAGTTGAGCCGGATGGGTTCCATGAGCAGGGATGAGCGCTATCTGGTAGTAATTCTGCTGGCGGTAATGGCGGGCTGGGTAACGGGTTCCTGGCATCCGATCCCGAATACTTTCGTTGCGCTGGCTGGGCTGTGCGCGATGATCATCGTGCGCGTTTTGACTTGGCAGACCGTGGTGGAAGAGAGCAAGGCGTGGGACGCGGTGATGTGGTTCGCCCCGCTGCTGATGATGGCCGATGAGCTGGCCAAGACAGGAGTTGTTGGCGCGCTGTCGAAGCAGGTATTCGGTCGCATCCAAGGATGGCCGTGGCTGGCGGGAATCGTCGCTTTGGTAGTAATTTATCTCTACGTTCACTATGCCTTCGCGAGTATGACTGCTCAGACCACCGCCCTTTATGCAGGCTTCTTGACGGCTGCAATTGCTACCGGTGCGCCCCCGTTTGTAGCCGCGATGCCGCTGGGCTTCTTCACCAATCTCAACGCCGGGCTTACGCATTACGGGACTGGATCGGCCCCGGTGTTTTTTGGACCGGGATACGTGACGCAGACTACCTGGTGGGGGCTTGGATTTTTGATGTCGCTAGTGAATCTTGCGCTTTGGCTAGGCGTTGGGTTGCTGTGGTGGAAAGCACTCGGACTCTGGTGATTGACAATCTGGGGCAGTGGGGTTACAGTTATGAAATCGACCTACCACGTCCTGTGGGCGTTCGCTCCCTGATTTGAGCAATCGCGGCCCGTGTACGGCCTGCAACGACAAAACAGGGGAGACGAATGCAATATAGGTTTTCCGGCATAGTGCTTTCGATAGCTTTCGCCAAATTCTCTCACCCAAGCTCGCCAGTTTCACGAGTCCGTGTGCTGGGCTACACGCACAGCGCCGGCTTACTACCAATTTTTCAATACAATGAATAGGTCAGGATCAATCAGTCAAGAAGGAGACTATCAAATGAGCAATGCATTGAGTGTCGAAGAAAAACGCGAATTTCTCAAGCGCGGTTTCACACGGCGTAACTTTGGCCGCCTGGCGTCTTTGCTGACGGCCGGCGCCACCCTTCCCTTTTATAACGAATCCGCCATGGCTCAGCTTTCGATGCTGAAAGATCCGATGCCTGCCGACGCGGTGAAGATCAACGCGAATGAGAACCCAATGGGTCCTTGTCCGGAGGCCGCCGAGGCGATTCACAATATCGTCAAGAAAGGCGGCCGTTATATGTACGAGGAAACATTCTCGTTCGCCAAGATTCTGGCGGAACAAGAGGGCGTGAAGGCCAATTATGTGACGCCCTACGCCGGATCCAGCGCGCCGCTGCATCAGGCAGTGCTCGCCTTTACATCGCCGACCAAGAGCTTTGTTCTGGGCGATCCTGGATACGAAGCGGGCGAGCGCGCCGCGCGGTTTGTGGGTTCTCCCGTTCATCGCGTTCCCTTGAAGGCGGACTTCTCGCATGACGTCAGGGCCATGGTGAAGGCCGACCCGAATGCCGGACTCATTTACATTTGCAATCCGAATAATCCTACCGGCACTCTGACTTCGCGCGAAGACATCGAATGGGCGCTGGCGAACAAGCCCGCCGGCAGCATTCTCATGATAGATGAAGCGTACATGCACATTGCAGGCAACGCTCCCGTCACGGATTTAGTTGCCGCCGATAAGGACGTGATCGTCCTGCGCACGTTCTCCAAACTCTATGGGATGGCTGGCCTGCGTGCCGGTGCCGCTATCGCACGTCCAGACTTGCTCGAGAAAATTCAGCCCTACAGCGCCGGCGCGCTCCCGGTTACTGGAATGGTTGGCGCCGCCGCGAGTTTGCAGGTCCCGACTCTGGTAAAAGACCGACGCAAGATCTACAAGGATGTCCGCGAGGATGTCTTCGCTTGGATGGACAAGAAAAATTACAAGTACGTGCCGTCCGTCAGCAACAAGTTCATGGTCGATACGGGCCGCCCCGGCAACCAAGTAGTGAAGGCGATGCAGGCGGAGCACGTCTACATTGGCCGCGTCTGGCCTGTCTGGCCGACCTACGTCCGTGTTTCAATCGGGACCAAGGAAGAGATGGCTCGGTTCAAAACTGCGTTTGCGAAGGTGATGGCGTAAACCCGATCAGGGCCGGGCATCCAGTCCGGCCCTCTCAAGCGTTGCAATGGAACTTCCTGCGGGCAGATATACTCTTCGTGTCTTCGCTGGCGACTGCTCTGGCGGGCTGATCGCGGCGCTCATCGCGCTGCCTTACGGCTTGGCTATGGCGACGCTGATGGGCCTTCCCCCGGTGCTGGGGATTTTCACGAGTATTCTTACCGCACCGATTACGGCACTGCTGGGACGAAATCCCGTATTGATCGGAGGCACCGCGAGCGCCACCGTTCCCTTCATCGCCCTGGCGGTAAAGCAGCAAGGGCTTGGTGGTGCGGCGAAGGTCTCGCTGGTTGCTTCCATATTCATGCTGGTATTTTGCGTTCTGCGGTTAGGTCGATTCATTCAGAAGGTTCCGCAAGCGGTGGTCTCCGGCTTCTCGTGCGGAATTGGCGCAATGATGCTGATCTCGCAGGCTGACACAATCCTGGGTCTGGCGTCGCCCCTTACGCGCGCAGCCGGATCTACTTTGTCTCAGTTGTTCATCGTTTTCCAGCACCTTCCGCAAGCGAAGGTCGCGCCTCTCATCCTGGGATTGATCGTGATCATCTTCGCGAGTTTCGCGGCTCGCATATCCCCGAAGGTACCCGCTCCTCTGATCGGCGTGGCCGTAGCAATCGCCGCGTCGAGCTTCTTGGAGATGCACGAATCGGTGGTTGGCGCCCTGCCGTTATCGATGCCGCCCCTCGTGGGATTTTCGTGGACACCAGCCGACGTGTACACCGTTTTGCCATCGGGCTTCGCGCTGGCGTTCGTGACCGGCGTAAATCTCCTGATTACTTCGCGCGTGGTGGAACACTTCCGAGGTCGGCATAAACACACGAGAAAGACGGACGCCGACACTGAACTCGGAGCCTACGGTATTGCCAACGTATGCGCAGGCATGTTTGGCGCACCCATGAGCGTCGGCATCCCCGCTCGCAGCTTGGCAAACGTGCGCTGCGGAGCGACTACCCCCGTTTCGAATATATTGCATGCCGTGTTCCTGGTGGCCATGCTTGCGTTGGGTGGCGGGTTCGTGGCAAGAATCCCGATTCCCGCGCTGGCTGGCGTGACGGCCTGGATGGGCATTTGTCTTCTCGATTGGAGCACTTGGCGGCGGCTGCCTAAAATGAGGCGGGTGGATGCGGCAGCCTTCCTGGCTACTGCCATATCTGTGCTGATGGTGAACGCGGTGGCAGCGGTCGCCATCGGCAGTTCTATTTACGGTCTCCGCTATGCCTATCTGCGTCTCACGTCTTCGCAGTCGCTAGGCTCGCTTGCCTCGATTCACGCTCGCGAATCCTGAGGCACGCCTGCTGGTTCGGTCTCACCCTCTTTCACTGATTCCACCTCTTTGAAGTCGTAGAATTGGAATCGGCAAAACTCGCAATGATGCAGTTCCGCTCCGAGCCGCGCTTTTAAACGGCTGAAGACGGACCTCGACAGCGTATCGATGCGGTCTACCTTGCGGCGAACTCGCAATTGTGTCGTGCCGCATTGCGGACACGTGCTGAATTTCGAAGTTGGAGCCCCGCCTCTGGGCGTAGTCTTCACCTTTAAGCAAGCCTTACAGCGATACACCGAGGCGTAGAGGAGCCGTTGCCAGAATCTTCGCCTGATACGCACGGAATGTCCGCCACACTCACAAACTGCCATGGCTTGTCAGGGGCGCTCCCGTTGTAATCCCACATACATAGTATTAACAGATTGGTAATGGTTTAGCTAGCCTGGACGTTACCGGGTAAATTGTGGTTTACTGCAACCGTGAAGCTCCTTAATCTGATCCAGAACAGCCGGGTATTCGATCTGGCCCAGCCCTACTTCGTGGGCATGCCGCACTTTCCAACTCACCCGCCTTTCCTTTTCAGTCTGACAAAGAAGCATGGCGATCTGATCAGCGAGGGAGGCGTCAGCTCGGCTGCGGATGCGATCACATTCGGCGGGCACGTGGGCACGCATATCGATGCGCTTTGCCACTTCTCCTGCGGGGGCATGTGGCACGGCGGCGTGGATGCGAGCGCGAACCAGAGCTACGGGGGTGGCATGACGCAGCTTGGTGTCGACACGATCGCTCCCATTCTGCGGCGCGGAGTGCTGCTCGATATAGCTGGCTATCTGGGGCAGGAGGCGCTTGCGAAGGATTTCGCCATCACGCCGGAGCATCTCGAATCCACGGCGCGAGCGCAAGCTGTATCAATTGAAGCGGGCGACGTAGTGCTGTTGCGGACGGGCTGGGCCCGTTATTTCGAAGATGCGGCGAAGTACATCACGGGAGGGAAAGGGCCGCAGCCTGCAGGACCGGGGCCTGAGATCGCGGGAGCCCGCTGGCTTAGCGAGAGGCGTGTATTCGCGGCCGGCTCCGATACTGTGGCGTTCGAGCGCGTGCCAGCGGGTTCGATGCCGGTGCATGTTCATCTGTTGGTAGAGAGCGGGATCCACATCATCGAAGTGTTGGATCTGGAGGCACTGGCAAAGGCTCAGGTGTACGAATTTCTGTTTGTTGCCGCGCCGTTAAAGATTCAGGGAGGCACCGGCTCTCCCATCCGTCCCCTTGCAATCTGTTTGTAATATGCGCATCTCCTTCCTCGTGCTAAGTTTGCCGTAGCATCCAATGACCCAAATTCACGAACCGGCTCTCCAAGAGCTGATCCATGACTGGAGCACGCTTAGCAAAGAGGAGCGGCTGGCACGCTTCCGAAGCCTTCCGCCAGGGCAGGATGACGATTTTTTCCTGAGCCTGGAAGACCACGACGAAGCCGATCTGGTAGTCTCCATGCCCGCCGCCGAACGCCGCCTGTGGATGAGGCTGCTGGCGCCGGACGACGCCGCGGATTTGATTCAGAACGCGCCGAAAGCCATGCAAGCCGATCTGCTCGCCGAACTCGACGACGCGACCCGCAAGGAAGTCTTGGCGCTGCTGGCCTATCAGGAAGATGTGGCAGGCGGTCGCATGAGCCCGCGTTTCGCTCGAGTTAGTCCGGATTCGACCATGGACGAGGCCATTGCCTATCTGCGGCGGCAAGCCGCCCAGGTGGAAACGATTTACTACGCCTATGCGCTGGACGAGGACCAGCGTCTGCTGGGAGTGGTGTCGTTTCGCGATCTCTTTTCGGCGGATCGGACGAAGACCGTCCGGCAGGTGATGCGCACCCGCTTCGTTTCGGTGCTGGCGAATACGGATCAAGAGGATATTGCCAAGCTCTTTCGAGAGCACCATCTGCTGGCGATCCCAGTCGTCGACGCCGACCAGCGGATGCAAGGGATCGTAACGATCGACGACATTGTTGCTGTCCTGCAGCAAGAGACCAGCGAAGACATTCAGAAGATCGGAGGTATGGAGGGTTTAGATCGGCCATACCTTGAGATTGGCTTTTTCCAGATGGTAAGAAAGCGAGCCGGATGGCTTGCGATCTTGTTCGTGGGCGAAATGTTCACCGCTACCGCCATGGGCTTCTTCGAGGGCGAGATCGCCAAGGCTGTGGTGCTTGCGCTCTTTCTCCCCTTGATCATCAGCAGCGGAGGAAATTCGGGGTCTCAAGCCACCACGCTGGTAATTCGGGCCATGGCTCTCGGGGAAGTGCGGTTAAAAGATTGGTATCGCGTGGTTCGGCGCGAGTTGGGTGCGGGCATAGTTCTGGGTGCCGGACTCGCATGCATTGGCATGGCTCGCATCCTGATCTGGCAATCGATCAAAGGCGCGTATGGTGTCCATTACTTGCTGGTTGCGTTGACCATCGCGTTCAGTTTAGTGGGAGTGGTTACTTTTGGAACCGTGGCTGGTTCGATGCTGCCCTTTATCTTGCGTCGATGCGGGCTGGATCCTGCCAGCGCTTCCGCGCCCTTTGTGGCCACGTTGGTGGATGTAACCGGGCTGATCATTTACTTTTCGGTAGCGGGCCTAATCCTTCGGGGAACGCTGCTTTAGTGAAGCGGTTCTTGGCCGTAGGTTTCTGGGCGATGGTGTCTGGCGCGGTAGCGCAAGAGCCCGTGCAGGCACCAGAGCGCCCGGTTGAACCGGAGCGTTGGAACCTGTTTTATCAGGCAACATCCATCGGGCAATATCATGGGACTTTCAATTCTCCCTATGCGGGTCCATTTAGTCTTCAAAACTACACCGAACGGGTTGTATCCCTCACCACGACGCTTTTCTTCGGCCTGCGCCTCGAGAAAAATACGGTGCTCTACTTCAATCCTGAGATTGCCGGAGGTCGGGGATTTAGCGGGGTGGACGGGCTGGCGAACTCCTCGAACGGCGAACTCCCGCGGGTCGCGTCAGCAACTCCCAAGCCTTATCTGGCGCGTCTCTACATGTCGCATGATTTCGGATTCGGAGACGAGAAGGAGTCGTTCGAAAGCGAAGAGAACCAATTGGCCGGACAGCGTCCGATGACTCGCTATACGATCACAGCTGGCCGTTTCACGGTGACGGATTTCTTTGACAATCATCGCTACACCCACGATCCCCGCAACCAGTTTATGGGTTGGGGCGTGATGTTCAATGGCGCTTGGGATTATCCCGCCGATGTTCGAGGTTACTCCTGGGGCTGGGTTCATGAGTTCCACGCGCGGAATTGGTCGCTGCGCTACGGCAGCGCTGCGATGCCGAGAGTCGCCAACGGATTGCGTTTAGACCGGCGCCTATTTCGCAACCGGGGCGACGTGTTCGAGGGCGAATATCGATATGCGATTAGGAAGCATGCGGGCACCGTCCGCGTGCTTCAATACCTGAATCACGCGAATGCAGGCACCTACGCAACGGCCATCCGCCAGGCGGAATTAACGGGCGACAGGCCGGATGTGATCGCGACGCGCCGCAACGGAACACTGAAGTACGGCGTGGGACTGAATATGGAGCAGGAGTTGACGAGCCATATCGGGGTCTTCGCGCGGCTCGGATGGAACGACGGCAAGACTGAGAGCTTCGCATTCACGTCGATCGATCGGCTGGCAACCGCTGGCGTGTCGATCACCGGACAGCGCTGGCATCGGCGATTCGATACAGCAGCCAGTGAACTTACCTCTAGCGGTCTCTCGGGTGTTCACGCAGTATACCTGGCGCGCGGAGGATATGACTTTTTAATCGGCGACGGCCGTCTCCGGTACGGACCGGAGTTCATCTGGGAAACCTTCTACAGCGCGCGCTTGTTTCCGGGGTTCTTCGCGAGCTTCGATCTCCAGCACGTTGTCAATCCAGCCTACAATCGGGATCGTGGACCAGTTTGGATTCCATCCATCCGGCTGCACATTGAATTGAACGCGAAGCGGTAGCGCGGCCGCTCGGTTTTCGGGGGACGCCTGTTAATTTTCGTGCGCCTCTTTTAACCGCGTTTCCACTTCGCCCAGCACTTCCGCTCCCAGGATCTCGCTCCCAACCTCACGCATCACGACGGCAGCTTCAGACATCCTGCCGACAAGTTTGATCGCGGTCAGATGGCCCATCCGGTATTCCGAAAGGGTAAGGCGGCGGCGCGCCTCCATGCGAATCGGACGCATGGTGCGATCCGGGCACGGCATCAAAATATAAGTTTCATCCTGACCTAATTCGGACCGATCATCGGGCATCTCGGAGTAAATCTGGGCAGTCAAACCGATCTGCACAAAGTTTACCCGCTTGCCATCGGTCTCCGGGAAAAGAGCCCAAAGCTCGCGCTCGGTCTCAATGTAATCGTGATAGTCAAAGGACGACGGCAGCGGATACGCTGACCTCGGATCGAGAAAAGAATACTGCGACAACTGAACACCTCCCACCAAATACTCTGCTACTGAGTGGATCGGTCAGGGATCTCCTGCGCTGTAGACAGAGCAGTTAAATTAATTTGATAAGTCAGTTTGAACCCGTGGGACGGGTTTGTCAAGTTGGTTTAGTAACTCTGCGCCCATCAATAAGGAATTTTAACGGTGTTGCGCTCCCACTCCCGAAATGCTTCGAGCGCTTGTTCGCGCATCAACGGTTCCATGGGGAGGGAGCGCTGCAGAAGGGGAACAGCCATTTGATCGTAGATGAAGGCGTCGTCAAAACCGATTCGCGAGGCGTCCTCCCGTGTGTTGCCGAAATACACGCGGTCGAGCCGGGCCCAGTAGATCGCGCCCAAACACATGGGACAAGGTTCGCAGGTTGTGTATAGCTCGCAGCCGCTTAACTGAAACACGTTCAGCCGCTTGCACGCATCGCGAATCGCGACCACCTCCGCATGCGCAGTGGGGTCATTGCTGGATGTGACTTGGTTCACGCCGACCGAGATCACCTCGCCCTGACGCACTACTAGAGCTGCGAACGGCCCGCCAACTCCACGCCTTGCGTTATCGATGGAGAGGTCGATCGCCTGGCGCATGAAAGAACTAGTCATTCGGCTTCCCGAACTATTCTAATCCCGCGCGGCCAGATCGATCGCACGCACAAGATCCGCTTCGGTCTGTTCTCCCGTCAAGCGAGCGAGCAGACGGCCTCGGCGATTGAACACCAGAGTAACCGGGAGTTCCACTACTTCAAACTGATCGTGCAACTCCGGATGTTCACTTACTCCTACCAATACCAAGCCCCTATCTTTCCACTCCTGAGCGAGTTTCTCAAGGCGCGGACGCTCTCGTTTGCAAGGGGCGCACCATGGCTCCCAGAAGTTCACCAGGACTGCTTTGCCGCGCATCGATTTCAGTCCAAAGGCCGAATCGAGCGTATCTTGCAAAGCTTCAGCCAACACTGTCATATCGGCTGCCGGAGCGGACTTGATTACAGATCTTGGCACGCCGTTCGCGATTTGATTCACATTGGACGCAGAGAAGCCCTTCAACGTGTCCCGCCACGGCGCGAGCGATTCGGCGTGCCACGCAAATCGTTGCCGATCAAACGCGGCCAGATAAGCACCCGCGATGAACAACGCCGTCTCGCGCGTGCTCTTGGTCAGTACCCGTTTAGACCCGATTGCGAAAGAAGCCTGCAGCGGCGCTTTCTCCGCTAGATGAAAATCGGGCGATTCCGCCGAGCCCGCGATCCGTTCGGCCGCCTGAACAGCAACGGCTGCGTCGATCGGAGCAAAGGCTTCCATATTCTCGATCATGAACAATACGTCCTTCGTTTGCCGAATCGATGCGGGCATGGCTGCTAATAAATCGGCGAATAGATCCGCTCCGGCGCGCGGCTTGCTCACGGCCAGATCGGCAAGCAGTTGCCGAGTAGCATCTATCGTGATGAAGCCCGCATCTTTGGCGAGCTTGGCCGAGAGGATCGCTTGATCCCAATCCCCAATGCGCGTGCGATACCGAATCATCGCGTCATAATAATCAGCCTCGCTGACGCTGCGCGCTGCCGCCAAGGCGCGTTCGACGAGACGCTCCGCAGCCGACGGCTGTGCCAAGTGCAGAAGTTCGGCGGCCCGCAGTTCACGTTCTACGCTCGATCCGTGGATTGAATCGCTCTCGGTAACTGGGATAACGCGGTCCACTGGAACATTCCTCTCCACCTGCCGAATGCCGCTCGGCCATTCGACGCGAACCTCGTCGATTGCGGTCGCCGCGCCCAAACCAAAATGCAGCCGCAAATCGTTCTGAGAAAGATAGCTGCCCCCGCTGCGAACCTCGTCCATCTGCGTGCGCCCGTCCGCAATCACCCTGACTTTGGCGCCGATCGCGCTCCGATTGGATCGCGTCCCGGTCAGCTTCAGAATCACCCAGTGGTTCCCGTTCCCGGTCTTCTGCTTTAGCAGCGATGGCGGTTCGTTCTGGTTGTTCACCAGCACTTCGATGCGGCCATCGTTGTCGTAATCGCCAAACGCCGCGCCGCGCGAAGAGTGCCGCTCCACGATCCCCGGGCCTGCCTGTTCGGAAATATCGGCGAACTTCCCATCTCCCAGATTGCGATACAGTATGGCCCGATCCTTGTAGTGGATATCGAGCTTCAAACGCTCCACCTCCGGGAACACGTGTCCGTTCACGATCAGCAAATCCTTCCAGCCATCGTTATCGAAGTCGAAAAACCCGCAGCCCCAGCCAACGAACCGCGTGTTGCGGGCCAGACCGGCCGCGATGGTAACGTCCTCGAACTCGCCGCGGGTGTTCTGGCTGCGGTACAGCGTTTCCCGCTCATCGGAAAAATTCGTGCGGAAGATCGATAGCGATCCGCTCCCGTCGTAATCGGCCGCGCTGACTCCCATGCCCGACAAGGCCTTACCGTTCGAATCGAAGGCCACCCCGCGCAGCAAGCCCTCTTCTTCGAATTTGCCGTTGCCTTGGTTGATGTACAGCAGCGATGGAGTCTGGTCGCATGCCACGTAAATATCCGGCAGCCCGTCGTTGTTGAAATCTCCCGTCAGCACGCCCAGCGAGTAATTTTGGTTTGGGGCCGAGATGCCGGATTTGTCCGACACATCCTCGAAGACGCCGTGGCCGTTGTTGCGGTACAGGATATTGCGGTCGAACGGCAGTCCTCTAGGGCCGCAGTTGACCGCCATCTCACGGTAAAAGCAGTACGGGTTCGCGCCGGGCTTGGGCGTAGTCTTCGGATCGAACTTGAGATAATTCGCCACAAACAGATCCAGATGGCCATCGTTGTCATAGTCCAGAAACGCGCAGCCGGTGTTATAGCGCGTCCGATCTTGCGTGAGATGCGCGCGTTCGGTAACATCTTCAAACCCGTGCCCCTCGCGATTGCGGTACAGATGGTTCGCGCCCCAGTAGGTGACGAATAGATCGGTGAATCCGTCGTTATCGTAGTCGCCCGCGCAGACTCCTTGCGCCCAGCCGGATTGCGTCAAACCCATCGGCTCGGTTACATCCTTCAACTTGCCGCCGCCCTCGTTGTGATACAGCCGACTGGTTCCTCCCTGGCCCGAGGCAATGAAGAGATCCAGCAAGCCGTCGTTATCGTAGTCGATGAATGCGACGCCGCTGCCCGTGGTCTCGATAATGAATTGCTTGGAGGCGTTGCCTCCGTTGGGAATCGCCTGAACGAGTCCGGCTTCGGCCGCTACATTCTCGAATCGGACGGCTAGGGGGGCGGCGAGCAACATTGCCGCGAACATTTCCGCGAACATTGCCGCGACCGGAAAGCCGTAGCGAAGCGTCACGGTTTGGCGGGCGTCGACTTCTCGCCAAGCTTCTTGAGAAAATCGGTGAACTCGCCCTCGGGCGGACGTTGCATTTTGTCCAACTCCTTTTTCTCACGCTGCGCTTCCTTGTTCTTGCCTGCGCCGCGATAGGCCATCATCAGGTTGTAGTGTGCGGCTTCCATGGCCGGTTGCGATTTGACGGCGCGTTCCAGAAGCGCGATCGCCTCGGGGTGCTGCTTCTCTTCCAGCCGCAGTTTGCCGAGGGCCACCAAAGCTTCGGCGAACGCAGGCGCCATCGCGAGCGCCTTCTCGAAATGGTCGGCGGCCTCGGCCCCTTTCTGCTGATTCAGATAGATCTGCCCAATTTGATATTCGGCCACAGCGTCTCCGGGATTCAGTTTCAACTCCGCCTCGAACTGCTCGCGCGCCTGGTCGAGCGTGGCGGGATCGTGGGATTGCAAAAGAATCGCGCGACCTAGCCGGTAGTGCAAGTTCAATTCCTGAGGGTTCTTCTGCACGGCTTTGCGGTATTCCCCCGCTGCTTCAGAGTAGCGCCCTTGTGTTTCAAACACTTCGGCAGATAACTGATTTACCCGAAAGGAGCCGGGCGATTTTTGAAACAGATCGTATATCGTGAAGTTCCAGGCCTTGTTGTAAACCTTGGCCGCTTCGTAGAGGACATCGGGATCGTTCGGGAACGTTTTTTGAAGCTGGGTCAGAATGGGCATGATCTCCCCGAAACGATTCTGCGGCAACAGGCACTGTATGCAGACGATGCCAGCCAGGCGCCGTATGTCGAGATCGGGGTTGCGCGCTGCCTGCAGTCTGAGCTCATCTACGGAGCGGGAGCAGTCGCCCAAGGCAGCTCGCGTGATGGCCTGGAACGTAATCGCGCGCGCGTCGGCGGGCGATAGCTCTAAAGCTCGATCGAAGGACTTGCGCGCGGCGGCGTATTGGCCCTTGTGAAACTGTTCGATCCCTTGGTCAAGAACACTTTCGGCGTTCTCGGCCGACAGCGTCGGTGCCATGCATGCCGCGAAGAGAACGAGGTTAATGGCCCGCA
>JBBRRB010000054.1:0-43128 GCA_038225555.1 Bryobacterales bacterium
CCGGTCGATATCGAAGCCCTGGCGGCGCGTTATCGAAACCAAGACTTCTGGCGTCGCTCCATGCAGGAGGGAGAAGATGGCGGTCCAGAAATCGTCAGTGATGCCAATTAGACCTTTTCGAGGGGTTGGGCAAAAATAGCCGTAATGAAAATAGAGCGTGTTGATAGCACAAATCCCTCTTTCCGGGGCGGACGCGAAGCAGTCTGCCCCTCATTTTCCGCCGTAACTTCTTCCAGAGCCGAGATAAGCGACTCCAGAAACATGTCGGTATCCAGAGCCTCATACAAGCAGGCGGGACAAATCGCGAGATGATCCTCAAAGCGTGTTGCTTCATCCGGTCTAAGCCGATTCAGGCAGTACAATTCCATTCGCTCGTCAAGATCGTTGGGACATGCGGGCATTGTGATCGTATTCACTTAAAGCTCTTATCGACAGTTGCCGCAAACATGCGAACCCGATCCGACGATTTGTAACTAACATACGAGGTATGGTGTCCTACAAAGGTGACGTCCCCCGTCGAGAGGTATTCCTCTGCCTTGTGGTTGGCATCGTTCTATTGCCTTTCAGGTGCTATGGCCCAAACTCCCCAATTCGAAGGGAAGCAGATCACCGACATTCAATTCGAGCCTGCCCCCGCTCCTCTCGCGCCTCAAGATCTGGACCGCCTTCAGCGATTGAAGAAAGGATCGCCGCTGCACATGAGCGACGTGTCGACCGCGATTGACGGCCTCTTCGCAACCGGCCGGTTTGAGGATATCCAAGTCGACGCCGAGGCGAGCGGGCCGGATGGCGTCATCATCCGATTCCTCACCAGGCAAACCTCATTTGTGGGACACGTAGGAATGTCTGGCAAGACCGCGCCTCCTCCCAATCGCGGCCAGTTGGTAAACGCGACCCAATTAAACTTGGGCGCGCCTTATCACGACCCGGACTTGGTAGCCGCGCAGAGTAATTTGAAAAAGATGTTCGAGGGTGAAGGCCTGTACGAAGCGACGATTCACCCCGAGGTCACTCGCGATCCCGTGACGCAGGCAATGAACTTCACCTTCGCCATCAAGCCGGGCAAACGCGCTAAATATACGACTCCAGTAATCAAAGGCACTCCCCTGCTTACAGATTCGACTATCATGCGTGTAACCGCGTGGCGCATTCCGCTGATTCATTGGTGGAGGCAAGTTACTCAAGCCCGCACTCGGACCGGGATGGATGGCATTCAGCGCAAGTACCAGAAGCAGGACCGCCTCACAGCGAAGGTTCAGATCGATTCGCTCGATTACAAGCCCGAGACCCGGCGCGTGGAACCACACCTAACACTTGAAGCGGGCCCAAAGGTTCGAGTAAAGGCGGTCGAAGCCAAGGTTTCAAAAGGCAGGCTGAAAAAATACGTTCCGATTTACGATGAGGGCACGGTTGACCGCGATCTTCTTGTCGAAGGTGCAAGGAACTTGCGGGATTATTTCCAATCGCAGGGATACTATGACGTCAGCGTCGATTTCCGCGAAGCTACGCCCACGCCGGACGAGAGAGTGATCGAGTACGTCATCGCTCGCGGACAACGCTACAAGTTGGTCCACGTCGAAATTCGCGGCAACAAATATTTTAAAGCGGATAATCTGCGCGAGCGAATGTTTCTCGAGCCAAGCTCGATTCAATTGCGCCATGGCCGCTACAGCGAGGCCTTCCGAAAGCGAGACGAGGAAGCGGTCTCAAATCTGTACCGATCCAATGGATTTCGAGACGTCAAGGTCACTTCGGCGGTGGAAAATTCCTATAAAGGCAAAGACGGGCAGATTGGGGTCACCTTAAATGTGGAGGAAGGCCCGCAGTGGTTCGTGGACAGCCTCCAATTGGAAGGAACCAGCCGGCTTGACGCTAACACGCTGACGAGCGGGCTGACATCCGTAAAAGGACAGCCGTTCAGCGACGTGAACGTGGCCTCAGACCGAAACACGGTGCTGACGGCGTACTTCAATAACGGCTTTCCGGCAGCGACTTTCGAATACAAGTCGGAGCCGTCAGGCGAACCGAATCACGTGAATCTCGTATACACGATCGTCGAGGGCACGCAGCAGTTCGTCCGTGACGTGAAAATCACGGGCATGACTAACACGAAGCCGCGCGTTGTGGATCGATATATAAGGTTGAAACCCGGCGATAAGTTATCGCCGACGGAGGTCACCGGGGCACAGAAGAGACTGTACGAGCTTGGCATCTTCGCAAAGATAGACACCGCCATTCAGAATCCCGACGGCGACGAGAGATTCAAGTACGTCCTCTACGACTTTGAAGAGGCGCATCGTTACACGTTGAACCTGGGTTTCGGCGCCGAAATCGCTCAGTTTGGGGGTACCACTACGAACCTAAACTCTCCGGGTGGCGCTACCGGATTCAGCCCGCGCGGGTCCGTCGATATTAGCCGCCTGAATTTCCTGGGAATCGGCCACACGGTATCGCTCCGGTCCAGGGTCTCGGATCTCGAGCAGCGCGTCTCCCTCGAGTATCTGGCTCCGCGGTTCAACAACCTGGAAGGGCAAAACATCACCTACTCACTCCTCTACGACAATACGCGCGACGTCCGCACGTTTTCGTCGAAGCGGCAGGAAGCATCCGTTCAGGTGTCCAGGCAGCTTTCCAAGGCCACCACGGCGCTCTTCCGGTTTACGTATCGCCGCGTGAGCACCAGCAACGTGATTATTCCGTCTTTGCTGGTGCCTCAGCTTCTGCAGCCGGTTCGGCTCGGTTTGCTCTCGGCGAATCTGGTTGAGGACCGGCGCGACGATCCCACCGATGCGCATCGCGGAGTCTACAACACGGTGGATATCGGGCTGGCTTCCAGCATTTTTGGATCGCAGCGAAACTTTGCCCGCGGGCTGGCGAGGAACGCCACCTATCACCGAATCGGGAAGAAATATGTATTCGCGAGACAAACGCAGTTCGGCGTCATCGTGCCCTATAATCCACCTTCAGGGGTCGCGGCCGCGGATTCAGTTCCGCTGCCGGAGCGCTTCTTCGGCGGAGGCGCGAATACGCACCGTGGTTTTCCGTACAACCAGGCCGGTCCGCGAGACATCGGCACCCCGGCGGGTCCCGGCGGCTTTTTTACCCAGCCGACGGGCTTCCCTCTCGGAGGCAACGCGTTGTTCTTTAACACTGTCGAATTCCGCTTTCCGTTGATCGGATCGAATATTGGCGGCGTTCTTTTTCATGACGCCGGGAATGTGTTCCGCAGCTTTAGCGATGTTTCGTTCCGCTCATCGCAGAAGAATCTGCAGGATTTCAATTATATGGTTCATGCGGCTGGATTCGGAGTACGCTATAAGACCCCGATTGGGCCCGTGCGCGTGGATTTGGCGTACAGCATCAATCCGCCTAGTTACGTAGGCTTTAAAGGGACGCAACTGGAATTGCTTGCGTGTGACCCGAACAAGCCTGCGGTGGGAGTGTGCGTGGGCACAAGGCAGAATATCAGCCACTTTCAGTTTTCGTTTTCGATAGGGCAGGCATTTTGATGTATATTGCTGCCTTGTGGGGCAGGCAACCTTGCCTGCGGACAAGCTTTCCAGCTTGTCCAGCCGGCTGGAAAGCCGGCTGCAGCCAGGATTGGCTGCCCCACAAGGTTTGTCTCCTTCTATTACTGCTCTCGCCCGCATGGGCCGTTATCATCGACCGGATCGCCGTCATCGTAAATACGCACGCCATCAAAGACACAGACATTGAACGCGACATCCGCCTCACCAATTTTCTCAACGGCGACGTGCTAAGCCTAAGCGAACCGGAACGTAAAAAAGCGGCGCAGCGTCTGATCGATCAGCAGATCATCCGGCGCGAAGTGGAACTCGGAAATTACAGCCTGTCCACTCCGGCCGAGCTGAATACCTTCCTGAGCAGCATTCAACAGCAGAGGTTCGGAGGCGCGGGCGGTTACGGCCAAGCCTTGTCAACATACAAACTTACCGACGAAGAAGTCCGCGCGCAGTTAAACTGGCAAATCACAGTCTTGCACTTCATCGAACAGCGCTTCCGTCCCGCCGTGATCGTCACCGATGAAGAGATCGACCAGTATGCCAAGACTCACAAGCAGCCGCGGGAGCAGATTCAGGAGACTCTGATCGGGCTGAGGGTGAACGACGCTTTTGAAGTCTGGATCGATCGCGCTCGTAAACGGGCCGAAATTCAATATCGCGAATCAGGATTGCAATGAGCAGGCGAAATCGAATTCTTACCACCATAGGGCTGTCGCTCGCGGGACTCCTATTTGTAGTGATCATCGCGGGAATTATCATCGTGCGAAGCGGCTGGTTTCATAACTACGTTCGCGACAAGATCATTGCCACCACCCAAGAATCCACCGGCGGGAAAGTGGATATCGGCGCGTTCGATTTCGACTGGACCCACATGCGTGCCACCCTGCGCAACTTCGTCCTCCACGGGACCGAGCCGGCCAATCAGGCGCCCTTATTTCAGGCCAGCCTGATTCAGGTCGATCTGAAGCTATTGTCTGGTTTCAAGCAAGCTGTCGATATCTCAGCCCTAACCGTGGACCGCCCCCAAGCCAACCTGATCGTCTATCCCGACGGCCGCACCAACGTCCCTGAACCCAAGGTGAAGAAGCCGTCCGACACGTCTGCGTTGCAGACTATCGTGGACCTCAAGATCGGCCATTTCGATCTCACCAACGGCTTGATCGCGTTCAACGCTCAGAAGGCCAACTTCAATGCGAAGGGGGAAAATCTGCGTGCCCAGCTAGCGTACAACCTGCTGAATCCGAGCTACAAGGGCCAACTGGCGATGAATCCGCTGTACCTGACTTCAGGCAAGAACGCTCCCCTGAATCTGAATGTAAATCTCCCGGTCGTTCTCGAGAAGGATCGGATTCAGCTAACCGATGCGAAGATCACGACGGCCCTCTCGCAAATCGTGATCAATGGAGCAGTGGAGCATCTCGCCTCCCCGCGGACCTCCGCGCACGTGAACGCCCGGATTGGTTTGGACGATATTCGCAAGCTGGCTGACATGCAGTTGCCGCTGCAATCCGGCAAAGGCTTGCCAAATACCGTAAACGCTGACGTCTCCGTAAATATGGACGAGAACTCGATCAAGATTTCAACAGCCAGGGTCGGACTCGGGCAGTCGAATATCGAAGCCTCGGGCACGCTGAAGGATCCGTCTGGACAGAGTGCTGTGCAGTTCAACAGCTCACTGGCGTTAGGCGAACTTGGAAAGCTCTTCAACGTGGCTGCTCAACCTCAGGGCGTGCTGCTCGCGTCTGGAACCGCCAAGCTCACCGGCCAGTCAGACTACCTGGTAGCGGCGAACGTGCGCGGAAAAGACTTGGGGTTCCGCAACGGCGCGCAGCGCTTCAGCAATATCAGCGTCACAGGCGGACTGAAAGCCGACCCCAAGCGCGTCGAGTTGAATGCGTTCAAGTTGCGGGCGCTGGGCGGCGAGGTGACGGGCAATGCCGACCTGGAAGAGATGGCCCGCTTCCACTTTGATGGCCACCTTCACGATTTCAATACGCGCACGCTAGCCCGCACTTTCGCCGATCAGGATCTGCCCTACGAAGGCATCATCTCCGGGCCCGTCAAGGCCAGCGGAGACATCAAAGCTCCAGGAACCAGGAGCATCCGAGCCGATGTGCATCTGGCGATTGCTCCTGGATCTCGCGGCGTCCCCGTCTCGGGCAAGATCAACGCCGATTACAACGGGGCAGCGGACCTCGTCAGCGTCGCGGATTCGTTTATCGCGCTGCCAAATACGCGCCTGGATCTATCCGGTTCGCTCGATCGGGAACTGCAAGTAAAGCTGGTCTCGCGCAACCTGAGCGACCTTCAGCCAGCCCTTGGCAAACAGGAGCTACCCATCAAGATCAACCCGGGCGGGTCCGTCAGCTTTGTCGGCGCCGTGACGGGAAAGCTGGCGTCGCCCCAGATTGCCGGCCACCTGCAAGCCGCCAATTTCGCGCTGCAAGATCGCCCCTTTGACCAGCTCGCCGCCGACATCAACGCTTCCCCTTCAGGAGCGCGAGTTCAAAACGGCGCGATGTCTCGTGGAACTACCCAGCTTGACTTTTCCGCATCCACCGGACTCAAGCAATGGAAGCCCGAGAACTTCGAACCAATCACCGCGAGCGCCACCATCCGGAATGCCGATCTTGCCGATCTCATGGCCATCGCGGGCCAGAAGATACCGGCTTCAGGCAACGTGAACGCCGTAGCGCAAATCGAGGGGACCATCGGCAATCCTCGCGGCAACGCAAACCTGACCGTCGTGAATGGCGCTGCATACGACGAGCACTTCGATCGCTTTGCAGCTAAGGTTGATTTTTCGGATCAACTGGTCCGGCTCGCGAATACTCAGCTTACGGCCGGGACCGCGCGCATCGACCTGAACGGTACTTTTCAACATCCGAAGAATAGCTTCGACACGGGCACGCTTCAGTTCCATGTCGTGAGCAATCAGATGCGGCTCGATCAGTTCAACGCCGTCAAGAAGCAAACGAAGGGCCTGAACGGAACCGCGCAGATCAATGCCGACGTCGCCGCGAACTTGCAGCAGGTGAAAGGGCAATCCGAGATTCTGCTCACCAGCGTGAACGCTAACGCTTCGGCTCATGGGCTGACCTTTGAAGGCAAGAATGTGGGCGATCTAAGCGCTACGGCGCAGACCGCCGGATCTACCGTGAATTTCAACGTCAACTCGGACTTTGCAGGCTCCACGATCCGGGCAAATGGCCAAACTCGGCTCGAGCGCGATTACCCCACCACAGCTTCGGCTTCGATCAATAATCTCCCGATCGAGCAGGTGCTCGCCATTGCCGATCGCAAGGACATTCCTGCCAAGGGAAACCTGACGGCGACTGCCCAGGTCTCTGGAACCCTCGATAGCCCGCAGTTGACCGCCGATATCAATTTGACCAAGGCGGTGCTCTACGATGAGCCGCTCGATCGGGTGCAGGGCCGCATCGCTTACAACAATTTGAAGGTGGATGTTTCGGGCTTGGAAGTAGTGGAAGGCCCATCGCAGATCCAGGCCACGGCCTCCTTCGAGCATCCGAAGGGAGATTTCGAGGAAGGCCGCTTGAGCTTCCACGTGGCGAGTAATCAGATCCAACTCGGCAACGTGCACATTGTGCAGCAACAAAAGCCTGGACTAAAGGGCACTCTCAATCTGAATGCAGACGGGGCCGGAACGCTGCAGAAGCTGCCCAAGGGATCCACCGCTCCACCGATTCTTTTTTCCTCGCTCAACGCGAACGTGGGTGCGCGCGGACTGGAAGTGAATAAGAAAGCTTTGGGCGACCTTACGCTGAAGGCCGAGACTCGCGGATCTGACCTGCATTTCAATCTGGACTCCGATCTAGGCCACTCGAGCATTCACGGCCAAGGTCAGGCGCGCCTCCAAGGCGATTACCCGGTTACGGCCCAAGTCTCTTTTTCCAACCTGACCTACTCGGGTTTGCTCCCCTTGATCGGGTCGGCCAGCATGGGCACGGCTCCCAACTTCGATGCGCTCGCCGAGGGGCAAATGACCATTTCCGGGCCGGCGACCAAACCGGACCAACTGGGCGGCACTCTGACCGTATCGAAGTTGGTGGTAACCGCAGCTCCGCGAGGCACCCCCGGCACTGCTGCCAAACAGCTCAGCGTGCAGAACCAAGGACCTGTCGTGGTGGCGCTCAATAAACAAGTGCTCAGCGTAAAAAGCGCGCATATCACCGGACCTTCCACCGACCTCAACGTCACAGGCACGGTGGCGCTGAACGACAAAGCGCCGCTCAATTTACAAGTGGCCGCGAATACCGATCTGAAAATGCTTGGGGATTTCGACCGCGATATATATGCCGCTGGAAGTATCGCGCTTCAAGTCGCGATTCGTGGCACGTTCAGCCAGCCACTGGTTAACGGGCAACTCAAGCTTCAGAACGCCTCGTTAAATATGGTGGATCTGCCGAACGGCATTTCGAACGCGAACGGGGTAATTCAGTTTAACGGGACAACCGCCGTCGTTCAGAATCTGACGGCCGAGTCCGGCGGGGGTCTGGTGAAAGCGTCGGGTGGGATCGGCTTCACCAACGGAATCCTGCGCTACGGCTTGCGCGCGAACGCCGCCAATGTCCGGGTAAGAACGCCGCAGGGCGCCAGCGTGGTAGCCAGCGCCACCTTAAATCTAACGGGAACCAGCGACCGCAGCCTGCTGGGCGGCACGGTCACGGTAAATAAGATCTCGTTCAATCCGCGCAGCGATTTCGGTTCCTTGCTCTCCGGCGCGGCCACCCCGGTTGAGACGCCTTCAGCTCCCACGGGTCCGATTGCCGGAATGAAGCTGGACATTCGGATTCGCACCGCGCCCGACGTTGCGCTGCAGACGGCTCTGGCCCAAAACCTCCAGGCCGACGCCGACCTGACCCTGCGCGGGACCCTGACCAATCCGGGAATGGTGGGACGCATCAACGTCACCTCCGGCAAGTTGATTTTCTTCGGTACGCAATATGACGTGAACGATGGCAGCGTCGCGTTTTATAACCCTTTGAAGATTGACCCGATTCTGAATGTGGACTTGGAAACAAAAGCCCAGGGCGTGGATGTGCTGCTCACCGTTTCGGGTCCGGTGGATAATATGAAGCTGACCTATCGTTCCGATCCGCCCTTGCAGTTCACCGAAATCGTCGGATTGCTGGCGGCCGGGCGCACTCCCACCTCCGATCCTACGATTCTCGCCAATCAGCCTGCCCCGCCCCCGCAAAGTTTCGAGCAGATGGGCGAGTCGGCGCTGGTGAGTCAGGCTGTCGCGAGCCCGCTGTCCGACCGGCTGCAGCGGGTGTTTGGCGTGAGTAAGCTTAAAATCGATCCGACCTTTACAGGCGGATCGCAGTTGCCTCAGGCGCGTCTCACCTTACAGCAGCAGGTGGCTACCAACGTGACGTTCACCTATATTACGGATGTCACGCAGGCCAATTCTCAGATTATTCGAGTGGAGTGGTCAGTGAACCCGCAATGGTCTGCCGTTGCCACCCGCGATCAGACGGGGCGCTTCGGAATCGATTTTTTCTATAAAAAACAGTTCCGCTAAATCTCGAGCGCGGTCGGATTCGGGTGAAGTCCGCCAGGAAACCTGCCGATAAGAGAGTTGATGGAACGCCGTTACGACATCCGAATTCCTATTGATCTGCCGGTGAAGTACGCGATACTTGGCAGCGATTTTGATCGCCTGGCCGGTCACGTTCGAGACGTGTCTGAAGGCGGACTGCGCATGACCACGGACATTGTGCTCAACCCGGGCGCTTTTCTAAGAATTCACATGGAGGACTGCGTCATGTTTGGCGAGGTCAGATATTGCTGCCCGTGGATGGGGGGATATGTTTCGGGATGCTATGTGGAGCGGGTCCTGCTGGGAGATTCGGAGATATCGCGAGTGATCGCGGCGACGCTGCACGAAGTTCCCCGCGTTAATTCCATGGCATAGTTATGGTATGAAGCTTGGAACCATTTTGAGTACAGCCGCTCTGCTCGCCCTTCCGGCGCTTGCGGCCGAAGAAGGCGCAGCCCCTAATAAGTTTGGGCAGGATTTCCTGAAACACTGGACCATCGCGCGCCAATTGACGACCGCCGTGGCCGAAGCGATGCCGGCGGAGAGTTACGATTTTAAACCGAATCCCGAAGAGATGTCTTTTGGCGAGCAGATGGTGCACATCGCCTCCGCCAATTATTCATATTGTTCGCGCATTGGCGGCGGAAAATCGCCGTTTACGAAGCCTGAGAAGTCGGACAAGCCTACCGCGTTGAAGGCACTGGATGATTCCTTTGGTTTTTGCGCGGATGCGGTTCAGGGTGCGAAAGATTTAGACGTCATGCGCGGGCCAATGAGCGTTCGCGAAACCATGCTGGGAGCATATGCCCACATGGCGCACCATCGCGGTCAGGCTGAGGTCTACTTGCGCGTGAAAGGGATTAAACCGCCCGCTTACAAGTTCTAGTGAGGTGCTTGGAGCGCTTGCTCCAGGTCGGCGATGATGTCTTCGACAGCCTCGATCCCGACGCATAGCCGTATTGTGCCGTCGTGAATGCCCATCCTCTCCCGCTGCTTGGGAGCAACGTCTCGATGCGACGCGATCAGCGGGTAGAGGACGGTGCTGTGCACATCTCCAAGCGAGGTTGCTCGCACTACGACGTTCAGGCGGTCCATGAACTGGAACACGTCCTGCTTCGCTGCGCCTTTTAGATCGAAGGTGACGATAGCGCCGTATAGCCCCTCAGGAAGAAGGCGCTTAATCACCGTTGCGTCCGGATGCTTTGGATCCGCCAGATAATGAACCTTGCTGACGCGCGGGTGCGTGGCCAGCCAGGTTGCAACCCGGCAGGCATTTTGGCAATGGCGTTCCATCCGCAGGGGAAAGGTCTTAATTCCGCGCATCGCCAAGTAACTTTCAAACGGTCCTAGGCCAGGGCCGATGGTCCGGGCGATTGAGCGCACAACGTCAACGTGCTTGTCATCGGACGTGATCGTCCCGCCCAGAACGTCGCCGTGTCCCGATAGGAACTTTGTCACGCTGTGAACGACGAGATTTGCGCCCAGGGTGAGCGGACGGGTTAACAACGGCGTGGCGAACGTGTTGTCGACGATCAAAGCCGCATCCGCTTCTCGACACAGATCAGCGATGCGATCGATTTGACCGACGCGGAGCAGCGGATTCGATATGGTCTCCATCAGGACCGCGCCCGGTTGGGTTTTCTGGAACTGATCGCGCACCGCCTGCAAATCGCAGATGTCCACGAAATTGACCTCGACGCCGAATGGTTCCACAATCTTGGTAAGCATGGAGACGGTGGCGCCATAGAGCGCGTCCGCTGCCAATACAGTCTTGCGCCGGTCGACAAGTGCGGCCAGCAGAGCCGTATGGATGGCCATCATGCCCGAAGAGCAGGCCAAGGACCCGGCTCCGCCCTCGAGTTCGGTCATGAGATCTTCGAGAGCGGCGCTAGTCGGATTATCGTAGCGCGCGTAACAGTAGCCCGGTTCCTCGCGTCCCAGGACACGGTCGAGTTGAGCCGTGCTGTCGTACAGAAAACTCGCGGCGGCGTAAATCGGCGTGGTCACCGGAACAAATCCACCCGGATTCGACGGGTCGGCCTTGCGGTCTCCGGCATGAACCGCTCTGGTTTGAAGTTGGGTTTGCCGTTTCATTTGCGCTTCCACCTCGCGCCGTCTTTGGTATCTTCGAGAATCACCCCCGCCTCCAGAAGTTCACTGCGGATCTGGTCGGAGAGACCGAAGTTTTTGGCCTTCTTGGCTTGAGAACGTTCTTGGATTTTGGCGTTGATTTGGTCGTCGGACAGCCCTGTTTCGGTTGCCGTGGGGTTCAGAACGTCGACGATGTCATCGAAGCGTCGAAGCATGTCGAGAGCGCCTGACACATTGTCCGCGCAGAACTCGCCGGCGTCCATGGCTGTATTCGCGTCGCGCACGTATTCGAACACCGCGGCCAGCGCTTCGGCAGTATTCAGGTCGTCGTCCAGGCTCTCTTCAAAGTTCTCCAGAGCCTCTTTCGTGCGATCGATTAGCTTCTCGCTTAGGCCAGCCGGAAACTTGGCGGTCTCCAAACGCATTTTGAAGTTTCGGAGCCGGTCAATGGTCGTCTTCGCGGCTTGCAGGCCATCGAAGGTGAAATTCAGTTTCTTGCGATACGGGACGGAAATCAGGAGATACCGAACCGTTTCGGGAGCGTGACCCATTTCGATCAGTTCGCGCAAGGTGTAGATGTTTCCCACCGATTTCGACATCTTCTGCGAATCGACGTTCAGGAATTCGCAGTGCATCCAGAAACGGGCGAAAGGCTTGCACGTAATGCCTTCGGATTGTGCGATTTCGTTTTCGTGATGCGGAAATATGAGATCCACTCCGCCGGCATGAATATCCAACGTTTCCCCGAGATACTTCATCGCCATCGCGGAGCATTCGATATGCCAGCCCGGGCGTCCGGGTCCCAAAGGCGTGTCCCAAAAGGGCTCGGACTCCTTGGGTGCCTTCCACAGGACAAAATCACGCGCGTCGGCCTTGTCGTACTCATCCAAGTCCACCCGCGCTCCAGCCCTGATGCCGCTAAAATCGTTGTGGGAGAGCTTGCCGTATCCAGGAAAACGAGAAATTCGGTAATAAACCGAGCCATCGCTTTCATACGTAAACCCTTTCGAAGTCAGCGCCTCAATGGCTTCAACCATTTCGGGAATGTGCTCGGTCGCTTTCACCATGAATTCCGGGCGCTGCAAGCGGAGCTTCGCTGCATCTTCCTCGAAGGCCGTGGTGAACTCAGCCGTGTATTCGGCGATGGTCTGGTGTTTCGCCCCAGCGTTGCGGATAATTTTATCATCCACGTCCGTGATATTCATCACGTGCTTCATTGCGTACCCCCGCGCCATCAGCCAGCGGCGGAGAACGTCCTCGAACGCAAAGGTCCGCAGGTTGCCAATGTGGGCATAGTTGTAAACAGTTGGGCCGCAAGTGTACATGCGAACCGTTTTGCCGTCGGCTGGCGCGAACGGCTCAACTTTCAGAGTCAGAGTGTTATGGAAGCGGAGGGCCATTCAGCTTGGTTCTTTTATCGTATCGCAGCAAGGAAATTTGAATGCTTGTTACCGATCGGACGTTGGCTTAATCTATGCAATATGAGCGCAGGACTGGCCGAACCCGAATTTCTCGTAGTTGAGACCCCTCGCGAGGTGAGGACCGGAGGACCCGGCGGCGGAGGACCTCACAACCTCGAGCCAGGCGGAAACGGCTGGGGAGGAGGCGATGGCGACGAGTTTCGACCCCGCAAAGACCAGCGCGGCCCGAGCGCGGGCATGCTGGGCATGGTCGCCATGATGGTTTCAATCACTGCGTTATTCGCCACTGTCGTGATCGCCTATGCGGTTCGCTCCCAGACCCGGGCCTATTGGCAACCCGTTGCGCTTCCGTGGTGCCTCTGGCTGAGCACGCCGCTAATTCTGGCAAGCAGCGTCTCGCTGGATTTGACACGGAGAGCGTTTTGGCGGTTCCAGGCCGTTGCTTACGGAAGATGGCTGTTCGTAACATTTTTGCTCGGATTGGGCTTCATGGTCTCTCAGGCGATGGCTTTGAGGCAGCTAGTAAACGAGGGTGTTTATCTGCGACAAAACCCTCACAGCTCCTTGTATTACGTCGTCACCGCGGTGCACGGAGTTCACGTCGCGGGCGGGATGCTGGCCCTGTTCTACTTGATTTGCAGGTCCCATGCCGCTGCCCGGGACCAACAAAACGTCCTTGGCGTTACAACCGTTTACTGGCATTTTCTGGATATTTTGTGGATAGCTCTGTTCATGCTTCTCATGCTATGGAAGTAGGGCTCCAAGAAAACTCTCTCCTTTCGCGATCTGGCAACCAAAATTCTCGGCTACGGTTTGACCGATGTCGGATAGAGTCGCGCGGGTCTGGAGATCCACGCCGTGTGGACGACGAGGGGAGTAGACCAGCAGCGGGACGTATTCGCGGCTGTGGTCGGTGCTTGGCGTCGTGGGGTCGCAGCCGTGATCGGCAGTCAGGATCAGCATATCGTCCGACTTGAGTTTCTGGAGCAACGTGGGCAGCCAGGCGTCAACTTCTTCAAGCGCTTGGGCATATCCTTCCAAGTCGTTTCGATGACCGTATTGCTGGTCAAAATCGACTAGATTCACGAAAATAAGGCCGCGTTCCACTTCGCCGAGCGCCGCCTGGGTCTTTGCCATGCCATCGGCATTGCTCTTGGTCTTCTCGTGCGGGCCAATTCCCCGCCCTAAAAATACGTCGAAGATCTTTCCGATGCTGTAAACCTCGATCCCCTTCGCTTCCAGTTGGTCGAGCAGCATCCCCCGAGGGGGTGGTACTGCGAAATCACGACGATTCGCAGTACGTTTGAAGTTGCCCGCATCCCCTTCGAAAGGTCGCGCGATCACGCGCCCCACTTCATACGGCCCTCGCAATAAGTTACGCGCCGTCTCGCACATCTTATACTGCTCCCAAAGCGGGATCACCTCTTCATGCGCGGCGATCTGAAAAACGCTGTCCGCCGACGTATACACAATCGGCTTGCCAGTGCGCACGTGCTCCTCACCAAGCTCCTGGATTATCTCTGTACCGGAGGCCGCTTTGTTGCCGAGCACCGAGCGGCCAGTCCGCCTCTCGAACTCGTCAATCACCTCGGGCGGGAACCCTTTCGGGTACACCGGGAACGGCTTCTCTAGGTGAATCCCAACCATCTCCCAATGGCCCGTGGTTGTATCTTTGCCTGGCGAGGCGAGCGCGCATCGTCCGTAGGACGCTTTTGGATCGGTGGCCGGGTCCAGGTTTGCGAGCGGCCTGATGTTCGCCAAGCCCAAGCTGGTCAGATTCGGCAGATGGAGAGTACGCTGGCGGGCGATATTTCCCAACGTATCGCTGCCGACATCGCCATATTCGGCTGCATCCGGCATTTCACCGATGCCGACGCTATCCAGCACGATCCAGACAACACGCTGAAAATCAGTCCGCATTTCTCTACTCTACAATTAGGGTTGCAAACCCTTCCAAGGCTCGCAATATTGGTAGCCCAGCATCCGGCTATCAACCACGCGGTGATTCTGCGCGAGATCCGGCAGTTGCGCCGTTCCTTCGATGTATATACTGCGTCTGTGCGCGCACCGGACCGACCGCTCGAGAAGCTGTCCGAAGAGGAGCGTGACGAACACTCTCGAACTTACTATGTAAAGCCACAGGGCCTGCAGGGCGCGATCCCGGCACACCTAAGCGCATGCGTGTCTCATCCCGCCGCATATTTGTCTACGCTCTTCTATGCCCTGAGTCTGGGAGGGCTTCGTCCTGCATCGACACTGTTTCATTTCGGCTACTTTACCCAAGCGCTCATGCTGGGGCGTTGGATGGGGATTCACGGACTTTCTCATCTGCACGTACACTATTCATCGACCGTTGGGCTCCTCCTCAAGAGGGTCTTTCCAGTCGGACTGTCGATTTCTTTTCATGGCCCCGACGAATTCAACGATCCGGAAGGCTTCCTAATCCGGGAGAAGGTCCGAGCATGCGAATTCGTGCGCGCCATCAGCCAGTACGCCCGCAGCCAGCTAATGAAGTCGTCCGATTTTGCCGATTGGAAGAAGATAGAAGTCGTCTATATGGGGGTGGATCCGGTCGCGTTCCCTGCCCGTCCGTTCCGGCCCGATCCCTCACCGTTCGAGTTGATCTGCGTCGGCCGGCTCGCACCAGTGAAGGCTCAGCATATCCTGGTCGCGGCCGTGGACCGGTTGGTCCGCTCCGGCAAAGACGTTCGCCTAAACATTGTGGGGGGCGGGCCAGACCGTCAAAGCCTGGAGGAAGATGTCGCGACACGAAGGCTCCAGCGCAACGTCATATTTCACGGTTTTACCATGCAGGACCGGCTGGACGAACTTTATCGCGGCGCGGATGTTTTTGCTCTCGCCAGCTTCGCCGAGGGCGTTCCAGGCGTGCTCATGGAGGCCATGGCCATGGAGATTCCTTGCGTATCGACGTGGATCACCGGAGTGCCGGAGTTGATCCGCAACGGAGTAGACAGTCTCCTGGTGGCGCCGTCGGACGATGAAGCTTTCGCGGGTGCGATCAGCAGGTTCATGGACGATTCTGACTTTCGCCGCAAAGTCGGTCAAGCTGCTCGCGCGCGGGTTTTGGAGCGGTTTCACCTGGAAGAAAACTCGCGTCAGCTAGCTTCGCTTCTTAGTCGCTATTTGCCGGAAAAAGTGTAAAGATGACGGCGCGAGCCGACGATATGATGAGAGAGTGCAGAGAATGGAATCGGCCCTCGCCTATCGGTTGCGAACGGCGGGCGGGTCGGAGAAGCTGAACATTGCGAGCGAGGCGCTGGCCAAATGCGGAGGCGTGTTTCACCCGGAGCTGGCCGATATCATCATGGCAGGGCTAGGCGGGCATTGCGCGAATCTTCGTCTCGAGGATTCGCCCAACGCCGCCTATCTGAGGGCGCGGGTTGCGGGTGATGAGTCGGACCCGGCAACTTCCGCCGAGGCCTGGCGAGGCTTGTTTGAAATCAGCCAGGAGCGGGATCCTTTTCACCTGCTCGCCTACGCACGAGCGCTCTCTGGTTTAGGCCGCCCTGCGGAAGCCATCTTGCAACTGCGCCGTGCACTGGAGCAACCCGTCAAGTACGCTTTTTTTCCAAGAGCCGAGAGGTTGATCCGGAAACTTGCGAGCCAGGCGGATTCGCATTTGCGAGAATGCCGAATCGCCCTGCTTTCCACGAGCACAACGAATCTCCTCTCGCCCGTCACTCAGGCCTTGTGCTTGCGGGATCGTATTAAGGTCAGCGTGTACGAAGGGTTGTACGGATCCAGCACGCAGGAGATCCTCGATCCCGGCAGTGGATTATCCAAGTTCCAACCGAACTTGGTGTTTCTAATTGCAAACTGGAGGGATCTTCACGGAGCCAATTGCTGAAGAAAACGACGGGATCATCGAGCGGATAAACCGAGGGCTCGTGGAATCAGCCCCGCATTATGTGTCCGTCCTGGACACTCCTGCGATTCAGCGGCAAACCGGGCAGGCGCACTGGGACGATCCTGGCGGTGGTACAGCAATCGTCAGCATCCTTCGACCGAGGCCCTTCCCGCCCTCGGAGAAGCAATGCTTGCGCATGTTCGGGCCGTGTTGGGACTTCGGCGCAAAGTGCTCGTAACCGATCTCGACAACACGCTCTGGAAAGGCGTTATTGGCGAAGATGGGGTGGAAGGAATCAAAATTGGAGCCGGTTCTCCGGCGGGAGATGCTCACAGCCAACTTCAGAAGTACATGCTCGATTTGAAAGCCCGAGGCGTTCTACTGGCAGTCGCTTCGAAGAACAACCACGAGGATGCCTGCCTTCCGTTCCAGAAGCATGCAAACATGCTGCTGCGCCTGGAGGATTTTGCCGCGTTTGAAGCCAACTGGAACGACAACCCTGCAAGCATCAGAGAAATCGCCCGCAAGCTTGCCTTGGGGTTGGACAGCTTCGTGTTTCTCGACGATAATCCTATCGAGCGGGAGTGGGTGAGGTCGCAGCTTCCCGAGGTGGCCGTGGTGGAACTGGGTGACTCGGTGTTTCAATACGTGAATCAACTGGATCGGTGCCTGCATTTCTTTGCGCTCTCGGTTTCAGCGGAGGATCGCGCTCGCGCTGGCCAGTACCAAGACGAAGCTGCGCGCAAGGATCTTCAGCCGACATCTCAGTGGTTAGACGTTTTTTGGCCCAACTGCAGCTTCGGGCATCTTGCGTCGCGTCGACGAGAAGAACACCCAGCGCGTCACGCAACTTACCAATAAAACGAATCAGTTCAACCTGACCACGCGCAGGTACACAGAAGCGCAGGTCCGACAACTAGCTGACGAGTCATCGGCTTGGGCTGCAGCATTTCAACTTTCAGATCGCATGGGAGACTGCGGACTGATCGGCGTAATTTTCTGCCGCTTGGGCGAAGAGCCAGCGTCGTGGGAGATCGATACTTGGCTGATGAGCTGCCGGGTGCTCGGGCGGCAAATGGAACGCTTCATGTTCGACCGGCTTATGGAGGCTGCGCGGGGGAGAGGCATCCGGGAAGTAGTCGGCTCCTACGTTCCAACGCCTAAAAATAGTCTGGTTCGCGGGCACTACGACGACCTGGGTTTCACGCAAGCTGAGAAATTTCGATATCGGTTGGCGGTGCCGGAAAAGGGTCCCCTGACAGCCACCCACATAAAGAACAAGAGCGTCGCTGTTAAGGAATTGGTCCCAGGTTGATCACAGTCGTGAAACGCTGGGGCAACGGACCTCTCCGCGCTAACCGAATCGCAGGCGAGGGGTGTTTTTCTCCTAAAACGGACGAAGCCCAACTGGAGAATTCCGACAGCTCTCCTAGCGGGTCGAGGCAGATCCTAGACCGCGCAAATGCGGAGCCAAGATGCCAAAACTGCTCGATTTCGTGATCGCCAGGCGGACCCTCTACTTCATCTTCGATTTCCAACCGATCGGGCTTCACAAAGCGAATCGTTCGGCGGTGGGTAAATCCTGCATATAGGCAGTGCGCAGCCAAGAAATCCTGTTCCGCATCCGTTCGCCACTCTTCTATCTTTACTTTGGGCTGATCAATCCATCGAAACGGGCCCGCAGGAACAGCTTGATCGCGCTCGCCAATCCGAATTGTATTGTGCGCGGCTGACCCTCGGAACCAGTCGCGCTCCTTGGGATCGGCCACATACGTGTATGTTCCAGGATCTATCAAGATGTCCTCGTCGCCCTTACGCACGGTGAGGCTCAACGTATCGGAATGACTGTGGCCTGAGCCCCACGGCCCGAAGGGGCCTGCATCTACGATTATGTGAACATCTCCCGAGATCATCACTGCCAAGCCCGACTCATTGAAAATTTGAGATCGCAACGGGGGAAGAGGATCGCTCGCCTCATCCAGTGATCTGCGGCCAAACTGATCCCAAGGTCCATAGGGATGAAATAAACGACCGCCGTCGTCATCTCCAAAAAACGGCAACCGGCGCGCCGGACCCATCAGACAATGCAGAAACTCGGTCATACGTTGCAATCCGAGACGGAAGCGCTCCGAAGGCTGCTCCAACAACGAATGGAAGCGGAACATATCAAGCGCGTAAACGTGGTAGTAAGTGGATTGCTCAAAGTGGGATCCGTCGCCGCGAACTTGGGCGTCCATCTGTTCGCGGACTACGCGTCCCCCTAGTTCTACCCAATCGCCCGAACGGGGAAAAGCAGGAAACAGCTTTCCAAGCGCATGTAAAGCGACGGCTTCGCCCAGCAAATGGGTATTCGGTGAAAAGTAAAATGAGAGGTTGTTCGCCAGGTGGCAGCCGTGCAAGTAGAGTTGTTGGAGGAATCGGGAGCGAAAGTCGGCCTCGAAGCGATCCCCCACCAAGTGGAAAATCCAAACCCAGGATAGCGCCCGGAAGGCAACTTCCAGCGCGCTGGCCCAATTAATTCCTCGCTGGAACGGATTAGCCGCAAACCAGCTTTCCAGCTGGGCGATGATCTCTTTCAGACTGCGTTGATCTCCATCCAGAGCCAGCACGACAAGGTGCTGATGGCGGTTCAACTCCCAGATTACCTTATGGTCGCCAACCCGTTGAAAATCAAGATAAGGTATGAGCCGGAAGTAGTCCGTACCGCTCTCTTTGAGATGCAAGTAATCGCGCCGCCAAGCGATTTCCGGACCCGTCTCTATTGTCAGACCAAGAATAGGAAACCGGTGAGCGCGGATCTGCGCTGCCAAATCGCTCACGTCGCCAACGAGGGCAGTTCCCAAGGCTGGCAGAGGCGGCATAGGCGCATCCCCCAAATTGAGAATCGGGGGGCGATAAAGCATTGCCAAATTGCGAAGTTCCTGGAGAGAACGGTCCGCGATCTCGCGAGGGCTGCGGCGGAGTTTCATCAAGTCAAGTATGGATATTCGGGTGTGTTCAGGTAGAACAGATCATCATCCAGCATGTCGAGTTGTAGCGGGTAATCCTTAGAACTCAGCAACTTCAGAGGATCGGAGACGAATACCGACCGGCGTCCCCGCTCGCGAAAGCCCTTCGCCTCCAGCGCCCTCCTCGAGCGTCCGTCGTGGGCTAAGGCGATAATTTCGCAGCATTTAGTAGAACCGCTGACAACTTCCACGACCGCAGCGTACGCGGACGCCGAATTGGGTTCGTTTTGAAATTTCACCAGAATGCGAGCGATTCGGCTCTGGCCTCCGACCGTGCTCAGCACGACAGAACCGGCCACTTGGCCGAGATGTCTCAACGTGTAGGTCCGCATCTCAGCTCCGGACAACGCAGGATGGCTTCGTTTTGTACGGAGGCCTCGGCGATCCAACCACGCGTCTGGGCGAGGGGGCGCAACTCCACGCCACATTTCGCACGAGTTTGACAACCGCTCTGAGATTCCGGGGGCCCGGGCGGGTCCGAAACTGGCGCCAGGGTCGCAGAACCCGAGCGTACGAGAGGATCCCGCCTTTTTTCTCAAAGCCAATCTTTGGCATGATCTGCTGCGTCACGTCGGATCCGCCGATAGATAAAGTGATGGATGAAAGCGTGCCAATTTTCCTGGCCAACATGATCCCCATGCCTGGGCTGCCCTTGGCGCTCACCCAGTCGATCAGGCAGACGGCTCCTGGCATGGAAACAGGCCAGGCACATCCGTGAGAAACGACCTTCCCATCCCGAACCAGGACATGACTTCCACCGTTCGGATGACCTTCGAAGTACTTCCAACGAAGCAGATCGGGGTCGAGGAAGGGGGCATCGAACCGAGCCTCGAAAGCAGCCTGCATCAGCTCGATAATTCCGGGGAGATCCTCCGGCGTGCTGGGCCGAAACTCGATTGCCACTCTTCTCAATATATCGCCTCGCCCGCTGTACACTGTAGGTTGATTGACGGAAGTTCGTTCGCATTCCGGAACCTTTTCGGATATCAACTGCTTTCCGGTCCTTTCGACGATCCCATTCAGCGTGTCTCCGTCTGTTTTCTAGGACGAGGCATCGCCGGCGATATTTCGATCGAGCTGGTTGCCCCGCTCGGCGATGATTCTCCAGTTCACCGAACCCTCATGAAGTGGGGAAACAGCGCCTACCACGCTTGCTACGAAGTTCCTGACCTGGATCAGGCGCTTGCCCACTTGGCTGCGAACGGGTGCGTCATCGTGAGCAAACCGGTGCCTGCCGTTGCGTTCGGAAATCGCCGCATTGCGTGGCTGTACACCCCCGCGCGGCAGTTGATCGAGGCCGTCGAAAGATAAATGTCAGACCAAGTCAGGAAGCTGCATTCCCGGACGATTCTGACCGTGTCAGGGGTGTAGTCGCGCAGATGCCCGTTGGGATAGCAAAAATGCCGTACGGGCAAACCCGTCTCGTGTTCGATGCGCCGCTTCGAGCCAGAAAGCTCTTCGCGAACTTCGTCGAGCGAGCCCAGGCGCGAAAGAATTGGATGCGACTTGGTATGCGCGCCAAATTCCACGCCAGCCTTAGTCATCAGGCGTACTTCGTCCCAGGTTAGCGGCGCGTGTTCTTCCGGAATGGGTGGAGGGCATCGAATACCGAGCAGATCGGGAAGTTTCACCAAAAACGCGAGCCGGTCATGATTCGGCGCGAGCTTCAGCGCCTCTTTTGTTTCCAAGCTCGCCTGCTTGCGGTCCTGAGGCGACGAGAGGCGAAAGATCATCGATCCCCGCGGCGGCAGTTCGAGCCGGCCCTCGGGAATCGTGGAGGAGCTGAATAGCACTCCCACCCCATCCACCCATAAGCAGCTCCCTGTATCGAGCATCAGTGGCTAAAAAGACAACCACCGGGATCGAATGCGCCGACAGAATTGGGAATGCTTCGAGAAAGAAATTCCGGTAACCATCATCGACGGTGAAGACAACCGAAAGAGGCGGGATTTCTTTTTTGCGTTCTAGACTAAGACCTACATCCGTGAGCGAAATTGGCCGATAGTACTTTTTGAGATGTTCGCATTGAGCTTCGAGGCAGCTCTGCGGGGGAAAACGATGGTACATCAAGATTTGCACGCCCGTCCGCGAACTGAAGCGGGTAACCCAAGTACCTCCGACGTGATGGAACAGCGCCCTTGCAGGCGACTTTTCGCCAAAGCCTTTTTATAGGGCCGCGCGAAACGGCTCTCGCTTGCGATAATCGGATAGAACTCTACGTTAAATTATGTGTGGAATAGCCGGACAATTTAGGATTGGGCAGCAAAAGGCTGAACTAGCGCAGGTGCGCGCTATGTGCGACGAGATCCGGCATCGCGGACCCGACGACGAGGGCTACCACATGGATGGCGGCTGCGGAATCGGCATGCGCAGGCTGAGCATCATCGATCTGAGCACCGGGCACCAGCCGATCTCGAACGAGGACGGCTCGGTCTGGGTGGTCTTTAACGGCGAGATCTACAACTATCAGGAATTGCGACAGGATTTGATCGGGCGGGGACACCGTTTCAAGACCAACAGCGACACGGAGACGTTGATCCACCTCTACGAAGAGGAGGGGGTTGACGGCATTTCCAAACTCCGCGGCATGTTCGCATATGCGCTTTGGGATGCGCGGAACCGAAGCCTGCTCCTGGTTCGCGACCGGTTCGGCAAGAAGCCGCTGTACTACGCCACCCTGCGCGACGGCCTGTTTTTCGGCAGCGAGTTGAAGTGTTTGCGCAAGGCGGGAGTGCCGCTCGATGTCGATCGCGAGGCGCTGAAGCTTTATCTGCAGTTCGCCTATATCCCGGATCCATGGAGCCCTTATCGCGCGGTGAGAAAGCTTTCCGCCGGTTCGTGGATGCGCTACCACGCCGACGGGCGCATCCAGCACGGCCAATACTGGCGCTTGCCCGAGCCAGCCGACCACCCGGCCTCCGGTTTGGACGAAGCGACAGCCGTCCGCCAGGTGCGGGACGTCTTCGACGAATCGGTTCGGCTGAGAATGATCGCCGATGTGCCGCTGGGTGCTTTTTTAAGCGGCGGTATCGACTCGAGCTCCGTAGTCGCATCCATGGCCATGCAATCGAAGGAGCCGGTCAAGACTTTCTCGATCGGATTCGGAGAGGCGACTTACAACGAACTGCCCTATGCGGCCATGGTCGCGAAGCAATACGGCACCGAGCACCACGAGATCGTGGTGCGTCCGGATTCAGTGGACTTGATCTCAAAGGTGGTTCGGCACTGCGACGAGCCGTTCGGGGACGGGGCCTGCATTCCAACCTTAATCGTGTCCGAATTCGCGGCGCAGCATGTAAAGGTTGTCCTGACTGGCGACGGCGGCGATGAGTTGTTCGGCGGATACGAGAGCTTTTTCACGGTGGAGCGCATGCGCTGGGCGGACCGCATTCCCGGCCCTGTTCGGGAGGCGCTGGCGTGGGCGGCCAAACAACTTCCTTACTCCGCGTACGGCAAGAACTTTCTGTACGCGATCAGCCGTGAAACGGCGTTGGCCCGCTATTTCGAGATGAACTCGGCACCCTACTTCCTGCGCAAGGAGTTGCTCGATCCGGAGTGGATGCTGCCGGCCGACTCCGCCTACCTGGCCGGCGCGTTGTCGCAGTATCTCTTGCCAGCCGGCGCGGACGTGATGTCGCAGGCGCTTTACTTCGAAGCGACGGCCAAATTGACCAGCGACATGCTGGTGAAGGTCGATCGCATGTCCATGGCTTGCTCGCTCGAAGTACGCTGCCCCTTGCTCGATCACGAGCTTGCGGAATTGTCGGCGCGAATCCCCCACGCCTGGAAGATGTCGAACGGAGCTGGCAAACAAATCCTGCTTAAGGCGCTGGGGGACCGTCTCCCTCCCGAGCTGATCCGGCGCAAGAAGATGGGCTTCAGCTTCCCCCTTCCCCTCTGGTTTCGCGGAGCGCTGCGCACTTTTCTTTGGGACCATCTCACGAGCCAAGCTTTCACCGATCGGCATATTGCGTCCCCGCGGTTCGTGCGGCGGCTGCTTGAGGAGCATCAATCCGGTCGGCGTGACAACTCGCATTGGCTCTATATGCTGCTGATGCTGGAACTGTGGTTTCGCGAAGCCGGAACGTCAGCCGGAGAAATGGCCGCATGACGGAAACGCATCGCGGCAAGCGATTCGTGCTCAATGTTTTCTGGAATTGGCTCGGCGTTGGAGCGAGCATCATTAGCGGGCTCGTAGTTTCGCCCTACATGATCAACAAACTGGGTCCGGAGGGCTACGGCGTCTACGCGCTCTCGTTCCTGCTGGTGGAATATTACTGGTTCCTGGATTTGGGGTTCCGGGGGGCAACGGTGAAATACGTGGCTCACTACTGGGCTCGGCGCGAGTTCGACAAGGTGTCCGAGGTGGTGAACACGGGGATTGCCTTCGCCAGCGGCGCTGCCGGAGTGATTTTCCTCGCGGCCCTGCTGGGCGCGCGGTACGCCGACCGCTTCTTTCACGTCTCGCCCGCTTACAGCGAGTCGTTCTTCGTCCTGGTGCTGCTGGTATCCATGAGCTGGTGCGTGAATGTCGTGTTCAGCCTGTTCGGGGCCTGCCTAGAGGCATTGCAGCGGTTCGACTATTACAACCGCATCCTGGTGACAGTAACGATTATTCGCGCGCCAGGGACTCTCCTGCTGCTGTATTTTGGCTACGGATTGGTCCAGATCGGAATACTGACCGTTGCGAGCCAGATTTTCGGATACCTGCTGCACTTCGTGTATTTTCGAAAGGTGTTTCCAGCGTATCGGATGTCTTTAAGGGGAGCAAGCAGGCCGATGTTGCGCCAAATGGGAAGGTACGGGATCCACAACTTCGTCGGAAACATCTCGACTCAGATGCTGACCCAGGGTCCGCCGCTCCTGATCGGGCACCTGCAGTCGGCGGCATTCGTAGGCTTTTTTCAGATTCCGCAACGGCTGCTTCAATACACGGGCGACGCGGTGGGCCGCATTGGGGCCATCACAAATGCGAATACCGCCGAGCTTGTCGCCAAGGGCGAGAGCGGGGCTCTCTCGAACCTTGCGGTCTATACCAATCGCTACTGCCTGACGATGTTCATGCCGCTTGCGATCATCCTTTTGTCGCATGGATCTCCGTTTTTCGCACTTTGGCTGCCCAAGGCGGCCGCTTATTCTGCGCCTTTGCTGCCAGTCTTGCTGACTGCATATGTGTTCGCGATCGTGGGCCAGTTCAGCTCCAGCATGTTGCTGATGGGCATGGCGCGCTATCAATGGTACTCGCGGGGGCTTCTAGCGGAAGCGGTTTGCAGCCTCACTGCAATGGTATTCGTGATTCCTCATTACGGCATTCTTGGAGCCGCTTGGGTGATGGCTATTGCCATGGTAATCAATCGAGGCTTATTCCTGCCATGGTTGGTGAGCAGAGTGATGAACTTTGGCTATGGCTGGTTTATGAACTCGATTTATACTGCGCCCATGGTGGTGGCGATCCCGGTTTACGCTCTCGCGGTATGGCTTGGGAAAACCATTCTTCCGGGCAGGCATTGGTCAGAACTGTTCGCAGTCAGCGTGGTCGTGGGTGCTTTGTACTACACCGTGGCGTTCTTCGTGTGTTTGGCGCCCGAGCACAAGGCGATTCTCAAAGACTGGATTGGGCGAAAGATTCCTCTGCCGCACTACTCGGAAGCGGGCTAAATCCGACCGGAAGCGGCACGCGCATCGGGATCGAGACATGAAAGGCGCTTCCCTGCCCCGCGGCGCTTTCGAGCCGCATGCTGCCCCCAAGCAAATCCACCAACCGCGTGCAGATACTAAGACCCAATCCGGTCCCGCCGTACCGGCGCGTGATGGAGCCGTCCGCTTGCTGGAAAGCAGCAAAGATATCGTTCTGCTTGTGTATTGGAATGCCGATCCCGGTGTCGCTGATTGCAAAGTGAACCAGCGAGCTATGCTCGCCGTGCGCATCTGCTGTCACTACCAGCGAGATGCGTCCGTGTTCGGTGAATTTCATCGCATTCCCGAGCAAGTTGATCAGGATCTGACGGACTCGCGGGGCATCGGCTACGAGCTGATCGGGAACTTCTTGTGCAACCTGGGCTTCGAATATCAGCCCTTTGGCCTGGCTCGCGAAGGCAAACGGGCGAGTCACTTGTTGGATAAAATCCCGTAGCTGAAACGGCGCCGGGTCGAGCTCCAATTTTCCGGCCTCGATTTTCGCGAAATCCAACAAATCATTCAGCAGCGCAAGCAGGTTCTCAGCCGAGGTTTGAACGATCTCAAGACTCTCGCGCTGATCTGGAGTGAGGTCGCTGTCGAGCGTGTATTCGGTCATTCCAATGATCCCGTTCATGGGGGTACGAATTTCATGGCTCATGTTTGCCAGGAATTCAGACTTGTGCCGACTTGCGCCTTCGGCCTCCTCCCGGGCCCGCTTGAGCTGTTCAATCCACTCGCCGCGCCGGCGGTATTGCAGGATGGCGAGCCAGGCAAGCGTGCAAATTACGACGAGTGCGAGCGCAGCTAAAACAATAAACTCAATGTGCCTGTACCAGGGCAAGAGCACGCTAAAGTCAAAAGCCTTCGGAGTTGGGTCGCTGTTTCCGTTTCGGTCAACGGCGCGAACTTCGAACCGGTGCGGACCAAAGGACAATCCCCGATACGCAGCGAAATTCGACTGCTTAAGATCGGACCAGGGAGCGCCGTCCAGCCGATAAGAGAACAGAAGCCGCTCGGACGTCGTCTGCTTCCATTTGTCCATTCCCGAAAATGTGATTCGCACGTCACCGGAGGGGGGCGCTTCTCGAAGATTGTTCTCCGCGTCGACGATTGTTCGGGGAGCATCCATGTCCGCCTTCGGGTCGAACACGCTCAATCCCCCCATGGTTCCGGCCCAGAAACGGCCTTGGCTATCCTGAAAGACTTTGCAAGCGATGACGGACCGGAGACCTTCCTCCACTCCATTCGTAATCCAGCGATTGTCTCGAAATCTGTGGACGCCAGTGGCCGATGCCACCCAAAGTGTTCCGTCCGGCGTCGCCGCGAAACTCCGGATTCGATCAAGATGCTCCCGCATCATGGTCCAAGAACGGCCATTGTATCTGAAGACCTTGTCCCTTCCTCCCGCCAGTATTTCACCGGATGGAAGCTGGCTGATCGTAAACACGGCGGTATCGGTATAGCCCAAGCTTTTCTCAAAGGGGAAGAATGCATGCCCTTCCTTGTAAAGCATGCCCCCGGCGGTGCCGCCAAACCAGAGGTCTCCGTCGCGCGACTCGAAGATCATCCGCAATTCCGCGCCTTTCCAATCCTGGCTTATGTCCAAAAAGGATCGGAAGCGCTCGCCGTCGAAGATTTCGAGGCGAGAACCGGCTACGCCTTTTTTTTCGGTGACCATCCAGGCGCCGCCGGCCCTGCGAGGCGTTACTAATTTGATGGTCCGATCCTTTTCGGTCGGTTGGACTGGGCGAAAGGTACCGTTTTTCGGATTGAAGATTAAGGCTACTTCAATTTGATCGGGTGCCGCCGCAAATAACACAAGTCGTCCGTCCTGTAGGGCCACAATAGACTGCGTCTGAAGCAGGTGAGTTCGAAGTCCGGCGGGTAGCCGGTGCCGTTTCCAGACGTTGTGGTCCAACTCCAACAGGTACTCGGTGGCTGCGAACCATAAGCGTCCCGATCCATCCTCAATAACGGAGTGTACCGGCAAGTCAAAGTCGCCCAGCCCCGAAGGTTCTCTCCAAAGAGGAGGCGTGTAGCGCGCAAGGCCCTCGGACGTTGCCAGCCAGAACGTCTTCGCATCTGCGAAGACATCCAGTATATTTCCCGACAGGGCGGCATCACGGCGGCTCACCGGGTAACGCTGCCCGCCGATCTGCCGGAAAAGCTGGGCTCCTTGAAGAATCCAGAGCTCGCCATCCGGTCCGCGCCACCCGCGAAGTCCGGCATCCTTGGCAGTATAAAGGACGTCCAACCCCGAACCTGACCAACTGACAATTGCCCTGTCCCCAGTGTCTCCGAGCATGGCTTGCGCCAGAATTTCGTGGGAGCCGGCTGGCACGGCGTAACCAAAATGCCGCAAACCAGTAGCATCGCCGTCAACCTGGGTCCATTTATACTCCGATCCGTCGAGATGAGCAGCCAAGTGCGCCAACCCATGCTCGCCCGTGAGCCAGATATCTTGCGACCAGCCGCCAATCATCGATAGAAACGGGCCGATCTTTGCATCCTGAGCTGCCTTGATCATGCGCCACGTCCGAGATGCGGGGTTGTACTCCTGAACGCAATCGGTAGTCAGCGCGAAAATGCGCCCGCCTGATGACACTGCGGAGATGATGTTCTGAGCGCATAGGGGACTCTGATGTCTGGTCCATCGTCCTCCGGCAAATTCCTTCAGCACTCCGCCCGTAGCAGTCCAAGCCGTCCAGTTGAGCGCTCCATATACACGATCCGTAGACTGATAGTCCGGTCGTAAAACGTCGCGGGGTTCAGGCAGTTTCCTCACCGAATAGCCGTCGAGCATGCTCATGAATCGCACGGCGCCGTGGCGCACCCAAACCGAACCGTCCGAAGCCGAGCTGACTCGAAGACTGTAAGTTTCCTGTGTTCCGTCGCTGACAGTAAAATCCCGCCACGGCGATTCTAGGGCCTGAGAAAGCGCGCCGCGAGCCAGGAGCGCAAATACAATGCTGCTTCGCGTTAATGTTCGAATTCTTCGCAAATCGGTCTCTGTTATTCCTATCGGCAGTTTCCTTGAAATTTCGCGTCCGGTGTCGCCGGACCGCTCAGCCGCTCGGCGGATTCAATCGCGATACACTAGTTAAATCTTGCAATATTTAGAAACGGCACTGCTCATTTTTTTGGGCTATGCGATAGCCCGTCTGGTGGCTGCGGTATATCGCTTAGCACCAACCTCCCCCAGCGACGCCGGGGAGACAGACTGAGGCGCGATCTTTGAATGCCGGTCCCTGGCCGGCATTTTGTCGGGAACCTGATTAATCGGCGGATGCTGATCTATCAGCTTGTCCGCCGCGATTTCGAACAGCGCTTCGTCGGCTCGGCCGCTGGCTGGATGTGGGGGTTGATTCATCCCGTGGTCCTGCTCGCGAGCTGGGTGTTTGTCTTCGAGTGGTGCCTCCACACGAAGCTTCCAGCGAATGAAGTGACCCAAAATTATTCACTGTTCCTTTTTTGCGGATTCCTGCCCTGGCTTCTGTTTCAAGAGACCGTGACCCGATCGGCCTCAGCCCTGCTGGATCATTCGAATCTCATCAAGAAGACCGTGTTTCCGTCCGAGATCGTCCCTATCTCGATTTTTCTGTCATCTCTGCTGAATCATCTGCTCGCCTTGGGTCTGGTGATCGCGGTGGTCGGCCTGACTGTCGGACACTTCAGCATATGGATGCTCTCGCTGCCGATTTACATGCTTCAAATCGGCCTTTTCGCGGTAGGCATCGGCTGGATCGTTTCGAGCCTGCAAGTGTACCTGCGAGACACCGCGCAGGTGCTTTCGGTCTTGCTGACGTTCTGGTTCTGGATTACTCCGATTTTTATCACCGAGGATCAATTCCCTCAGCGAGTCCGATTTCTCCTGAAGGCGAATCCGCTGGCCTTTATTGTAAGAGCGTATCGGGATCGGTTGCTCTCATACCGCTTCCCCAGTTTGCATGATTTGCTGGTGGTTTCGGCGTTCTCGCTCACCGCTTTTATCGTGGGAGGACTATTTTTCCGCCATCTGAAGCGCGGCTTTGCCGACGTGCTCTGACGCTCGTTGCCAGTCTCGTGATAGTCTGCATGGGTGACATCACACCCCTTCGATCTCGCTGCCGCCGCTCACGCTGAAATGCTCCACCAGGGCTTCGCTCCGGATTTTCCCGGCCCGGTTCTGGCCCAGATTGCCAGCCTCCGTTTAAGTCCGCTGTCCGCACCGTCGAGCGCAGTTCGCGACTTTCGAGATTTGCCATGGTCATCGATCGACAATGACACTTCGCGCGATCTGGATCAGATCGAAGTGGCAGAGCGCGCCGAGGCCGGGATTCGAGTCCTGGTGGGCATTGCCGACGTGACCGCAGAGGTGGATCTACATACGCCCATCGACGAACATGCGGCTTCCGAGACAACCACCGTTTACACGGCCGCGCGAGTTTTTCCGATGCTGCCGGAAGCGCTTTCCACCGATCTGACCTCGCTGGTAGAGAACGAAGATCGCGAGGCCATCGTGATCGAAATGGTGGTGGCTCCAGACGGGTCCGTTGCATCTTCCAAAATTTATCGGGGGTTGGTTCGCAATAAGGCGCAGCTCACTTACAGCGCTGTCGGACCTTGGCTGGAAGGCCGGGCAGTCCCTCCAGCAAAAGTTGCCAGTTCAGGCGAACTGCAAGCGCAATTGAAGCTGCAGGACGAAGCGGCAAGAGCGCTGCGAGATCAACGCCACCGCCTGGGAGCGCTCACTTTCGATCGGGTAGAAGCCGAGCCGGTGATGATCGGCGGGCAGGTGACCGGGATCGCGGCTCGCCCCAAGAACAGGGCCAACGATCTGATTGAAGACTTCATGGTGGGGGCCAACGAGGTGATGGCCAAAACGCTAAAGGACGCGGGGGTCTCTTCCATTCAGCGCGTGGTGAAGTCGCCGGAACGGTGGGCCCGCATCGTGGAGCTTGCGGCTCGCTATGGCCAGCAACTTCCGCCTGATCCGGATTCGGGGGCGCTCGGCGAGTTTTTGCGAGTACGGCAACTGGCCGATCCGATACACTACGCGGACTTGTCGCTTTCGGTCATGAAGTTGATGGGTCCCGGCGAATATATCATGGCGAGGCCGGGGGATCCCGAGACTGGCCACTTCGGTTTGGCGGCGCACGATTACACGCACTCCACCGCGCCGAATCGGCGTTTTGCTGACATGGTTGTGCAGCGGTTGATCAAGGCGGTGCTGGATCGCCAGGCAGCTCCCTATACGGACGACGAACTCACCGCGATCGCACGGAACTGCACGCTGAAGGAGGATGCGGCGCGCAAGGTGGAACGGTCCATGGGCAAGCGCGTGGCGGCGTTGGCGATGCAAGGACGCATCGGGGAAACGTTCGACGCGATCGTAACCGGCGTGACTCCGAAAGGCGTGTTCGTGCGCGTGCTGAAGCCGCCGGTGGAGGGACGTTTGATGCAAGGGGAACAGGGGGTGGATGTAGGCGATCAGATCCGCGTGAGGCTGCTGAATGCGGATCCGGAGCGTGGGTTTATTGATTTTGCGCGGCAATGATTAGATGCCGAGCGGCCGCGCCACACAGTAGAATAGAGCACTATGGCTGACGCTTACGAACAGAAGATTCATCCCCTCTCGCCCCACCTCGCCGTTTCAGACGCGACTGCGGCCATCGAGTTCTACAAGCACGCTTTTGGCGCGACGGAACTGACGCGCCACATGGCCCCCGATGGAAAGCGCATCATGCACGCGGCTCTGATGATCAACGGTGCTATGGTGATGCTCAACGACGAGTTTCCCGAAATGGTGGGCGGCAAGATGAGCAATCCCCTGGCGCTGGGCGGAACCCCGGTAACGCTGCACCTTCAGGTAGCCGACGCGGACCCCGTTTTCAATCAGGCTGTGGCTGCTGGAGCCACGGTCCGCTTCCCTCTAAAAGATCAGTTCTGGGGCGATCGCTACGGGCAGGTGATCGATCCCTTCGGGCACACCTGGTCCATCGGCTCGGCCAAGAAGAAGATGACCTCGGAAGAAGTCGAAAAGGCCGCTCAGTCTCATTTTGTCAAAACGTAGTCTTTGAACTGTTCCCGGAGCGCGCGTTTGTTGAATTTGCCGACGCTCGTTTTCGGGACAGCTTCGATAAAAATCACCTCGTCGGGAAGCCACCACTTGGCCACGCGAGGCGCCAGAAAAGCGAGCACCTCCTCCTTTGTGATGGTCTCGCGAAAGTGGGGGAACGGCACGATGCAAGCCAGCGGCCGCTCCTCCCACTTCGGATGATAAACCGCGATCACCGCCGCTTCCATCACCTTTGGATGTCCCATGATGGCGTTTTCCAGATCGACGCTCGAGATCCATTCGCCGCCGCTCTTCACCAGATCTTTGGTCCGATCCATGATCTGAATGTAGCCCTCAGCGTCGATCGTGGCCAGGTCGCCGGTGCGGAACCATCCGTCCATGAAGGACTCCCGATTTTCCGCCATCGTTCCCCGCGGATCGTTGTAGTAGCCGCTGGTGATCCACGGTCCTCTCACTTGCAACTCGCCCATCGTGGATCCATCCCAAGGAATTTCCGCGCCGCTTTCATCCACGATCCGGATATCCACGCCCGGCAGCGCCAGACCATGCCTTGCCAGAAGGTTGAACCGCTCGGAATCCGGGAGCTGTTCATTCCCGCTGTTCAGGGCCATCACGGTCGCGATCGGGGTGGTCTCGGTCATTCCCCAAGCCAGCATGAACCTTATCCCGTGACGAGTCTCGAAGGATTCAATCAATTGCCTGGGCATCGCGGAACCGGCGCAGATCACGCGCCGCAAGCTCGATACATCGTATTTTTCCTGTTCCAGCAATCCATAGAGCCCCATCCACACCGTGGGAACGCCTGCGGTGAACGTGACTCGTTCATTCTCGATCAGCGAAGCGATGTCTGCGGCCTGCAGGTTTCGACCGGTGAATACGATTTTGGCTCCAGTCATCACCGCAGTGAACGGGATGCCCCAACCATTGGCGTGAAACATCGGAACCACTTGCAGTATCGTGTCGCGCTCGCTGATGGCGAACGAATCGGCAAAGGCCAGAGCGAAAGTATGCAGCACCAGCGACCGCTGAGTGTACAGGACTCCCTTCGGATTGCCGGTGGTGCCCGAGGTGTAGCAGGTCGCGGCCGCGCTGAGCTCGTCAAGCTGGGGCCACGGATACGGGGTTGCCGGCGCGCCGGCGAGCAACGTCTCGTAGTCGGCTGATTCGGGGAGCGCCACCTCGGGAACATCCGGCAACACCACGATTTGTCGCACGCACGGGATCTGTTCTCGAATCTGTTCGATCAGCGGTGCGAGAGAGCCGTCCACGAAAATGACGCGGTCCTCGGCATGGTTAATGATGTAAGCGAGCTGGTCCAAGGCCAGCCGGAGATTGAGCGTGTGAAGAACCGCGCCAAAGCAGGGTACGGCGAAATAAAGTTCCAGATGGCGATAGCTGTTCCAGCATAGGCTGCCTACCCGATCTCCCGGCTTCACGCCTAAGTTTTCCAGAACCGCCGCGAGACGATGGACGCGGGCGTGGAAATCGGCATACTTGTAACGATGCATTCCATCCGGCATCCGGCTTGCGATCTCTTTGTTCGGATAAAGCCTGGCTGACCGCTCAAGTATGTGAGTGAGCGTCAGGGGGTAATCCATCATCAACCCGTGCATGATGTCAATGTAACGCGACCGCTCGGCCTGTGTTTAATCGACCACGGCGCTCCAGCCGCGCCGTGATAGATCCCAATAAATTACCGCGCCCGCAGCCAGTCCGAGCACGAGCATCCCGACTCCTAGGCCTGGCTCCCCCAACAGCAACTTTCCGACTCCGAAAAGCACGCCATAAATCAACACGCATCCACAAAGCCAATCCACAAGATTGAACAGCATGCCCCCTGACGGCGCCACGTCGGGAGCAAGCGCCGCAACGGGTCGCCAACCGATCAGCGCGGGCCTCGTGCGCCGGTAGAATGACACCAGCGTGGCCTCCGATTCTGGGGGCGTCGCGAAGGTTACCGCGAGCCAGACAGCCGTAGTAACCGCAACGGTGATCATCATGATCCAGGCAAAATCAGTGGGATTGTCGCCATTCAGCCCGACCACCGCCTGCAGCAATACCGAGACCACGAGCGCCGCGATCATGGCCGAAACTTCGCTCCAGGCATTGATCCGCCACCAGTACCAGCGCAGCAGGAGCACCGCCCCGGTCCCTGCCCCGATGGAGAGCATCCACTTCCAGGCATCGCCGATGGAGGTCATATAGAAGGTCACGACAATCGAAATAATCGTCAGCAAGACGGTAGCCCACTGCGATGCGGAAACGTAGTGCCGGTCGGACTCCTCCTTCCGCAAGAATCGGCGATAGAAGTCGTTCACCAAATAGCTTGCGCCCCAGTTTAGCTGTGTTGCGATAGTCGACATGTATGCGGCTGCAAATGCCGCGACCATCAGGCCGCGCAGCGAAGGGGGAAGGTAGGCAATCATCACGCGAATGTAGCCCGTCTCGGGATCCTGCAGATTCGGGAAAAGAATAAGCGAAGCCAATGCGACGAGAATCCACGGCCAAGGGCGGATGGCGTAGTGGGCGATGTTGAACCAAAGCGTGGCCAGCAGAGAGTTTTTCTCATCCTTGGCGCAGAACATGCGCTGGGCAACGTAACCCCCGCCGCCGGGCTCCGCGCCCGGATACCAGGAAGCCCACCACGTCATCGAAATGTAGACCAGGAAAGTGATCATCGGCATCCAGGTCGAGTGCAGATCCGGGATAAAACTCAACACGGATCCTTGGCCGCCTGCAGCTTGACGAGCTGCGTCTATGGCTAGCAGCTTGGTCTTCATCGCCCCCATTCCGCCGACGGCCTGCACCGCAAAAACGGCCAGCGCGATCACCATGGCCATCTTGATCACGAACTGGAAAACGTCGGTGACCAAAACGCCCCACAGCCCCGACAACGTGGAGATGAACGACGTGAGCGCGATCAGGCCCACTACGATGATCAGGGCTTGCCATTTTTCCACGCCGAGAATCAGCATCAGAATTTTCACCATCGCCAAGTTGACCCAGCCGAGGATGATGCAGTTGATGGGAATGCCCAGGTAGAGTGCGCGAAAGCCCCGCAGGAAAGCAGCGGCCTTGCCCGAGTAGCGGATCTCGGAAAATTCTATATCCGTCATCACCCCGGCGCGACGCCACAGGCGGGCGAAGAAGAACACCGTCATCATTCCGCTGGCGACTAAATTCCACCACACCCAGTTCCCGGCAATCCCATTCTTCGCTACGAATCCAGTGACCACGAGAGGCGTGTCTGCGGCGAATGTGGTTGCCACCATCGACGTTCCCGCCAACCACCACGGGACATTCCTGCCTGAGAGGAAAAACTCGGATAGATTCTTGCCCGCGCGGGCTTTATAATACAGCCCAATTCCAATGTTGAAAAGGAAATATAGGGCGACGACCGCCCAATCGATCCAGGTGAGTTGCATTCGATAGGTTCAATTGTATGACGGGTTGGGATAGGTGTCGGCGTCCGACTCATCCTCTTTATGCAGGCACTGAAAATCCTTTTCAACCAGGATGGCCAAGCGTTCGCTCACGCCGGTATTTTGATCCGCCGAGATCGCCACTTCGTCGCTCTCGGTCCAATGCCGCGCCATGTTTTGCGGGACAGTTACTTCCAAAGTGCCGTGATGGAAGGTTGCCGAAAGAGCAGTCGCGTCAGGGCAGGAAACCAGCCGGTATTCTAGAATCCCGTCTCCTCCGAAGTATATCCCGGCCTCCACCAGTCCGGTCTCGGCGAACTGTTTGACCTCGCCCTGGCGCAGGCGCAAGCGCACGGAGTTCTTGAAGATTCGGAGTTTCATTGGATTCGATGTGCTCCTGAATAGATGTTAAAGCGTCCATCCCGGACGAACCCGAGCAAGGTGATGCCAAACCTCTGGGCCACTTCCACAGCCAGGCTCGAGGGCGCGCCGACTGCGGCTAGAATTGGGATCCCGGCCATAACGGATTTTTGCAGAAGCTCGAAACTGGCGCGCCCGCTCACCAGAATCAGGCGGTCCGAACAGGGCGTGCGTCCAGCCAACATCTCGGTGCCGATCAGTTTGTCGACTGCGTTATGACGGCCCACGTCTTCGCGCAAGCTGAGCAGCTTTCCGGCCACGTCAAAGAGGGCAGCGGCGTGCAATCCGCCGGTCCGATTGAAGACGGCCTGGGCTTCGCGCAGTCGGCTCGGGAACTGATGGATTTGTGCAGCTTCGAAAATCGGCGAATCGCGAGGGATTGTAGGGCACGTGCCCGCCTGCAGCGCTTCGATGGACGCCTTGCCGCACACGCCGCAACTCGAAGTCATATAGAAATGCCGCTCGAGCCGCTCAAAGTCTACTTCCGCACCGGGCTTGAGCTCGATGTCAACCGTATTGCCAGCCTTGCGGGAATGCCGAATGGATTCGATCTGATCTCGTTCCGCCAGGATCCCTTCGGTGAATAAGAAGCCGGCCGCCAACTCGAAATCGTTTCCGGGCGTGCGCATGGTGATGGATAGGTTGCGCCCGTTCACCAGGATCTCGAGCGGCTCCTCCACGGCTAGCAGATCCTGAAAGGGGGTCGCAGCGCTGCCCTCCACCCGCTGGATCGGTACGGTCAGAATATTTCGGACCACTGCGCCCCCTTCTAATTGGACAGAATTTCCGCGCCGGTTCCCTCAATCTGGTAGCGGGTTTGAGGAGCCTTTACGATAGCCGGGTCGAACTTCCGGCCCATTTCTTCGGCCTCGTGCTTGGCCTGCTCCACGGCTTGTTCGCGGGTCAGGACGGTCTTGGTGAACTTGCCTTCCGCCACGGCCGTTTTCCCAGCCGAGTCCTTGGGAAATTCGATATCGCCATCGTTCACCTTGATGCGGATGCTCTTGCCGTCAACGCTGGCGATTTGCATCCAACAACCCATCATCTGGCATACTTCGGTGATCTTGCCTTTCACCTGCACGGGTTTGCCGACGTAAGGCTCGGGATTTTCGAGAAGAGTGGAAATTGGGATAGGGGTTTTGATCGCGAGAGGCTTGCCGAGCTTGAGATCGGCGGCGAGCAGGCTGGCCGCTGTGAGGAGGAAGGGAAGGAGACGCATGTTCACATTATGACGAATGCAAATACGTGCCAGCGTTCGCCATCTTTCTCGATACGAGTTGGGGGAATCGCCTCACAGGTAAGTGAGGCGATGGCACGCTGCCAGAAAGTTAAGGCCGTGCGATTCGAGTCCATCACGCGCACTTGCCACCGTCCTGGGAACCTCCTCCACACTTGGTGCGCTACCTTGATCCCAATTCCTCGTCTGCGGTATGCGCGCAGGATGAAGAACTCGGCCATGTCCCAGACTTCAGAGACCGTTTTCACCAGAGCCAATCCCGCTAGTCTGCCATCTACCTTGATGAGAAAAGGATGGTGGTCAGCCTCGCTCCAATACGGGGTCCGACCATCATTGGAACCAAAACGCACGCTAAGCGATTTCAGGCCGGAGAAGGTCCGCTGTGTCGTCCGGGTTTCGTATCGGTCGCAGGTCGCCTTTGAAGACTGAGTCGGTAATCGTAAAGCTCTCTTCCTAGCTCATTTTAGTTGCGCGTCGAGCCTGCCTTAGACGCGGCTTTCAACGCGTGTCGTTAACGAACTTCCTCAACACCTCGGTTAGTGCATTACCACCGATGCTCAACAAGTCGTTATGGCCTGCGTTGGGGACAAGGTAAAACTGTTTTGGCTGGTGAGCGTGTGCGAAGAGCTCCTTGGCCATACCCGATGGCGCCAGAGTATCCACTGCTCCCGCGACGATCAGGAGCGGGGCAGCCACCGACCCAATTTCCGACAGATTGTCGAAATGTGTGCGCAATATGAGTCCTGTTGGGTAAATGCGAAAATACCACGATTCGGCAGCAGCGGCGTCAATGCTGGTGAAGGGACTCTCCAGAATCAGGCCGCCAAGCCCGCTATTCTTAAGAGCAAGATACGTAGCTGGGCCACTGCCGATTGACCTTCCCAAGACGAAGACATCGATGATCGGAACCTTCCGGTCAAGTACCAGATATCTGAGTGCCGCTTCAGCATCCAGGTCAATGGTCGATTCGTTTGGAGTGAGCGGAGTGCTTGATCCGTAGCCCCGGTAGTCGATCAGCATCAGGTTTGCGCCGATTTCATGCAACTTGTCGGATTCGTCTCCGGCCATATCTTCCAGGACATACCCGTTGCCGTGGAACACGAGAATGACCTTTCCCGTCGGCTTTGCAGCTGGAATCCACCAAGCGTGCAGATACTCGGACGAGTTCACGTGGATTCGCACGTCATCGAAGTGGATACCGCTGCTTGCCGGCGTGGTTGGCGGGAACGTTTTGGGAGCCGGAAAGACAAGCTTGTCTTGGATAATGTAAAAACATGCGCCAGCGGTCAAATATGCGGTCACAAGGTATGCCACCAACCTGATCGCCATGGAGCTTAACCAGGGCTTAATCAACACTGCCGTTGTCGCTTCGTGACGTCTACCAAACAGAACATGAGGATTATCCACTACTGTTGACGGAGACCGACCACAAAACGTCGAAGGCTGTGACAAGTGATTCGTCGTAGGCGAATTCGCGGTACCGAAACCGGCGGGTCAAAATAAGATGCAGGAAAACGGGCTTATCGGAAAGAGTCACAAAGTAGCAGTCAACCGACAAATCGTGGCCTCATGTACGTTGAACGTCCCGCTCGCGGATCAGAGCGCGTTCGAACTCAGCGATGCCGGCAAACGCCGTCATGATAGTCTTCCCAGCGTGCGAGGTCGTATCGGCCCAGGGCTCAAACGGCGACAGGAATCGCGGATCGTTCCCATCGTGTCCAGCAGATCTCGGGTTGACCCCGCCAAGCGGTCCAGTTTCCAGACCTCGCTCAAATACAACGGAAGATGTTTGTATCCGAAGCGCCCGTCGGCACCTAACTCAAAATGATAATTCGCTGAAGCTTGGGCACGGCGGGGAAGAGTTCGATGTGTTTCTCGGGAGTTGCTGACATGGATCAGCACTGATTGTAAGCCGATTATCCTTATCCGTCGCCCTGACTGAGGCTGCACACGATATGTAACGCTATGAGACGGGACATTTCGTTCCGTGGCAAGAACTGATCAGGGAGACGGTAGCTTGGTTGGACAAGTATTTTGGAGTCAGCAGATGATGGCTTTTACCGCAGCGCCCCCATGCAAGAAGCCCGTCTCCAAGCAGGATGGGATCATATAAATGTGAAGCCCGAGATCATGAGTCCCGCCGGATACTGGCCGCAGTTGCACGCCGCCATTGATGCCGGCGCCGACTCCGTCTATTTCGGACTCAAACACTTCAGCGCACGCGCCAAGGTTGGGTTCACTTTAGAGGAGCTGCCCGAAACCTTGCGCACGCTCCATCAGCGAGGCGTGAAAGGCTTCATCACTTTTAACACCCTGGTCTTCGAGCACGAACTCGACGAAGCCGCCCGAGCCATCGCCGCCATCGCGGAAGCCGGAGCCGACGCGCTCATCGTGCAGGACATAGGCATCGCGCAACTTGCCAAGCAAATCGCGCCTGATCTGGAGATTCACGCCAGCACGCAGATGAGCATCACGAGCGCCGAGGGCGTGGAGCTGGCCCGCAAGTTCGGGGCAAGCCGAGTCACGCTAGCTCGCGAACTTTCGCTCGACGATCTCCGCGCCATCCGGGCCAAGACCGATTGCGAGCTGGAGATTTTCGTTCACGGAGCGCTATGTGTAGCCTACTCCGGCCAGTGTTTTTCTTCGGAGGCGTGGGGCGGGCGCAGCGCTAACCGCGGACAGTGCGCGCAGGCTTGTCGGCTGCCCTATGAAATGATCGTGGACGGCGTTCTGGAGCCGCTCGGGGATGCGCGCTACCTGCTCTCGCCGGGCGATCTGTACGCGCTGCACCAAGTCCCCGAAATCGTTCGCATCGGCATCTCGGCTCTAAAAATCGAAGGCCGCTACAAGGATGCCGATTACGTAACGCTGGCTACGCGCGCTTATCGGCGTGCAGTGGACGAGGCTTGGGCCGGCATCGCGCCGACCATCAGCCCGCTCGAAGAGCTGCAACTCGAGCAGGTGTATTCGCGCGGACTCGCTCCCCACTTCCTGACCGGCACGGATCACCAAGCCGTCGTGCAAGGGCGTGCGCCCAGGCACAGAGGCGTTCAGATTGGAAAGGTCGCGCGCGTCTTGCCGGATGGCGTGCTGATCGATCCGGCTGACGCACATCGCCTGGCTCCCTTGAAGGCTGGCGACGGACTTGTGTTCGATGCGGCGGACTGGCGCAGTCCGGAAGAGCGAGAAGAGGGCGGGCGCGTCTATCAGGCCACTCCTCGGCCCACCGGCTTGGAGCTTCGATTCGCCAATGGCGCAATCAACTTCGGCCGGATCCGTCCCGGCGATCTCGTGTGGCGCACGCACGACCCGGATCTGGACCAGCTCCCGCGCGCATCTGCAGTCAGGCAGCCGGTGCGCGTGGATGTGATCGCGCGAGAAGGGGGGCCGCTTCGGGCCGAATGGTCGCTCGCAAACCGTCCCGATATTCGCGTTCTCACAAGTTCGCCCAACCCGCTTGGCGTGGCGCAGAATCGGGCGATCACCGTGGACTTTCTGCGCGATCAGCTTGGCCGCTTGGGCGGTACCGCCTATGAACTTGCCCACATCGAACTTGACATCAGCGGTTCGCCCTTTGCGCCAGCCTCCCTTCTGAACCAACTTCGTCGCGAAGCTGTCGATGCGCTTTCGGCTCTGCAAGCCCTCCCGCGTCCGCTCGCGATTCATGCCCCCGATCTCCATCGAAAATCGCCAGCGCCGACCACGGAAGCACCCGCCCAGCTTCATCTTCTCGTTCGCACTCCTGAGCAACTGGACGCCGCTCTCGACCTGCGACCCGCCAGCATCACTCTCGATTATCTCGACCTCTACGGCCTCAAGCCCTCCATCGATCGGGTGAAGTCGTCAGGCATCACGGCGCGAGTGGCCAGCCCGCGCGTGCTGAAGCCGGGCGAAGAACGCATTGTCGATTTTCTACTGAGGCTCCAGTGCCCAATTGTGGTCCGTTCCGCAGGCTTGCTGCAAACGCTGCGGGGGACTAACCATCCCGCGCTCATCGGAGACTTCAGCCTGAACGCCGCCAATTCCGTCACGGCCGCCGCGCTCCTCGATCTCGGACTCTCCCGACTCACGCCCACATACGATCTGAATGCCGCCCAAGTGGCTGCGCTTGCTCGCGATGTCGGTCCGGGTTTGATGGAGGTGGTGGCCTATCAGCATCTGCCCGTGTTCCACACCGAGCACTGCGTATTCTGCCGCTTTCTCTCAAACGGCACGAGTTATAAAGATTGCGGGCGGCCCTGCGAAAAGCACCGCGTGGAAGTGCGCGACGTAGGCGGAAGATCGCACCCGGTGATGGCCGACATCGGTTGCCGCAACACTGTTTTCGGCGCTGAGGCCCAAGAGGCGAGCGCGCACCTCGATGCTTGGCGCAAAGCGGGAATCAGCCACTTCCGGCTGGAGTTCGTGCATGAGTCGGCCAGAGAAGTGGAGCAAGTCACACTCGCGTTCTTGGGAGCCCTCACGGGAAAGAAAACGTATGCGCAACTCACGCAAGAACTAAAGCGAGCCGCACCGCAAGGAACCACGGAAGGCAGTTTATTTGTGCCGAACGGATACCTCACGCTGCCGATCCTGCAATAGGGATGTCAGCCTTCCAAGAGCCACTTCGTCCTCGTATACGCGATGCGGAAGCCCTCGCGCTCGGCATTGCGCTGGCTGACGCCCCCGGGCTCAGCGCAGATCATTCCCAGATCGCATCCGTGAGCGACTGCCGTGTTCATGCGAATTTCGAGCAACGCTCGCTGCGCCCCTTGCTTACGTGCTTCGGGGACGGTGGAGGCCCCAGCGAACAGGGCTACGCGCTCATGACAACGAAGCATGCCGGTGGCGATCGGCTCTCCATCCAGGTGTGCGAAGAATGCGAGCGAACCATCGGTGGAGGCAACTACCCGACCGAGATCCTGCAGCAACTCGGTGAACTCGAACTGCCCGGCCCATCCCAGGGCTGAGATCCGCGCCCAAGCTTCTTCCTCGCCCTTGACCATTTGACGTGCCTGCAACCGCGGGTCCACTGGTTCACACGGGACGCTGCCGCGTGGCAGTTGCTGGTACATTACACTGGTGAATTCAATAGGCCGATAACCGCGTCCGCTTAACAAATCCGTCACCTTCAGCCCGGAAAGGGGGCTCACTTCGTGACAGACCGGCGCGCTGCGCTCCTGAAAAAACGATTCCAGGCGATCCAGATCCTCAGCGGTGGTTTCACTGAATAGGCCCAGGCCAAACGTCTGCGTGACCGGCGAAGCAGGACCGTCGAACATGGCGTAGACGCCACCGACCTCGATCCACTCCGCTCCCAGCGCTGGTGAAAGGCGGCTGCGCGCTTCGACAAAAGAGGCGCCTCCTGCCGCTTCAGCGCGTTCGAGCCTGCGCGCTAGTTCAAGGTCCGCGAAGATCATGGGAATTGATTGAGTATATCTTTCACGATGCTATCCTCCAAGTGAATGAGTGCGAGAGTCCTGGACGGCAAGCACATACGCGATCAAATCCTTGGCGAACTGAAGCCGCGCATCGAGCTTCTGCGGAGGCGTCCCGGTCTTGCAGTCGTCCTGGTTGGGAACGATCCCGCTTCCGAGATTTACGTCCGAGGCAAGGTCAAGGCAAGCGAATCCTTAGGCCTCTATAGCGAGCAGATCGCGCCCCGCTCAGACATCTCAACGGAAGAACTGCTGGGCATTGTGGAAGGACTGAATCAGCGACCTGAGATCGATGGAATCCTGGTGCAGATGCCGCTGCCGAAGCAGATCGATAGCCGGCGCATCCTGCTCAGCATTCATCCCGATAAAGACGTGGATGGCTTCCACCCCTACAATGTCGGCAACCTGGTCGCCGGCAGCCCAGGTCCGCGCGCCTGCACTCCCGCCGGCATCATCGAACTGCTGAAGCGCTACGAGATCCCAATCGCCGGCCAGCGCGCTGTGGTCATCGGACGCAGCGACATCGTGGGTAAACCAATGGCGCTGCTGCTTCTGCACGAGAGCGCGACCGTGACCATCTGCCATTCCAAAACGCAAAATCTGGCCGAGGAATGCAGACGCGCGGACATCCTGGTTGCCGCCATCGGCCGTGCCTGCCTGGTAACCGCTGATTTCATCAAACCTGGCGCCACCTTGATCGACGTCGGCATGAACCGGCTCCCGGACGGCAAACTGACTGGTGACGTAGACCCGGAAGCTGCGAAGGCAATCGCCGGAGCGTACACGCCGGTGCCGGGCGGCGTAGGTCCGCTGACAATCGCCATGCTGATGGCAAACACGGTCTCGGCGGCGGAACGGCATCAGTGCTCCGCGTAGGCTTGACCGGGGGCCTCGCAAGCGGCAAGAGCTTTGTGGGCCGCGCGCTGGCCGACCTCGGTTGCCGCGTGATCCAGGCCGATGAGCTCGGCCATGAGGTCCTGCTTCCAACCGGTGAAGCGTATTCTCCAGCCTTAAAGGAATTTGGAGATGCGATCCTGAATAGCGAGGGAGAAATTGATCGCCGCAAGCTCGCAGCAATTGTTTTCAACGATCCAGTCGCGCTTGCAAAGCTGAGCGCGATCGTGCATCCAGCCGTGGCTCGGCGAGAAGCACACATCCTCGCCGGGATCGCCCAAACCGAGCCGGAGGCCATCGCAGTTGTGGAAGCTGCGATCTTGGTTGAAACTGGTAGTTATAAGAATTTCGACCGCTTGATCGTGGTGATCTGCAAGCCCGAACAACAACTGGAACGCGCCATGCATCGGGATTCGTATAGCCAGGAAGAGGCACTGGCGCGTCTCCGACGTCAACTGCCTTTGGAGGAGAAGAAGCGAGTGGCACACTACGTAATCGATACGTCTGGCGAGAAGGAAGATAC
>JBBRRB010000055.1:0-41397 GCA_038225555.1 Bryobacterales bacterium
GACGCGGCGTCACCTGGTACAACCTGCTCTCGGATCAGTTCTCCGGCTTGAACGACATCACAGTGCCGGGAACGCTGCGCGACAGTCTCATCTTGCTGGCGGTGGTGCTCGAACAGCAGACCAACCTGCAACCGACGCAGACCTTCGGCAGGTATGATACTTGTGTCGGTTACGCAAAGGAGGTTTCCTGGAGCTCGAAAAGCTACAGCTCGATCGGTTGCTGACCCACCCGCTCTTCAGCCAAAGCAAACGATATCCAACACTGCTGCGTCATGTCGTAGAAGGGCACTGTTGCATTATCCCGGGAACCTGCATCTTCGGGCGCTACGATGGTTCATGTTTAGACGTCGGCGCTTCCCAGTCGGGATCATCTTGGTCTGTGTTCGTTGGTACTGCAAGTACGGGATCTCGTACCGCGACCTCGCGGAGATGATGCAGGAGCGAGGCGTGGAAGTGGACCCATCCACGATCATGCGCTGGGTCCATCGGTATGCCCCCGAGCTTGAGAAACGAGTGCACGCTTATCAGGGTTACGGCTCTACGTCCTGGCGAGTGGACGAGACCTATGTCAAGGTGGGCGGCCGCTGGAAGTACCTGTTCCGTGCTGTCGATAAGCATGGCGTGCTCATCGACTTTATGCTCTCGGATCGCCGAAACACTCGTGCAGCACATCGGCTCCTCGCAAAGGCACTGACGACGATGCGGAACTGGCCACCATCGTCGATCACCACAGACAAGCTTCGCTCATACCCAAAGGCGATGGCAAGGCTCAAGCGTGACGGCCAGTTATCGAAGGAGACTAGGCACCGAACCTCGAAGTACCTGAACAACATCATCGAGGCAGATCACGGGTCATTGAAACAAGTCATCAAGCCAACGCGAGGTTTTCACACCATGAAGACTGCTGTATCCACGATCAAAGGCTTCGAGATCATGCGGATGTTTCGTCGCGGACATTGCCTTACGTGCAAGCCAGGCGTCCGCAACGAGATCCGCTTTGTGAACCAGCTCTTCCAGGTTGCTGCTTGATCATTTGCCCGATATGCCACAACTGCGCTCCAGCGAGTTAATGCAACAGAGCCCTCGAGTCCGATCAAACACGTTTGCATGTTCGCGGTGTACGTCAGCAACTGCCGCTGTGAAAACTTCTTCTGGACGAGCACCTTGCCTGCTTCGCCGAGAGCTACCAGGTGAAAGGTCGTCTTGCCCAGATCGATGCCAACTGAATGTATCTGCATGTCGATGATCCTCCTTGTCAGAGCTACCTCTACGATCAACCTGCTCGCGCAAGCGAATCAAACGGCGGACCATCTCATTAAGGGAAATTTACGTACGCGAAGGACCTGAGCAGGCAGCCCTCGTTAATCAAGCGGCAGGCTTGAGGATGGCACGGTAGAGGGTGGAGCGGGCGGTCTGGAAGTGTGCGGCGATCTCTGCGTCAGGAATCTCGCCTGCTCAAACAGGGCGCGGATGGTCTTTAGCTCCGTCAGAAGAGGCGCAATAACCAACTCTATTTCGGACGAAGTTGACGGCGCACTGGATTTTCAGCGCTCGCCCTCTAGCTGGTCTGTTTTCTGACCTGCCAAACCGTTTTTGATGCGAATCGCAGTGGACGGCATCACTGGCGAGCGACGTAGGGCGCGACACGCCCTCAATTCATTCTTCGGTGTTCGCTCTTTGCTGGTCAAGGTGTTCTGCAAGACGCGTTACGTGTACCGTGAGCTGACTTCCGCGCTCATAGTGAATCAAACCGCGGCTTCGTAATTTGCTCATTGTGACGCTCACATGCGGCCGTGTCATTGCGGCCATGCGCGCCAGCTCATCATGACCGATGACGAGCTTCCTCTCACCTCTTCGTCGCGCGCTCTCCAGGCCCAGCGACTCGGCTAACTGAAGCAGCAATCTCCCCAAGCGCGCTTCTGCGCCGCGGTGTGAAAGAACTTCAATGCGGTTCTCGGCATCCGCCAGCCTCTTGCAAAACGTGAATGTAAATGCTTCGAGAGCATCCGCGTCTCGCCTTAAATAGATGAGGAATTCTGGCAGATCCATTCGGAATACGTCCGAATCCACAACTGCCTGAGCGCAATTCTCTCTCGGCTTGTTCCGCCGCGAGCAAAAACAGAGCTCGCCGAAGAGCTCGCCGGGTTGAACGATTCTCACTATCACTTCGCACCCGACAGAGTCGCTGAGCAGAATGGCGACTTGACCGCGCTTCACGAAATAGACATCATGCCTCGTCGTATCAGCAGTCCAAAGGAATGTGCCTTTCGCGACGTGATGGACTGCGCCAAGTGCATGCTTCGGAGGCAGACTGTCGTATACGAGCCCCGTCAGAGTGCGGCAGTCCTGATGGTTTCTCAGAGGTGCGTCATTGCCTTGATCTTCGATCTCCTGGGTCAGAACCATAACGCCCTTTCTTGCTGCCGAGGAAGAGACCGCTTACGGCAGCGGCTTCTGCAACCGGGATGCAAGGAGCGCCTCGCCGGCGGTCCAGATCGAGGCGCCAAGCAGAACAAGATCCTTGGAGACGAACTGACCTACATTGGCGGAGAGAACGGGAAAGGAGTACCCCGGAGCGATTACGCCTGGAGTGGAGAATAGCAGGCTGAGCGTAATCAGAAGCATGAACGCAGCCGCGATGCTGCCGAGCGCTGACAGGCGTGCGTTGACGGCCCGCAGCAAAATCAGTAAGCCGATGATTATTTCGATCGTCCCGAGCAGCCGAGCAACGCCGAAAACCCCAAAGGCATGATAAGCCCATGCGAGAAAGGGACTATTCATGACGAGCGGCTCGATGCCCTTGGCCTCATACATTGTGAATTTCAATCCGCCGATCCATAACAGGATGAGGGCCAACCCGTACCGCAGCACTATAGCGCCGGCTCGTTCCAGGCGAAGGGCGAAATTTTCCGAATCCAAGACTGCCGTCTCCATGTTGTCTCCTTGCGTGCCTAAACTGCGATCCCACGCCGCCGAGCGGAACCAGATTCCAATGGACTGCGGCGCGGGGCGTCAGGTTCTTGTGTGCGAGCTTCTGTGAGAGCAAGCTGTGGAATGGGTGGTGCGATGCTGGTGCATGAATGCTCCAGCGGATTGATCAAGATCAGTAGGCGGCCAGACCGGAAGCGCCGTTGGCAACCGGAAGCCCGCCTCCGACTCCAAAGACGCCAAGCTCCCCCAGATTGCCATTCTCCTTGACGACGAATGCAGATATGCCGCCAGTTCCTCTAAGGAGGTTGTAGAGGTAATGGCTACCTTGGCTGAAGGCGAGGTCGGTCGGCTGACTCTTAAGCCCTTCGAAAGCCTCTGACCCGCTGATCAGAGTAACGCTTCCGTTGGGGCTCAGCCGATAACTGGAAATCGTGCCACTGACAAAGTTCGCTGTATAGGCGTATTGCTGGTCGTCGGTGATCACGATCCAGCACCCATCCGTCTGATCGTTCTTGGCCGAGCCGGTGATAGGCGTAAGGGTACCGCCCGGTTCATTCACGTCATAGGACGACACGCCGGCATTGTTAAAGAAAGGAAGTCCGGACTCAACAACCAACAGCCGGCCATCCTTACGAAAGGCTTCCGCGAAAGGACGTCTGCCATACGAGCGATTCGCGATCGGATCGCTCGGAAGGCCATTAGCGTCGATATGAAAGACATCAATCGTAGGCCCGATCGTGCTGTCTACCTTTTGAGTCACTGTGAGCAACTTGCCGTCGGGGCTAAACCGAACTTCTCCCGGAACCGCGATTGGCGAACTCAACATCTTCGTTGAGTTGGGCAACGGCGTCAACGTGCCTCTGTAGCCAATCCTGAAGCCAGTAATCTGGTTCCCTGCCACGGAGCCATCCAACACGTAAAGCAGATTTCCGGAGATGGTCAGGCTCAATGGCTGATCTCCGGCGTATATCTTCTGCACCAATTCCAGTTCGCTCCCCTCCACCTCGAACACGCTCACGTTGTCGCTGCCCGGATTGCAGGCGTAGAGAAAGTGATGGTCGGCGCTGAGCCGTAGGCCGCCCTGGGCGTCGAAATCGACCCCAATGCCGTGGCCGCCAGTCGAGTAACGGCCTGTCTCAGTCAGCGCTCCGCCAGCGGCGCGCCTGAACGCGATGACTTCGTTGTTCCCGGCGCGGTTGGTCATGGCAAAAACAGCGCCGGGGTCGGGCCTTTGGCTGATGGCTGGAACCGCACCAGCGACGAGGAGCAAAGATGGTAGGACGGTACGCGAAGTGAATCCCATGTTGTTCTCCATTCCAATAGGTCTGGTCGAACGCAATCCGTTCGGCTCTTCTCTAGGAACCATAAGCGAGCAACGCAGGAATCTTACGTTCGCGAACGAACGTCATTATTGAGCGCGGAGTTGTGAGGCATCTTCAGAGCCACTTGGAACTCCTGGTGCTCTTCCGTCATCCGTTCGCAAACCGTGGCTTTGGTCCCGGCAAGGAGACCTTTTCGGTAAGACCTGTAAGAACCGGAAACGCGCATCTCGTCACTTAGGAGGTGCATGCGGAGACGAACACAGAAGACCGATGGAGTTTCCAACAAAGAAGGACGAGGCGATGTCCTCGAAGCGCGAGGACATCGTAATTTATGGGTTTTATCCAAGGTGAAGGCCGCAGTCAAGGAACGTTATTTCCCGCGGTACTAGACAACTTTGTGCCCGCCGATCATGTTTGCCGCGTGATCTATGCATTCGTCGGTAGGCTCTTGATGTCAGAGCTCGGCTTCGAACGCGCTCAAGCTGCTGAGACAGGACGGCCTGGCTACGATCCGCACCTGAAGCTGGCTATATGCTGGTGCGGCAGACCGCACTTCCAGCCTACAACGTCCAGACAGCAGTCGATGCTGAACATGCGTTGATCGTGGCACACGCTGTAGTACTCGATGCATCTGATATCCGTTGTCTAAAGCCAATGGCGGAGGCTGCAAAACGAGCGCTTGAAATCGATAATTTCAAAGTCGTAGCGGATGCGGAGTACTCCAATGGAGAGCAGGTTGCCCACTGCGAAGCTGCCGGGATGATGCCCTATGTTCCGGTCATGCGCACTGTCAACAACCAAGGAGATGGCACTCTATTCGGACGTACCGACTTCCGCTATGAGCCTGAGAGCGATACTTACCTCTGCCCTAGCAACAAGAGGCTGCTACGCAAGCACACCAATCATGAAGACCGTTACACGATTCGAGGTATCGGAAGCGAACGCCTTCCCATCCAAAGAAACAGGAGAATCCTATGAGCGATCCGCTGGCGATCTATCTACATGACCATCTGAGCGGCGCGAGAATCGCCACAGAGCTGCTGCGCAGCTTGCGCGATACTCAGAAGGACAAGCCTTTGGAGAAGTTCGTTGTGCGTCTTCTGGCCGAAGTTGAGGCCGACCGCGAGTTGCTGCAGGTGATGAGTGAGAAGCTTGGAGCACGTTCTAACTCGTTCAAGGAGATGACCGGATGGCTTGCCGAGAAGGCCACGCATATCAAGCTTGGGCTCGGCGCGGAGGGCGACCTAGGAACCCTTGAGGCGCTGGAGTTTCTTGCGTTGGGAATCCTTGGCAAGGTGAGCCTCTGGAAGAGGCTAGAGGTGGCTGCGGCTGCGGACGGGCGCTTGAGCGGATACGACTTCCAGCAGCTTGCGGTCAGCGCGCAGACGCAGCACGACAGAGTGGAGCAACAAGGGCTCGAACTGGCGAAGACTGCACTGAGGCGCACACGCTAAAGCAGCACGCACAGGCAATCTGGGGAATTAGCAGGTGAACGTAAGCCACTCGTCACCGCAAATGCAAGTGGATTCGCGCCGGCTCTGGTTCTCAAATAAAAAACGTTGGAGGTACGGAGAGCGGTAGAAAGAGACTCTCTCACCGTATCTGCTTACTTCTTACCGCTTTGTGGCTGTCCACCACCGCCCGGCTTGTTGCCGGTTGCGCTATCGGTTTGGCCACCCGGCCGAGCACCCGGCACTTTGCGCCCCGGGTCTGGCTTCGTGTTAGCTGGCGATTCACTCTCTTGAGGAGCATTCGGTCTCTTCGTTGCCATACCAGTAACCTCACTTCGGGATCAATCCCGAATAGTAAGAATGTGGCGTCATCCTTATGGTTGCCATCCTGCCTGACGCGGGAGCGAGAGCATCGAACTCTGCTGAGGAATTCAGATGAACAGACGACAGTTTGGCGCAGCCGTTGCCGCTCTGGGCGTGACTTCTGTGACCACGGGAGCCGAGACGGCAGTGCACGTTAAGAGGCTGCAGTTGTCCCGCAATGGCTGGATGCCGAACAACGAGCGGCTGCCTGTGTTTCTGTACAGACGAGCGTTCGAAGTGACCGGGGATGTGGCTGGGAGAATGGAAGAGGGGTATGGCAACGATTCCTTATAAAATGGGCCACTTGCCCTTAGCGGGGTCGAGGGCCCTCAAGATGCTTGGGTTTTCCGGCGGTTCTAGACCGCTCAGCGCCTGACAGGGGTGCCATTTGAAGTCGCCTACACCTCGCTTCTTGAGCCTCCGGCCAAAAACCCCACCGGAACCGCTGAAGCTAAGTGATTGCAAACACTGGCATTTATAGAGCCTGCTTTCGGTGACCAGAACGTAAGGGTTATGGCCGCTCCCAAACGGCCCATTTTGTATCGAATCGTTGCCATACCCCGGTATGGACAAGGGCGAGGTGCGGAAAGTGTGTACCGAGCCGAACTGCCTAATTCATCACTCCAAGAAGAAGCAGACGAAGGGCGATTCCAGCTTGAAAGTCGAGCAGGAGAAGCGCCGCAGGGAGGAGGCTATTGCCGCGACCGCAGGGAGGAGGATTTTGGCTGCCATCGCCGACGCCATCCCGGTCCGGTTGATGAAGCGCGATCTGCTCTTCGTCGCCGAACGCTTGCTCCCGCTCCTAGACGACCGTCGCCTCCTCATCCTCGGAAAGGGACGGAGTATCCGTCCGAAGTCCGATGAGGCCATCGGGAGGGTGATCCGGCGGCTCCCTCTGCTCTCAGAAACAACGGCACGCCCGAAAGCGGGTGGCAGAAGACGTTCCCCTTCTGCACCTCCCTGTCCCCGGAGGCACTTCCGCGTTGTGCCAGCCGTGCGGAGCATCTTAGAAAACGGGACTTGTTTGAATCATTCCTCTTGGAGCTCCGAAGGATGAGATGTACACAGATATCGGCGTTCAGCTTTCAACTCACACGATTGGGTCTGATCAACTGTTACCTCGTCCGACAGCCCAACGGGGACAGCAAGACGGCCGCCTTCACCTTGCTCGATACCGGCATACCGGGAACTGAGGATGACATCCTTGCTGAAGCCACGAGAGCTGGAGCGCCTATCGACCGGATTGCGCTGACCCATGCACACGACGATCATGTGGGCTCGGCTAACGCCCTGCTGGCGAAGCTAAAGACGGCGCGCCGCGAGTGAGCGCAGCATCCCGCTCTTGCAGAAGCCACCGAACAAGGAACATGAGCCGTATGAAAGGGAAAGAGGAAAGCCTGGAGTTTTTGTCTGGCATTCAGTCGCGGGTCACTCACACGCTTTCCGATGGCGAACTCTATGGTGCGCTGCGTGTCATCGAGACGCCCGGGCACATGGCCGGACATCTTTCGTTTCTCGATGAGCGCGACGGGACTCTGTTTGCGGGTGATGCATTGATCGGAGTGGGCCGACTCTCGGTGAGTGGATACTCACCCTGGTATGCGGCGCTTCCGAACTTCGCAACCTGGGACAAAGCTGCAGCGGTCGCCAGCATTCGCCGGTTGCTCGAATACCCAATCAAGCGAATCGCCTGCGGCCATGGTCCGATCTATGAAGGGGGGCGCGAACTGCTCCAGGAGGCGCTGACACGCGCCTCTAGACACCGCTGATTGCTTGCGGCGATGCTTCGGGTTCTCCCTGCCATCTTCCCACTCCGTTCGACATTCTCCGGCGGAACGCGTGGCAGGGCCGTTACCCCCTCTGCACTTTATCCCTTCCATGAACGCGCGTCAGGTGCGGTAAGCGCGTTTGTGAGGACGAATCGTGGCCTCTAGCACAAATCTCGATGAGCGCATTGGCCTGGAGTCGCCAGGTAACGTGGCTCGCCCTCCAGTCTCAGTTGCGTCTCTTTGATATTCTTCTCCTTGGTATTGAGGTATCTCATGGCTCAACCCGATGGCGGCATCGGTAATGTGACGCCGAATGTAGGGCTCGTAGAGATGGCAATGGCGTATTCCCGCAGCCGTGTGCTTTGCGCGGCCGTTCGCCTTGGTGCCGATGCACTTGGAGACGAGGCACGCAACGTTGGTTTCCTGGCCGAAAGTTGTCAAGCTGATCCCGATGCTCTGTACCGCCTGTGGCGCGCCCTCTCCAGCATAGGAGTTACAGAGGAGACGACACCTGAATACTTTCGACTGACTCCATTTGGCAGACCGTTGCGGAGGGATGACCCTAAGTCAGTCTGGGCAGCCGTCATCTTCTGGGCGGACCTGCTCGCCGATAGCTGGTCCCTGCTTACGATTGCGTTCGAACGGGCAAGCCGGCCTCCCAGGTACGCGACCCGAACGTACCTTCGCGCTGGTCGCAGGATCCCGAAGCTGGGGCGATCTTTCGTGCAGTGATGGGGACCGCTCCGGCCGAAGATTACGCTCCCATCGCGCACGCATGGGATTTCTCCGAGTCGAAGGTAGTCGCCGACCTGGGCGGCGGCGGCGGGTCGCTCATTCTTGCGGTACTCGAGCTCAACTACCATCTGCGGGGCATGCTGGTCGATCGCGAGGCCAGCGTTGACGAAGCGAAATCGCGATTTGCGGATGAAATTTTCTCTTCCCGATGCGAGTTGCTCGTCGCTGACCTGACCCAATCGGTGCCAGCCGGCGCCGACGTGTACATGCTCAAACATGTCCTGCACGGATATCGGGATGCGGACGCTATTACTGTTCTCAAGAACTGCCGCGCGGTCATTCCGCAGAATGGCAGTCTACTTGTCATAAAATTCGTGCTGCCTCCGCTCGTCTCTCAGGCAGATCCGCAACTGGAAGGCCGTCTGATGAGCGATCTCAACATGCTTGCTGTCACCGGCGGAAGAGAGCGTAGCGAGCGTGAATGGAGAACGCTTCTTGACGCAGCGGGATTCAGCTTGACTCGGGTGTACCCGGTCGGGGGCGATACGCTTATGGTTCGAAATGTAGGAATTCTCGAAGCAAGGCCAGTTTCGGATAATGTCAGGGCTGCTCCGAACGCACCTCAGAAGATGCCGCTATCCGAGTCGGCCTGAAACGGGGTTTATTAATCGCAACGACGCGCTTCATCTGGGTCAGCAGCCGCGTGAGTAGGCGGAAGTTGCCGCCGGTGACGCGGATGATCGCCCGGACGACCGGATCCGTCTTTGAGACCACGTTACACCTGAATGTAAGATAGGTGACATTAGTCTTCACATGGTTTCAGAGCGAGTGAGGGGTCTGCCTCGGCGAAATCCCGACATGTTGCCGAATTCAACCAGCACGAAAGCACCGCTTTGCTCATACAGGCTGCATAAAGCCGAGCTGAAAGCACATACCTTCGCGCACTTTACGGGGAAGTTGAGGTGCTAACCGATGCTTAGATCTGCACAGAAAGCTCTTGTTGAGTCGGAACTTAGGTATCGCCGGCTCTTCGACACGGCCCAGGACGGCATCCTGATTGTCGATTTTGCGACAAGCCTGATTACCGATGTTTACCCATTCCTGCTGGAGCTTCTGGGCTACAGTCGCGCAGAATTCGTGGGAAATCCGCTCTGAGATTTTGGGCTATTCAAAGACAGGAACTGTCCAAAGATGCATTCCTCACGCTCAAGGAGAAGCAGTACGTTCGCTATGAAGATCTGCCGCTAGAGACCAAAGACGGCAGAGCCATCGCCGTCGAGTTTGTCAGCAACGTCTATGGTGAAGGCGACCGGAAAGTCATCCAGTGTAACATTCGTGACATTACGAAGCGGAAACACGCAGAGCAGACGGCCGAACAGATATTACAGTCGAGGCAACTGGAGGCCATTGGCCAACTCGCCGGCGGCGTGGCCCATGACTTCAACAATCTGCTGCAGGTGATCCTTGGCTACTGCGAAATGCTTGCTGGTAGTCCAAATTTGAATGATGCGGAGCGCAGTGCCTTAGCCAAGATGAACGAGGCAGGCACATCGGCGAAGAACCTGACGCACCGCCTTCTCGCATTCAGTCGCCGGCAGATACTAGAGCCTGTCTTTATGGATTTGAATGAGGCTGTGACGGAAGTGAATATCATGCTGGCAGGGCTGATCGGTGACGATATTGAAATGAAGATGGTCCTCAGTCCCACGCTGGGTACAGTCAAGGCCGATCCCAACCAGATTGAGCAGGTGCTGATGAACCTGGCGATCAATGCCCGCGACGCCATGCCGAAGGGTGGCAAAATTAGCTTCGAAACCGCTAACGTCACAATCGACGAAACCTACGCTCAACAGCATCTTTTCATCAAACCCGGTCGATACGTCCTGCTATCCGTGAGCGACACGGGAATCGGTATGGACGAGGAAACCCAGTCTCGCATCTTCGAACCGTTTTTCACCACCAAGCCGGCAGGAAAAGGAACGGGTCTTGGGCTGTCCACCGTCTTCGGTATTGTCAAACAATCGGGGGGTACGATCAACATCTACAGTGAGCCGACGCATGGAACAACTTTCAAGATCCATCTTCCCTTGTGCGAAGAGGCAGTAGAAGTTCAGCAGCAAAGTAAGCCGCTCCCGCTGCTTGGCGGTAATGAAGTGATCTTCGTGGTCGAAGATACAGATCTTTTACGCGAGCTTACTCGCCTCCTTCTGGAAGGAGTCGGCTATCAGGTATTGGATTCTGGGATACCTGCTGACGCTCTTCGCATAGCGAAGAACTATGTTGGAGTCCTGCCCTTGCTGATCACCGATGTGGTCATGCCAGGAATGAGCGGAATAGAACTAGCGAAGGAATTCGCGAAGATCCGACCCGAGACGAAGGTTTTGTACACCTCAGGGTATGCAGACGACGCCATCGCTCGACATGGAGGGCTGGCAACCGACTCGTCGTTCCTGGAAAAGCCTTTCACTCGAGATGCCCTGATCAGGAAGGTACGAAAGATACTGGACTCGTAGGTAAAGATAACCCTTAGAGCTGCTTCAAGGAGAGTAGAGCGCGTTCGCTATCGCCCGCTGTAGGTTCCCGACGTCGAGGCGGTGGGTTGTGGGACGCGTGGCCTTATCCGCGTTCCAAGCTCGAAGAGCGTCAAATCCATAGCCTGCTAATTGAAAGTATGAGATGTCGCAAGAACACGTTCAGGACCACATTGATTTGATTGCGAAGCATGAACAGGGGTTCTTGGCCAAGCGTACGCGTGCGGAGAGGATTGCGGACGCGATCGCAAGCTTTGTTGGAAGCCTTCCCTTCGTTCTGCTTCACATATCTATGTTTCTGGGCTGGATTCTTTTCAATACACTTCGTCCTGGGCACTGGTATCACTTCGACCCACCTCCCTTCTCTCTGCTAGGCACTTGCGTCGCCCTAGAAGGAATCGTCCTTGCGAGCCTGATCTTGATGAGGCAATCCCGCATCAGCAAACGTGGCGACGAGCGCGATCACTTGATGCTGCAAATTCTCATGCTCACAGAAAAGGAGATCACCGCCGTGCTCGGCATAGACAGGCAGATCGCGGGGAAGATGGGTTTGCAGCAGGTCGCGAACGATCAGGACATCGTGGCCCTGAGTCAGCAGACTTCAATCGAGGATGTCGCACAAGCGATTGAGGAAGGTCTCCCTGCGGAGTAGAGTCGAATACCAGCCGACACTCATACCAGTTCCCGAAACCGGCTTCGTGTAGCTGGTCTGGCGTAACGGACAGTTTGCGTTCGGCATCTTGATGGCTGTGCAACGCCGCCATAATCCCTTCAACCTCAAGAGGAGGGAAACCGATGCTTCGGAGCATAGAGCTGAGAGCATTCTCTGTGCCAAACCAGCTTCGTTTGTAGGCATCAGGTGCAACCGAAGGATCGTTGTCGACCGGTTGCTCTACGATTGCCTCTGTCAAAAACTGACCTTGCGCCTCGCCATTGAATCGAAAGGCGAAACTGAAGGTCTGGGAAAAGTCGTTCAGTACGATTTGGAAAGGCTACGCATCTTTCAGTTCTCATTCAACACAGGTGCATTCCCTACATCCGGCCTTTCACGTCGCAGTAAGGTATACCGTTTCGGAACACTCAAATCCTGACCGACCGCGTTGCTTTAAGGGCCAAACCCAACACCGTTGTCACCGGGGGCAATCTGCGTGGCCCTAATGAGGCTCAGGAGTGGTTAGATTCGCAAAAGATATAGCTTTAGGAATTGTTTTTGCTGTAGACATTTGCACTCTTCTAAAAAGACGGGGGTGGGGTGGGCGTGCCGATGAGGTTTACCTAACTCATTTACGAAGGCGCGCCGCTCACTGCGCTGCGATGAGGTCGCTGACCTGCTTCGCCAGAGGCGATGGTGCTTCATAGCCACCCTGAACGTAAGCCACCGTGCCGTCCGGACGCACAAGAACGCTGTAGGGCACTGTTACAGAACCCATCCCATTATTTACTCCATACGCAAGGGCGACCGGGCTTTTCAGATCGCCGGATTCGACAATCGTGTAGGCGGGTTTATGACGCGCAGCGAATCTCTCAAGATTTGCGTGATCATCCTGCATTGCCAAGGCGAGAACCTGGAGCTGGTTGGGGTACCGCCTCGCCAGTTCACTTAGGATCGGAGACTCCTCTTGGCATGGTAAGCACCAAGTGGCCCAGAAGTTGAGGAGTACCCACTTTCCTTTGGACGCCGTCAGGGTGATCTTCTGCCCCTCTAAGGACGGGAGCTCAAACCTCGGCGCCTCTCTCCACCGTACTTTTATTGGAGAGAGCTTTCGGAGGTGGAACCTTCCCCTCTGAAATGCCGAACACTCGCGCAAAACCGTGTGAAGTTGCCCACGAAGTCAGGCCGTGTTTCTCGGACCAAGCCGAAAGGCAAAGGGAGGGGTTCTCGATAAGGGCCGCCGCTAGCTCATCCGGCCAGTCGGCGTGTCTTAGAGGTTTCGTTGCAATGGAGGCGAGAAGGACGCCAGTAGCTCTGGGCTTGCTGATCTCCGACGCACGCACGACGGCGTCTACATCTTTGACCGAGGCCGCCCCAACGAAGCTGTGATCCGCAGGGAGAGGCAAGTTTAGGACCACTGCACCGAAGGCAGCGAAGCGGTTGATGTGCGTCTCGAAACACTGATGCAAGACAACATCGCCAGCCTCTACGCGGAATCTGCCTTGATCGCCCGCCTCTTCGTATCCGCCAGAAACGACGATTGCCGCATACGCGTGTTCGTGAGAATGGCGGTCAAGAGCAGACGTGTGGATTGTTTGCCATAAGCGCATAAGATCCTTATCTGCTCACGCCACAGATTAGGGAACTCTGTGTAGCTCTGGGTATACCTGCCCTTACACTCAGACGGCTCTAACAGCGGCTAGGGATACCGAACAAAACGTATGCCAGACACGTGCGCACCGGCTCAAACTGCTTTGTTTAGAGACCATTAGGAATGAGCCATATAGAATCGTTGGGCGAGGATTATGAGCGAAAACGGCACCAGTCCGAACACTCAAGAGATTGCCAACCGGCTACTCAGCTACGAAGCCGGTGAGCAAGGTTCTTCCGAGGCGACTTCGCCTGCGGCTGTTCAGGTGTGCCAAAAACTCAACCGTCCTCTCAGCAGACTTGTCGGGGAAACCGGTTCCCGGGCGCTGCTCGCGCGCGCGCTGACGTTGGCGAAGCGTGAGGCGGAAGTCTTGAAACCGGTGAAAGTGACGGACGATGGAGCACTCGAAGGTTTGAGCCGCGAAGCGGAAGGTGCATCCACTGTGCTCGTCGGCCACTTGATTGGGCTGATAGAGACTTTTTTGGGGGAAGCCCTGACATTACGTCTCCTGCACGATGTATGGCCGGATCGGACTACCTTGTACGTACATTTCGGCGAAAGGAATAAGAATGAGCCAGCAAAATAAGGTCAAGGTAAAGCAGCTGCCAACCGGAGTACCAGGTCTCGACGAAATCCTGGGTGGCGGTTTACCGGAATTCTCGTTCAACATCATCGCGGGCGCGCCCGGATGTGGCAAAACCACCCTAGCGCACCAATTTATGTTCGCCAACGCCACGGAAGCGCGACCTGCCCTTTACTTCACCGTACTGGGCGAGCCTGCGCTGAAAATGCTGCGGTATCAGCAGCAATATCCTTTCTTCGACATCGAGAAACTGCACAAGGATGTCCGTTTTATCAACCTGAGCAAAGTTTTGCTGGAGCGGGGGTTGAGTGGAGTGCTCGAAGAGATCACCAAAGAGGTGGAATCTTGTACTCCCAGCATTGTGGTCGTGGACTCCTTCCGAAGCGTGATGCGCAGCGAGAGCGAGAGCGACACCGAACGGGAGGTGCAGGGATTTATGCAGCACTTGTCACTCCTGCTCGCCACCTCAGAAGCGACCACCTTCCTGATAGGGGAGTACGCCGAGGCGGAGCGGCAGAACAATTCCGTCTTCACTGTTGCCGACGGCATCATCTGGCTCTATCAACAAGTGGATCGCAATTCCGTTGTGCGTAAGCTCCAAGTCATGAAACTGCGTGGGCAGGCTTCCGTCCCTGGGCTGCACACCTTCCGCATCACCGATAACGGGATCCAGGCCTTCTCGCGAACGCTCGGCCTGACTGGGAAGAAGAAGTCAGCCCCCAATAAAAAACGCCTCTCAATGGGCATTATTGCATTGGATGAGATGATGAGCGGCGGCATTCCTGAAGGAGATAGTGTCTTGATCGCTGGCTCCTCGGGAACAGGAAAAACATTGCTGGCGACACAATTCATCGCAGCGGGCTTGCGCGCCGGCGAGCCGGGCATCGTGGCGGTATTTGAAGAGCGACCAAATGAATACGCTGGGCGAGCCGAAAGCTTTGGCCTCGATCTTCAGACGCCTCTCGATGACGGAAAGCTTGAAATCATCTATCTTCGACCGCTCGATCTTTCTGTGGACGAGATGATGCAAGAACTGATTGACGCGGTTCAGAGAACGGGAGCGAAGCGGATGGTGATCGATTCGCTGGCGGGCTTTGAAATGGCTCTGGCGCCCGGTTTCCGGATGGACTTTCGCGAATCTCTTTATCGCATGATCCTGGCGCTGACTGGAGTTGGCATCACGGTCCTGAGCACTCTGGAGATGTCGGAAACCTTTACGGAACTACCATTCAGTAGCTACAAAGTTTCGTTCCTGACGGATGACATCATCCGCCTACGTTATGCAGAGATTGAGGGGGAGCTTTGCAAAATCATGATGATTGTGAAAATGCGTGGCGCTGCCCACAGCAAGAAGATTCGCGAGTATGACATCACGTCGGACGGTATAGTTATCGGGGATTGCTTGACAGATCACGATAAGCTAATCACCGGTATCCCGGGACGGATGGAACGCCTCAGCCCTCATGCACTAACCGACACAGGTAAGGACGACGCAGAGGGGTTCAATGGCAGCGGAGCCGACAAATAACCACATACCGATAGACCAGGTGACAACTCTGCACCCGGATATCATCGCCGCGAACGAGGCACTGACGCTCAGCCTGATCCGCCAGCATGAACTCACAGAAGCGGCGGAAATGGCGCGGGCGCAGCTAGAGGCTGAAATTGTGGTGCGCAAGAAAGCCGAAGACGCGCTGATCATCGGCGAGAAGCTCGCATCCGTAGCGCGCATGTCGGCAGTGATTGCGCACGAGATCAACAACCCCCTTGCTGCCGTGACGGACCTCTTATATTTGGCGCAAACAGTGGACGGAACCCCGAACGAGGTGCTGGAGTATCTTAAGACGGCGGACGGGGAGCTGAAGCGTGTTGCCCATATTACCCGTCAGACATTGGGGTTCTACCGCGAATTGAATGATCCCACTTCGTTCCGTCTGTCATCACTGCTTGATTCTGTCCTGGATTTATTGCAATCCAAAGTCAGAGCCAAGCACGCCATTGTAGAAAACCAGTGCGACCCCCAGGTACAGGTGACTGCCGTGTACGGTGAATTGCGGCAGGTATTTTCGAACCTTTTAGTAAACAGCCTGGATGCGATCAATGAGAACGGCAAAGTCACACTTCGGGCATCAGTTTCACGGGACCATAACACCGGAATTGAGCGTATCAGAGTCACGGTCGCCGACAACGGCAAAGGCATAGGCGCTGCAACTCTGCCTAATATATTCGAGCCATTCTTCACCACAAAAGGCTCGATTGGAAATGGCCTCGGGCTGTGGGTCAGCAAACAAATCATCCAGAAGCATGGGGGAGCGGTCCAGGTCCGCTCGTGTACAAATGGACCGCATCAGGGGACAACTTTCTCTGTTGTTCTGGCCGCCAGTACGGAACGTGTCGATGAATCTCTCATCCTTAATGCCATGCGGACGGTGCCTTACGGAGAGTAAATCGACAGAGACGATGCGCAGAATCAGGGCGCGTTCCACACACGGTCTTGCCGAGCGGCTGATTGCCTACGAAGCCGCTTCGGATCGTACGTCGCAGGAAGGCCTTTCTGACACGTGTCGTGTGTGTGAAAGGCTGCGCCGTGCTCTGAGCACGCTGTTAGGACCCAACGGTTATCGCACGCTCATGGCGCGTGCTCTGATACGCGCAAAGCGTGAAGCTCCGTCACTAACAGACGTGAAAGTAAATGATGACGGCTCCATAGAGGGCCTCACCGGAAAGGCGACGGAGGCGAATGCGGTGCTGATCGCGCACTTCGTTGAGCTTATGGAGACTTTCATCGGCGAAACCGTAACGGTGTGGCTTCTGAACGATATATGGCCGGACCTGCCCGGCGCACCCATCAGAATTCGGGGAAGGAACCGAGATGACCGGCACGATCTAGCTGTGGAGGCACAAGAGGTTGTTCAGACCCGGGATTGAGATTTGGTGACCACAATGTGGGTCTCGTGAAAGAATTGCAGCTAGCTTCGAATCCGTAGAGAAATTCGTATTTGTTATGGCTAAAAAGTCCGATGCGCTAGGCGCAATTACAGCTTCGATGGAGCCGGACTCATCCCTCCTTGCGATGGTGCAGCAAGGTCATGAGCAGGCGATGGCGCGACTATTCCATCGTCACTCCAAGCTGGTGTATTCGGTAGCCTTGAGGGTTCTTCGCGATCCAGCAGCAGCAGAGGACGTTCTGCAGGAGATCTTCATGCAGATCTGGCGTACTCCGCCAAACTTTATTGAGGCCCGTGGAAGCCTTGGAGGATGGCTGGCCGTCGTTTCGCGGAACCGGTCGATCGATCTCCTGCGCAAAAAGCGTCCGACGGAATCAGTCGAGGATGTTCCATTGGCGTCTCCCTATGACCTAGCCAAGGAGGCTGAGCAGAATCTGATGCTGGAGAGGGTGCGGATTTTGGTTGCAGAGCTTCCCGACGAGCAGCGGAAAGCGCTCGAAATGGCGTTTTTTGAGGGATTGACGCATTCGGAGATTGCGAAGAAGACGGAGTGTCCGCTGGGGACTGTCAAGACGAGGATCAGAAGTGCGGTGCAGACGCTGGGGAAGGCTTTCAGGCCATGAACTCGACCGGACATTTCGAGGAGGATGATCTGGTTCTCTACGCGATGCATCTGCTCGCGGAGCCGGAGGCCTCGGCTGTCGCGCGGTATGTCGCGGAAAGCGAGGAAGCGAGACGGCAGCTAGCGGACGTGCGGGCCAGCCTGGCGGCGTATGCGGAGGCCACGGTGGAGTTGCAGGCGCCGCCGAATGGAAGCCTTGACCGGCTGATGGGGCAGATCGCACAGGAACAAAAGACGATCGCCATGCCTGTGACGGTTCCGGCAAGAACCGCTGTACGGGCGGAGAGTCGGGGTCTGCCCGGCAAGGTGCTGCCGTGGATAGGATGGGCGGTTGCGGCGGGTATGACGGTCGCAGCAGGCAAGCTATACCAGGACCGTGCGACGCTGCACAGGATGCTGACTGCACAGACAGGGCAGGTGACACAACTGTCCGCCGGTGCCATGGCCGTGTATCACGAGCGGGATACGCTGAAGACCGACGTGGCGGAGCAGGCCAAAGAGTTTGAGGCGCTCCGAATGGAGGCCACGAGAGCGAAGAGTGAGATGGCAAATCTGCGGACCACGGCTGCTGGCCAGACGGCAAAGCTGAACGAAGAGACCGCCAAGTCAGGCGAGCAGACTGAGGTAGCGGCGAATGCAATGCGGGAACGGGATGTGCTACGAGGGACAGTAGCAGCCCAAGCGGACCAGATGGCACGGTTGACGACGGATGCGACGAAGGCACGGCAGGTGCTGGAGGCGCTGACCGATCGAGGGGCGCTGCGGGTCACGCTGACTGAGCCGAAGACGAGCGCGGCTCCGACGGGGCGAGCTACCTATGTGGCGAGCCGAGGCACGCTGGTATTTCTGGCGAGCAATCTGGCTCCTTTGAAGCCGGATAAGGTTTATCAACTTTGGATTATGCCCGCAGATGGCTCGAATCCGGTTCCGGCAGGCACGTTTGCGCCGGATGAGCGAGGTAACGCGAGCGTCGTCTATGGGCAGTTTCCGAGAGCGGTGCTGGCGAAGGGATTCGCGGTGACGATCGAGAATGATGGCGGTTCGCAGACACCGACACTGCCGATTATTCTTGCGGGCTAAGATTGGCAAGCAGGCAGGTGTTCAATGAGCGATCCATTAGTCACTTATCTTGAGGACCATAAAGCAGGCGCAGGTCTTGCTGGAATGCCCGGCCCTTTTTGTACCAGTTGAGATGAGACAAACTGGAACAAGAGGAGATGGCGATGGCACGAGGAAAGAAGCACACGGCGGAGCAGATTGTTAACCTGCTGCGGCAGGTTGAAGTGGGTGTGGCGAACGGCAAGACCTTGCCGCAGGCGTGCAAGGAAGCCGAGATCGTGGAGCAGACCTACTACCGATGGCGCAAGGAGTTTGGTGGGTTGAAGGTGGACCAGGCTCGCCGGCTGAAGGAACTGGAGCAGGAGAACGCGAAGCTAAAGCGTCTGGTGAGTGAGCTGAGCCACTGAGCCTGGAGAAGCTGGTGTTGAAGGATATCGCCTCGGGAAATGTATGGTCCGCTCCGTTTTTGCAAGCGCAGGTTTGCTTCTGACACATAGCGGTTTGCGTAAATGTATCCGGCCTCTCGCGAGTCGGCCGCTTTTGGCGACCAGGCCATGATGAGATCCGCGCATGCCGTTCCCAATAACTTGGTTCGGTCTTAGAGAAGACCGGTTTCCCGCTCGGGTTTACACCATGCCGATCGACCGTTGTGTCATCAGTTTTCTGCGCAGCAAACTTAGGAAGACCTTTTGTCAGGCGTCAGCCCAGCGATAGATCTCGTCTGGCTTGATGAGGATCTTCCAGGCGACTCGAGCGATCTTGTTCGCCAGTGCGACGATCACCTTGTTGCGATGCATGCGTTGCTCGAGCTTAGTGATCCATGGTCCCAGCGGATGGCGCTGCCTGTCACAGGTCTGCACACAGGATCGGGCTCCATGGATCAATATCCTTCGAAGATAGGTGTTTCCTCGTTTACTGATGCCCAGCAGTGTGGTCTTGCCACCAGTGGAATACTCTCGTGGAGTGAGTCCGAGCCACGCCGCAAAGAACCTCCCGTTGACGAACTGGTGACCGTTTCCGGCTGAGGCTTCGAGAGCACTGGCCGCAAGCGGTCCGATGCCGGGTACGGTCATAAGTCGTCGAGCTGTATCGCTGTACTGGACGCTGCGTTGAATCTGTTTCGAGAGGTCTTCGATCCTTGCTTCCAAGAGCTTGAAGTCGTTCCACAAGTCGGCAAGCAACGTGCGCATGGATGGCGGCAGCTCGTTCGTCTCATCTCCAAGCACCCGTGGAACATCCATCCTGAAGACGCCGGCTCCCTGGCGAACCGCGATGCCAAACTCGAGGAGAAAGCCTCGCATCTGGTTGATGAGCCCTGTCCGCTGGCTCATGTAGCGATCTCGTACCCGATGCAAAGCCTGACGAGCACTCTGTTCCGGTTGTCTCACTTGCACGAATCGCATCGTCGGCCTTGTCACTGCCTCCGCGATCGCAGCCGCATCAACCATGTCGTTCTTGTTGGACTTGACGTACGGCTTCACGAACTGAGCAGGGATGATCTTGACCGTGTGTCCGGAGGCTTGCAGCTTGCGTGCCAGCCACTGCGATCCTGGACAGCTCTCCATGCCAATAAGCGCTGTAGGCGTGTTCGCGAAGTGGACGAGCAATCGATCGCGTCGGAACTTGCTGTGCAACACTGGCTTGCCCGAGCCATCGAGGCCGACGACGTGGAAGGTGTTCTTCCCAATGTCGATGCCATATACCGTTACTCCTTCAATGAGCTTCTTCATAGCGGGTCTCCTTCCGCAGTTGCTTGGATATAGTGTGCTCCGTTGGAATCGGAGCGGACCATCCCATTACTTCTAAGCCCTGAACGACGGCGTTGTGCGGTGAGCCATGGGCGGTATGCGCATGGCATGAGCGAGCGGCGTGCATGCCGTGTGGTCAAACAACCACGCGGCCCGCAGCGCTATCGGCCGACACAGCGAGACGACGAAGATACGCTCACCCAGGCCATCGTCACGTTGGCCAGCCAATATGGTCGCTATGGGTATCGCCGGATTACGGCGCTGCTCCGACGGTCAGGCTGGCAGGTCGGCAAGCACCGGGTGGAGCGGATCTGGCGTCGTGAGGGGCTGAAGGTTCCAAAGAAACAGAAGCCAAGAGGGCGGTTGTGGCTCAACGACGGATCGAGTGTGCGGCTACGTCCTGAGCACACCAACCATGTCTGGAGCTACGACTTCGTGAGTGCGAAGACGCATGATGGGAGGCCGGTGAGGATGCTGAACCTGATCGATGAACACACCCGGGAGAGCCTGCTGGTTCGTCCAGAACGACGCTGGAGCAGCGCCAAGGTGATCGAGGCGCTGGCTGATGTCATGGTCACGAAGGGCGTTCCGGAACACATCCGTTCGGACAATGGCCCGGAGTTCGTCGCCAAGGACTTGCGGAAGTGGCTGGCCGATACCGGCGCCAAGACGCTCTACATCGAGCCCGGCAGTCCTTGGGAGAACGGCTACTGCGAATCGTTCAACTCGAAGCTGCGGGACGAGTTCCTGAACGGAGAGATCTTCTACTCGTTGAAGGAGGTGCAGGTCCTGGCGGAACGCTGGCGGGTTCACTACAACACCATCCGTCCCCACTCTTCGCTCGGCTACCGATCGCCAGCACCGGAGACGCGGCAAGTTGAAATCAAACCAGGGTATGGAGAAGTGGAAAGCAAAGTACGCTTCCCACTATTGGAATGGTCCGCCGCCTGTATCCACCGGAACGGATTACCTTAGCTGGCAGGAGGCCTCACCATGGAGATTTCGACGATCGGCATCGACCTGAGCAAGACTACCTTTCACCTGATCGGCTTAGATGCGCGAGGTGAGATTGTGCTTCGCAAGAAGCTCTCACGCAAGCAACTGCTGCTCTTTACTGCAACTCGGAAGCCTCTGTTGATCGGCATGGAAGCCTGCGGCGGAGCCCATTACCTCGCCCGTGCTCTTACGGAGCAAGGACACAATGCCCGACTCATGCCGGCACAGTATGTGAAGCCGTACGTGAAGACGAACAAGAACGACTACCTAGATGCGGAGGCGATTGCCGAAGCCGTTCAGCGGCCGACGATGCGCTTCGTACCGATCAAGACCGACGAGCAACTTGACCTGCAAGCTTTGCACCGTGTGCGTGATCGCTGGGTTGCGAGAAGAACTGCAGTGATGAACCAGATTCGCGGATTTCTTCTGGAGCGTGGAATCGCGATCCGAAAGGGACCTTCCTACTTATTGACCCAACTCCAGATCATCTTCACAGAAGCGGATTCTTCTTTCTCTGGAAGACTTCTTCATTTGATTCGCGAGCTGAAGCACGAATGGGACGAACTGGAACGGAAGATCGAGGAAGCCAGTGCCGAGCTCGCCCGCATTGCGAAGCAGGATGACGGCTGTCATCGGTTGATGGAGGTGCCTGGTTTCGGTCCCATCGTCTCAACGGCACTGGTCGCGGCGATCGGTAACGGCATCAGTTTCAGAAAAGGACGGGATCTGGCAGCCTGGTTGGGCCTGGTTCCGCGACAACACTCGACCGGAGGGAAAACCAGACTGCTCGGCATCAGCAAGCTGGGCAACGAGTACCTGCGACGCATGATGCTTCATGGTGCCCGATCCGTGGTGATGCAGATGGAACGAAAGCCTTCTGCTCTCGGCGAGTGGCTGACAAGCCTCTCAGCACGACGTCATCGCAACGTCACCGTCGTTGCGTTGGCGAACAAGATGGCACGAATTGCATGGGCCATCCTGAGCAAAGGCACGCGTTACTGCGCACCTGCTGCCATGGCAGCTTAACCCGAGGCTTGGAAAAGACGCCCTGAATACGGGCTTGGAAATCGCTGCGCGATTCCACCTTCCCAACCCTTCGACGACGAGTTTTCTCCTCAAGTTTGCGAGACAAATCGATGTGTGAGTGAACGGTCTCAACCGGCGTTGCTCAAGCCTGTGTGGGAATGAGAACCCTTAGGAGTTCGACCCACTTTGTAGACCAGCGACGCGCGGACTCCATTATGGCCAGGAGCTCAGCTCCACAAACAGGCCGGATACATTTGCGCAGACCCAAAACACTCACCACAAAGATTGTGCTTGCAATCTGACGGCGGACCATACATATTCCCACACCCTCGACGGCGGCGAGATACTTACAAAACTCGTTGCGCTAAACTAACAATCCAACTGGTGCAAAAGATCGGGCAATCCAAGCCCCGCCTGAAACGCGCGGGAGAGCCTCAAACGGCCCTCCACCACAAGCTCAAAGGCGCTCAACCCAGGCTAAAATCACCGTCACAATCTTGCAAGATCAAGGTCTTCTACAAAGCTTCGTCGCAATGCCGACCATGATCCGTTGATCAACAAACAAATTGTATTATTGATGGACTCTGTATGCTCATCAGGCTCGCGAAGACCACGGATGGTAACTGGCGGTAGTATCTTCGGTACTCGGAAGTACTCCAACCAGGTGGTATTTCAAAGCACATAGTCCACCAAGTGGATGGCGTTGCGGTATTCCCGGGGCTAGCTCGTCCACTATGTCTGCCACCTGGTCGGCAATCGTTAATGCTTCTGGTGTGAATGAGAAGCTAGAAGAATCGCTCGCTTTGCATCGAGAACTGAAACTGCAACCGATAATGCGGCCTGAAAATACCTTGGACAGACTTCCTGGGTGATCCTCTTCCGTTTCCGTGGAATCGCTGTCACCGAGGACAATTAGTCCTGGTCGCCAGACCAGTTTCCGCTGAGGCTTTCCGCGATGATTCGGTGCCCGGCATAAACGGTGACAAAGGCAGCCAGAGCGGTCCCTGTACACCAGGAGCACAGCTTGGCGAATCCCACAACCTGCCGTGACACGTTGAAGGCAGCCGCGCTGCCGTCAAGGAGAAGTTTAGCGCCCAGTGCCCGGCGCGCGACACGGCTTTGCTTCGCCAGGACAACAAGCGCGAGCGTCGTGCCGAAGCTCGCAAGCCCCGGTATGCTGTCGGGAATGCCAGCCGGAGGAGCCATCCTTGACTTGGTGATTTCATCCGAATCGAACAGCGGCGAAGGCGGATCGGGCAAGGACCTGATCACGTTTGTTTGGTACAGCAACACCGGGATGAGGGTTGCCACTGTCAGGCAGGAAGCTCCGAGCAGAACCGCATCCTGGCCTACATTTCCCGTAAGCGAATTTTCCGGTTGGTTCACTTCGGGCCTCTTTCCAAGGACCGCGCCTGCCGCGGCCGCGAGAACCATTGCGCCGCCGATGACAAACCAGGGGCGATGCAGGGTGGCGAACACCTCTGCGCTGGTGCTTGTGGAGCGATCCGTAAACTTCCCCCGCGCGCTATGCTTCCCCGGAACATAGTCGTAGAGGTTATTGGGTGCGTTCGGGTCTTTGGGCTCGCCTGGAATCTGCTGCGATTTATAACCGGTCTTGCCCAGGTAGTAGTCCAGGATGCCAGGGATAAACATCTGTCCGATGATCGCGGCGACAGTCGGGCTTCCTACCCAGTATTCACGTCGCGGACGAGCCGCAAAGCCGGCTGCCACGACCACTTCCGCTGCTAATTCAGGCTCGAAGATTGGCGGCACGGGCTGTGTATTGTTCGGCATCCGGTTCTTCACCCAGTCGAACTGCGTCGTGTTCATGGCCGGCATCTGTACGGCGGTCAACTGCACGTTGCTGTTGTCGTGGTAGAGCTCGCAACGGAGCGAATCGGTAAATCCGTTGATGGCATGCTTGCACGCGCAGTAGGCAGACTGCAGCGGAATGGAACGATAGGACAGGGCGGAACCGATCTGAATGATCGTGCCCTTATCTCGCGGCAGCATTCGCTTCAGAGCGGAAAGCGTTCCATGCACGAAACCCAGGTAGAGGACCTCGGTCACTCGCTTATAGTCGGACGCTTCCATGTCCTTGACGGGGGAGAAGACGCTCACCATGGCATCGTTCACCCAGATATCGATCGGCCCGAATACTAGTTCGACCCGACTAGCGGCAGCATCCACCGCTTCGGGGTCGGACACGTCCAACGGCAGGATGAGCGCCTCGCCTCCTAGCGCTTCGCATTCCTGCTTTGCCGCTCCCAGCGCTTCTGGATTGCGGGCGATGAGGCCGATGTGCGCTCCGCGTTTTGCGAAACCATGAGCGATCGCTCTCCCCAAACCGGCCGAAGCACCGGTTACGACAACTATCTTTCCTTGTGACATAACGTGCCTGTAATACGCTCTTGAGTGCGGCGCACCTTTCGATACCTTGTTGGATGCACGTTTGAATAACCGATTATCCCGCGCGGGCCGGCCAATCGACCCCTTGCGCCCAGGAAGCAATCCCTCGATCCGTTCCCACTGATCATCTCGCAATCCGTACGCTGAGTCGTCATACCAAAAGGCTACGCAGAACACCTTCACTCCAATATAACGAGTTTGATGACAGGCCCTAGGACATCCCCTTTCACTAGTTCGCGAAAGGGCCGCGATCGATTTCCACCCTTCTCATGGGACCTCAACCGGATTCAGCGCTGTCGCGACGATTGGAGGGGCATGCAAGAAACGCTGCAAAGATCTCGCGGCCACGACCGACACGCGGCTCTTATTCTTTTGAAAGCCAAAGGGTAATGTGTTAAGCGCTGACGTGTTGGTGTCTAGGCTATTCAGAAACGTCACCATATCAGACCGGTCACTGGCTTTCGGGAGATAGAACGGATCCGCGGCACTTCCTCCGCGGGTCGGATCAAGAAGATTATCCAGCGTTGGGACCGAATTGTCATGCAGGAAAACCGGCTTTCGTGCCAGGTCGAGCAGCAACGGCAGCGCGATACCACGATCCAGCCCACGAAGACTCGCATTGATCGTTGCCATCTTCGTATCGAACGTCGCTCCCGGTGTGAACTCGATGGGTGTCAGCGGAGCGACTCGCTGCGCCACGACGGTGGGATTGTCCTGGAAATATCTGCTTTCATCGGAATGACGTTAGTAGGAACGAAGACGGTCTGGTCTACGTTGTGGCAGCTAGTGCACCCCACTGTCCGGAACAGGTGTTGCCCCCGGGAGGCTGCCGCCGGATCCTTGTTGACGCCGGCGGGTGCCTGGAGCCCAAAGACGTAGGCATTCATGTCGATCAGCTCCTGTTGGCTGACCCGAACCCCCAAGGCATATGCTCCTGTGCCTGACAGACTTGGACCCGAGGGTGGCGCAGCGTTCACGATGGGATAGCCGGTTACCCGCGTCGCAGCCAAGACCTGCACGTACTTGGTAACCAGTTCATCGCCATTGGCTACCCCCACTTTGTGCTCGAAGGCCCGGCCGCCCGGTCCAGTTCGCCCGTGGCCCTTGCGCTTCAGGGCAAGCCTAAAAGAGGGAAGAGGACACGCCACCTTCCGCAAACTACCGAAAGTGTAAGTTCCGTCCTGCGTCTTTCGGCCTAGATTGCAATACACTACATAAGTCGCCTCGCAACGGAAGATGGAGGCGAACTTAGGAAGCAACTGCGCCGGAAACAGCCATTCTTGTAGCCTCATGTTTTTCGGTGGACGCCTTACGCCGCCAATAACGCATCAGCAAGCGTCGCACCATCTCGGTTACGAAGCCATAGAGCGCATGGGTAGCGATCTCACTCGTCTGTTCACGCAAGGGCTGGTGCAGCGGGGGCTCAACAAGGCCAAGAGCCGGCAACACGGATTCATGTGTGCCGAGCAACACCGCCCATCCGAACGCCACCCCGTGCAACACGGTCACGGACGGCACAAATTCCGCCGCTACCCCGTATGCTGCGCCGAGGCCGGATCCGAAGGTCCAGTGAAACACCTGGGAAGCAGCCGTCCTTTCCCCCTTTGAAATCGGATGACCTAGAACCTTTTCCACTAAGAGAGCGGGCGGAGGTTCCTGTCCTAGCGTTCGCGGCGGGTAAATGGCTTCTCCGATCAATTTTGCGGCCGAGCCCGCTAAGCCACCGAGCAGTCCCGCAATGAGCCCTTTCGCGACCACACGGCGTGGAGCGTTTGTTATCACGACGTAGAAACCTCCTGAATGAGAAATAAGTCCATACTAAAGGTCAGTAACCTGTTGGCCCCGCCACTCATCAAGTGGATCCAAGGAACAGACCTCAAGGATGACACGTACCCATTTAGGTCTTTGACTTTGTTTGCAGGAGAACTTGGAGCTTGCTCTCAGAACACGTCCGTGACAAGCGTACGAAAAGCGTATTCCTTCGCACTATCAAAGCAGACTACACTGCCTCTGGGTTGAGTAAGCGCATCTCCGTTGAACTGAGACCTATTACTATTTCGTACTGTAAGGCTGTGGTCTTTACTAAGGGTGGAGTAAAAGAACGAACTGAACGTGGAGCGTAGCAAGATTACGATTGCAATCGTCAGTCACTCTTTCCTGCTATCAGCAGAAGCAGACGTCCTGAAGGCTCCTCACAGTGGATGACGAAGCCCGTTGCACGCAGGGCGCTTGCTATCCATGTGGAGGAAAGGCGCAGCTTTTCATAGCTGCTCTTGTGCAACGCCCAGCCGTCCTGCTCCTTTATGTGGATGAGATCATGTACAACGACGGACTCGTCGCTCTTGTACTCGAGAAAGCAGGTCATGATTTTGTGGTCGTCGGCGCGAACAGGCAGAAAGCGGTCAGATCCTTTTAGTTCACCGGTCAGGTCGCGGAACGTGAGAATGAAGAGACCGCCCACGGAGAGTCTCTTGTATGCGTCGGCGAAGACCTTGTGCACGGTGTCTTTGGAGGGCAGGTGCGTCAGGGTGTCTCCCATGCAGATGATGAGCGAGACGTTCTCCGGGAACTGGACTGAGTCGAGCGAAGTGAGATCTGCGTGGCGGGTTTGAATTGGATATTCCGCACGATGAGCTTCTAACACCTTCAGGAGTTTGCCGCTTGAATCGACAGCAAGGACCGGACTGAAGCCGAGCTCCGCAAGTGCAACCGCCTGAAAACCCGGCCCGCAGCCAAGGTCGACAGCCGGCCCGTGGCGCAGTGTGGCTGGAAGCAGCGTCAGAGCCGGGTTGAGAATGCCCTTTTGCTCGAAGACCTTTTCCTCGAACGTCACTCCGGACATCCACAAGTAATGTTCGGCCAATAATTCCTCGTAATGTTGTGCGACGCTCGACATCGAAAATTCTCCCGTTGACTTGCGCTTACAGCAGGCGGATCGGCTTGCCGTCTGCGCGTTCCACAACCCGGCCTATGCGAACCGCTGGAGTTCCGGCTTCGCGCGTGAGTCGTTCCAACTCCGTCGCGTCGCCGGCATCGATCGAGATGAGCAGGCCGCCCGCAGTCTGCGGATCGAAAAAGAGGGCGAGGGTGTCGGGGTCGATGGCAGTTTGTGTTTCGACGACGCACTCCGCGAATTCGCGGTTCGCGACCAGACCGCCGGGGATGCACTTAGCCCGCACACACTCGATAGCCCCGGGCAGCAGGGGAATCGTGCCGACCGTAAATTCCATTGCGACGCCGCTCGCAAGGGCCATCTCCCGTGCGTGGCCGGCGAGGCCGAAGCCGGTCACGTCGGTCATCGCGTTGACGCGCAGGTTCGCTGCGATGATGGCAAGCGCGCCGTTTTTATTGAGGGTGGTCATGCTCCGGGTGGCGGAGTCAATCCAGGATGGGTCGGCCAGACCGCGCTTGATGGCGGTCGTGATGACGCCGGTTCCGATGGCCTTGGTGAGGAAGAGGATGTCGCCTGTCTGCGCGCCCTTATTCTTGAGTACGCGATCGGGGTGAATGGTGCCGGTCACCGCGTACCCGAACTTCATCTCCGCATCCTTGACGCTGTGGCCGCCGATGACGGCGCAGCCGGCCTCCTGCATCTTCGACAGGCCGCCGGCCATGATGGCGGCAAGCGTGGTGAGATCGCCATCTTCCGGATAGCCGAGAATCGCAAGTGCGCTGATGGGTACACCGCCCATGGCATAGACATCGCTGAGCGCGTTGGTGGCGGCGATCTGGCCGTAGGTGTAAGGGTCGTCCACCATCGGCGTGAAGAAATCGACAGTTTGGACTAGCGCCAAGTCATCGGTCAGCTTGTAGATGCCCGCATCGTCGGCGGTCTCGAAGCCGACCAGTACATTGGCGTTGGTCTGCTTTGGAAGCTGCGAGAGCACGCGGTCGAGAATCTCCGGGCTGATCTTGCTGGCGCAACCGCCGGCCTTCACCTGTGCGGTCAGTCGTACGGTCGTCGGTTCGCTCATGCGTGGATTCCTCCCAGATCGGATGTGTCGGTTTCTCTGGCCAGCACGATCGTGGTGCAGGCGCTCTCGCTTTTCGGCAGATCGCGATGTAGAGCCATGGTCACGGTCAGCGGCTTCGTTTCGCCGCGCACGATGGGGCAGTAGAAGTCGGGTTTGGCGAGCTCGTGATGCAGCCTGCGGCGGCCCGCGCATCCGCCGTGGCAGGGTTCTACGAAGCTGCAGGTCTGGCAGGCTGCGGGGAGGGAGCGGGCATCGCGGAAGGGCTGCGACTCGATCACGCCAGGGCCTTGCTCTAGCAGCAGGCTGAGCGGGTCGCCTTCGCCGGGCCAGTAGACGCAGGGTTGGACGGTTGCTCGCGGGGTGACGCGCACGGTTCCACAGCCGCAGCCGCCGCAGCGCGCGGAGAGTCCCGCCATGGCGCGGATGAGCGGCTCGCCCGTGCTGATGAGGTCGGTCTGTTCGAGGAGTACGCGGAAGCCGTCCCAATACTCCTTGTAGGACAGCGCGTAGATGTCCGTACGGACGGACTGGTAGACGTTGATGCGCAGCGGCGCATCGTAACGGCGCGCGATGCGGGCTACGTTGGCCAGGGTCCTGTAGTTCGACTTCATCATGACGGCGATGATCGTGACGGGCACGCCGGCGTTCCGGCAGCGGGCGGCCTGACGGTGGATGAGCTCCCAGTTGCCTGCGCCGCGCTGGCCGTCCTGCTGGGCGCGATTGTCGTAGTCGAGCGAGAACTCGATGTCGGAGAAGAACCCGAGCTCATCGTCGCTGAGCAGTTCGATGCTGTGCCCATTCGAGGTCATGGTCATGCGCAGCGGCTGATCTTTCAGCCAGCCGATGATGGTGTGGAACTCCGGGTGCATGCCGTTTTCACCGGTGCCCAGGTTGACCGAGCGCACGGGCAGCGCGGCCAGGATGCTCTGTACCTCGGTGAGCGAGATGCGGTCGAGGCGCGCGGGGTCGCGATAACAGAACGAGCACGATAGATTGCACTCGTTGGTCAGGCCCAGGCCCAGGGCAAACTTTTGTTCTGCTGCGATACTCTCGACTTCCATGGTGTCCTCTGTTCTTACGTTTGCATCTCGGTTGCGGCGGTGGATTGACTGAGCCAGTCGGATGCGATGACGAGCACGATGACCGCGGCGATCAGCGTCGACACCTTGCTGTAGTCGCCCAGTTGTACATTGTTATAGAGTGCCTGGCCCAGACCGCCGGCGCCTACCAGGCCAAGGATCGTCGCCGCGCGCAGGTTCATGTCCCAGCGCAGCAGGATGTAACGGCGCAGGATGGGCCAGGACTGCGGCAAAATGGACCAGATCATGCATTGCATCGGGGTTGCGCCGAAGGCGAGCATCGCCTCCACCGGCTGCTGCGGGCTCTCTTCCATGGCCTCGGCGAAGAGCTTGCCGAGCACCCCGCCGGTGTGAAGGCCCAGCGCCAGGCAGCCGGCGAAGGGTCCGAAGCCTAGGACGATGACGCAGAGCGAAGCCCAGACCAGCTCCGGCGTGGCGCGCAGCAGGTTTGACGAGAGGCGCGACAGCCAGAAGGTCGACTCGCTGCGGACGCGGACCGGCCAGGAGCGGTCGAGCGACTCATGCCGCGCGGAACGCAGCCTGGTTGCCGGAAAAGCAAGCAGCATGCCGAGCAGCGCGCCGGCGGCGGTGCCGACGACCGAGATGGCGATGGTCTGCAGTGCAAGAAGACCGACATGGTCGAGAAACGCGGGGGAGTACGACGGCCGTAGACGCGCGCCTGCAAAATGCAGCAGGTTCGGGATGGTGTCGCTTTCCGAAAGATTGCTCCAGGTGACGCCCGACACCGGTAGGGCAAACAGGGGGATTGTGGCGACCGAGGCCGCGATGGCCAGACGCCGGACTCTTCTGCCGAGCGGTTTTGCGGTGGGGCCGGCGATGTCGTCGCGGACGCCGAGACGCGTGCGGATGAAACGGCTGAGCAGGTCGACGAGCAGGAGCAACAGGACGAAGCAGACGATGAGCGTGAGCACCTGGGAGAAGTCGAACAGCCGCAGGGAGAGGCTGATCTCGTAGCCGAGGCCGCCTGCGCCGACAAAGCCGAGCACGGCGGCGGAGCGTACGCTGCACTCGAAGGAGTAGAGCGTGTAGGACGTAAGCAGGGCGGGGCGCTGCGGCAGAATGCCGAAGAGAAAGACCTGCAGGCGCGTGGCGCCCAGACCGGTGAGCGCCTCGAGCGGACGCGCGTCGGCCTCGTCGAAGATGTCGGCGTACACCCGGCCGAGCAGCGCGGAGTAGGAGACGGCGAGGGCGAGCGTTCCGGCCAGCGGACCGAGTCCGAGACCGGCCACGAAGAGCAGCGCCCAGACCAGATCGGGCACGGACCGGACCGCGCCCATGCCGTGCAATGCGACCCAGCTCGCTGCCCTCATGAGGGGTGATCCGGACCCCGTGCGCCACAAGCGGCCGCTCGCCAGAAAGCCGAGTGGCATCGCCAGCAAGACGGAGATAGAGGTGGCGACGATGGCGGTGGCTGCCGTGGTCAGGGTGGCGTGCAGCGCGACCTTGAGGAAATCCAGCGAGAGGTCCGGCGGGAAGAGCCGCGTGACGAGGTCCGCGACCGCAGCCCACGTCTGCCGCGAGAGGAAGAGCCGGGGATCGACCTTCGACATCCAGCCCGCCCACAGCACGAGGGCCAGCAGCCCCATCGAAGTGCGCCATCGGAGGGGGCTGCCGGAATGCGAGTCAGCGAAGGCAGGAGCGCGTGCGGCTAGCGTCGGTGCCATCAAATCCTCCTTGCACTTCGAGCAGAACGGGCGGGGTGGCGCCCGCCGGTTGGAAGCCGCGCGGGCGATCGTAGAGCTGTTCGAGAAAGTCCTCCGACAGGGCGCAGGTCGGCATGTCGAAGGCAATTTCGCCCTCGCGCAGTCCGACGACCCTGTTGGAATGGCGCCGAGCCAAGCCTACATCATGCAGCGAGATCAGCAGAACCATGTGCCCCTCTTCGGCGACACGGACCAGCAGCTCAACAATCTCATCGGACAGCACCGGGTCGAGCGACGCCACGGGCTCATCGGCCAGAAGCACCTCCGGCTGCTGCATCAGAGTGCGGGCGATAGCGAGCCGCTGCTGCTGCCCGCCGGAGAGCTGATCGCAGCGGGCTTGCATCTTGTCCTGCAGCCCCACCGACTCCAGGCAGTGGTGAGCCCGTTCGACCTCGATCGAAGAGGGCTGGATCAGGTTGCGCAGGGTGGCGGCGATACCCCATCGGCCCAGCGCTCCGCTCAGCGTATTTCTCAGGGCAGACATACCGGGAACCAGATAGTGCTGCTGGTAGACGCAGCCGATCCTGCGACGCATCCGGCGCAACTCGGCCTGGGTCATGGTGGAGGGGTCCGCTCCGCTATAGAGAAGCCTGCCGGAGGTTGGAAAGATGCTGGCGTTTAGAAGCCTCAGCAGAGTGGTCTTGCCGGAGCCGGAGGGGCCGAGCAGGGCGACGTGCTCTCCCGGCAGAATGTCCAGGGTGAGGTTTTTGAGCGCAACCGTGGCGCTGGCCTGCGTGCCAAAGCTCCGGCCGACCGCGCCCAGGTTGTAGATCAATGCAACAGTCCGGCGTTCCTGGCGGCGTCGCGCAGCTTGCCGTAGTCTGCGTCACTGGCGGTGACGTAGCCCTTGGCGTTTAGCAGGTCGAGCAGCTTCTTCTGGTCAGGGTCTCCGGCGCTAAGGCCCTTCATCGCATTGGCGAAAGACTCGGCCACCTTGGAATCCAGGTTCTTGTTGGCGACCCACACATAATCGAAGAACGGCGGCGTGGTGTAAAAGACGCGAACCGCACCGGGCTTGAGCTGCCCGTTGGCGAGCATCTTGTTGTAGACCAGCTCGTCCATCGCGCCCGCCTCTGCCTTGCCGTTGGCCACGGCGAGTGCCGTGGCGTCGTGCGCGCCGCTGTAGCTTGCGTTCGCGACGACCTGCGCATCGACCTTTTCCTGCTGCATGTAATAGAGCGGCATCAGATGGCCGGAGGTGGAGTTGACGTCACCGAAGACGAAGTGCCCGTGCAGGTCGGCAAGTGAGTGAATCTTCGAACCGGCCGGCGTGATGAAGACGGAGTGGAACTGCTGGTCGACGCCGCGCTGCACCAGCGGCTTGACGCCCGCTCGGGCCGAGGCCTGCACGTAGGTGAAGCCGCCCAGGTAGGCGATATCCACCTTATTGTTGGCGAGCGCCTCGACGACCGCCGCGTAGCTGGTAGGAATCGTGAGCTCCGGCTGTTTGCCGGTCTGCTGCTGCCAGTAGGCAAGCAGCGGCTGGTTGTCGCGCAGGGCCTTGCCCGGGTCGGTCGTCGGAATCATGCTGATGCGCAGCTTGACGTCGTCGGCCGGCCGGGTGTGGCAGCCACTGACCATCGCGAGAAGGAGCACGGCAAAGATACAAGCGAAACTGCTCAAGGCGCGGCTGCTGGAAACACGGACGAGGCTTGGATTCTGATCGTGCAAGGCTTTCCTCATTTTCCTATGGCTGAACTGCGAGTTAGCGAAACCACCGCAAGAGACGAACCGGAGTTGAAAGCTCAAAGCTTTGTTGTCAACATGAACAAGTGATGCAGTTGGCCGCAGAGATATTGTATGGCGGTCCGCTCGTTGCGATGGGTGATCATTAACTGACGCGCATTGGTGAGGACGCGTTATCCACAGCAATGCAGCAGCTTACTTGTAACCAGGTGAATGATGGATCAGTGATTGCGTCGACTGGAGTCATCGTTATCTCTGTCGCTCAGATGAATAACGGCTTTTGGCAACAATCCTCCGACATTGGTATATACAACCGGACAGTTCAGAACAATTCGAGTCTTCACGAGGACGACCAACCCTGAAGACTGCGCGTCGAGAATTTCCTTTTCGGATTTGAGGGTGACCTGCTGCGCGCCAAGACGCCAGGTCACTTGGCTGACTCGCCACAGCGGACTGTACGAGACGTTTGTGTTATACGGGCCGACGGGCTTGGGCTCGGACGGAAGAACGTTATACTGATCTTTCTTGGCGCTGTTCGTGACCACATAGATATCGTCCACCGCTCCATTCGGAGCATCAATTGCATTCGATAGCTGGGGCACATAGTTAACTCCCTGCTGTGCAGCGACCGTTTGGTCTGATGCGTCGGTCTGGATGTAAAGATTTTTCTGACCGTCGAACCAGCAAATCACAAGCGGAAGTACGACCTTTGGATTCTCCTCATAGTTGATTGAGCTCTGCGGAATCGTGACTTGTTGCTGGGCAAATACTGGAGCTGCCAACAGCGCTGAAATACCTAGTGCAAAGCTTGCTTTGCTGACCTGCTTAACCAATTCATGATGCTCTCCCGGTTGATACCGAATAGCGGAAAGTCGTGCCCGCGCCCGTTAGAGTAGATGGACGGGCAGAGGTTACACTTATCTGCTGGAATCGTTAGTTCAATCTTGGGACAAGTTGATTCATCGGGTCGTTGCACGGGTCGAGGCTCCCATAGCAGGAGTGGCAATCACAACTTGCCGAAGCTGCGGTCACTGGGAGCCCTGAGTGACTCTACCGCGTGACGTAAAGTCTGCGCAGGTAGCGTTGGAGAGTCTTAATCGTGAGGCAAACGGCTCCATATCCGCACGCCAAGATGTCATCAGCGGCACAAAGCAAGCGTTCCCCAAAGCCGGTGCCACGCCGGTCGATTAATACGATGTGGACGACAGAACAACCCTTAACATTCTGTGTGCGGAGCTGTTGGAAGGCGTCGAGCCAACTTTCGCAGCGACTCAGGATTACGAGGCACCAGCAACCCGCGAGTTTTCGGCGGGATTGGCTGAGACCGGTGTTTGGGTGTGAGACGCGGCCCCGATATTGCGCACTGTAACCTTTCCGAAGAAACTTCATCTGATGAACGAATCAGGCTGTGTGACCGACTTAGTCGGAAGCCGAACGAGTCGGCAGCCGAGTTGCGGTTGCTCTGCCGATTCAAGTAGCGGCTTCGGAATTTCTGTAGTCAGAAGAAGGAACATGTGTTCAATAACCCCATCGTCGCCGAACCATAGTAAGCGTGTGGTGTGGGCCGTGCTTATGAAGGGTGTCAGGCTTATGTATCCACACAACGTTATGTGGATACATAAGCCTATGAGGGTGTGTCTGTGCTGGGGATCGACAGGTTCCAGGGGAGCAGTTCGCTGATCCTTCGGATGGGATGGTCGGCGATTCGTTCGAGGACGTACTGGAGGTAGATCTCCGGATCGAGCCCGTTGAGCTTGGCTGAGCCGAGCAGCGAGTAGATGGCTGCGGCGCGTTCGCCTCCTGAGTCTGAGCCTGCGAAGAGGAAGTTCTTGCGGCCGAGGGCGACGACGCGCAGCGCGCGTTCGGCGGCGTTGTTGTCGATCTCGAGATGCCCGTCGTCGACATAGCGTGTGAGCGCACGCCAGCGCGAGAGCGCATAGCGGATCGCAGCCGCGGTATCGGACTTGCGTGAGAGCTTGGCGAGTGTGGCTTCAAGCCAGGCGTGCATGTTGTCGAGCAGAGGTCTTGCTCTCGCTTGCCGGATGGTCCTTCTGATCTCCGGTGTGCTGCCGCGGATCTCGGCTTCAATGGCATAGAGCGCGGCGATGCGCTCGATGGCTTCTGAAGTTGTTGGAGAAGCGTGGGCGATATGGATCTCGTGGAACTTGCGCCGGGCATGAGCCCAGCAGGCGACCTCGAAGATCGTTCCCCCTTCGTAGAGATGGTGGAAGCCGGAGTAGGCGTCTGCCTGGAGCGCACCCCTGTAGTGCCTGAGGTGCTGCCGGGGCCGCTCACCCTTGCGGTCGGGCGAGTAAGCGAACCATACGGCAGGGGCAGTGAGATCGCCTGAAGGCCGATCATCGCGAACATAGGTCCAGAGCCGCCCGATCTTAGTCTTGCCGTTGCCCGGTGCAAGCACCGGAACCGGCGTGTCGTCGGCGTGCAGCTTGCTTGCGGACAGAACATGATCTCGAACCGCGTCGACCAGCGGAGTCAGCAGCTCGCTGGCTGCACCGACCCATCCGGCAAGCGTCGAACGATCCAGATCGACGCCTTCGCGAGCATAGATCTCCGACTGCCGGTAGAGCGGCTGATGGTCGGCGTACTTCGAGACCAGCACATGAGCGAGAAGCCCGGGCCCCGCGAGTCCGCGGTCGATCGGTCGAGATGGCGCCGGTGCCTGCACGATGCGGTCGCAGGCATCGCAGCTCAGCTTGGGCCGCACATGGCGCAGCACCTTGAAGCTTGCCCGCACATACTCCAGCATCTCGGCGACGTCGTTACCCAGTTCACGGAGCCGGCCTCCGCAGTCCGGGCACGACTCATGGCCTGGCATGTGTGTATGGATCTCGCGTGGAAGATGCTCGGGCAAGGGGCGACGGAAGGGCTTCGCCGCTGCAGGTCGCTCTGCGAGAGGGACCGCTTGTATCTCTTCAATCGCCGAGGCAGCCTGCAGATCTTCGATCTGGAACTCGAGCTGCTCGATCTGGCGAAGCACCTTCTCGCTCTTCCTGCCGAAGAGCATATGCTTCAGCTTCTGGACCAGGAGCGTGAGCCGTTCGATCTCGGTTGCACGCGAGCTGAGCGTCTGCGTATAACGCTCACGCTGCGCGATCACGAGAGCCTTCATCGCTTCAAGATCGAGCGAATCGAGGTCCGGAGCGCGGTCTCCAACATGAGCGAAGTATGTCATAAAATCGTCACGGCTTAAAAGAAGAAAAGCCGCATGAATACAGGAGAAAACACTCAAACACTCATCACCGGTTCTGCTGTCCGAAGAGGTGCTCTCCAGTCGATCCCTTCCAGCAGCATCGACAACTGCGCACGGCTCAGAGATACGGTACCACTGCTTGCCTGAGGCCATATGAAGCGCCCTCGCTCAAGTCGCTTCGCCAGCAGGCAAAGCCCGTCGCCATCGAACCAGAGCACCTTCACGATGTCGCCTCTGCGACCGCGAAACACGAACACATGGCCTGACAATGGCTGCTGTTCGAGCACCGTCTGCACCTGGGCACTCAAGCCATGGAAGCCCCGCCGCATGTCCGTCACACCAGCCGCGATCCAGATCCGGGTGCCCGCAGGAAGAGCAATCACGAGCGCAGACTCTTGAGCACCGCGCGGACCACGGCCGGATCTACATCACCTTCAACGCTGATCCGAACTTCGCCCGGAAGCTCAATGTGAATCGCACCGCTTCGCTCTCGAACCACAGCTTCAGGCTCAGCCTTCGATGTCTCTTGATCTTCAGCAACGCTGACCGGCAGCAACTTCATCGCGCTCTGCGGGAGCGACCCCAGCTTGCCGTCGCGATACAAGCGCCGCCACTGAAAGACCTGGTTCGCGTTCACTCCATACTTCAAAGCAACTCGCGCCACCGAAGCACCAGCTTCAAGCGTCTCCTCCACAATCCGGCGACGCTCCACCGCGCTCCGTCGACGGCGAGGGCCAGCCACCAACTCACCGCTCACGCCAACATCAACCATCCACACATCATCAAGGCTCAACAACACCCTGTAAACGCGGCCAACACCGGACGCTTACGAACCATACGAAACTCGAGAGCCAGAAGAACTCGACCTTTTTCAGGGGCAACAAGGCTCCGAGGCTTCACAAGTAACCAAGCCGGTCCGGAGGGGTACGGAGCCGCGGCAAACCAAGAGCAGACAATCAGCCGATGACAATTCGTTGAGAACGGCTTTGCTTGTCGATTTCGGATTCAGCGACGTCGTCCACCCGCGTGTTCCTCTTGAGCGAATTCAACGTGACTGTGACACCCGTGACCGGATATGCGGAGGTCTTCTCTACGCTCGAGCATTGTAGGTACTCCCTCGTTGCAATCAGCATGAAAGCCGGATTCGAAGAGGTAAGAAATACCGCGGTCCATGTGCGTAAATTATGGCCCGATACAAAGACACTGTTATTGGGAACGTCCACGTTGGATCTCGACGATCCTCTGTATGACGATATCGTCGATCCGGCTTTCCATCCCGCTGCACTGGTCCGCAGTGTCCTGCAGCTCTTGGCACTTTCAGCTCATCGCGGAGCAGATCGATACCAAACCGATCGAGACTCAGCTCTTTCGGTTTGTATAAGGAAATCAGGTAGCGACAGAAACCTACTCATAGCCAAGTGAACTGCGGCCAAAAGGTGAACGAAAAATGAGAATACATACGCCCCTGAAAAATCTCTGGCCGAGCTCGCCCTTTGTCATCAAATCGGACTCCAAGTTGACGATGCAAGTCGTTCGCTACTTCGACACTATCCTCGCGAGCGGTCAGATCTCTCCGGGGTTCCGGCTACCGAGTGAGCGAAGCATTGCCGCCACGTTGAAGGTCAGTCGAAACACCGTCACCGCTGCCTATAACGAGCTTGAGCAGCGTGGCCTCATACGACGGATCCGTGGTACGGGCTCGTTTCGCTGTCATCCACAAGGAGCGGGAGACTCTTTTTCCTGGAGCGGAAAAGTGTCCTCTAAAGCTCACTTGATGGACGAGCCCATCTTGGAATTGCTTGCGCGAAACAGTTGCTCGAAAGTATCCTATCCGCTCTTGGGCGGAACTCCGTCGCTCGACTGCTTCCCAACGGAGGCGTATCAGGAGACCGTAAATCGCGTGATTCGCGAAGATTTTCCTTCGGCCCTGGCCGTGGCGCCCACCGAAGGGCAGAGCAGACTCCGGCGCGCGATCGGCAAGTGGATCAATGTCGAACCGAGCCGCGTCATGGTGACTTCTGGCGCCCAGGAAGCCATTGACCTGGTGGCGCGCTGTCTGATCGAGCCGGGAGATTACGCGATCGTGGAGTGTCCCACCTATCCCGGAGCAATCCAGTGTTTGCGTGCAGCAGGAGCGCAACTCGCCGGCTGGGAAACGCACTGGAACCTCGGGGAGTTGGAAAAGTTGATCTTGCGCTATCACCCGAAGCTTCTGTTCACTACACCCAGTTTCCAGAATCCTACGGGAAGAGTGATGTCGCTTGCCACAAGGAAGGGCTTGCTTGATCTTGCATCCCGTTATCATCTGCCAATCATCGAAGATGACGTGTATTCCAAGACCTATGTCAATGGCCGGGTTCCCCCGCAGAGTTTGCAGCATCTCGATACTTGCTCTCAAGTGATTTCAATCAGCACGTTCTCTAAGATGCTTGCGCCCGGCTTGCGTGTCGGATGGATTGTGGCACCGCTCTACATGGTAAAGCAGCTTTCGTTGATCAAGATGAGAGCGAACCTTTTCACAGGGGGACTCAATCAGCTGGTTCTATCCACGATGCTCGACGAGGGCAGCTTTGATCATCACCTCGACAACCTGCGATTCCGGCACGGTGTCTTGAGAAATGCAGCGATTGCAGCTATGGAAGCGGCGGTTGGGAGCCAGCGTTTGTCATTCACTTCTCCGAACGGTGGTCTGTATCTGTGGTGCAAACTGCCTCCCGGCACAGATCTTGATTTGTTTTTGGAGACGGCGGAAGCCAGGGGCGTGTGCCTGGCCCCCGGTCATGCCTTCTTTGCCGAACAACCGTCTCATTCGTTCTTTCGACTCTGTTTCACCGCAACTACGGAAAGCCAGCTTGTGGAAGGAATAGCGATTCTTACCAACACCTTGAATGGAATCGGAGCCCAAGCTCCAAACTAGAGCGATTCCTGCTCCAAGCCTGGCGACGTGTCTCTCAAGCTTTCACCGTCGCTTTCACACGGTGAAATCCGCTAGCAGGTTCCGGACCTGGCCCTTTCATCTCCGATGACTGAATCATTCCGCCGTCATCGATACAACGGACGGCCAGCATGATGTCTCCTGTTGCGCTGGGCTTCCATAGAAGCCTCCATTGAACCCACGCAGTCTTCGCGTTCTGATAGGAGATATCTGCATCGCGCCAGGTCTTCTCTCCATCCGTACTTACCTGAACGCTGCGTACACCGCGATCGCCTGCAAAGGCAGTGCCCTTTAGCCGCACCATGCTGCCAAGGGCAATCGGCTTGGAAAAGTCAGGCGCATCAAAGCGGGAAGTGTTGTTGAGGGTGAACTTGGGTCCCCAGCCCTGTTGCTCATAAAAGCCCTTCTCTGGGTGGTCAAGCACTTCAATCTCTGTAACCCATTTCACACTCTTTTCACCAACATATCCCGGAACGATTAGCCGCGCGGGAAAGCCATGATGAAGGGGAAGCGGCACTCCATTCATTTCGTAGACCAGCAGGGTCTCCGGGTCCATGGCCTTTGTGAAGGGAACGTCATCGGTAAAACCATCTGCTCCGTGGAAGGTCACCTGGGTGGCGGTGAGAGAGGCTCCAGCGGCGGTGAGAATATCTCTCAGAGGGACGCCCTTCCAGACAGCATTACTATTGAGGCCGCCGCCGATACGATTGCTGATGCACTGGAGCGTTACCTCCTGCAGAACTGCGGCCATGGCGGTAATTGCGGCGAGATCGAGCGTTCTTGGTTGGGAGACCTTGCCGCTTATCTTCAGGCCCCAGGCTGCCTCGGTGGGCCGAGGATCAACGTTGTTCTTGGTTACGGTGTAGAAATGGTCATTGGGCGTGATGGGCGGAAGATCTTCTCCAGCGTTCTCGGTGCCATCGTAGGAGTAGGCGGAGAGCTTATAGAAGCGAATCAGGATCCCGACGGTTGCGATTCCGGCGAGAGCGGTTGCGCCGATTGCCAGGAAACCTCGACGATGTGGGTCAGGAGAGTCCACGGAGGCTGGAGCGGCCCATGACGTAAGCGACCAATCCAGCATCCAGGCCGCAAGGGCACACTCAGCCAGGAGCGCAACGATGTTCAGAACGACAGCCGAAGAGGGAATCACACCGCGGTAGTTCGTGCCAAGATTCGGCCACAGGGCACACAAGCAAAAAAGCCAGCCGAGGAACGCCAGGGCGAAGACGGCGTTGCGGAGACGCGTCGCGGTGCTGTCGAAGACGCGGCGTGCCAGCAAGGACGCGACGATGAAGGCGACGATCTCTCCCATCAGGACGCTGACGTAACCGATCTGCTTCAAGTGGCTGTAACCACCGGCGAGGGAGAGCATCTTGAAGAAGATTGGAATACTGAGGAGTGGCGCGAACCTATCGCTGAAGAGCTCTGCCAGCGTGGGAATGCCGAGCAGGCGCAACACCAGTCCGACTGCGATGAATATCAAAGCGCTGAACGCGCCGGCACCTGCTGCGGAGATGAGCGACGATTCTTTGTCATAATGAGTCCGATAAAAGCCTGATCTGCTTAGCCTTTCGGCGCCATCAGTTCGTCCATTGAATATCTGTTGAGATCCAGAAACATCAGTAAAAAGGCGAAGGCAATTGCATAGATGAGCTGAATTCCCGCAACTTCCAACTGTTGCAGCAGAGTGATACCGAATGTCAGGATCGCAATAGTAGTTCCTCCGGCAATGAGCGCGACGTGGCTCCACAGACCGAACAGGACCAGGACACCGACAATCGCTTCCACCCACGGAAGTGTGTGGAGTGCCCGATCTTTTGTGCCGATGGAAGAGTTAGTGTAGCGCAGCTGTTTCTGAGTTCAAGTAGCCGCCGTCGGGGGTGTGGAGAAGTGGGAAGCGCGTAGCGGTTTCCACTTCTCCATGCCCCGTGTTGTTTGTCAGCCATGCCTCGGGTGCCGGTGATCGATAGCCCAGCGAAGAGTGTGGCCTGA
>JBBRRB010000056.1:0-40814 GCA_038225555.1 Bryobacterales bacterium
ATTCGGTGGCGTGGAGTCCGGATGGACAGACGCTCGCCTCCGCCAGCGAGGACCACACGGTGAAGCTGTGGCGGGGGGGAACCGGCACGCTCCTCCGCACCCTCTCCGGTCATTCCGACGCCGTCAATTCGGTGGCGTGGAGTCCGGATGGTCAAACGTTCGCCTCCGCCAGCGCCGACGGCACGGTGAAGCTGTGGCAGGCGGGAACCGGCACGCTGCTGCGCACCCTCTCCGGTCATTCCGAAACCGTCTATTCGGTAGCGTGGAGTCCGGATGGACAGACGCTCGCCTCCGCCGGCCGGGACGGCACGGTGAAGGTGTGGCAGGCGGGAACCGGCACGCTACTCCGCACCCTCTCCGGTCATTCCGGCGGCATCTCTTCCGTGGCGTGGAGTCCGGATGGACACACCCTCGCCTCCACCAGCAACGAAATAACTCTCTGGAATTCCGGAACTGGAGATTTGGAATCCGTCTCTGCCTCCTTTCTTGGAAACGAGTGGCTAACAATCAATCCAAAAAATCTGCTCTATTCCTCCTCTCTCCAAGGCGATGAACACGCAGCCCTTCGCTTTGACAACCGCTTGCGCCCGGTCTTCCCTCTTTCACTACCGCGCTATCGCATTGCACTGAGGCGAGACGATGTGCGCCGTCACCTTATCGAACCACGGCCCGACGTAAAACCTGACCTGCTGTACCTGGCGGACGACATCTGGAAAGGCAGCAAACCGTGGCTAGGTTCCGTCGCGCTGCTTTACTCGATTGGTGTCGCCTTTACGCTGGTGCTGTATCGCCGCGCAGATCCCGCGGCCATTGCCCGCCGGTTCTTCAAAAAAGCTGGATTCAGAATCGAGCAGATTGACCCGCACCTGCTCTATCTTTCGCCTAGCGACCGAAGGCCGCCGGCATACGCCCTCATCTGGACCGCCCAATGGCGATTAATTGCCGAGGCCATAGCACGACATCGCAGCACGGCTTCCGAACGGTTCAGAGTGTACGTCATCTATCGCGACCAGCCGCCCTTATCCGATGAGAGCCAGCACCTTCGAAAAACGCTTGGCAGCGACGTGGTGCCGCTCTCTGCTAAAAGCCTGGATGAGGCAATTTTCAACAAGGATTGCGCGGGCGAGCTGGGAAAGCTGGAACGGCCGTTCGTCGTCCTCACCGATCCATACGACAGAAGCAACCCTGCCGATAACCAAGTCCTCTTCTACGGACGCCACGCGATGCTGGACGAAATGCCGGCCGCCCTCCTGCAGGGCCGCCACACCAGCATTCTCGGCTTACGCAGAATCGGCAAGACCTCGGTCCTCAAGCAGCTCGAAGATCGTCTATCCTCCATCCCCTACGTCTCATTTGAAGTTTATGAAAACGATAAAGCCGAACAATTATTTCAACGCATACTGACTGAGCTTCACACATCCTTACGCAAACACGGCGTGAAACGGCTGCCCAAGGTGAAGCCGATAGCGTCCACCACTCCAATCGTGCCGGCAGGCGCGATGGCGGCGTTGGCCATGATGCTGCCGTCAAGACTGTTCAGTGTGGAAAGGAAAGGTTGCGCCTGACCGGTAGGGCCACGGATACCGATCTATTGATCGCATGGACCGGGTCTGTGACTCTTCGTCGTCCACAATGGCTACCGGCTTAAGAATCGTAAGAAGGGAACCAAAGGGAACGTGAGTTCGGGTAAGCAGTCGAAGTACGAAGGCGTCAAACTCATTGAAGAATGGTACGCCCGGTAAGATTCGAACTTACGACCTTTTGCTCCGGAGGCAAACGCTCTATCCAGACTGAGCTACGGGCGCGCTGGAACTATTCTACTCTACCGTGCCGCCTTCTTCACCGACGCAGTATGCACGGCCTTCTTCGCCGAAGTGTCTGGCTCAGCCGTTAAAGTTTGGATCATTTCCCGCCAGTACGACTCCTTCCTCAAATTCTCGTCGCCTTCCACCGGCTGGGTCTGGGAGCGGATCGTGCCCTTCCTGTCGATCCAAACAATCTGCGGAACCACGCTGCGCAGCGCTGGAGAATACTGGAGGAAATCGAGGGCGGCATCGCGCTCGGCATACGCGATGGGATAGTTCACCTTAAATGTTTTGATGAAATCCGGCACAAGCATCTTGGCCATGTCGTTCCATGCAACCCCGATCGGTTGAAATCCCTTGGCCCCAAACTCCGTGTAAAGCTTGCTGAATTCTTGTGACGCATGCTGGCAGTGTTGACAGGTGGTGAATATGAACTCAATCATCACCACCTTGCCCCGGTAGCTGCTGAGGAGCTTCTGCGTTCCATCCGTATAATTCAGCACGAATTCCGGCGCATGGCGGGGAACCGGGGGCCCTTCGGCCCGAAGGGTGGACACCGCCAACAAAGCCGTAACCGAAACGATTGGGAGCAAACGCATCAGAGAACTCTCTCCTTGTAAATTCCAGTTTACCGAATATTTGACTCGAAGGACGCCTTCATGCCCTCAATGCTCTCCACGACCTTGCCCTTCAGCCAAACCCGATAAAAACCCCACTCATTGCGTCCCTCGAGCACGGTCTGGTCTTCCTTCCCCGGCTCCGGCTTTTTCGATTTCGCACGCAAGGCATCGCGGTAGAATCTGAAAAACTCTTGCGCTTTCTCCGGGCTCTCCCATTCCGATGCCCACGCCAGCACCGGATAGCCCTCATGCTTGTTCTCAAGAAGAGTGAACTGGCTGCCCCGCAGTGCCGGTGCCAGCGACTCGGCCAGCTCTTTGCTACCGTATTGGGTCAGCAGAACCTGATAGTCGAATTCGCCCAGCGTGCCCTCGGCCAGCTTTCTGAATTCTTTTTCGTGCGGCGCGTGAGGCGCATCGGGCAGCTTAAATTCGGAGCGGTCCAAATAGCGTTCCGGATGAAGCACCTGCTGAGTGCTGACGGGTGCGCGCCGGAACACTTCTGCAAAGCCCTGCTGGCCTAGCTTCCGATACACGGCGTCCTGAAACAACATTCCGGCCTTATAGGGGAATACCAGCGACTGCCGCACATACAGAGGCGACTTTCCGAACACAGGATATTGCGCCGCGTTATCGTCAAGCGAGTTGCTCATCGCGTCCAGGATCGCCTTCGGAACATCAGGTCCCAACCCGGCGCGCTGATGCAAATAGGCCGACATCAGCCAGCTGGCTTGGCCTTCCATCACGGCCATGCGGGCGGTGGCTGCGTCGTCGCTCTGTCCATTCTGTTTGATGTATCTCTCGAGGTGGAAATTTTGGTCGGCTAGCGCGTGCGCCAGTTCGTGCGCCAGAGCCATCGGGGCTGCTTCGTCGCCATCGCCCGACATCACGAACAGCTTTTTTTTCTGATAATCGTAGAAGGCGGCCGCCTGCTCGGTGAGCAGGTCCACGGTCTCCTGCCGCAGATCGTAGTCGGCTGGAACCAAGCCAAGAATCTTCAGGATCAGCGATTCAGCTTTCAGATCGGCTGGCTTGATCGCTTTGTCGATACGATGGCTGAGAAACTCCCGCAATTGATCTTTATCGAGCACTGCCGAAGGGACCTTGTGCTTAAACTTCAAGCCGGTGATGGTCTCCAAGTCGCGGCTGATGCCATCGATTTCGGAAAACAGTGACTCGGACTTTGCGTCCTTCTGGCCGTTCAGGGACGGTGCGAGCGCGAGTCCCAAGAGCGCGGCCAAGATAGCTTTCATGAGAGAATAAGACCTTCCTTATTATCGGCCAGCGTCTTTTGAACCCATGCAAATTTCCGACCTCCGTCTGCACTCCGTCGCGATCGCCGACGGCCCTCTGCGCAGCTCATATGGGCTGCACGCCCCCTATGCCTTGCGCACCATTGTCGAGTTAAAGACCACGGACGGCCTTACCGGGATCAGCGAAACGTACGGAGGGGATCAGCAAACGTGGGCGCTCGAAGCTGTGCGGGAGCACGTGGTCGGGATGGACCCTTTCGACCTGATGCGCTTCTGGCAGCACTTGAGCGAGGGGGATTCCGAGGCATCGAGCGGGGATCGCAGCCAGACCTTTCTGGTCCCTGGCGAGAATCCTCTGGATCGCCACACGCGTACTTTCGCCGCCATAGAATTGGCCTGCCTCGATTTAATCGGCAAGGCAGTCGGCAAACCGATATGCGACTTGGTGGGGGGCCGCGCCCGAGACGAGGCGCCTTTCTCCGCTTACCTGTTCTATAAGCATGGAGGCGGCGGAGGTCTTGGAACCGACGCGCGCGAGGACGAATACGGCGAGTGCCTCGATCCTAAATCCATCGTCCGTCAGGCCAAGCAGATGATCGATCAGTACGGGTTCAGGGAGGTCAAGCTGAAGGGCGGCGTGCTCGATCCCGATGCAGAAATCGCCAGCATCCATGCGTTGCGCGAGGAGTTCGGTGCCAAGTACCCCTTGCGCATCGATCCGAACTGCGCTTGGTCAGTGGAGACTTCAGTCGGGGTAGGAAAGGCACTTCGCGATGATTTAACTGACGGCGGTTACCTCGAAGATCCAACGTCCACGATCGAGGGCATGGCGGAAGTGCGCCGTCGACTGCTCGCATTGGGCATCGACACTCCGCTGGCGAGCAATGTCGCCATCACCTCTTTCGAGCATGTGCCCAAAGCCTGGACGCAAGATGCCGTCCAGATCGTACTGTCTGACCCGCATTATTGGGGTGGAATCCGCAAACAGCAGAGGCTTTCGCATCTGTGCAAAGTGCTGGGGATGGGAGTCTCGATGCACTCGAACAATCACTTGGGTGTCAGCATGATGATCATGGCGCATGCGGCTGCGGCTTCCGAGCATCTCACTCACGCCTGCGATACGCACTACCCTTGGCAGACCGGTACGGACGAAGTGATCGCTGGCGGGCGGGTTCTTATTGTGAACGGATGCGTGACGCTTTCGAAGACGAAACCGGGGCTAGGCGTCGACCTGGACTACGATCAGCTTGCCAGAGGTCGCGAACGGTACGACAAACTCCCCTATCGCAAGCGCGATGACGAAGCGGAAATGCAGCATCGGATTGACCCGGGTTGGAAACGAATTTTGCCACGTTGGTAGGCTCGCGGGCATAGTACGGTAAGTACGCTTCTCCGCGTTGAAATGCAGATAATGCCCGATACAATGAAGCCAACGAATGGATTGGCTGCGTAAGATTCTATTAGCCTTGGGGCTGGCTGCGGCCCTGGGAATCATACTCCTCGATTGGGAACTCGTGTGGCATCTGGAGCAATTCGCTCATGATGCTCAGCGCATCGAAGACCTGCGGGTGCTCTCCGTTCTTCTTTTTGGCTTGGCGGGTCTGTGTTCGCTGTTGTTCCTTCTGGCACCCGGAATTGGCATGCAGGTAATGACCCGGCAGACGGACCGCGTGATTGCGTCGATCCAGGATGAACTCCGCGCCGCGATTGCCGAGCTTCACGAATTGAGAGCGAACTCGAAGCCGTCATTTTCGACGGCTGCTCCCGCCGAAATTACTGGACGCGAGTATCGGCAACTGGCCAGGAGCATTCGGTATATGAATACCGAGATGGCACAGGTTTACCGGGCGCTCGGCGTTTTGTTCTCCTCGAGCAATGAACAGGCAGCCCGTGCGCATTTTAATCAGGCGCTAGCGCTCGCCTCGGATTCGCGTGTCACCGCAACCATTCACTATGCGTTTGCGTGTGTGCTCGCGCGGCAGGGCGATTTTTCCGAGACGGCGCGAGAACTCGATGAAGCCTTTTCTCAGCCCGATCCGCGGATAGAGGAGCTTCTTGCTAAAGATATCGAGGAGGGCGGAGAACTGTACCAATTCGCAAATACTCCGCCCTTCAACGCCGCAGTGGATAGGCTGTTGATGTCAGTTTCCGTCGGATCGTGAAATGACCGTTTCTGTTCAAATTTTGACGTGGGGCAGGCAACCTTGCCTGCCGACAAGCTTCCCGGCTTGTCGAGCCGCCTGGAAAGGCGACTGCACGGCCGAAAACCCCTGACGACCGTATCTCTCCAGGCAAGGGCCGGCTGAAAGCCGGCTGCAGGCAGGATTGCCTGCCCCACCTGGATCATAGTCTCATTTCCGCGCGCGCACGAAAGAGCGATCGATCTGCGAAAGAGATCCCACACCAGCCATCCCCATATCCGTGGCCAGTTCCGCACGCAGCAAATCGACAACCCGGGCCACGCCCCGGCGTCCGAACGTCGCCAGCCCGTAAAGATAGGGACGGCCGATTCCCACGCCCGAAGCACCCATGGCCAACGCCTTGAAAATGTCGGTGCCGCGACGGAACCCGCCGTCGATCAGCACTGGCATCTTTCCGTTCGCGGCTTCAACGCACTCGGGCAGCGCTTCGATGGTGCCCCCCACCTGATCAAGTTGACGAGCGCCGTGGTTGGATACGATCACGCCAGACATGCCGTATTTCACTGCGCGCTCCGTATCCTCAGCGGTCATTACGCCCTTAACGATCACCGGCAGACTCGTGCTCTCGCGCAGCCGCTGGACGTGGTCCCAGGTGGGCGTCGCCATTTGCCGTGCAGCGGGATAATCGCCAGACGTCCAAACGAGATCGCCTTCTTTGTAAACCAGATCTTTGCCCGAGCGGGGAATGCCGTTTGTCTCGCACCAGCCTCGCACCAGACCATTGTGAATACTCCGCTCGCGATGCGAAACGTGATAGATATCCACCGTGACGGAGATGCCTGAACAACCCTGATCCTGCAGCTTCTTCCCGAAATCCGTCATCTGGGTTTTGGTGCGAAACTCGGCCGCCGTAGTGAACTGCCACCAATTCTTCGGACCCTGTCCGGCTTGCAGCGGCTCGTTGATTCCTCCGCGAGTGATCATCATCGTGTTCGCCGCGCCCGCGCCGTAGGCCGTCTCTATCTCCCCGTTCGGAAAAAGACAGTTCTTGCCTCCGGTGGGGCAAATAAAAATGGGATGGTCGAGCTTCTGACCGAATAGCGTGGTTGAGATATCGATCTTGCTCACGTCGTGCAGCAGAAAATGCGGTCTTAATATGAGGCGATCGAAACCGGCCCGATTATCATGCAGCGCTGCTTCGTCCTCGGACCCTTCGTCCAGGTAGTCCCAGGCGAGCGGATCGAGCTTTTTCTTGGCCAGTGCGGCGAAATCGAAGACATTGGCGGGGGCGAGCAGCGGGTCTGACAATTCGCCGTGTTTGCGATCGGCTCGCAGCAGCGGAGAAGCCGCGCAAAGTTGCAAGTAACCGAGAAGTGCTTGGCGTCGGGTCAGCATGTTAGTCCGCATCGAGGCGGTAGATATAACCCGCGAGAGGGCTGTTGCTCAGCACGCCTCCTGGCGCGATCCCAGCATCGCAAATGTACATCCTGCCTTGATACATGTCCATGCCGTGCGGATCGGGATCCACTCCCTTCTTCATGCCGATGATGTCGAGCACCCGGCCATCGTTGACATCCTGCTTGATGTAGAGATAGTCGTTGGAATACCCGACCCACATGCCGGGAGGGTCCCACGCGAGCCCGTGCGGACGCGAAAGGTGTAGAGGAAACTTGTGCAGCACCTGGAAGGTTTCCGGATCGATTTTCGCGATGCAGTTCCACTTGAAGCAAGTGATCCACAGAGCGTCGTCTGCGTATACAAGGCCATGAATTCCGCCCTCATCGGGATTGCGGTAGACTCCGACCGTGCGTCCGGTCTCGACGTCCACCTTCACGATGCGCCCGTAAGTTGGCTCGCCGGGTCGCGGGAATCGTCCCAGAGGCCCCCCATTGGCACCCATCCAAAGGTAGCCTCCGCCATAAGCCATCCCGCTGGTATTGGATGATTCGGTCGGTACCTTCTTCAGCGGCTCGCCTGTCTTCCAGTCAAGCAGGTAGGCGATGTCGGTGACTTGCTCGCCCACCCAGAGCCCTTGCGGAGTGGCTTCCAGCGCATTCGGATGCCCATCGGGAGACTTGAACAGTTTGGTGAAGCGGGCCGTGCGGATTGGTATGCGGCCCTTGGCCGAGAGTCCCGCCGCGAGCAGAGAGGAAACGAAAAGCCTTCGATTCATGACTGTCGAAGATATCACACCCAGCAGTGTCGCTGGTGGTTCTAATGCACCGCAAGCTCTTATGCGTTCAACTAGTGCTTAGCCAACTCTGTGATAAACAAGCGCCCACGGCAGGTTTCAGAATGGCGACCAATATGCTCTATCAGGGACGTAGTTGCAAGGAGAAAAATCATGAAACTCGTGAACACGTCGAAACTGATGCAGGCAGCCATGGTCCTCACCGGAGCCTTATTGCTGACCGTGACAACGCCAGCACGTGCACAAAATTATCCGGCCCCGAGTTTCTCTTCGGGGCAACTCGATAACCTCGTTTCTAAGATCGCGCTGTACCCCGATCCGCTGTTGGCCCAAGTTCTCGCCGCGGCGTCTTTTCCAGATCAGATTCCGGACGCGGCAGGCTGGGCGAACCAGCACGCCAACGTGCGCGGGGATCAACTGGCGGATGAGATTTATCGTTCGAATCTTCAATTCGATCCGGCCGTTCAGGCCCTGCTTCCGTTTCCATCGGTCCTTCAGACGATGGCAAACGATATGAACTGGACCAGCGAGCTCGGGAACGCCGTACTGGCGGACCAGCGCCAAGTAATGGATGCAGTCCAGAGAATGCGTCGCTCGGCGGAGGAGTACGGCTACCTGCGCAACAATCAGCAGGTCCGGGTAACGGACACGGGCGGAGCTGTCGAGATTGCTCCCGCAGACCCTGAACTGATCAACGTGCCGGTTTACGACCCGTACGTAGTGTACGCACCGCCTCGCCCCGGTTTCTTTGTGGGCGGCGCGATTGGGTTTGGACCCTCCTTTGCCATCGGTGCCTTCGGCAACTGGGGATGGGGCGGCGGGTTCAACTGGTACAACCACGTGGTGGTCGTAAACCATGCGGTGTGGGGACGGACCTGGTACAACCGGGATGCTTATGTGCACAATTATGGCAACTGGGATCGGGGCAACTCGCGGAACACTTACTCGAATAATCGGGTGGACTTCCGCGGCAACGAAACAAACCGCTACACCAACACTTACTCAAATCAAGGTGCTGGTCGGACTGTTTACTCGAATTCGAACCAGCCAACCGGCAGGGCGACTTACGAGCGCAGCTACGAGAGAACCTCGCAATGGGGAAACGCTCCTCGCGAGAGCCGCGGGTCTGACCGTAATATGAACGCTAATTCCAGAGCGGCCACACCCGCACCCGCTCCCACGGTACAGAACAGGAGCTTTGGCGCGGTTCGTGATACGCAGGGAGGTCACTTCGACCGCGGATTCCACGGCCGACGCTAGACAGAGCATCTTCACCCGGGGGCGAGCCTACCAAGCCCGCCTCCTTTGGGCACCGGTCGACTAAGCGAGAGTATTCACCGAGCCCACGCGTTGCGCTTCAAAGGCGGCGATGCCCGGTTCCTGTTTTAGAATGTATCCTAGCTCGTCGACCCCTTCCAGAAGGCAGTACCGGGCAAAGTCATCCACTTCGAATTCAACTGCCGCTCCATCGGGGAGAGTGAGCGTCTTTGAACCCAAATCAATCTTGACCGTGCCTTCCGGATTTTGAAAAAGCCCCGCATGCAACTCGCGCGATACAACAATAGGCAACAGAGAATTCTTGAGCGAGTTTTGCTTGAAAATATCGGCGAACGAGGTGCTGATCACCGCTCTGAAACCGTACTGAGTGAGAGCCCAGGGGGCATGTTCGCGCGAACTTCCACAACCAAAATTGTCTCCTGCTAGCAGCACCTGACGGGTTTTGGCCTGGGCTTGATTCAGGATAAACTCCGGCTTCGGCTGGCCGGCTGCGTCGTAACGCCAATCGTAGAAGAGCTGATCTCCCAGACCTTCCTTCGAGATGGTCTTCAAGAAACGCGCCGGGATGATCTGGTCCGTATCGATGTTATCGATCGGCATAGCGACCATCTTGCTTTGAAAGGGAGTGAACTGGATCATGACAGGAGAGTCCTAACATCGGTGACGACGCCGGTGACCGCGCTTGCAGCGGCCGTCAACGGACTGGCGAGGAAGGTTCGGCCGCCCTTTCCTTGGCGCCCCTCGAAGTTGCGATTGCTGGTGGACACGCTGTATTCACCGGGCTGAAGTTGATCCCCATTCATGGCGATGCACATGGAGCAGCCGGCTTCACGCCAGTCCGCGCCTGCATCCTTGAAAATGGTATCGAGCCCTTCGGCCTGCGCTTGCTCCTTAATATGCTGCGATCCGGGCACAACCATCACGCGAACATTGGGGCTCACTTTGCGGCCCTTCAACACGCTGGCGGCGCTGCGCAGATCGGAGATCCGCGAGTTGGTGCAGCTTCCGATGAACACTACGTTCACGGCGTGCCCAACCAGCGGTTTGCCTGCAGGCAGATCCATGTAGAGCAAAGCCTTCGCCAAGGAATCGCGTTCCAGCGGGTCCGAGATATCGGACGGGTCGGGGACCGCGGCGTTAATTGAGATTCCCATGCCTGGGTTCGTGCCAAAGGTGATCATCGGCTCGAGCGACGAGGCGTCGATCACGATCTCTTTGTCGAATGAGGCTCCCTCGTCGGTTGGAAGTTGTTTCCAGCGGGCAACGGCCGCCTCCCAGTCCCGGCCCTTCGGTGCGAAAGGACGGCCATGGATGTACTGATAGGTGATGTCGTCCGGTGCGATCATGCCGGCCCGCGCCCCTGCCTCGATGGACATGTTGCAGACGGTCATGCGCTCCTCCATCGAAAGCGCGCGGATCGCCTCGCCGCAGTATTCGAAGACGCTCCCAGTTCCGCCGCCAATCCCGATGCGTGCAATGAGCGCAAGGATAATGTCTTTCGCGCCCACGCCAAGTCTAAGCGTGCCGTCGACCAGCACTTTGAAAGTCTTCGATCGTCTTTGCAGCAGGCACTGCGTCGCCAGCACATGCTCCACTTCGCTGGTTCCGATGCCGAAAGCGAGCGCGCCGAAGGCTCCGTGCGTTGCCGTGTGGCTGTCACCGCAGACCACCGTCATGCCGGGCTGCGTCAATCCTTGTTCCGGTCCGATCACATGCACGATGCCCTGATGCGGACTACTCAGGCCGAAGCACTGGATGCCAAACTCCCGACAGTTTGACTCCAGGCGTTTAACTTGCGTGGCGGCGATTGGATCCAGAATCGGCAGGGAGCGCGGGGTAGTGGGCGTGCTGTGATCGGTAGTCGCAATGGTCAGATCGGGCCTGCGGACTTTCAGGCCGCGGCGGCGGAGACCATCGAAGGCCTGCGGAGAGGTCACCTCATGGACGAGGTGAAGGTCGATATACGTCAAGGCCGGTGCGCCCGGTTGGTCGCTCACAACGTGGCTGTCCCAAACCTTCTCAATAATAGTGCGAGGATGCATGTGTTTAGATATTCCCGGCGACTGCGTCGCCCACTTCCGATGTTGATGCGGGAGCGCCCTTCGGCTTTAAATCCGCCGTGACATGGCCCGCGTTCAATACTTCCTCGATGGCGCGGTTTACGGCAGCCGCTTCATCCTTGAGGCCGAAGCTATATTCGAGCAAGGCTGCGGCGGATCCAATCGCTCCGAACGGGTTGGCCCTATTTTGGCCGGCAATGTCGGGCGCGGAGCCGTGCACTGGCTCATACAGACCCACCCAGACTCCCGACGCTTTCCTCTCGCCGATGGAAGCGGAAGGCAGCATGCCGATAGATCCCGCGAGCACGGCGCCCTCATCGCTTAGGATGTCGCCGAACATGTTTTCGGTTACAAGCACGTCGAAGCGACGGGGGTTAAGAACGAGTTGCATGGCGCAGTTATCGACAAGCAAGTGGTCGAGTTCGATGTCCGGGTAGCCAGCCGCCACCTCGGTTACTACTCTGCGCCACAATTGCGAGTTTTCGAGAACGTTCGACTTATCGACGCTAGTTACTTTTTTGCGGCGATTCGCGGCGAGGTGAAAGGCCATGCGAGTAACTCGCTCGATCTCCGGCCGCGAATAGCTCATGGTGTTCACCGCGCGTTCCTCGTCACCTTGTCCGGTGATGCCGCGTGGCGTGCCGTAGTAGATGCCACCGGTCAACTCGCGCACGATGATCATGTCCGTGCCTTCTACGAGGTGATTTTTGAGCGGTGAAGAGTCAATTAGCGCGCGATAGGTGCGCACTGGTCGAAGGTTGGCATACACCCCGAGAGCCTTGCGAATGCCGAGCAGTCCACGCTCGGGACGCTTCTCGGGAGGCATGTTGTCGAACTCAGGCAGTCCGACCGCACCGAGGAAGGTGGCGTCGGCTTTGAGAGCCAGGTCGATGGTTGCTTGCGGAAGCGGCGATCCGGTTTGATGGATTGCGATGCCGCCAAGCAACCCTTCGCTCAGCTTCAAATCATGATGAAAGGTGTGGGCAATCTTCTCAAGTACTTTGACGGCTTCGCGCGTTACTTCGGTGCCGATGCCGTCTCCAGGGAGGAGGAGGATATTTAGCTGCATTGTGGGGCAGGCAGAGAGTAACTTGAAACCGCCATCAATCCATGCCTACCGCTTCCGCCTGCCGATTGAGCACTCCATTTACAAGGGCGGCGATCTCGTCATTCCGAACGCCCTTTTTGCGATCGGCTAGGGCAGTGAAGCGATGGTAAACCTCATCAAGGTCCTCACGCTTTAGATCAAATCCGAGGTGATTAAGCCGGTCGTTCAGCGCGTGACGCCCGCTATGCTTGCCCAGGATCAACTTCGCTTCTGGAACTCCGACGCTCTTAGGATCGATGATCTCGTAAGTCGACTTATCTTTGAGATATCCATCCTGATGAATGCCCGCTTCGTGCGCAAAGGCGTTCTCGCCCACCACGGCCTTATTCGGCTGGGGACCAAAAGTGATGATACTCGCGAGCATCTGGCTTGCGGAGTAGATATGCTCGGTCACGATCTTGGTCTCGTAGGGAAGCTTGTCGTGGCGCGTCTTGAACGCCATTACGATCTCTTCGAGAGAGGCGTTCCCCGCGCGCTCGCCGATCCCGTTCACCGTGCACTCAATCTGCCTGGCGCCAGCCTGCACTGCGGCTATGGAGTTTGCCGCGGCCAACCCCAGATCGTCATGACAATGCACGCTGACCACGGCGCTGTCCCCGAGAGCCTGCACCATCCGACGGATTAAAGCTCCGTATTCTTCCGGCACGCTGTAGCCGACCGTATCGGGCAGGTTTACGGTGCGGGCTCCCGCAGCAACAACGGCTCGCGAAATCTCTTCGAGGTAATCCCAATCGGTCCGCGTGGCGTCTTCAGCCGAGAATTCCACATCGTCCGTATAGCTGCGTGCAAGGGTAACGGCAGCCACCGCTTCGTCGAGAACCTGCGCCCGAGACTTTTTCAGCTTGAACTTGAGGTGGATATCGCTGGTAGCGATAAAGGTGTGAATGCGAGGCCTCCGCGCGTGCCTGAGAGACGTCGCGGCTCGTTCGATATCGAGGGTATTCGCGCGGGCCAAGGCGGCCACCTGCACCCACGGAAATTCGCGGCTCACTGCATCCACGGCTTCCCAGTCGCCTTCAGACGCAATCGGGAAACCGGCTTCCAAAACGTCAACGCCAAGGTCGACTAATTTACGTGCCATGCGCAGCTTCTCGGGTACGGTCATGCTGCAGCCGGGAGATTGTTCGCCGTCTCTGAGAGTGGTATCGAAGATGTAGACGCGATTCGACATGGAGTCCTCTTCATCATTATCCGGGCACCCGCTTGATTTAGCAAATTTATAATGACAGCGACTTGAATAAGATATAATCATCGCATAAGACTCTCTTATGGAACTCTATCTCTTAAAAGTCTTCCACACGGTTGCGTCGGAAAAGAGCTTTTCGCGAGCCGCAGAACGGTTGCTGAGAACCCAGCCGGCTATTTCGCTCGCCATTCAGAAGCTTGAGACCGATCTGCAGGAGAAACTTATAGACCGCTCCGGGAAAGACTTGATCCTGACCGACGCCGGCAAAATCGTTCTTGAATTCGCTCGACGTTTTGAGAACATCGAAGGCGAGTTGGGCAACGCCCTCACGGAACTGCGGGATAATTCGGCGGGTCGCCTAATCGTGGGTGCCAACGAATCGAGCGCCCTTTACCTACTCGGCCACATCCAGCAATACCGGCGACTTTATCCCAAAGTAAAAGTGCAGGTGCGCCGCAGCCTATCGAGCAAGATCCCATCGCAATTGATCGATGGAGACCTGGAATTGGGCGTCATCAGCTACGATCCCGAGGACGATCGGCTGATTCCGATTATGATCTTCAACGATCATCTGGCATTCGTGGTCTCTCCGAAGCATCGATTCGCAAACATGCAAGAGCTATCCATTACCGAACTCGGGATGGAGACGTTCATCGCGCACAACGTGCTGTCGCCCTATCGAGCGACTGTGCTGCGCGCGTTTCAGAGTCACAAGGTGGCGCTGAATATGGATGTGGAGATGCCCACCGTGGAGACGATCCGAAAGCTGGTGCAGCGGAACGAAGGCGTGGCTTTTCTGCCGAGAATGTGCGTGGAACAGGAAATTCAGCAAGGGTCCCTCAAGGAGATTAAAGTGCTGGAGCTGAACGTGGAGCGCAATATTCGGCTCGTGTACCCTGCCCGGCGCGCGTTGAGCCATGCCGCGCGGGCGTTCCTGGAATTAGTAAAGAGTTCGTAGTATCCTTTTTCCATGACCGAAGTGGCTCCTCGCGTACTGAAAATTCCCTCGATTCCGAAGTTTGCCAGTCTGGAGGAAGAGCGTCGTCATCGCAAGGAACGCCTCGCCGCCTCATTCCGGCTTTTCGCGAAATTTGGATTCGATGAGGGCGTCGCCGGGCACATCACGGCGCGGGATCCCGAACTCACTGACCATTTTTGGGTAAACCCGTTTGGGATGCATTTTTCCCAGATCCGCGTCTCGGATTTGATTCTGGTGGATGGCAATGGTCAAGTGGTGGAAGGCGACCGCATGGTGAACACGGCTGCATTTGCGATCCACTCGAGGGTGCATCATGCCCGGCCCGACGTGATCGCGGCAGCCCACGCGCACTCAATCTACGGAAAGTCTTGGGCGACGCTCGGTCGTCTGCTGGACCCGATCACTCAAGATGCATGCGCGTTCTATGAAGATCACGCAGTATTCGAGGATTACACGGGTGTGGTGGTAGATACGTCGGAAGGCGAGCGAATCGCGCAAACGCTGGGTGGACGGAAGGCGGTGATTTTGCGGAACCACGGCCTGCTAACGGTCGGCGAGAACGTGGATGAAGCGGTGTGGTGGTTCATTACGATGGAGCGGAGTTGCCAGGCGCAGTTGTTGGCGGAGGCTGCGGGGAAGCCCATCAAAATTTTGCATGAGAGCGCACTGCATACGCGCGGACAAGTTGGCAGCAAGTTGTCGGGATGGTTCCAGTTTCAACCGCTGTGGGATATGATCACGCGGGAACGGCCGGACTTGTTTAATTAGTGTCAGGCGTGTTGCCATGAAGATCACACGCAGAAACGCATTTCGAGTTGCTGTCGCAGGCGTATCCGCCGCACAGTTCGCTCTCGGACAATCCGTCCCCGCGATTGCCGCTGGACCGTTCCAGGGATCGCGCGCATCTCTAACAACTTATCAGGTTCCGGATTGGTTCCGCGATGCAAAGTTCGGCATTTGGGCACACTGGGGACCCCAGTCTGCCGCAGAGTACGGCGACTGGTACGCCCGCAACATGTACGTGGAAGGGAGCAAACAGTATAAATACCACGTGAGCAAGTACGGGCACCCTTCAAAATTCGGCTTCAAGGACATTATCCCGACTTGGAAAGCCGAGCAGTTCGACGCGGATCGCCTAATGTCTCTGTATAAAAAGGCCGGGGCGAAATACTTCGTCAGCATGGGCGTGCACCATGACAATTTCGACATGTGGAACTCAAAGTTGAATAAATGGAACGCTGCGAACATGGGTCCGAAGAAAGATGTGGTGGGCTTATTCAAGCAGGCAGCGCTAAAGAACGGATTGCGATTCGGCGTGAGTGAACACCTTGCCGTCAGCTACAACTGGTTCCAAACGAGCCATGGCGCAGACAAGGAAGGCGAGTTCAAGGGCGTTCCTTATGATGGGGCGGACCCGAAATACACGAGTCTTTACCATGAAACCCACCAGGCGCCAAAGAACCTCTGGTCCGAGGCTGACGTGCCTGAGAAATGGAAGCAGCACTACTTCCTCCGCATTAAAGATCTGATCGACCAGTATCAGCCAGATCTCATGTACACCGACGGACCGATCTTTTTCGAACAATGGGGCTTGGCGCTAACGGCTCATCAGTATAACCAGAGTGCCAAAAAACACGGCGGCAAAACGGAAGCAGTGTGGGCCAACAAGGGCAAGAACGATTGCGTCCATGGGACTTGCGTGCTCGATCTGGAGCGCGGCGTAGTCGACCGCATCTGGGACGATCCGTGGCAAACGGACACTTGCATCGGGCACTGGCACTACGACAAAGAAGTGACCTACAAATCACCCAAGATTGTGATCGACATGCTGGTGGACATTGTTAGCCGAAACGGCAATCTGCTGTTGAACTTTCCCTTGCCATCGAGCGGAATGCTGGATCCGCAGGAACTAGCGATTCTTGACTCGATCACTCGGTGGATGTCCATCAACGGAGAGGCAATCTATGGCACTCGTCCTTGGAAAGCGTATGGCGATGGGCCCGCTATTACTGCTGCGGCTCAGAGTGCTGGAAACACATCCGATCATCACCAGGCGGGCGCCTTCAACGAGCGCAATCGCAAACCCTTCACCGCGAGCGACATTCGGTTCACGACGAAGGGCGACACCCTGTATGCCTTCGCGATGGGCAAACCCGAAGGGCAAGTAAGCATTCCGGTTCTATCGCCTGGAGGGCAGAACGGCGTCGGCAAAGTTCGCAACGTGGAACTGCTGGGCGGCAAAGGCAAGCTCGCTTGGACGCAAACCGCGGAGGGTCTCACCATTCAGGTGCCCTCGGAAATTCCTATCGAGCACGCGGCCGCGTTTAAGATCGTGGGGACTTAGTTATTGTTCTAAGTAAGTGTACCCGTTTAGACCATCCTCGTAGAACCGCAGGAGCCGGCCCGACTCCTCGTAACCAATCTTTCCCTCGCGCAGCGCTAGCTCCACATCGTGCCGGAACTGATCGAGAAGCGTACGCGCGTGGAATTGGACGTAGTCCAGCACCTCGCGAACCGTATCCCCCTGCACCACCGTGTCGAGAATAACCTCGCCCGTCTCGCTCAGGCTGACATGCACCGCATTCGTGTCTCCCAGTAAATTGTGGAGATCGCCGAGAATTTCCTGATAAGCACCCACCAGGAACGACCCGAGAATGTAAGGGTCTCCATTAAACGGATGCAGCGGAAGAGTCTTCTTCACATCCCGGCGGTCGATGAACTGATCGATTTTGCCATCGGAATCGCACGATATGTCGCCCAGAACGGCGTTGCGAGTCGGCATTTCGTTCAGCCGATGGATCGGCATAATCGGGAAAAGCTGCTTTACCGCCCAACTGTCAGGCATGCTCTGGAAGAGCGAGAAGTTACAGAAATAGGTATCCGACAGCAGGCTGTCGAGATTCTCCAAGTCCTCGGGATAATATTCCAATTCCTTCGCCATGCGTTGGATTCGGCGGCAGATGCCCCAGTAGTAGTTCTCCGCCATACTCCGTTGCACGAGGGGCAGATAACCGAGACTGAATAGATTGAGCGCCGAATCGAGCGCCTGCTGGGCATCATGAAAGCTTTCGAGCAGATTCTTCGAACTGAGGGCTCGAGAAGTCTCCTGCAGATCGACGAGAGGCTGCTCGGCATCCTCGGGCACCGGCTGGAGCGTTTCTTCCCCAAAGCCGGTTACGCCGAGCACATTAAAGACCAGCACGCTGTGATAGGCAGCGATGGCTCGCCCGCTTTCAGACACGATGGTGGGATGCGGGACCTCGGCTTCGTCGCATACATTCTGAATGTGGTACACGACGTCGTTGGCATACTCTTGCAGCGTGTAGTTCACGCTCGATTCGAAGTCGGTCTGCGATCCGTCGTAGTCGATGCCCAAGCCCCCGCCTACATCCATGTACGTCAGACCGGCGCCCGCGCGCTTCAACTCCACATAGACGCGCGCGCCCTCGATGACTGCCGCCTTGATTTGCCGAATATTCGTGATCTGGCTGCCCAGATGGAAGTGCAGCAACTGAATGCAATCCTCCATGCCGACGAGCTTCATTTGCTCAAGCGCCTTGAGCGCCTCTGATACGGTGAGGCCGAATTTCGACCGATAGCCTCCAGAGGACTTCCAGCGCCCTGAGCCTTTGCTGGCCAGCTTGACACGCAGCCCGATCACCGGTCGCACCCCGATCTTTTGCGCGTACTTCACGATTAAATCCAACTCGCTGTATTTCTCGACCACGGGAATAATCTGGCGACCGATCTTTTTCGCCAGCATCACCATCTCGATGTATTCGTCGTCCTTGAAACCGTTGCATACGATCGGGGTTTCATTGTCGGCAATAGCGAGCACCGCCAATAGCTCGGGCTTCGAACCGGCTTCGAGTCCAAAGTGATAAGGCCGACCGAACTGAAATACTTCTTCCACCACTTGCCGTTGCTGGTTTACCTTGATCGGATACACGCAGATATACTGCCCGTTGTAGCCGTGTTCCGTGATGGAGTTTTGAAAGGCCTGATAGAGCTCCCCGAGGCGATGCTTCAAAATGTCAGCGAACCGAATCAGAATCGGCAGAGAAATCCCGCGCAGTTCCAGCTTCTCGACCAGTTCTTTCAAATCGATGGTTCGGTGCGGTTCCTTTGCCGGATGAACCAGCAGGTGACCGTTTTCACCGACCGAGAAATAGCCTTTTCCCCAACTGGCGACATCGTACAGCTCGCCCGCGTCGAGGGTGGTCCAGCGCTCGGTTGGTTCCCAAACGGTCGCTTCACTCAGTTTCAATTCAGTAGTGCCTCCATCCGCATTCAATGATATCGTGGAGCGCGCCGCGTTCAGCCGTTTGACAACGTTACAATTTGGTTAAGTGCAATACTGTAAATCCTGCGCTGGCTTGGTCGTGTGCCTGCTTGCTTACGCCTCGGCGCAATCCTTGGCTAACGGCGGCGCGTCCGCCGAAAATCTGATGGAAGCGGGACATTGGAAACGAGCCCGGCAACTCGTGGATGCGCGGCTCCGATCCAGTCCCAATGACGCCTTTGCCCTGTATCTTTCGTCCAAAGTTTTGGCCAGCTTTGGGAATTTAGAGAAGGGGCTCGCGGTCGCCGAAAGGGCAGTAGCGCTGGAAGGGCACAACCCCGATTACTTGTCGCAGCTGGCCGAAATGCACGCTCGATTGGCGGATCGCGTTTCCATTCTTAAGCAGGTCAGCTTCGTGCGCCAGTTTAAAAAGGAAGTGGAGTCGGCGTTGTCTGTCAACCCGAAACACGTGGATGCAATGCTGGTCGAGATCATGTTTTTGTCCAAGGCACCCATGCTGGCGGGCGGCGATCGGAGGCGAGCTCATACTTTGGCTCAGGAACTCGCCCGCATTGACCCAACCTGGGGCCATCTCATCGAGGCTCGGCTGGCCGAACAAGAAAAAAACGACGCCAACATCGAGAACGCTCTTAAGAAGGCGATTGAAGCGAAACCGAGTTTTTATCCAGCCCGTTTTTATCTTGCTAAGTTTTACTGCTGCGTTAGCGCCAGACACCGCCTGGACGCTGCAGAGGGGAATTCGCGAGACATGCTTAAGCTGGATCCGGGCCAGTCCGGGGGCTACGACATTCTCGCGCGCGTTCTTGCCCTGCAGCAGCGCTGGACCGATCTGGACGCGATTCTCACGGAGGCGGAACAGAAAGTCCCCGACGATCTCAGCCCGTACTATCAGGCCGCCAGCATCTTGATCGAGCAAGGCCAAGATTTCCAGCGGGCCGAACGCTATTTGAAGAAGTATTTGAGCCAGGAGCCTGAAGGCCGCCAACCCACGGTTGCACAGAGCCGTGAGTTGCTGGCGAAGATCAAGCTTGCAGGCTCACCACGAGATCCGCAGCCCGCCTACGACGCTTCGCGATAAGGCGCTGAATCCGAGAGCCTCTTCATAGCGTTCGTTGAGCAGGTTGTCTATCCGCAATACTGGCGTAAAATGACGCGCGAAGGTATAAGAAGCGCTGAAAAACACGTTCTCATACGCTCGGTTGCGTGTTAGTCCGAACGCAAAGTCGGAGTCGTGCCGTTCGCCCACGAAGCGGCCCCCCATTACTACCGACCAGCGCCTGGGAGTAACGGACAACACCAGCGCTCCCGAATCGCGAGGACGACGGAGCAGATCCTGGCCAATCCCCGTGACCGGCGATGAGGGGTTCACCGAGCTGACGATTCGCGAGTAGAGGCGGGTATAGTTTCCCGACAAAAGCACGTTGGGCGCTAGTCTTGCCTCGGAGGAAACCTCGATGCCCCGCGCCCAACTCCGTTCGATATTTTGCCAGGATGGGTACACGTAAGTGATCAGGTCGCGGAACCCGCTGCGAAACGTGGCTACTTCCGTTCGCACCCGGCGCCCAAACCATTCCTGCACCAGCGCGGCTTCATAGCTCGTGGTCTTCTCAGGCTTGAGAGCGGGATTTCCGGTGGCGAAGGGGCTTATGACGAAATTTTCATAGAGGCTAGGCTCCAGCAGTCCTCGCCCGGCGCTTACTCGCAGGAAAGCCGACGAGAGCGGCCCTCGATTCTTCAACACTAATAAGCTGGCTCCTCCGCGGGGTATAAAATACGTGCCAAACGCGCTGCTATGTTCTACGCGAGCTCCTCCGCTGAGGTACAAGCGACCGCCAAAACTGTACTGCTCATTGATGAAAAACCCATGATGATTTCGGCTTACATCCTGGCCAGATAAGCTGCCGGTTTGGTCCTGATACCCGTAACCGAAAACGAGAGCGCCCCCAGTCTGGGCCAGGGTACCTTGGTAATCGGCTGTCTTGCGCTCGGCTACGTTCAAGGAGCCAAAGGGTCCGAAGTAGGCGGTCGCCGTCGCGATGCGCGTGCCAGAAGGAATCTGGCTGGCGGACGGCAGTGAGCCGGGGTTCAGCAAAGACACGAAATAGGTATTCGTGAACTGGCCGGGCACATCGCGGACCAGAGCAGCCAAATCCTGGCTTCGAAAAGGCTCGTCCTCGTTGAAGCGATCGCTCAGTCGATTGTAGCCGAACGACGCAGTCTGAAAAAATCGAGACCCGCGGCTGTCGTCCACTCTCGCGGAGATCGTCGCGTCGCGCGTCTCTTCATTCGCAGCAGTATCGTACGCGCCGTATGCCACTTGTCCTGGGGTTCCAAGATGCGCGTCATACATGCGGAATATGCCTCGCACCTGGGTTGAATCTGAGATGCGGTAACCCAAGTTGGCGGAGCCCGTGTTGTTGCGATAGTAGTCGTTCGGGAACTCGCCGGCCGAATGAAACTGGTCGGCATTGAGCGAATAATCGAATCGGCCGCCATAGCCCCCAGCGATCCCCGCGAGCCACCGATCGGTCTGGAAGTTCCCGCGCTCATATTCGAAAAACCCGTGCGGCACGCGATCCTCCGGGTTGCCGCGCTTGGTGAATAGTTGGATGACTCCGGCGGAAGCTTCAGCACCGAAAAGCGCGCTCTCGGGCCCGCGAACCATCTCGATGCGATCAATGCCGGTGGAAGAAAGATGCGCGAGGTTGATCTGTCCGCCCGGATCGTTGACTGGAACGCCATCGAGTAAGACAAGCGTCGATGTGCTGGACGCGCCGCGCGTGAAGATGGAAGTCTGGTCGCCTCGGCGGCCGTTTGCAACAATTTGCGCATCGGGCAACTCACGGAAGGAGTCTTGCACAGCCGGATAATCGCGAGCTTCCAACTGTCGACCGGACAAGACGTTAGCGGCTACGGCCGATTGCTCGGGAGTCGCTTGCGTGCGCGTGGCGGTAACGATCACGTTCTCCACAGGTCCTTGAACGGTGAGTACGATTCGGCTATCGGCCCCGCTCTTCAAGCTGGACGCGGCGGGCTCGAACCCACCCTTGGTGATCGCGGCCTGACAGTCGTCCAGACCGAAAACGGAGAAGCGGCCCTCCAGATTTGTGAAAACATTCCGGCCCGAGCAGTTTACCTGCGCTCCCTCAACGGGCCGATTGGACGGGTCGAGAACGACGCCGTGTATGGTTTTGGAATCGCCCGCTGTCAGAGCGAGCGCAAAAAGACAGAAGCAGCATATGCGCATCTACGTTTCTCCCTCGAAAACGTGAAATTTTAAATAGGAACGAAGGATCGGTCTCCTGACTCGCGGCAGGCATAACGAAACAACCTTCCCACTTTCGCAGTGGTTGTCTCAGCCCTTCGATGCCGCTCACAGTTGCGGGGCAGTGGCGGATTTAAACCGCCTTCCCAAAATCCATGTTTCCGCGAATTGTAAAGATCGGATTGCTAATCGCCAAGATGCGGCGATGTAGCTCTTCAGAGTATACGCTATTGGAATGCTCTCCCGGTTCGCACAGATCTCAATTATCGTTTGCGCCCTCGTGAACCCCGGGAACTTCGGGACGAATGATACCACCCGCAGGCTGCAGGTGGCACGATGGATCCGCTTGGGCGAGCCCCCCGTGCGTCAGGCGGATGCTGACTTCGGGATTATTGGAAAGCACGGAACGCGCCATGCGTGGTACGGAATCGGCCAGAGCTTGGTCTTGATACCCTTCGATGCAGTGGCCAGTGTGACCGTGATTCCGGTCTTGAGGAGCCTGGGTTTCGATTCGGTGAAGCAGGAGCAGATGGTCGAGCTATCTATCGCGTTCCTGATGCAGTCACTGATCACAACCTGTTTGCTTGCGTTCGCTTATGACGTGTTACTGCTCCTGGAGTTCTCGAGCAGGGTCAGCATGGCTGGTGCTCTGGGATTGTTGTTTGGAACCACGGTGTTGCAATATGTGCAGTCTGCGCAGGAGAATAACCTGCTGCTTGCGCTGGCTCTGGTTTCACTATCTGCGATTCTGAGGTGTCGGCGGGGAGCTGGCATCGGGTGGGCAGCCATCGCGGGCGCGGCTTGCGGCTTCGCGATTCTTACTCGACTGCCTTCCTTGCTCGAGAGTGGCGTGTTCTTTCTATTCGCTATCTCGGTTGGCTGCAATCGAAAGCAGTTTGCTGCCGGGTATTTGCCTCCGATCATAGTGGCGCTTCTCATTGACCGCTGGTATCAGTGGTATCGCTTTGGCGACCTATTTGGCACTTACATGGGTGTCTTCGGCAAACAGGTGGCTCCGCCCTTTTCCTACCCATTCTGGAAGGGGCTTGTAGGGACTGCGTTTTTCGCGGATAAGTCGGTATTTCTATTTGATCCGTTGTTAGTGGTTCTGTTCCTCGTGGCGGTCTGGAGATGGCGGTCCATCAACCGTTCGGTACGTCTGGCTTTGGGCTGGCTGACGTGCTTGCTTTTGCTTTACGCTTGCACGTATGCGAAATACTTTGATTTCGGAGGCGACGTGGCGTGGGGCCATCGATTTCTGACGCTGCCTGTGCAACTGCTGTCGATGTTTGCCGTTCCGCTGCTGCTTACATACGGCTCCGCGCTTGCGTTGAGAACAGTGCTGTGCGTCGCAATTATTCTGCAAGCTGCGTCGACGATGCTAGCGTCCAACCTGGAGGTGATCCAGAGGGGGATTGGATATGACAAAGGAGTGATCGTGAATCGGGCGATCAATTTGGCCCAGATTGCGCTCGATCAAAAGGATCCAGGGCGGTTTGCCGAAGTTCCCATAGAGTGGCAGCACTTGTACTATTTTCCGTTTCAACTGCAGTTCCGATTCCCGAAAGTGGCCGGTTGGGCTATCGCAGGATGGTTGGCGCTGCTGGCCTGTCTACCTTGGGTGATCTGGAATGCTCTACGGAAAGCGTGACGAGAGATCCACAAATTCAATTGCCGTCCCGCGGGTCAGGATGCGCCGCAAGTAGTCAATCTGACCCAGGTGATAGTTCAAGTGTCCATGCAACGAAATTAGAAACTGCTGCGTGGATAGCGGAGCGCTGAAAACCTCTTCCGGGTAGGTCGATTCCAACTCCGTGGTTGAAAGGCGCGAGATGACGTCAGGAATCAGTTCCTTGACAGCCACGATCCTCTGAATGAGATCGGCTGCTGAAATACCTTGCAAGCTGAACTCCAGGCTCCTCTGACGATGGTAGGGAATATGGCCCAGTTGACGTCCAATGTATTCTCGCAAATTCCCTTCAAGGTGGAGAGTGAGGTTACCGACCGAGTTGCTGATTCCAGGGACGCATCGCCACAAGCTCTCGTCGTCCGCAAATGCCTCCAACTCCTGAACCAGTCTGGCTAGGTCGCGCCGAAACAATTCCGCTAGTTCGGTGGCAAGGCTCATCAAGGTCTGAGGCAGCCAATCCCTTGCGTCACGTGACCGGCGCCTCCTCGGGAACTACCTTCAACCAAACAATCAGCAAGGCGCACAGATACAGGCCCCCACCAATCAATAACGTCAACCGCAATCCCAAATACACTGCCAGAAAAATTGCTGTCGCGGAACCCATCACGCTCGATGCGGCATTGAGTGACCAAGCCCAGCGCACGGCTTGCGGATACCGTAATTCCAGACGAGTCAGTCCCGTCGGGAACGGAATACCCATGAGGAACCCGACAGGGGCGATCAAAATCACGGTAATCAGCATCTTCACCGCCAGCGGAAGACCCACTCCCGCTTCGCTGATCGGAGCGGCGATGAAGGCCAGCACCGCCACCGACAGGGCGACTCCCAACAGGATCCAACGCAACCGGTCGCTAGCCACGTCGCCCGTGAGTCGTCTGCTGAAAAAGCTTCCCAGCCCGCTCGATATCAGCATCGAAAAGATAATCACTGTAAGGGCGTACGTGGGATGGCCAAGAAACAAGACGAACTTCTGGATCAGTGCCACTTGGATCAAGATGTATCCAGCGCCAATGAACACGAAATACCAGAGAAACCCGCGCACGCCTCTTTCAGTCGGAAGTTTAGTCCCCAACAATAGCGGCGGCAGCGCCAGCACAACCAGTGTCGCGAAGAGACTGATCCCAACCAACCCGAACAGCAGAGGCAGCGCCCGGTTGATCTTCGCGTCTGCCGCCACGCCGGTGTGCTGAAAGAATTCCCAAATGTCGCGCGGTTGAACTGTATAGAAAAAGAATGGCCTGTCGTCAGTCACCGGCCTGACATCGAATTTATAGGTCCTCCAGAAGGCTTCCGGGTCGGGCGAAGTCAGTAACTCCGTGAACGGATTCGCGATCCTTTCACCTGGCAAATAGATCAATTGCATCGCCTTGTTCCGAAGCACGCCCGCGCGAGCCGCAGCCAGATCCGCGCTGGAAATAGGCTTGCGAAATATCAACACCGTGTCTTGTGCGCCCCAACCTTTCAGCTTGTCCGCGTCCTCGCGAACCACGATCACGTGTTTCCAAACCTCTCTCTCACCAAGCTCGTTGAGCGCTCGGATGGCCAGCGAAATCAACCGGAGCGATTCGCGCGGCGGATCGAATCCCCAGCGCGTGAACACCAGCAAGCCGTCGTCACTCAAGTGGCTCAAGTAGTCGCGAAAGGCGTCGGTCGTGTAGAGGTTATTTTCGGAAAGAGCGAATGCGCCGGCAGCCGTAGACGCCCACGTATCCACCAGCGTCGCCTGCAGCACCTGGTACTTGTCCTGGCTGCGGCGCACGAAGCTGCGCCCGTCTTCCACATTGATGTGGACCTCGGGCCGCAGATAAATCCCGCGGCTCTCTTTGACGAACTTATCGCGCATCACCTTGGTCGCGATAATCGGGTTGATCTCGACTGCGGTAATGTCCTTGCTGCCGGAAGCGAACGCGCGCGCGACATCATACCCGCCGCCAGGGCCGATAATCAGAGCCTTCGCGCCCGGTCGAATTTCATAGGCGAACCCCGGTCCTTGCGAGAGCAGGTTGGTGCGCTCGCTGTCGGTGAGATGGTCCAGGTCTAGGCTCACGATTCCAGTCGCGGCATCGGCGTCGATCACGATGCCCAGGCGATCCGAATCGCCCTCATGCGACACGCCGATTCGGGAGAAGCTGTTCCAGGAGCTGTAGAACTCTTTCGGCAGCGTCTGCCCTTTGGCGTAACGAATGTCGATCAAGTGCTTATTGCCGTTGTAGGCGATCAACAGCACGAACATGAGCGCCAGCGCGACAGCTACGGCTCGCCCGGTCACCCGTCCTGCGATGTTGTACCAGATAGCAGACGACACAGCCAGCATCACTGCGGCCGAGAGCACCGTGTTCGGACCCCCGAATCCGTTCAACAGAATTACCAGCAAGGCGCACCCGCCCGACGCGCCGAGCAGATCGAAGAAGTAGACCTTGTCTATGCGCTCAATCGTCTCCGAAATTGCCAGCGACACGATCGTACCCGACAGGAAAAAAGGCAGTGCGCTGGCAAAATAGATCAAGGCCAGCGTGCCGTTCGAAAGTTCGCCAGGCCGCGTGATAATGAACACCAGCGACCCGAGCACGGCCAAGCTGTTCAAGGCTGCGAGCGTGCCCAGTTTCACGAAGAAATCGCCCCGCCAAGCCGCAACGACGTAGGAGAAAACGCCGCCCGCCCCCAAGCCGAACAGAGCGATAGAGATGGCGAGAAAGGCGAAGTGATAATAGAAAACGACGGAGAAGATCCGGGTGAGCGAAAGCTCCAGAATTAGCGTGGCCAGAGTCGTGAAGGCCACTCCAAGATAGATTTGGGGCCAGTTGGCCTTTTTCGCGTCTGCGAATGAACTGATGCGGGGCAATTCTCTATGTTAAGGGATCGCCCTCACATCATTGCCGTCGGAGGCGCGGGTTCATCAGGACTTCCCGCGCTCGAAAGCGGCATCTTCACCATGATGTATGCCAACAGCAGCATCACTCCCAGCCCCGCCAGATAGGAAGGGTGTTCGAAGATCTTAGGCATCTGCTGAGGCGCGAACTGCAAGGCCGCCCACACGAGTCCCAAAATCGCCTCGCCCGCGATCAGCCCGGACGCGGTGAGCACGCCTGCGTTTTCCACTCGAATGGTTTGCCCCTCGTTGTAGCCGCGCCTCCGCGTCATCCAGTCGGCGATCCATCGAATTACCCCGCCAATGAAAATCGCAAACGTGGTCTCGATCGGCAGGTACATCCCCACCGAGACGAGCATCGGGCTCTTCACCTGCATCATGATCATTGCGATGCCCATCACGATTCCCACGCAGACCAGGGGCCATGGCATGTCCCCGCCGACAATGCCTTGCGCCAGAACGGCCATAAGGCCAGCTTGAGGCGCAGATAGCTGACGGTCGCCGAAACCGATCCCGCCCGCGCGGATGTTGCCTTCATGAAGCAGCAGCAGCGGCCAGTACATAACAGCGCTCGCCACCACCACCGCGATTAGTTCGGTGATCTGGATGTACCTGGGCGTGCCCCCAAGAATGTAGCCGACCTTGAAATCCTGCAGCAGTTCGCCTGCCACCGCTGACGATACGCACACCACGGCGGCCACCCCCAGCACCGTAGCGACGCCGCCCATCCCCGAGACTCCCATCGAGACCAGCAGCAGCGCGGCGATCAAAAGCGTGGAAAGCGTGAGGCCTGAGATCGGATTGTTCGACGAGCCGATCATGCCCACTAGATTGCCGGAAACGGTGGCAAAGAAAAAGCCCATCACCAGCATCACAACTCCGGCCACGACCGCTACTAGAAGGACTCCGGAAAGGTAGTAATACAGCACCAGCATGAGCAGGAACATAATGCCGATGAGACTAAAGACGATCTTCGAACTCATGTAACGTTCGGTGCGCTGCAGGGTTTCCGGGGCGGGCGGATGCCGCACTTCCTTCAACGCGCGACTGATGCCGGTAGTTAGACTGGCGCGCATTTTGAACAGTGTATAAGCCGCGCCCACGAGCATCCCGCCGACTGCGATCGGTCGCACGATGAATCGCCACACGCTGGCGGCAACAGCAGTCCAATTGTCGCCGGAACCGGCCGGGAGAAACTTCTGAAGATCCGGACCAAGTAGAAAGATAATCAAGGGGACCATCAATCCCCAGGCCAGCACGCCGCCCGAAAACTGGAGCGCTGCCAACTTTACGCCGATGATGTAGCCGACTCCGAGATACGCGGGGCTCACGCTAGGCGCTGCCACCGCGCTTCCTCCACCGGAGTTGATGAAGTTGGTGCTGCCCAGCGCCCCGAGACGCACGCGGCTCTTGCCGATCAGACCAATCGGGAAGCTGATATCCATGTCGGAGGCGAACAACTGAAAGCGGCTCAGCAGATAAATGGCGCCGCCAATTCCGATGTTGTAGAAGAGGAACTTCGCCGCTTCCGCACCACGCTGGCCGGCTTTATGAATCTCCGATGCCGCCACCGATTCCGGAAACGGCAACTCGGGATCTTCCACCATCACGCGCCGCACTAGCGACACGAACAGCACGCCCAGGATGCTGCCTACCATCATCAGCGCGGTAGCTTTCCAGTAGGCGTCCTCCGGCCTAAACGACGACCACGCGCCCGCGATCACGAACGCCGGGATGGTGAAAATCGCGCCGGCGGCAACCGACTCGCCAATGGAGCCGGCGGTGCGTGCGATATTCTCTTCTAGAATCGATCCGCGCCAGACCTTGAGTACCGCCATCCCGATCACGGCGGCCGGGTACGTGGCTGCTATCGTGATGCCCGCTCGCAAACCCAGGTACGCATTAGCCGCACCGAGGATCACGGTCATCACCAAGCCCAGCAGAACCGCCCGGAGCGTGAACTCCCGCATCTGCGTACCTTCGGGAACGAACGGGCGGAACCTCGGTTTGTCAGTCATCGGAACAATGATGATAGCTTAGGGCCAGTCATGAGACAACCTTGCCGACCTTTCAGAAACCCTTGCCGAGCCGCACGTGCCAGCAACAAAGCACGATAAGCGCCGAAGTGGGCGGCGCGACCGGAGCAGTTTAATAGACTTGAACGTCAGGCGATGACTCCGACCTCGCTCGGCTCCCGGCCGGACTCGCTACTGGCGTGATCATGGGTACAATCGAGTGAGGATGCAACAGTTCGACGTTATAATCGAGCGCGATCAAGACGGATTCTACGTGGGCTCGATTCCGCAGCTCGCTGGCTGTCATACTCAGGGCCTTTCCCTGGATGACCTCATGGACCGTATCCGCGAAGCCGCCGAACTATGTCTCGAAGTTGAAGGCCTGCCGGCTCAGTCGCTGGAATTCATCGGGATTCAGCGGATCACGATTGCCGCATGAGCAGGGCTCCCCGTGTTTCGGGCGAGCGGCTGATATCAGAAGACAGTTGCTAAAGCCTGACGATGTTGGCGGACCGGAAACCCTTGAGCGCGTTGCGAGTATCCACGATCAACTTGGCGTGCTCCACCACAGCCGGATAATCGAACGTCTTGTGATCGGTGACGATCACTACGCAATCGGCGGCTTCCACCATCGCCGCGTTGTCCTGCGTCTCCAAATCGCCCTGATCGAAGTGCACTAGCGCAACGTGGGGATCGCTGAACGTAACACTGCCACCGCGTTCCCGCAGCAGATGAATGATGTCGAGAGCCGGAGATTCGCGCACGTCGTCGATGTTCCGCTTGTAGGCCACGCCCATCACATGAATGTGCGATCCTCGCACGGGCTTGCGCACATCATTGAGGGCGGTTTGAATCTTGTCCACCACGAAGCGAGGCATCTGCCCGTTGATATAACCCGCGAGATCGATGAAGCGCGCTTCGATACCGGCCTGCTTCGTTTTCCAGGAGAGATAGAACGGATCGATTGGAATGCAGTGCCCGCCCAGGCCGGGTCCCGGATAAAACGGCATAAATCCGAACGGCTTGGTAGCAGCCGCATCGATCACTTCCCACACGTCGATATCCATGCGGTCGCACATCATGGCGATTTCGTTCACCAAGCCGATGTTGATCATGCGGTACGTATTCTCCAGCAGCTTCACCATTTCGGCTACAACAGTGGAGCTAACCGGAACCACATGCTCCAGCGCCTGGCGATAGAAGAGCGCGCCCATATCGGTGCACGCGGGCGTTACTCCGCCTACTACTTTAGGAATGTTGAAAGTGTGATAGTTCTCGTTCCCCGGATCCACTCGTTCTGGCGAGAAGCACAGGAAGAAGTCTTCGCCCACTTTCAGGCCGCCTTTCTCAAGCATCGGAAGAACTACTTCGTCGGTGGTTCCCGGATAGGTGGTCGATTCCAGAATCACCAGTTTGCCCGGTCCGAAGTTGTCTGCAATGTCCGAACAGGCGCTGTCGATGAACGTCATGTCCGGATCTTTCGTCTTACGCAAGGGAGTGGGGACGGCAATGTTGATGGTGTCCAGGTCCTTGATCGCCGCGAAATTCGTAGTCGCGCGAAGATGCCCCGATTCCACCAGAGGCCGGAGGACATCAGTGGAAATATCCTGTATGTACGACTCCCCCCGATTAATCGTGTCAACCTTTTCAGCCAAAACATCAATGCCAGTAACGAAGAACCCCGCTTTGGCGAACTCCACGGCGAGTGGCAGACCGACGTACCCGAGTCCCACAACGCCCACTCTGGCTGACTTGTCTTTAATTTTGCTCTGCAGCTCGGCAGCCACGGAAGCGTTCACTGTTTGCATGTACTGCTTAAAGTTTACTCCGGCATGTCGGCCAGGACATAAGCCATCACAGCCATCGCGGCGATATTCAAGCGCAATTCTTCCGGCTTCACCTTATCTACGGTATCGGCCCGAGTGTGATGCCAGTCGAAGTAGTGGGTTCCCACGGTCCGCAGTCCCAGTCCCGGAACGCCGTCATGCATCAGCGGGCTGATGTCCGCTCCCCCGCCGCCAGCTTGAATGACGCCCGCATCAATGCGCTCCAGAAGCTTGCCGATATCCTTAATCCTGGCGAGAAACGCCTGGGTATTCGGACCGGCGCTCACCCCGAAGCCGACCGGCTTTTCCGCCCCGCCATCCATTTCTATAGCGGCGAAATGGTTCTTTATCTTATCGCCCACCCACTCGCGATATGCCTTGCCGCCCGCTCCGCCGTTTTCTTCGTTTGTCCAGAAAACCACTCGCAGCGTCCGCCTCGGCTGCAAGCCCAGCTTCTGAATCAGCGCGGCCGCCTGGAGCGCTGTCATGATGCCTGAACCGTCATCCTGCGCGCCCGCCCCCACGTCCCAAGAATCGATATGCCCCCCAATCACAACCACCTGTTCCGGATGTTCGCGTCCGGGAATCTCGCCGATCACGTTGGCCGAATCCGCGTCGGGCAGCGTCTTGGCCTCCATCGTCAAGTGGACCATTACCTTGGTCCCGGCGTCCGCCAAACGCTGGATTGTCAGCGCATCCTCGATGGTCACCGCAGCGGCGGGAATCTTAGGCGCGTTTTCGGCATACTCCATGGCACCCGTGTGCGGCGATTGCAGGCTCAATGGCGTGACGGATCGGACCAGCATCGCGACCGCACCCAAAGCGGCAGCCCGCGAAGCTCCGCCATGCCGGTAGGCGACCGTTCGGCCATAACCTTCATAGGGCACGTTGAACAAAACAATCTTGCCTTCGATTTCCGAGCGACTATGCTTCTCAAGATCGGCGTAGCTCGCTATAGGGACCACCTGAGCCGTAATGCCCCCCTTCGAAGTGCCCACGCTTCCGCCCAGTCCAAGAATGGTAAGCGGTTTTTTCACCGGCTCGACGATGGTGGCGCTTTCATTGCCCCGCACCCAGTGCGGCACTTTCACTCGAGGCGTGACAACATTTTGAAGGCCGTCCTTCTTCATCTGATCGGCGGCCCACACAATAGCTTTTTCGAGTCCTTCGGAGCCGCCCAGACGATTCCCGATCCGATCGCACAAATAGGACAGCTTGGCATAGCCGTCGTTGTCGGCTAGCGCCGCGTCAATCAGCTTGTCGGCCGTGCCTCGATATGCTTCGATCAGGTTTTGAGCCGGGGCGAATGAAGAAAGCGCCAGGATCAAGGTGGCTGCCACAATCCGTTTGTTCATGAAGTGAACAGAATAGCGCATGACGCAAAGCAGTCGCGAGGGCTTTCGGATATAATCACAAATTACCAAGGACCCGCTCTATGTCACAGCTCAAAACCATCGTCTGCGCGTCGCTAGTCATCCTGGCGAGTTGCACCGGAAACACCGGGCACAAATCGAACGAGAAATATTATCTGGTCTGCACCAACACCAAGCTGCAGTATTGGTTGACTGCTGCCTCCGGGTTGTCCCAGGCCGCCAAGCTGGTGGATGTGAGCACTGAAACCACAGGGCCGGACACCTACGATCCCCAAGCCGAACAACAGGCTTTTCGCACCGCGCTGGGCAAGAAGCCCGCTGGAATTCTGGTCTCCGTGGCAGATCCAAAGTTAATGAAATCCGAAATAGACGACGCCATCGCCCAGGGAGTGCCCGTGATCACGGTGGATTCCGATGCGCCCGACAGCAAGCGCTTATGCTTCATAGGAACCAACAATTATCAGGCAGGCCTCATGGGCGGACGCCGGCTTGCAAAGGAGCTGAACGGGAAAGGCAGCGTCATCGTGTACTCCATGCCCGAACAGGCGAACTTGCTGGAACGTTTGCACGGCTACAAGGACGCGCTGGCGGACAGCCCGGGCATCAAGATCGTGGAGACGGTCAATGTGAAAGGCGACCCGCGAGTGGCTTTCGACACAACCACGGAAATTTTGGATAAAGGCAAGCTGAAGCCGGATGGGTTTGCGTGCCTGGAAGCGATCGCCTGCAAGGAAGTTGCCGACGTGCTGGAGCGCAAGAAAATTACCGGCAAAGTGATCGTTGCCATGGACACCGACCAGGGAACCTTGGATTGGATCAAGAAAGGCGGGATCGCCGCAACGATCGCCCAGAAGCCCTATACGATGGCTGCGTACGGGTTGAAGATGCTGGCTGACCTGCACCTGAACAAGCCCGCGAGCCTCGATCATAATTGGGCTCAGGATACCCAATCGCCGCTCCCGGGCTTCGTCGATACAGGCGCTACGATGATCGACAAGAGCAACGTGGACTCTTTCATCACGTCTCGCGATTCCGGTAAGTAGCGGTTTGCAAAGACCACCGCTGCTGGAGTTCCGCGACGTGTCCGTGATGCGCGGCGTGAACCCGGTTCTCCGGCACATCAATCTCACCATCGAGGGCGGCGAGCACGTCGCCATCCTCGGGCCGAACGGTTGCGGCAAGTCGACGTTCATTAAGACCATCACCCGCGAATGCTATCCGCTTCGAGAGCCAGACTCCAGTCTGCGCATCATGGGACAGGATACCTGGAACATCTTCGAACTTCGGCGGTATCTAGGGATCGTTTCGAACGATCTGTTGAATACCTCGACCCGCGATTTGACTGGCCGCGAGGTGGTCTTGTCGGGATTTTTCAGCAGTATTGGGATCCGGCCGAATCACGAGGTCACGCCCGAAATGCTGGACAAAGGCCAGCAGATCCTGAATCGGCTGGAGGTGCCGCATCTGGCTGAACGCTTCCTCACGGAGATGTCCTCGGGCGAGGTGCATCGTATCATGATCGGTCGCGCTCTGGTGCACGAGCCTACTGCGCTGCTGCTCGATGAACCCAGCACGAGTTTGGACCTCTGCGCTCAGCATGAATTGAGGATGATCCTCCGCAAGTTGGCTGAAGACGGCACGGGCATTCTGCTAATCACGCATCATCTGTCGGACCTGATTCCCGAAATCGACCGGGTGATTCTCATGAAGAGCGGCCGTATCTTCGCCGACGGGCCGAAGGCTGAGATTCTTAACGAGGGCCTGCTGGGCGAGCTATTCGGCTTGCCGGTCACGTTGGAAACCCGCGACGGCTACTATCACTTGTGGTAGATTTCGCGCAGAATATTCGCGAATAACTAACTTGTCCTGATGGATGACTTCCCGATCTCGGCAATCGAGCGCGTGCCGCATTGTTTCATAATGAGTACAAATTCGGTCCTGAGAATGTCGAGCACCCGTTCCACGCCGGGCTGTCCGAATGCGCTCAGGCCCCAGATATAGGGTCGGCCGATCCCGACCCCTTTGGCACCCAAGGCCAGGGCTTTGAAGACGTCCGAGCCGCGCCGGAAGCCGCCATCGATCAGCACGGGCAGCTTCCCCGCCCCATCCAGCACTTCGGGCAGGCACTCAATCGTGCCCCGGCCGCTCTCTTCCGCCCGACCGCCGTGGTTCGAGACTATGATGCCGTCCACGCCATGCTCCCGGCACAGAACGGCGTCTTCCCGCGTTTCAATCCCCTTGAGCAGGAGCTTCATCTTAGTGATTCCGCGCAGACGGCGGATGAAATCCCAGGTCATGTCCGGCTTCCCGGTCCCGATTCCATCCATAGCGAGGCCGTCAAACATGCGCTTGCGCTTGTAGAAGCCCCCGGGCGTGTGGCATGCGGCGCAGGTGCGGGTATCCAGACGCTTGAACCGCTCGAAGGTCTCGGTGTTCCGGCCCGCGAGTGTATCGATGGTAAGTGCCATCACGGGGCAGCCGGCGGTCTCCGCATGCCGCACAAGGTTCTCTGTAATCGCCCAGCTAGAAGTGGAATAGAGCTGATACCAAACAGGCTTGCCTGCGGCTTTGATCACCTCTTCGATGGGAGAGTTGGTCATCGTGGAGAGTATCATCTGGTGCCGCTTTGCCTCAGCCGCGCGCGCCACCGCCATCTCGGCATCCGGGTGAAACGCTTTCTGATTCCCGACCGGACAGATGAAAATGGGCGTTTCCCAGGACGCCCCGAACAACTCGACGCCAGTGTCCACGCGGCTCACATCCATCAGCCGCCTGGGACGGAGTTGAAGCTTCTTGAATCCGTCGCGATTGGCGTGGAGGGTGGCATCGTCATCCACGCCGGTCGCCAGGTAGCCGAAATGTGCGGGCGGAAGAGCGGCTCGGGCGGCGGCTTCGAAGTCCATCAAGCTAAGTGCTTGCTTGGGATCGGCGATAGCCGCAACCTTGTCCTGCCACGCTTCTGCTGGCATCGCGGCGAGCAGGGGACTGCCAGCCAGAAAACGGAAAAACTGGCGGCGGTTTAGCGCCGATATGTCTGAATGCAGCATGGATTCGTCATTCTACCGAATTCTGGGATTGACGGGTAAAGTTTTGCAGTTCTTCTCCGATTAGAAGTACATGCATGGTGTTCATCCTGCGAGATCGCGCGGCCGTTCCGAGCGCGGCGCTGCGATGGTGGAAGCAGCCCTCGTATTCTTGCCGTTCATGGCGATGATGATGGCTATCGTCGATTTCTCCATGCCCATCTTCTTGAGAAGCACATTCAGCCATGCGGTTCGAGAGGGAGTCCGGTTCGGAATTACTCACCAGACCACATACAATAGCGTCTCTTACGGCAGCCAAACCGCTGCGATACAGGCTGTCGTCCAGGGGAATGCGATGGGATTTCTGGCGGGATCGAGCGGGCTCAGCCTGATCCAGGTGAAGTACTATGCCGCGAGCTCGCCATTTGGGCAGGTTACCGGGACCGGGGCGAACGGAGGCGGAAATATCGTCGAAGTATCGATCAGCGGATTCAACTGGGGCTGGATAGTGCCTATCTGGCGGACAAACACGCCTCTTGCGGTGGGCGCGATCTCCGCGGACAGGCTGGAACCTATGGCATCCGGAGTCAGTCTGCCTACGCCATGATTATGAACACTCGAAGAGCAAGTCAAAAAGGCATGCAGGTTTTGGAATTTGCAATCCTCATGCTGGCGGTAACTCCCTTGCTCCTGGGCGTGGTTGTAATTGGACTCAGTCTGGGACGCGCGGTCCAGGTGGCCCAAATCGGGCGGGACGCAGGCAGCATGTACGTCCGAGGTGTCGATTTTTCCCAGAACGCCAACCAGCAGATTCTCGTTCGGTTGGGGGGAGGGCTCGGAATGACTACAAATGGCGGAAACGGGGTAGTAATCCTGTCGCAGGTCACGTATATCGCCGCAAACGGATGCACGCTTCCCTGCAATGCCGGACAGTACGTCGTGGTGCAGAGGATCGTTGTGGGGAACTCGAGCCTGAGCACCAGCAAGTTCGGCCCGGCTGGCACCGTCACGTTGGACAGCGAGGGGAACGTGGCCAATTATATGACCGATACGAGAGCCGTCGCGACCGGTTTTGGAAGCCTTCTTACCGTGAATGCGGGGGAATTCGCGTATGTCTCGGAGGTGTACTTCCCCTCTCCCGCGTTTGACTTTCCAGGGTTTAGCACTGGAACTGGCGTGTATGCCCGCGCGTTTTATTGATTGATCGGGAGACTCAGAGATGCCGTATATCTGCGCCAATTCAAGACGAGAGAAGGGGATCATTACTCTTCTCGGCGTATTGATGTTGTTCTTTATCGTAGTGCCCATCGTCGGCCTTGCCATTGACGGTGGAGCCATGTACATGATCAAGGCTAAACTGCAAACTTCGGTCGACGGCTCCGCTTTGGCTGCGGCCCGCGGTTTAAGCGAAGCGCTGGATCTCACATCTCAGCAAGGCGCGGCAACTAATACGGCCGTAAGGTGGTATCACGCCAATTACCCGACGGGATGGATGGGTGTTGGAACGGTGGCCGATCCGACGGTTTCCTATCCAGCAGCTCCCCCGCGCACGATCATTGTGCACGTCGACGGCTCTGTCGTGGCACCAACCTGGTTCATGCGGATCATGGGCGTGAACAGCATAACAATCAAGGCTATGAGCGAGGCATCCAGGCGGTTTGTGAATATTATGCTGGTAGTCGACCGTTCCGGCTCCATCTATGAGTCTGGGTCGTGCGGCGCGGTTCAATCGGCTGCCACGCTCTTCGTCAATTCATTTGTCAATGGACAGGATCGCCTGGGTCTGGTGACATTTGGCACGGACTACCGCGTTGATTTCGCGCCGAACTACACGTTCGCAACCGGATCGCCGAATATGCTGCAGATGGTAAGTACCCTGTATTGCTATGGCTACACCAACTCCGCCGCAGCATACTGGGCGGCTTACCAGCAATTAGTTGCGCTAAACGATCAGGGAGCGCTCAACGTGATCCTGTTTTTCACGGACGGAATTCCGAATACAGCGACATTCGGCGTGGCCTCCGACGGAACGGACAACAGGCTGCCGGCCAAGACCCTTACCACACCGCATACGTACACGGACCCCTACGGGTTGGGATTCGACAATAAAAATCCGACGACGTGCAAAGACAGCGCCGGTAAGACGTCAGGCGCGGGCTGGAGCCCAGGCCCTTTCACTGGAGTGATTTCTGCCCTGGGAGGCATCTACAAGAAAGACACCCCGAGCTTTCCGGCGACTCCGGCGATAGATGCGCAAAAGATCGGAGCTGCGGAAGGCGCTCATGGCAACTGCGCAATGGATTCCTATTTCGCCTCCAACGTAGCCGTCTTTACAGGGGGCAGCCCATCGCGAGCCCTTGCAGGCCCGGGATTTCAGGCTACTTTCGACGTTGCATATCTGCCGGAGGAGGACATTTTCCGCAATCTTACCGGCACAGGATATGGGGGGTATCTGCTGAATGTTGTCGGCAGGTATGACAACACGTTTCCGGCACCCTATCGGGGAAAGATCCGTATCGACGATCTAGCCACCTGCACGGGCGGATGCACCATCGCGGTCAACGATCAGATTTCCTTGGTGGGCGAGAATGCGCTCGACAACGCAGCACGGAGAGCTCGGGCCGATTCAGTCACTCGGAATCTCAACGTGTACACCTACGCGATCGGCTTAGGCAACGCTCCAGGCGGCGTCAATAACACGCTTCTCGAGCGCGTGGCCAACGATCCCGCCGCTAGTACTTATGATGCAACCCAGCCAATCGGACAGTATATTTATTCTCCGACGACTGCCCAATTAAACCAGGCATTCACCCAAATCGCGTCCTCCGTACTTCGCTTATCCAAGTAAACGTCTTAACGGCCTGCTAACCTGGAGCCGATGTCCTTCGACGGTCTTCGGGTAATGGCTTTCGAAAGTCGGCGTGCGAGCGAGATGGCGGAGTTAATCCGGCGACAGGCAGGTGATCCGTTCGTGGCACCTTCCATGCGGGAAGTCCCCATCGAGGACAACCTTGAGGCCTTCGACTTCGCCGAACGCCTTTTTCGCGGTGAGTTCGACATGATGATTCTGCTCACGGGCGTAGGTACCAAAGCATTGAACAAGGTGCTTGCGACCCGTTATCCTGCCGAGCAGTTCGCTGATGCTCTTCGGAAGCTCACTACTGTTGTGCGGGGACCCAAACCGGCTGCAGTCCTCCGCGAGCTCCAGATCCCGATTACAATCAATGTTCCCGAGCCAAACACTTGGCGTGAACTGCTGGCCGCTACCGCCGGACGAACCGAACGTCGCATCGCGGTCCAAGAATATGGCAAATCGAACACGGAACTTCTTGCAGGACTGCGTTCCCGCGGAGCCGAGGTAACACCCGTTCGCGTCTACCAATGGGACTTGCCTGAAGACACCGCCCCGTTGCGGGAAGCGGTCCGGCGGCTCGCCCGTGGAGAAGCAGACGTGATTCTATTTACGACGTCGATCCAGGCTCATCATCTTTTTCGCATCGCGGCAGAAGCGGCCCTGGAACGCGAAGTTCGCGATGCTTTGGAACGGGCGGTGATTGTTTCAATCGGCCCCACTACTACCGAAGCGCTTGAGGAATTCGGCCTCAAGCCTGACCTGGAACCGTCTCACCCTAAAATGGGGTTTCTTGTAAAAGAGAGTGCCGAGCAGTCCGCACATCTTCTTACGAAAAAGAGAACACCGGATGCCTAAAGACGATTCCATGAAGCAGGTCGGAAAGTATCTCGGCTTGGCGTTCCTGATGCCTGTCTCCGCGCTGGTCGGGTACGTCATGGGCTACCTGCTCGATAAAGCTTTCCATACGAAATTTCTTACTTTCACGTTTCTGCTCTTCGGCATCGCAGCAGGATTCATCGAATTAATCCGGGAACTGAATCAGGATGATGGCAGCAAGTGACGATGGTGTCTATGAACGCATCGTCGTTCGCATTACCCGAGGAATTGTCGGCATTGGGCTGATTGGCTTCGTTTTTGCCTGCGCGGCTAAAGGGTGGCGATTCGGGCTCGGTTTCCTGCTCGGCGCTGCCCTCTCATACCTAAGTTTTTGGCGCTGGCGCAAGGTCGTGGATGCCCTCGGAACTGATTCGAAATCCGGGCGTTCGATCAAGGCGATGATAGGGCGTTTTGCGCTGCTCGCAATCGTGGCCTATGCTATAGTTAAGTACTTAGAAGTCAATCCGGTGGCTGTTTTCTTCGGCCTTTTGGCCGCCGCCGCCGCCGCGATCGTCTCCATCGTTTTCGAACTCATATATGGAACATGAAGCTTGGCTCACCGCGCTGTTGAACCGCTATCTGGCGGGTCCGGCGAACTCCATTCTCCAAGCCGTGAATTACAAGGTTGAAGATCCGCAGAAGCCCTGGAGCAACTGGTTCGCGATCGAACTGCTGGTTTTTGCGCTGATCGTTCTGCTGTTTGCTGTGCTCCGCTCGCGACTATCAGCGGACAATCCCGGCAAACTGCAGCACCTCTTCGAAGTCGTTTACAACTTTGTCGCGGGCGAGGCCAGCGATAACATCGAGCATCACTCCTCTCGCTTCGTTCCGTTCTTCGGCACACTGTTCATCTTCATCCTATTCATGAACCTGATCGGAGTCGTTCCCGGCTTTGAATCGCCAACGATGAATCCAGCGGTTACCGCCGGCCTCGCCCTTTCCGCTTTCGTCTTTTACAACTGGGCAGGTTTCCGAGAACAGGGCGTCGGTCGATATCTAAGACACTTTGCCGGGCCCCTACCTCTGCTCGCACCGTTGATGCTTCCTATCGAACTCATCAGCCATTTGGCTCGCCCGCTTTCGCTCACGCTCCGACTTTATGCGAACATGTTTGCTGGCGAACAAGTCACGCTCGCTTTCTTAGGACTTACCTACCTCTTCATTCCCGGAGTATTCATGGGCCTGCACGTCTTCGTTTCATTGTTGCAAGCTTACATTTTTACCCTGCTCACGATCATTTACGTCAGCGGAGCAGTGGCTCACGAACATTAGGCATCATCAGCCGCAAGCGTGAGCCCGTTCGCGTCCCAACGCAGATCGGGAACCACCTCCTTGCCGGCAATTTACTAACAAGGAGAACCTGAATGACTAAAAAAATGATACTGGTGTCGATCGCTCTTCTGATCCTCGCCAGCCCGATTTTCGCTCAAAAAGACTACTCGAAGGATCTTCCGCTGCGCCTTCCAATGGCCTATCTTGCCATGGGCATCGCGTCGGGACTCTGTGGCCTAGGCCAAGGCAAGGCCGTCGCTTCGGCCGCTGAAGCCATGGCGCGCAATCCCGGAGCTCAGGCCGGCATCCGTTTCGCACTCATTCTCGGTCTAGTGCTGATCGAGTCTCTGGCATTGTACACGCTTGTAATTACCTTCATCGCGACGTAAACGCGCTCCACAATAAAGGGCTCTCGGCCGCCCGGCAGAGAGCCCTCCCTTCTTTATGAAACTGCACGGCATCTATCCACCGATAACTACGCCCTTCAACCACGAAGGCGAGCTCTGGAAATCCAAAGTCGAACACAATGTCTCGAAGTGGAATCGCACTGGCCTCGGAGGCTACGTGGTCTGCGGTTCAACTGGAGAGAGTGTGATGCTCACGACCGACGAGAAAGTCCAGTTGTGGGAGTGGGTGGCCAATTACGCCGCCCCGGAGAAGCTGCTGATCGCGGGTACCGGGGTGGAAAGCGTTCGCGAGACGGTGGCCCTTACGAATCGCGCGGCCGACATCGGATATAAGGTCGCGATGGTGCGCACGCCTCACTACTACAAGAACCTGATTGGCAGCGCAGCAGCTCAGATCCTGTACTTCAGCGCGGTCGCCGATCA
>JBBRRB010000057.1:0-40102 GCA_038225555.1 Bryobacterales bacterium
ATCGTGATCGGCATGCTCGAAAGCTGTCTGACGTCCAAGCTGCAAAACAGCCAACGCTTGGAAACACCCCATTTACAGGTAAACTATAAGGCACCAAAGCAGTCGCAATACTGCAGGAGTTAACTCATGACGAATCCTCTCGATCGCTTGCGCGGCATCAGCCGTCGCGGACTGTTTCAACGCGGAGGTCTGCTGGCCGCCGCCGGGTTTCTGCCGGACGCCGTGAAGAACGCCTCGGCCGAACCGACGCACGAATTGAAACTCGGTCCCAATCTCTATGAGTCCATCGGCGTGCGTCCGCTCGTCAACTGCAGGGGCACGTTCACGATTATCAGCGGATCGCAGTCGCTGCCAGAAGTGAAGCAGGCCATGCTGGAGGCTTCTAAGCATTACGTTCAGATGGATGAGTTGATGAGCGCCGTGAGCGCCCGGCTGGCCGAACTGACCAAAGCCGAATGGGGCATCGTCACTGCTGGTTGCGCCGCTGCTCTAACCCACGCAACGTCCGCATGCATCGCGGGTGCCGATCCCGAAAAGATGCAGCAGTTGCCCAAGCTCGATGGGTTGAAGAACCAAGTGATCATGCCGAAATACGCTCGCAATGTTTACGATCACGCGGTGCGCATGCTGGGCGTGGACATTATCGAGGTGGGTACCGCCGAGGAGTTGGAGCACGCCTTCAACGATAGGACGGCAATGGTTCTGATCCTCTCTTGTCCGCAGGCGGAGAAGGGTCCGTTGAGCATCGAGAGCGTCGCGAAGGTGGCCAAGCAGCATGATGTTCCATTGCTGGTGGACGCCGCAGCGGAAGAGTTAACCATCCCCAACCTCCATCTGCAACATGGCGCGACGATGGTGGCGTATAGCGGCGGCAAGTGCATTCGCGGTCCGCAGACTGCAGGTTTGCTGTTAGGGCGCAAGGATTTGTTACAGGCCGCGTGGCTGAACAGCGCCCCGCACCATGCCTTTGGGCGTTCGCTCAAGGTGGGCAAGGAAGAGATTATGGGCATGCTCGCCGCAGTGGAAATGTGGACCAAGCGCGATCATGCGGCGGAGTGGAAGACCTGGGAAAACTGGCTCGGCTACATCTCGGATCGCGTGACCAAGGTGCCCGGAGTTACGACAGAGGTGACGCAGCCGGAAGATCTGTCGAACCATGCGCCTCAGTTGCACATTAAGTGGGACGCGGCGAAGGTTGGGATCACGGGTCGCGAGGTGGAGAAGTTTCTGCTGGAGGGGAGTCCGAGGATTGTGGTCGGCGGGTCAAGAGGCGACTCGATCACCATCATGCCGTACATGATGATGCCGGAGGATCATAAGATTGCCGCTGGGGCGATCTATGCCGTCCTTTCAAAACCCCCGAAGATGGAGAGGCCTGCTCCACCCACGGGCGAACCGGTCAGCGTTTCTGGGAAATGGGATGTGAAGGTGGATTATCTGCTGGGAAGCGGTCAACATAAACTTGCTATCGAACAGTCTGGGGATAAGCTGACTGGTACGCATGACAGCGAGAAGCTGAGTGGTGAACTGCGCGGGAAGGTGCAGGCGAATCAGGTGCAGTTCCGTAGTTCGCACAGGATTCAGGGGACCGCAATCGGCTATGAGTTTACGGGAACTGCGGACGGGAATTCAATGCGGGGGACGGTTGCGATGGGCGAATACGGCCAAGCGAAATGGACCGCTCAGCGAAGGGCTTAAGGGGGCGCGTGTCCAATTATTCGTAGCGTAGCGCTTCCACTGGATCCAGCCGAGCCGCCTTATTCGCCGGCCAGATTCCAAAGAACAATCCCACCGCCACCGAGACCACGATACCAAGCACAGCAGCCCACAGAGGTACAGCCGCGGGCAGCGACGGAAATACCAACCGCGTAATCAACGCGATCAGCCAGCCAAAAACGATTCCCGCAATGCCTCCCAACCCAGTGAGAACCGACGCCTCCAGCAGAAACTGCAGGATGATGTCCATCCGCTTGGCGCCGATCGCCTTGCGGATTCCGATCTCCTGAGTTCGTTCCGTAACCGACACCAGCATGATATTCATTACGCCAATTCCGCCCACCAGCAGCCCAATCGAACTGAGCACCGCCATCACCAGAAAGGTCATTGATGTGATCTGCCTGAAATCGGCCACCATCTGTTCCGCCGTCGAGAGCGCGAAATTGTCCGGCTTGCTATACGGCACGCGGCGGTCGATCCGCAGTACGGCGCGAACCTCGTCCAATGCTTCGGGCAGCCTGCCCTCCTTCGCCGACACCACAATCGCATTCTCTCGGGCGCTCGGATATAGCCTCTGCATCGTTCCGTAAGGGAGCAGAACGCGGGTGTCGGTATCGCCGAAGAACGAGGCTGCGGGCCGCAGCATGGTGCCGATCACTTCGAATTGATGCCCATCCACGTTAATCATCTTGCCGAGCGGATCCACGTTGGCGAAGAGGCCCTTTTCCAGATCCTGCCCGATCACTGCGACGGGCACTTTGCGCCGGCCCTCTTCATCGGTGAAGAACCTGCCCAGGTGCATGTCCACCTGCCCGTTCGCATAGGATTCCTCCACGCCAAACAGGTTCACATCGTACATATCGTTGCTCTTATAGTGAACGTTCACGCTCTTGTTGTTTTGAAAGAGCATAGGAGAAACTTCGGCCACATCTTTACAGCGCTCTCTGATATGAACCGCGTTTTCAAACGTTAGACTCTTGCGGGTGCGCTCCTCGGGGCTGAGGTTGCCTACCCGGAACCCCACGGGAAACTTGAAAACAATAATGGAGTTGGGGCCGAAGCTCCGCAGCACAGCCGTCATCGACGCATCGAACCCGGTCATGATCGCCCCCACGCCGATGATGGTGCCCGTCCCGATGATCACTCCCACCACGGTCAGAAACGCCCGCAGCTTATGGGCGCGAATCGTTTGCAACGCGAGCAGAAAGCCGTTCGAAAACGCCAGCATTGTCATGCTTATTTCTCCGCGCGCAAAGCTTCGATGGGATCGAGTTTGGCAGCCTGCCTGGCCGGATAGATGCCGAAGAACAGACCGACCACGGACGAGAGTCCAACTCCCAAGAGCACCGACGACCAAGGCAGAGCCATGGGCACCGACGTCATGTTTCGAACGGCCACTGCAGCCAGCCATGCCAATATCACACCGACTAAGCCGCCCGTTGCCGCCAGAAACGACGACTCCACTAGAAACTGGTTGAGAATGTCGCGCCGCCGCGCGCCGAGCGACTTGCGAATGCCGATCTCCCGCGTGCGCTCCGTGACCACCGCGAGCATGATGTTCATGATCACGATGCCGCCCACGATCATGAATACGGAAACGATGCCCACCGCCATGCCCGCGATCGTCGACGTCAGCCGTTCCCATAGACTGACGAATGCCTCGGATGCGAAACTGCTGAAGTTGTCGTCCTGGCCTGGACGCAGTTGGCGAAAAGCGCGCATCAGCATCCGGGTTTCGTCCTGCGCTGCCATCAGATGTTCCTGATCCATCGCCTTTGCAATCAGCCGGATGCCATTGCGCGCTCCGTACGTCTTGAAATAGCTCTCAATGGGGATCATTACGAAGTTGTCCTGAGATTGTCCGAACACGCTCCCGAGCGTTTTCGCCACGCCAATGACCGTGTAGGGATTGCCTTCCACCTCAATCGTCTTGCCCACAGGATCCACGCCTGGAAAAAACCGCGTGCGGATATCGTTGCCGATGAACGCCACGCGCGCGTGCCGCCGCACCTCCTCTCCCGCCATGCTGCGGCCTGTCTCCACGTTGATGTTATTGATCCCGGGAATGTTATCTGTAACTCCCTCAACGTCGACGCCCATGACGGATTCGCCATGATGAGAAACCCGCGCCTGCCGTGAAGCCATCATGCCGACGTCTTTGAGCAGGGTCGCCCTCTCTTTGACGAACTCGTACTCTTCGCGCTTGAGCTGCGGGTTGCGCTTCTGCATCTCGAAAAACTTCTTGGGATCCCAAGGGCCGAACCACGCCATGCGTACGACGCGGAACCCGTCCGCGCCCATGTTTGAGACTTTGTCGGCGATGTACAGGTTCATGCCGTGGATCAGCGCCGTCACCGCAATGAGCGTCGTTGTGGCCAGAATGATCCCGAGCAGGGTAAGGAAACTCCGAAGCTTATTCTTGCGCAGCGAGTCGGCCGCGATGCGGGTTGCTTCCAGGAAGGAAGCGCTAGGGTGGAAGCGTCTCGTCATGGCGGCTGTTAGTGCCAGACGCAGGTGCTATGGAATTTGTTCCGCGAATCGCGAATTTCCTGATGTGCTAGCTTGGTCGAAGTCCAGTAGGAATTTAAATAGGAGATCGATCATGACTACCCAGGAAGTTGCGGATACCCTCGTCAAACTGTGCTCGGAAGGCAAGTTCCAAGAGGCCACCGAAAAGCTTTACTCGCCCGATATCGTCAGCATGGAAGCTGGCGCGCCTCCCGGAGGGTCGCGCGAAGCGAAAGGCATTGCGGCCGTGAAGGCCAAGGGTGAATGGTGGACCGCTAATCACGAGATCCACTCGGCCACTGTGAAAGGCCCGCTCGTCGCGGGTGCGCACTTCGCGGTCACTTTCAAAATGGACGTTACCTTCAAGCCGCAACAAAAACGGTTCACGATGGAAGAAGTCGCGGTCTACAAAGTTGTTGACGGCAAAGTGGTGTACGAAGAATTCTTCTACGTGATGTAGAGTTGGTGTACCTAAGGCAGGTACACGAACTCGTTCCGATTCAGCAGCGCTAAGCAAAAATCGGGCAACCCTCCGCCCTTGCGAAAGAACGCGTTCGCCATCCGCACCTCGGGTGGCGACGCGTTTCGCGCCAGGGCAAGCCGGTAAGCCTGCTCCACCTCGCATCCCCTTTTTCCCTTGCAATCCCTCGCCAGCCGCTCGGCGAACCGCGCCGATTCGTCTTGCATGAATCCGCTGTTCATCAGCGACAATGCCTGCAGAGCATGGGTGCTCGTCGGTCGCACTGGACATGATGTCATCGTGTCGGGCTGATCGAAATTCATCAGCAGAGGAAGGCGCACGGTCCGCTTATTCAGCAGGTAAAGACTGCGCCGACGATGCTCGCTCGGGTCCGGTGCCACAGGCCAGAGATTATCCGGTTCGTCCTCGCTGAAGATCAGATCGTAAACTTCCTTCTCTATCGGAACGCGAATAGGCGGGCCGCCCAGTTTCAAATTCAGATCTCCCGCCACTGCCAGCACGCTGTCGCGAATCGTCTCCCCTTCCAAGCGCCTGCGGTTCATTCGCCAGTCCCCGGAAGCCTGCTGATAGGCGCTCGACATTACAATGAGCCGATCAATCGATTTGACGCTCCAGTTCCGAGCGACAAACTCCGTGGCCAGCCAATCCAGCAATTTCTGATTGGAAGGGCGCTGCCCGAGCAAACCGAAGTCGTTCGGCGTGGCCACGATCCCCGTGCCCATTCGAAATTGCCAGATGCGGTTGACCATCACGCGCGCCGTCAGCGGATGATCCGCTGAAGCCAGCCAGTTCGCCAATGCAGCGCGACGCCCCGCCGCGGCTTTCGGCATCTCCGGCGACCCCTCGCTCAACACCGTGAGAACGCCAGGATCCACCGCCCCCATCCTATTTTTGTAATCTCCCACCTTCAGAATGTAAGTGGGCGGAGCCTCCGGCGTATTGGCGACCGAGTAGGCTGTCGGAAGAGGGTCTGGCCGCGTCAGCTCAATCAGGTGCAATTGCTTGCGCAACTCCGTTCGACGGAGCCGATCCTCGGGGCTAAGCTGCGCGAGAACTTCGTCCCAAGTTGCGCCAATCTGATCCTTGGCGTTCTTGGCCAAAACCTTTTGTTCCGCAGTACGCTGTTCGTCGGGCAGGACGAGCGCCTCCCGGTACCGCGTCTCCAGACCGCGTTTTTTCTCCGCCTGAATCCGCTCGCGATACGGCTTCTCGATCGCCCCAATTCGCTCCTTCACCGGCGCAAGCCGCGCGTCGTAAGCTTTCTTAGCCTCCTCGTATGCGGACGTCTCGGCCGGAGTCGCGATCTCGATATCCTTGCCTTCGGTCCCCGCGAACACGGCTTGCAAACGATAGTAATCGGCTTGCAGAATAGGATCGAATTTGTGGTTGTGGCAGCGCGCGCATCCCACTGTCAGACCGAGATACACTGACGCGATTCCGCCCGCCATCTCCGTCAAAACCTCCTGGCGGTTCATCTCCACGTCTTGATTTCCAGCCACCAGGTGAATGGGACCCGCACGATGGAATCCCGTCGCAATCAGCGCGTTCTTGTCTCCCGGATACAGTTCATCACCGGCGATCTGCTCTTTCACAAAGCGGTCATACGGTTTGTCCTCGTTGAACGCGCGCACCACGTAATCGCGGTAGCGCCAGGCATGCAGGCGCTCGGCATCGATCTCGTATCCGTTGGTATCGGCGTACCGCACCACGTCCAGCCAACGCAGGGCCCAGCGCTCGCCATATTGTGGCGAAGCCAACAGCCGATCCACCGTTCGCTCGTAGGCTTTGGGAGAGCGGTCATGCTCGAACGCATCAAGTTCAGCAGTCGTGGGAGGCAAACCAGTCAAATCCAGCGTCAGTCGGCGTAAGAGCCGGCCGCGATCAAGGGGCGGGGAAGGCGCTAAGCCCTTGGCGCGCATGGTTTCGAGTAGAAACGCATCGATCGGTGTCCGCACCCATGGGCTCGCAAGCGCAGGCACCTCGGGACGAACGGGTTTGCGAAACGCCCAGTAATTCCGACGCGACCCGATGAACGCCTCATCCTTTGGATCCACCCACGCGCCAGCCGAGAGCGCACAAACGAACCCAACTAGAACGAGTCGGCGACACCGCATGGCTACCATGTTAAGCGAATTAGGACATCATGATCGCGGCGCGCGCCTGAGCAAGTACACAGCCCACACGCAGAGGGCTGCGGAGGCAAGGGTAAAGAGAATGAACCAAGGTTCCATCGCGAGATGCGGACCCTCTTCAATGCCGCGCCAAACATGCGCCAACGTGAGCAGTGCAAAGATTACGGCGGTGGTGATGACATAAGTTTTCATATATTGCACGGTACCTTAAAATGTATTGCCATGAAGATTTCCATACTCGACGATTTCATGACTCCCTGCGCAGCCTTTCCTGTTTTCAAAAACTCGATGGCCATGATGGTGCTCATTCGCGAGCGGACCAGCATTCGCGCCCCTCTGCTTGACCGCCTCCCCAAATTGAAACTAATCAGCCAGCGCAGCGTATACCCGCACATCGACATTGATGCTTGCACGCGGCATGGAGTCATCGTCTCGTCTAGCCAGCATGCCGGAACTCCCTCTTATGCAACCGCAGAATTGACTTGGGGGCTGGTCCTTTCCGCTATGCGCCAAATCCCTCAGCAGATTGCCGCGCTGAGGGAAGGGCGATGGCAGATGGGCGTCGGCAACAGTCTGCGCGAGAAAACGCTGGGAATCTTCGGCTTTGGTCGAATCGGCCAAGTTGTCGCCGGGTACGGCGCAGCGTTCGGAATGAAGGTGCTCGTATGGTCGAGCGAAGGACCGCGGACCCGAGCGCGGTCGCAGGGTTACGCCACGGCGGAAAGCGAAGATGCTAGTAAACACGAGTCGCGCCTCGCTGATCGAACCCCTCTGCGCTCGTTCGTGCTTTGCAGGCGGGACACCGGTCGAGGGTGCAGCGCAACGCTCCTCCGTTTCGCATTGGCATCGGGCTGCATTGCGGGCCAGTCGTGGTCGGCAACATAGGATCAGCCGACCGCGTGCAATACGCGGCTATCGGCGACACCGTGAATGTGGCGTCGAGGCTCGTCAGCAAGGCCGCAGGCTCGCAGATTATCGTATCGGAAGACATTCGCGCCAGCATTCCGGACTTTCCTGGCTTTGAAGCCCTCGGCGAAGTCGAACTGAAGGGCAGGGCGAGCAAATTGAATATCTATGCCGCCGGTTGGAGGGACAGTGGGGTCCGATAAGCTGAACTCTACCGAGGTTGTCAAGCAATGGCTGGCCGCCATCAATAGCCACGACGTGAATGCCCTAACCACGCTCATGGCAGCGGATCATGTGTTCGCGGACTCGCTGGGAAATCGAGTGCTTGGCGCGAAATCTATGGAAGCTGGTTGGCGGGGTTATTTTGCGATGTGTCCTGACTACTGGATTCGCGCAGACCATGTCATGAGTGATGACGACCTGGAGGGCCGTGATCCGCGATGGAAAAGTTGTGGAGTGGCAGGTGTTTGCGGATAATAAGCCGGTCTACGAAATTCTGGGAAAGCGTCAGCAATAGACAAACTTATGCATCCTACACTCGGAAACGGAAAGATTTGCTACATCGAGATTCCTTCGACCGATATATCGCGTTCCGCCGAATTCTACGGGCGCGTGTTCGGATGGAAAGTTCGGCAACGCGGTGATGGCAGTACCGCATTTGACGACAGCGTCGGCCAAGTAAGCGGCACTTGGGTCCGCGGACGCAAGCCTGCGTCGGAACCCGGCTTGCTGATCTACGTCATGGTTGATAGCGTAGCCGCCATCCTCGACTCAATAGTCGCAAATGGTGGTGAGATTACCCAGCCGATCGGCGCAGATGCTCCGGAGATCACCGCGCGGTTCCGCGATCCTGCGGGAAACGTGCTTGGACTGTACCAAAACCCGGCTTGAAGTTGTTGCTTCATTCCAGCAGTTCGGAATCGAACCGGCGGTAGATCTCTTGCTTGCGGGAGGGATCGCAGTCGCTCTGGAGCGTGTCAATCAAATCTCTAAGACGAGGTGTGAGGACGATCAGATAGCGATCGCCGCTTCCGGCAGTATAGGTGTGTGCGATGCCTGCTGGCAAGAATACCGTTGTGCCTGTGCTGGCGGTTTCGGTTCTGTCTGCATATTGGGAAATTAGCTCTCCCGCTAAAACGTGCCACGCTTCATCGTCTCAATTATGAATGTGGAGAGTCGCGGCGGAGAAAGCAGCTAGTCCGTCATAAGATTAAACTAGTTTAAACTATAATACTCGCCCGTCTTACCAATAGCCAAGGATTTCCACGATGATGTCGGAGTGTGCGCGCCGAAATGGACCATCATCCTGGCATTGAGGGCAGACACTCTCTTCGGTCGAATAGCGCTCGTGAATCGTTGGTTTAGCTCCGGGTGAAGGCTCAAGAGTTGCTGGCCGAGTTGGGAAGCCTCTTGAAATGATTCCAGTTCCGGCTGGAGATGATCGCGCGTAATTACCATCTCTACTCCGAGACTCTCCGCAACATCAGTCTCTATGAGACCCGCCTCGCCAACCGCTCCGCCAAAATTCCTTAATCAAATCAACGCAGTCCAAGCCGAACGCCGCGCCCGCGAAGACGTCCAGCCGTTTACCTACGCTCCTTCCGAAGATGGCTTCGTTTTTTCAATCGCGCAAATCAACGTTCACATCCGACTCCGCGACCGTCTCCGCGTGGCCATCACACACGAAAAAGCCCGTCCCGCCGCTGCCTGAAACGCTGAACCGTCACGCAACGATGCAGAAATTTCCCGTTCTCATAAGGTCTAATAGGGAAGTGTCCACGGCAACGCCGCAACCTTCGACTGGCTTTCATAATCTATCCCGGCCCCAGCTCATCGGCACCCTCATCGGCCTGCTGTTGACTCTCCTCCTCGCCGCTCTGGATCAAACCATCGTCGGAACCGCCATGCCGCGCATCATCGCCCAGCTCAACGGGTTTGATCGCTACCCCTGGGTCACCACCGCGTACCTGCTCACTTCAACCATCGCGGTCCCCATCTTTGCCAAGCTGTCCGATATCTATGGTCGCAAGTGGTTCTTCCTCGGAGGTAACATCCTCTTCGTTCTCGCATCCGCGCTCTGCGGCGCAGCGGGCCAAATCCCGTGGCTGCCCTTGGACGGCATGGCCCAGTTAATCGTCTTTCGCGGACTTCAAGGCGTGGGAGCCGGCATCGTCGTGGGCTTGCTGTTCACGATCATCGGAGACATTTTCGCTCCCGCCGAACGCGCCCGTTTTCAAGGACTCTTCGCCGCCGTCTGGGGCATGGCCTCCATCTTCGGCCCAACCCTCGGCGGCTGGATCACGGACCAGTTCTCCTGGCGCTGGACCTTCTATGTAAACCTGCCCATCGGAATTTTCGCAGCCGCCGTTATTTTTTTCGAGTTCCCCTACTTCCGGCCGCACGGTATCAAGCGCAGCATCGATTGGTGGGGAGGCGCGACGCTCATCGCCTGCCTCGTTCCGCTTTTGCTCGCGCTTACCTGGGCAACCGACTATGGATGGGAATCACAGCGAGTACTCGGATTGCTGCTGTTGGCCAACGTCATGTTAGGCGCGTTCTTGTTTGCCGAATCCCGAGCGCCCGAGCCCATCCTGCCGCTCTGGCTGTTTCGCGACCCGGTGATTGCAGTCTCAGCTCTCGCTATCTTCGTGATCGGCATAGGCATGTTCGGCGTCATTCTGTACGTGCCGCTCTTCATGCAAGGCGTGCTCGGAGTATCTGCCACTCACTCCGGATCCCTACTAACTCCGCTCCTCATGGCAGCGGTCATCAGCAGTGTCGCTTCCGGACAAATCATGTCCAAGACTGGCCGCTATCGATACCTCGCAATATCCGGGGCAGTGCTCGCCGCAATCGGCATGTACCTGCTCGCAGCGATGGACGGCAACACTACGGAAACCGAAGTAGTTCGAAACATGGTGATCGCTGGGCTCGGCATGGGTCTCATGCAGCCCATCTACAACGTGATTGTTCAGAACGTCGCGCCCCCTCAACACCTCGGAGCCGCAACCGCCTCTACGCAGTTCTTTCGCTCCATCGGCAGTACCGTGGGCGTGGCTCTTTTCGGGTCGGTATTGCTGAAGCTTTATCACCAACACTTTCAGCAAACCGTGCCTCCAGGCACCCCGGCGCGAGCGCTGGTGCCATTCAATAATCCGCTGCAGCTCGTGCAAATCCGTCCCCGGCTCGACGCAGCTTTCGGCGCCTATCCCGGCGGCAAAGCGCTCCTTCACGCCCTCTTGCAGAACGTGCACGATGCGCTAGTGAAAGGCCTGCATGCCATCTTCCTAATGGGCGCAATCCTAATGACCGTCGGAATCGCGATCAACTTCTTCCTAAAAGAAGTGCCCCTTCGCAAGCGAGGCGAGTCCTAGTGGGGCAGGCAGTCTTGCCTGCCGCCGGCTTTCTCGCCGGCTCAAGGAGTTTAATTCTCGCGTCCCAATCGCCCAGACGCCAAGAAATCCTGACGGCCGCAGGCATACCTTTCACCGTCCGTCCGCCCCGCATCGAAGAGAAACGTCACCCGAAAGAGCCACCGGAAGACTACGTCCAGCGCCTGGCCCAAGAGAAAGCGCAAGCCATCCCCGTCATCCCCGGTGAGATCGTGCTAGGAGCAGACACCGTCGTGGTAATCAAAGAACATGTCCTCGAAAAACCCCGTGACGCAGACGACGCTACACGCATGCTCTGCCTGCTGGCCGACAGCGACCACCAAGTCATTACGGGCATCTGCCTCAGGACAACATCGGAAATCATCACAGACCTCGCCTCCACAACCGTCCGCTTCGGACCACTCTCGCGCGTGGAAATCGCGAACTACGTCGCCAGCGGAGAGCCCATGGACAAAGCCGGTGCCTACGCCATCCAGGGCCTCGCCTCCAAATTCATCGAGCGCATCGATGGCTGTTATTTCAATGTTGTCGGACTCCCCATCGCCCTCGTCTACCGCCACCTCAAGGAGCTTGGATTCGATTTATGAAATACGCACTGCTAACACTGCTCACCGTCGCCCTCGCCGCCGCAGCCGACACTTGGCGCGACCAGGGAATCATCTATCTCGCACATTCTCCGCAGGCCGTCATGCATCCCGTGCCCGTCCATGCAGTCACACTCGGAGACGGCTTCTGGGCCGAGCGACGCAAAATCAACGTAGAGCGCAGCATCCCGACCATGCTGGCGTTGCTTGAAGAACACGGGATCATCGACAACTTTCGCAGGCTATCCGGCAAGAAAGCCGCAACTCGCAAAGGCCCTCTCTATACCGATTCCGACCTGTATAAGTGGATGGAGTCCGTGGCCTTCGTGCTCCAATCCGGCGATAATACCAAGCTGCGTGCCGACTTCGAACGGCTCACCGCCGAGATCCTGGCTGCCCAGGAACCCAGCGGCTACCTCAACACCTATTATCAGGATGACCGCAAGGCGCTGCGCTTCACTGAGATGTACAAATCTCATGAACTCTACTGTCTCGGACACTTGCTGCAGGCGGCCATTGCCTACTATCGGGCGACCGGCGACCGCAAGCTACTGGATGGGGGCATCAAATATGTCGACTACCTCATCTCCATCTCCGGGCCGGGGAAGACACCGCTGCTTACTGGACATCCCGAGTTAGAGATGGCTCTGGTCGAGTTATACCGGACCACTGGCGAACGCCGCTTTATCGACCTTGCCGGCTATCTCCTCAGCGGTGTGGAGCGCGAACGTCTCAAACTCACCAACGCCCAACTTGTATACATGTTTAGCGGCAAGGCCTTCACATCCCGCACTCAATTCGAAGGGCACGCCGTCCGTGCCATGTACGCGTCCAGCGGCGCGACCGATTACTACGCCGAGACCGGCGATCCGCTCTACCGCAAGACGCTGGACACCTTGTGGGCCGATCTCATCAACCGCAAGATGTACATCACTGGAGGAGTCGGTTCTCGCTCGCAGGGCGAGGCGTTTGGCGAGCCCTACGAGTTGCCCAACTCCCAGGCATACACCGAAAGCTGCGCCGCCATCGGCAACATGCTGTGGAATTTCCGCATGCTTGCTATCAGTGGACTGGCCAAGTACGCCGATGTCATGGAGCGCGCTCTCTACAACGGCATCAACTCCGGGATGTCATTAAACGGCACGCTCTACTGCTACCGCAACCCGCTCTCGTCCAACGGCGAGAAGATCCGCAACGAATGGTATGACACTACTTGCTGTCCTCCGAATATCGAGCGCATCGTCGCTTCGCTCCCGGGATATTTTTATGCCACCGCTAAGGATGCCGTCTACGTTCATTTTTTCCATAACTCCGAACTGGACTGGCATCTTGAGAACGGAACCGCCCTCAAGATCTCACAGAAGACGAATTACCCTTGGAGCGGCGATGTCACACTCACCGTCACTCCCGCGAATGAGTCCGAGTTCACACTGTATGTGCGCGTGCCCAACACAGGTGAGTACAAGGCGATCAAGCGGCTCTGGAAAGCGGGAGACAAAGTAGACTTGCATTTCGATGTGACTCCCAAGCTCCTAACTTCAAATCCGCAAGTCACAGAAAATAGCGGAAAGGTTGCGATCCAGCGCGGACCCCTTGTCTACTGCATGGAACAGATCGACGAGCCGGGCGCCCTCGCCGATCTCCTGTTAGCCAAACCGGCCGCGGCCTTCGCTTCAGACTCTCGAACCGATCTGCTTGGGGGCATCACCGTCCTGAAGCACGCGGGTGCAGCGTATGTCCGCTCTGTAACGGATCTGCCGCTCTATGAGTCGTTAGACAAAGCGGAAGCGAGAAAAACCAGCCCCGCCGAACTCACGCTCATCCCCTACTACACGTGGGCGAACCGAGAACGAACGCCCATGGAGGTCTGGATCCCGTTGCTCCGGTGATGCTAAGTTTGAGCCTTGATACCGGCCTTGCGTCGTGCAGTTGCGCATCCCTTGACACGCGGCTTAGATCTCGACGATCCGGCCACCACCCAGCGTCGGCGCGCGATCATAAATCAGAAACGTTTTCTCAAGCTGATCTATGAAGAATGGTACACGCTGATAGCGGATCGGATACCTGCGGGACCCGGTGCCGTGTTAGAGCTAGGATCTGGAGCGGGCTTCCTTCGCGAAAAGATTCCGGGCTTGATCACATCCGAACTGGTCTCGTGTTCGAATTGTCTGGCAGTCCTCGATGGCCAAGTCTTGCCCTTTCGCGATGGAAGCTTGCGCGCGATCGTGATGACCAACGTGCTCCACCACATTCCCAGCACAAGCGCTTTCATCCGCGAGGCGGCCCGTTGTCTGATGCCCGGCGGGGCCATAGTGGCTATCGAACCCTGGGTTTCCAACTGGTCGCGCATGGTGTATCGCAACCTGCATCATGAGTTCTTCGACCCGGAAAAAGCGAGTTGGGAGTTCTCGGGCAAGGGACCGCTCTCGGCTTCGAATGGAGCGTTGCCCTGGATCGTGTTTCAGCGCGACAGGGAACGCTTTGAGGCTGACTTTCCCGAATTCCGGCTCCGGGCAACCGAGGGTTTAATGCCGTTCCGTTATCTGATCTGCGGAGGCATTTCGATGCGCGGCTTCATGCCTGCGTTCACGTTTCCGTTCTGGCGATCGCTCGAGCGCTCCATGCAGCGCTGGATGCCACGCTGGGCGATGTTCGCACTCATTGTCGTGGAGCGCCGTCACCACGCAGTTCCTTACTGAGTTCGGGGCAGCTTGAATTCTACGTTCCGCTCGTCATTCAGCTGCTGGGACATCTCGCGGTCAATCAAGTCAAGGCTGGCTTGGTTCAAACTATGCTCGGCGCTCACATAATGCAGGTTGCCTTGCTCCACCCAGTAGCCTAAAGCGGGAACAATATGGTGATCTTTAAAAGCCAACAGATACAGCGTCGGCTGATCGCTCGTTCGGCGCGCAGTCGGATCCGGCTGACGCGGGGTCTTCAGTCCCTCATACACCCGCATCCCGGACTGTTGTTCCTGCGGCGCGTCGGGTCCGTTCGCATAGTCGCGCACCACCGGCACCGCACGTTCGGGAATGAAGGTCTGGTTGATCACCACCGACGGAGCCGTATTCGTATTGATGATGGGCGGCGCCGATTCCTGATAACCCTGAGGGCCCTGCGGAGGCGTGTCGTAATAACCGCCGCCGTACCCACCATAGCCACCGACGATCACTGGATACGCCACCACACCCGACCGTCCATGACCCGGGTGGTTTACGCGAGGAGCGTAAAACGGATAGCCACCGCGGTTCCCGAAATTTCCAACGGCAGATCGCGAGACGATCGCACCCGGTGTGCCAGTAGGGGCGTTCGGAGCATGTCCCGTTCCCGGATACAATATGTTTCCGAACCCGCCAGGGGAGCTATAGGTTCTTCCGCTCTGCGCCAACAGCGCGCCCGCCGCCGCCAAACCGAGGACCGCCAGAACTACCTGCCGCATAAAGATTCCTCTGCCAAGAGTGTAGCACCGTAACGCAATCCGGGAGCGTTGCTATAATTCTGCTTATGTCCGATGTGCGCCGCTCCGTCTGTGCCTTAGACTGCCCGGACTGTTGCTCACTGCTGCTCAACATAGATGACGGAAAAGCATCCCGTTTGCGTGGAGATCCAAATCATCCCGTCACGCGGGGATTTCTTTGCGGCAAAGTAGCGCGCTATCTGGATCGCGAATACTCGCCCGACCGATTGCTTTATCCACAGAAGCGAACGGGCGCGAAAGGCGAGGGCCGCTTCGCGCGAATTGGTTGGGACGAAGCGCTCGACACCATCGCCGGGCGTCTGACTGCCGTCGCTGCCGAGCACGGGCCTGAAGCGGTACTGCCTTACAGCTATGCCGGCACCATGGGAATGCTCAACGGGAACGGGATGGACCGGCGCTTTTTCCATCGGCTGGGCGCGTCGCGGCTGGACCGCACCATCTGTTCGGCGGCCGGCATGGAAGCCATGACCCGAACCCTGGGCACGCGCTACGGCACCGAGCCCGAGCAGTTCCGGCATTCGAAATTGATCATCGCCTGGGGCGCGAACATCCTGGGCACTAACGTTCATCTCTGGCCGTTCATTCTCGAAGCCAGGCGCAACGGAGCGAAGCTCTACACTATCGACCCGGTGCGAACCCGCGTCGCCAAGCTCGCCGATAAGCATTTCCCGATTTATCCTGGATCGGATCTCGCGCTTGCCTTGGGCTTGATTCACGTGATCACAGCCGAGAATCTGCAGGACGCCGATTACATCGAGCGCTATACCAACGGGTTCGACGAACTGAAGCAGCTTGCGGCCAAGTATCCGCCCGAGCGAGTGGAAGCGCTCACCGGAATCGGGTGTGAAGATGTCGTGGCTCTCGCGCGCGAATACGCCACCACTCGACCGGCCGCGATCCGTCTGAACTACGGCATTCAGCGCAGCGAGCGTGGTGGGAATGCGACCCGGGCGGTGGCTGCGCTGCCAGCGATCACAGGGTCGTGGCGCGAAATCGGCGGCGGCTTGCAATTAAGCACCAGCCACGCTTTCCAATTTAATCGCGCCGGACTGGAGATGCCCGAGCTGCAACAGCGCTCGGCGCTTCGACGAGAAGCGCGTCTGATCAACATGACGGAGTTGGGCCAAGCCCTCATGCGCGTGGATAACCCGCCCGTGAAAGCGTTGGTGGTCTACAATTCCAATCCGGCCGCCATCGCCCCGAACCAGAATCTAGTGATGAAGGGGCTGCGGCGACCCGATCTCTTCACCGTAGTGCTGGAGCAGTTTCAGAACGATACGGCCGATCACGCCGACATCCTGCTGCCCTCTACAACGTTCCTCGAGCACACTGATCTCTATCTGGCATACGGGCACTACTATGTGCAACTCGCCCGGCCCGCTGTGGAAGCTCCCGGCGAGACCAAATCGAATGTCGAAGTGTTCCGGCTGCTGGCCCAGCGCATGGGCTTCGACGACCCTTGTTTCAAGGACAGCGAAGACGACATGCTGCGGACGCTGCTCGCTTCTGAACATCCATTCCTCCAGGGCATCACGCTGGAGCGTCTGGATCAGGAGCACTCGGTTCGACTCAACGTATCGCCCGAAGGCGAGCCGTTCCGGCCGTTCGCAACAGGGAAGTTTGGGACGCCCTCCGGCAAATGCGAACTGGGCGGAGGCGCCCTCGCTTACGAACCGCCGCTAGAGTCTCGGCTCGGATCACCGGAACTGAGGTCCCGCTATCCTCTGGAGTTGGTTTCCTCCAAAAACGATGACAGCATGAACTCGACCTTCGGCAATCGACCGGACACCGAACGCCAGACCTCATATCTTTGGATGCATGCCAGCGACGCAAGCCCGCGGGGCATCGCGAACGGCGACCGTGTCCGCGTGTTCAACGACCGCGGCAGTTGTCTGCTAACCGCTGAAGTAGACGGAATGGTGCGCGATGGGGTGGTGCGTGCACCGTCCGTCCGCTGGAGCAAGCTCGCCGAAAACGGGCGGGGCATCAACGTTTTGACGTCTGACCGGCTCACCGATATCGGCAATGCCCCCGTCTTCTATAGCTGTTTGGTGCAAGTTGAACGATGCGGCGATTAGCGCTTGCGCTGCTAGCAGGCTTCCTGCTGATGGCGCCCGTCGGCTGCAAGCGAAAGCGGAAGAGCGCGCCTGTGGTGGTTGCAGACGACGGCATGCTGGCGGCGATGGTGCAGGCTGGCGATCCGCGCGCTGCAGTCCAATTCGTTAAAGGATTTTACGCCGTCGAAAACAACTCCTGGAGATGGACCGGCCGCGCCTTCACCGTAACGTTGAGGCCGCCGAAAACCGGCGCGCAAAATGGCGGACGCCTCGTTTTGAAGTTCTCAATTCCAGACGTGGTGATGGAGCGATTCCACTCGTTGAAATTGTCGGCCACGGTGAACGGCTTGGTTGTGGCGCCGGAAGAATACTCGAAGGCAGGGGCGGCGTCATACACGCGCGACGTGCCCGCGAACGCACTGCACGGTGAAGCAGTCACTGTCGATTTCACACTTGATAAGGCTCTTCCGCCAACGCCCACCGACCAACGCGAGCTAGGAGTGATCGTGAGCGCCGTCGGTTTCGAAGCCAAGTAATGCCCGAGTCGCGGGCTTCGCGGGTCGCGTACTATGCCGTCCCCATCCTGTTCTGTGTCGCAGTGCATTGGATCGCCCTCAAGACATGGTTTTGGGGCGACGACTTCGCTTGGCTAGGTCTGCACGAAGAGATCACGACCTACAACGATTGGTGGGATGTGCTCTTCGGCCCGCGCGCCCAAGGGACCGTCCGCGTGCTCAGCGACCGGCTTTACTTTTTGGTGTTCACCTGGCTTTTCGGGCTGAATGCAGCGCCCTTCCGCATCTGGGTTTTTCTCACGCAGTTCGCCAATCTAGTCCTCGTAGCCGGGATCGCGCGACGGCTCACCGGGTCGAGATTGGCGGGTTTCCTCGCGCCAATAATCTGGTCGGCCAATGCTGCTTTGGCCACGTCGCTAGGCTGGAGCGCGGCGTACAACGAGGTCTGTTGCGCCTTTTTTCTGCTGTTCTCGTTCTGGCTCCTGCTGCGCTACTTCGATACGAACAATCTGAAATACTGGATCTGGCAGTGGGTAGTATTCCTGCTGGGCTTCGGCTCGCTCGAACTCATAGTGATGTATCCGGCGATTGCCTCGCTCTACACGCTGCTCTGGGACAGGTCGCGCTTCCGGCGTACGCTTTGGTTATTCATCCCGTCGGCGTTGTTCACAGCAGCTCACTTCGCCTACGTTCCGAAATCGACCGATCCGCACTATCAGATGCACTTCTCGCCAGAGATTCTCAATATTCTGTGGCAATATTGGGCCTTCGGCGTGGCGGCGTATCGCGCAGACGTAGTCGACTGGCGTCCTTTATGGCTGGGACTCTCGGTCGCTCTGCTTGCTGCGGGGGCGGTCGCAGCCTTCTCATCCAAGAGGCCGCGCGTCGCAGCGTTCTGTCTAGGCTGGGGCCTTCTAGTGCTGTCGCCAGTGCTGCCTTTAACGGATCACTTCACCGAATATTACATGACCATTCCGTCGATCGGTTTAGCGCTGCTTGCGGCTTTCGCGATTGCCGAGTATCCGAAAGTGGCGATCCCGCTCGTGGTCCTCTCGATGATGCTCTCGATCTCCGATCTCCACGTCACCGATCGCTTCCACTATGAGAGGGCCCGCAAGCTGAAGCGCATCGTGAACGGGTTACAATCCGCGCGAGCAAGCTATGCCGGCAAGCAGGTGATTGTCACTGGCGTTGACAACGATTTATTCTGGTCAGGCTTCGCTGACGATCCTTTCAGGCTGATTGGAATTCCGCATCTCTTTCTTTCGCCAGGAACCGAAAACTCGATCGAGCAGCATCCCGAATGGGGAGGCATCGCTAAATTTGTTACGCCGCTCGAGCCTGCGCTTCAAGCCATCAAGCAGAATAAGGCCATCGTCTTCGCGATCGCGAGTGACGGCAATCTGCGGGATGTCACGCATAGTTACGACACGATCGCGTCGTCTCAGTACCTTTCCGAACATCGAGACAAAGTGGACGTCGGCGATCCTCTGTACGCCAGCCGCGTGGGTCAGGGCTGGTATCCCGCGGAGAAGGGCTTTCGCTGGATGGGTAAGTCGGCCAGCGTGGAGCTTGGAGGCCCGACGGGAGCTGGACAAAGCTTGATTGTGTCCGGCTATTGTCCCGCGTTGGTGCTCGCGCAAGGTCCGCTGGATTTGTCCATAAGAGCGGATGGCGAGAAGCTCGGTTCTACGTCCCTTACCAAGCCCGATAAAAAGTTTGAGGCTAGCTTTCCGTTGCCCCTGAACTTGGAGGGCAAGTACATGATGAACGTTACGGTGGAGGTGAGTCGCACAACCCGAAGCGCATCGGACGTGCGGCCGTTGGGCCTCATTTTTGGAACGTTCCGGATTCAGTGAGAGCAACCCAGGTTGCAGCTATGCTGCTTTGTGGGGCAGCCAATCCTGGCTGCAGCCGCCTTTCAGGCGGCTCTCCGGTTCTGCGGGAAACCGGCTGAAAGCCGGTTGCGGGCAAGATTGCCCGCCCCACTAAGAATGTCCCAACACGGGGTGCGGCTTGTACGGCTCTTCCAGAGCTTTCAACTCGGACTCATCCAACTCAATCGCAAGCGCCGCAATCGCATCGTCCAGGTGCTGCATTTTGCTTGCTCCCACGATAGGCGCTGAAACGCCTGGCTGCGCGAGCACCCACGCCAAAGCAACTTGCGCATTGGGCACGCCGCGCTTGCGCGCGATCTCCGTCACACGGTCAACCACCGCGAAATCCGAATCCTCGTAATACAGCTTCTGCGCATAGTCATCCGTCTTGGCTCGCAGGGTCTCGCCGTAGTCGGCCTTAGTGCGATTGCCGGCCAGGAAACCCCGCGCAAGCGGACTCCAAGGAATCAGACCCACCCCCTCCTCGCGACAGAACGGGATCATCTCGCGCTCTTCCTCGCGGTAGATCAGGTTGTAGTGGTTCTGCATGGTGACGAAGCGCGTCAGAGCCATGGAATCGGCCGTGTATTGCATCTTCGCGAACTGCCAGGCAAACATCGACGATGCGCCGATATAGAGCGCCTTGCCCATCTTCACGACATCGTGGAGAGCCTCCATCGTCTCTTCGATGGGCGTGTTGTAGTCGAATCTGTGAATTTGGTAAAGGTCGATGTAGTCGGTGCCGAGACGCCGCAAGCTGTCGTCGACGGCGTGCATGATGTGCTTGCGCGACAGGCCCCGCTGATTGGGATCATCGCCCATTGGATTGAAGACTTTGGTCGCAATCACGACGCGGTCGCGCGATGTTCCGAACTCCTTCACGGCGCGTCCGAGAATTTCCTCGCACACGCCAACTGAGTACATGTCGGCGGAGTCAAAAAAATTGATGCCTTGTTCAAAGGCCCGTTTATAAAATGGCTGGCTCTCTTCTTCCTCCAGCACCCACTCGCGCCATTTTTTCGACCCGTAGGTCATGGTGCCGAGACAGATTCTCGAAATTTTTAAACCAGTGGACCCAAGGTTAACGAATTCCATAGCAGTACCGATTATCGCCGAGGCCAATCGAGAGAGCCGCCTCGAAAGGCGGCTGCAGGCAGGATTGCCTGCCCCACAATCTTTCAGGGATGTGGAACAAGTACCGGCAGCGAGCCCTCAAAACCGGTTGACTGGAGGCTCATCGTAGCGTTCCATGCATCCATCGCCTGAGACGGGAAGCTGGGCAGGAGCTGAAGGATTCGAGATCGAATATTCGCGACAATGGCAGGATTGTCCGCCGCGACGTTATAGCTCTCATCGGGGTCCCGTTCGAGATTGTAAAGTTCTGGCTCGGCTAAAGGCAGATTTAACCGGCCGACAACGGGATCTGGGCTCCAAGGAAAAGCATTGGACCGGGATACGTGAAGCTTCCAGACTCCCAGCCTGGCACACTGCACATCCCAATTTTCGAAGTACAGGAAAACGTCGCGGCTGATACCCTGCTGTTCTCCGGTCAGAACAGGCCAGATATTGACGCCATCCATGGGTTTGTTCGGGAGCGTTGCGCCTGCAAGCGCGGCGATTGTGGGGTAAATATCCATCATCGTCGCCATGGTGTTGCTGACCCTTCCCGCCGGATCCCGTTCTGCATGCACGTCCTGGGACCTCGGCAACAAATGCGCGGCCGGAATCCGGCCCGGAAAACGCGCGATGAAAGGTTCGCGAACTCCGCCTTCATAGGTCCAGCCCTTGCGTCCTCTCAATTTGCCCGGACTGCCGAGGAACCATGGTCCGTTGTCGCTGGTGAAGATCACGAGCGTGTTATCGTCCACGCCGTTGTCCTTGAGGGCCTGCATGACCTGTCCCACGCTCCAATCAATCTCCGCCACAACGTCGGCGTACATTCCAAGTCCAGTCGAACCTTTGAAGGCGCGGGACACAGCCAGCGGTATATGCGGAAAGGTGTGGGCGAAATAAAGAAAGAACGGGGCGCCTCTGGAGCTCTGGATAAAACTCACAGCTTGCTGGGTGTACCGTTGGGTTAAGGTGTCCAACTGAACGGGCGACTCGATGACGTCGGTCCCGCGCATAAGAACGCATGGGTCTTGGTCGTGGCTGTAAGGAATACCCCAGTACTGGTCGAAACCTCGGCTCGTGGGAAGATACTTCGCTTGGGATCCAAGATGCCACTTGCCGACACACATGCTCTTATAGCCGCGCGGCTTCAGCATCTCGGCAATCGTAGTTTCAGAAGTAGAGAGTCCGGTGATGCTAGTTGGAGCAAGAACGCCCGGTACGCCCACGCGGGCGGGGTACCGGCCAGTCATCAAAGCCGCTCGCGATGGCGAGCAGACATTGCTGGCAGCGTAGAAGTGCTCAAAGCGCACTCCTTCCTGCGCCATGGCATCTATATTGGGTGTCGGAATGCTCGATCCATAGCAATGCAGATCGCCATAGCCCAGATCGTCACAGAGGATTATAACGAAATTTGGGGGCTTCGGCTGTTCGCCCCACGCCGTGGAAGCCGCTAAGAGTGCCCCGCCCGCAGCTTTGAGAAAAGCTCGCCTAGGCAATCCTGGTAGATCGTCAAACATTGGAGCTTTCCCTTAGATTTGAAGAAGACTTACCTGATTGTATACATATCTCGCATCCGAAAGCTACGGTATTCAAGCGTTCCAAACTGAATTCCGTAAACGATGTGTCCGGCGGCATTCACCTCGAGCGACTGGGCGAACAGATTTCCGCTTCCGGAAGAATCCAGGATGAACCCGCAATCGAAGTGGTAGTCACCGTTCGGTAGCTTCTGCGCCGACCCAAGAGCCGAAGAGTAAGAACCAAGGTCCGCGTTTAGAATCAACTTGGCGACCCGGTTGGGCTCGTCAATCGTCAAGGCCTGACCCCTGCTATGCGCGGCCGGGTCGGTTGCTTTTCGAGAATTCCCGTCGTCGAACACCGTAAGCGTTGTATCGTTTGCGCCGAAATTGGCATCGTGCTGGTGGGAGAACCAGGGGCTCGGATCGCTCGAGACAATCTGAAAGTCGCCGGCATTCCCCATCCGCCAAAGAATCGCGCCGCTGCCCATGCCGTTCTGGTAGTCGATCTTGATGAGCCAGTCCTGGTGACGCGCCGAGTATAAGATATTTCCGTCCGGAGTCAGTTGCTAGGAATTGCCGTGCAGCCAATCGTTGGCGGTACGAGCCAAGTACCAGGGTGCGCAGCCTGGATTGGGCGCCGTGCAGGTTTCTCCCAATACGGCCATCCTGCTGGTGTCCAGGTGGTCGAACGCGTCCCAGGCCCAGAGCACCTGAAGATTTCCGTTCAGCACTAGGATCGTGTCTCCAATCACATCCACCGCTCCCGGTCCCTGCACGTCGGTGAGCATTCTCTCGGAATCCGCCAAGACTAAATAGTTGCCGTTCGGAAGCTTGCGCGCCTCGTGATGGAAGCCGTTAATCGGGTGCACGCCCATGGCTGCAAGTTGTTCGTTCACCCGTGCCGCGTTCGTTTCCGCCTGGGTTATTCCCGCAAGGTCGAACTCTCGAAAGAATTGGTGCGGCGGATCCTGGGTCTGACTCTCGCCGATCCCGAGGAAGGTCCCGCCAGGTTGCGGCCTGGTTATGAACGAGATGTCCGCGGGTGAGTACCACACAATGTTGCCGGCCAGGTCCGTAGCGATCGAGTTGGATCCAATGATGCTCTGCAGCAGAATGCCATCGACGACGGGAGTCTTCGCTGAAGTAAGCAGGGTTACGGCAGGGGACTGGACGGAGCTATCGGAAGTCGCGAACGAAACCTTCGCTCCCTTAGTAATTGTCGTGCCGGAATCAATCATATGGTAAGCGGAATGTTGCGTATTTGCGCGCAGGCCAGCCAAGTAGAAATTCATGGTGTGGCCAGGATGGCAAGCATCCCAGGGCGTATCCTGCGTGCGACCGTCGGGAGCTTGGAACTCCACCCTCATGCGGCTTCCGGTCGCGCAGGGCGGCGCGCTATAGATGAACACCAGCGGATTCGCCGTGGGTGTCACCGCCGGTGCGCCGCCTGCGGCCAGGGAAGTGAATGTAAAAGTCTGCGAAGTCACCGTCACCTCGCCGGTGTCGTTGTTCTTCGCCGATGCTTCCAGTTCATAGGTGCCTTCCTTTTGAATGGTGCTCCAGACGAGGGAAGAGTTCGGCCCGTAATCCACCACGGTGCGGAAAGTTCCATTGATCGGTCGAACGCGAAAGGCATATACCAAGGTTCCTGAATCGGCGTCAGAGACGGCTGCGTTCCAAGTGATGGGCGTGCCTAGCGGAGCTGTCGAATCCGCCGATGAGCTTAAGGAAACGGACATTGCCGCCAGATTCAGAGTGAACCCTGCGCACAATACGAGAAGGATGAGAGGCGAAGAAGGAGTTGATAGAGGCCTCGGCCGGGAAGCGCGGTCGCCAAGATCGGAAGACTTCGAGACCCGAGCTGGGAGCCAAGGTTCTGTATGCCGGGTGAATGGATGCTGGTCCATTGGTAAACCGCCTTTGATGCCATCAGTTGCGACAGCCCTACGTCGAACACGAAGGCCTTACGGCCCACATCGCAGGATGGAAATGGGGAGGTGTAGAGGCTCGTACTGCTGGCACTTAAAGGTGAGACGATCACAGCCTATGGTCGGTTACTGCACCGTAAAAGCCCAGAACAAGGAACCTGCGGTCGGCACGTGTGGGTACCCGAACAACTCGGAAAGGCGGAAGGCAAAGCCGAGGCATGGATAGTAGTAGCCCCGTTCGACTACCCGATCGTCGGATAATTTATGCCAATCGCCTGCGCCACGTCCTTACGACTCATGCGGCCGGGTCGCTTTATTATGTTGTATACTTTCTGTATTCCGCGTACGAAGGGTCAGGCAGGGAGAGGTTATGAACAATCGTTCTATCAGTTGGTTTGTGCCGGCTTTATTAGGCCTGCTTTGCATTTTCACGTTCCGCTCAGCCGCTCAAGATGCGACGGGACGAATCGTCGGTTTAGTCAGCGACCCTAGTGGGTCGGTGATCCTGAGGGCAAAGGTCACGGCGACGAATGTAGCAACCGGAATCGCCGTGGACGCATTCACAAACAGCGATGGCAGCTACCAGATTCAATCGCTGACCATCGGCGAATACCGAGTTTCCGCCGAAATAGCGGGCTTCCGCCGAGTCGTCACCGAACCTTTAAAGCTCGAGATTAACCAATCCCTCAAAGTTGACTTGAAACTGGAAGTCGGCGCCGTTACGGAGACGGTGCAGGTGGAAGCAGTCACCTCTGGCGTCGAGACCATTTCCGCCACCACGGGTTCGGTGGTCAACGCCACCCAGATCCATGAAGCGCCGTTGAATGGCCGCAACGTGATGAGCTTGGCGTTGCTTGCTCCCGGCGTGATTCCCGGAGTTGCAGGCTCCAATGCGGTCGCGGGCGGAACGGGGTTTAGCATAGCCGGCCAGCGCACGGACTCGATAACGTTCCTACTCGACGGTGGTTTGAACAACAATCTTCTTGACAACGGTTTGGTGCTGAATCCAAATCCCGAAGCCATTGAGGAATTCCGCGTCCTCACCAGCAACTACAACGCCGAATATGGGCGCAGCGCCGGTGGCATCGTCAGCGTGGTCACCCGGCCGGGCGGCAATCAATTCCATGGTGCACTCTATGATTTCGTCAGGAACTCCTATTTCAACGCGAACTCGTTTTTCAACAATCAGGCTGGCTTGCCGCGAGATAGCACCAAGCGCAACCAGTTTGGCGCCACCATTGGCGGCCCGATCTGGATTCCCAAGTTATTTAATGGACGGAATAAGCTATTCTTCATGGTTTCTTATCAGGGGCAGCGTCTATCGCAGCTCCAGACGAGTGCGAAAGTCAACACCTTTACCCCTGCTGAACTGCAAGGCGATTTCTCGCGTTCGAATAATGCCGGTACCGGCCCCGACACCAAGGTCGTAGACTTTCTGAAGCAGTACCCTTTTTTCCAGCCGAACGCCGGATTAGCGGCCCAGGGCATCATCGATCCCAGCAGGATCAATTCCGTCTCAGCAGCATACATCAAGGCTGGGCTGATTCCAACGTCTCCGAGCGGGTTTCTATTCTCGCAGGGCAGCTTCAAAGACAACCGCGATGAGCTGACGGAGCGGATCGATTTCAACATCACGCAGAGCGACCACATCTATGCAACCCTTGGTTCCAGCCGAAATCCTCAAACCAGGCCATTCGCTTACGCCAACGTTTCAGGGTACCCTGATAACTACCTTTCCAATCACTATCTCGGAAGCGTCAACTACACGAAGACCATTAGTCCCGCTCTGCTAAACGAGTTTCGTTTCACAGCTCAGCGCAATCACGCGCTGAACTCGGTTCCTGCCGGAAAAGCTGTGACTCCAAGTCAGCTCGGCATCGGCATTATCTCGGATGACCCCACCGGTCCCACCAATTTGAATTTCACCAGTTTGGCTGTTGGTTATAGCGTCCAGGGCCCCACGGCTCTAATCGATAATACCTACACCTGGAGCGACACGATTACTTGGAACAAGGGGAAGCATAACCTGAAAGGCGGATTCAGCTACACGCCGTATCAGAACAATACTGCCTACGACTTTTACGTCAATGGCGAATTTGCCTTCTATGGAACCGGAGGGGGAAGTTTCTCTCAAAACGATAAAGCCGATTTCCTGCTGGGCCTGCCCGACGAGTACCAGCAGTTCGGGCGCGCCCCCAGCAACATCCGCACTCACAACATCGCCGGCTTCTTTCAGGACGAATGGAAAGTCCGCCGCAATCTGACTCTGACTCTCGGGATTCGCTATGAATATAGCTCGCCAAAAAGAGACACCCAGGGGCGATCGTTTTCACTTGGGCTAGGCCAGCAATCCACCGTGTTCACCGGGGCTCCCAAGGGCTTGCTTTTCCCGGGTGATACGAATGCCCCGACTGGCTCCAACTTCCCCGACAAGAACGACTGGGCTCCGCGCTTTGGTTTCGCATGGGACCCTAAGGGCGACGGAAAAATGAGTATCCGCGGCGGTTTTGGCGTGTTCTACGACATTCTGAAAGGCGAGGACAATCTGCAGTTCAACGGGCAGGCCCCGTTCTTCGGATTTGCCGATCTATTCTTCGATCCTCTTAGCGGCAACCCCACCAAGCAGTCCAATTATTTCACCGATCCATTCGGCGCCACGGGACAGCCCAATTCGTTTCCCTCGCGTCCTCCACCCAAGAACCTGGACTTTAACGCAGCAGGCGACATACCCTTCGGCGGAGGCGGTGTTTACTTTGTTGACCCGCACCTGCGCACACCTTACGTGTACCAGTACAACCTGAGCGTTCAGCGCGAGATCCTGCCGAATACCACGCTGGAGGTTTCCTACATCGGTTCCGATTCGCACAAGCTGACCGGCTTGGTGGACGCGAATCCGTTCATCCTGGGGACCAAGACTCGTCTGTTCAATACCCAATCCGGTATTCCCTCGAACTCTTTTAGCTATCTCGATTTGTTCGCCAACGTGGGTACCGCCAACTATAACTCCATGGCGGTCGGAATCTCGAAGCGTTATTCGGATACGCGGTTCTTGGGCAACATCGCCTATCAGCTTTCGTATACTTATGGGCACTCGATCGACAACGAATCTGGATTCCGGTCTCGTGATGCGCGTGTGCCCGCCTACGACCGGAATCGGTTTCGTGCGAGCTCCGATTTCGATCTGACCCATTACGCTGCAATCAGCGGAACCTGGGAACTGCCGTTCTCGAAAGCTTGGGAAAGCGGACCCAAGCTGTTGACCCGTGGTTGGACTCTTTTCCCCATTATCACGTACCGTTCCGGAATTCCTCTCGATGTTACTGCGGGGCTGAGCCGGAGCCGCACGGCGATAGGACCATCGGGCGCGGGCGATCCAACCCTGGTTCGAGCCAATCTCATCAACCAGATGACGTTCTTCGAGCCTTCCATCTCTCAAAAGGTGGGTGGCAGAACCGGCAACTACTACTTTGATCCTTCGGCCTTCGAGAGGGCCTCTCTAAATTCCTTGCAGTCCAGCGGCGCGGCCGCGACTAACGCAGCGCTTCGTACTTACGGCACCCTGGGCCGCAATGCTTTCCGAGGTCCAGACCGAGCCAACTTCGACATTGCCGTAACCAAGAACCTGTATGTATACAAGGAGAGTGCCAGGGTAGAGATTCGGGCGGATTGTTTTAACTGCTTCAATCACGCCGAATTTGGCAACCCAAACACCACTATCACCAGCTCACTGTTTGGCCAGATCTCGACCACGGCCGATCCTCGAATCGTGCAGGTGGCCGCGCGGTTCATTTTCTAGTCCTGGCGCCAATGGGGAAGGGCCGCTTATTCTGGGCGTTTTGTCTAACGCTGCTGTCTCTGGACGCCCAGGATAGGCTAAGGTCCATGATCGTGGTGTATCGGGCAGACCGGTCCTGGTTCGGATCGCGAACTACGGTCTATTGCGACTCGACTGAACTCGCGAAGATAGGCCGGGAGCGCTTCTTCTTGGTGGTTGTGCCTCCAGGAAGGCACTATATTCGCTCGGACCACAAGGGGCCGGTGGTCATGCTGGACGCTAAGGCTGGCGAACGATACTACGTCGAGGTGAAGCCAGGGGGCTTTCTCGGCAGGAGCAAAGTTTACCAGAGCCAGGACGCCGGAATGGAAGGCATAATCTCTCAGCTCAACGTGCTGGATCGCGAAGATGTTCTGGATCGCCAACTGCGGGTCTATCTCGCTTTTCCAAACGATGTCCCAATCGCTCCTCCATTGAGGCCGGCGCCGCTTACCAATCTCGAAGTGATCACGCTGGTGAAACAGGGAATGAACGAGTTGCTGATTATTCGAAAGATCAGGGAGAGCACGCCCAAGTTTGAGCTGGGTCCCGAGCGCTTAATTGAGCTAAGAAGAGAGAACGTTAGCGAGATGGTGATCGGGGTAATGATGGATGTGTCTGCACCGAAGAGACCGTAGGGAGGGGGTAGGAACCTGTCCTACTTCTTTCCGTTCTTTTCCATCGCCGAATCCAGAATTCCTGTAATCGCTTCAAAGATATAACTTGGGGAGCGATCACCCCGGATCTGACGATAATTGGCGTTTTGATAGTGCGCCAATACCGGACGAGTCACCTCGTCATACATTTCCAGCCTGGCGCGGACCACTTCCTCTTTGTCGTCCTTGCGCGTGATCAAAGACGTCCCGTCATCGTCGCAGACACCCAGCGCCTTAGGGGGCTCATGCAGCAGGTTGTAGACCCGGGAACACTTCGGACACTGCCGCCGCGATGACATGCGCCCGATCAGCGCATCGTTGGGAACATCCAAATGCAAGACCAGAGCGGGCGGGAACCCATGGGCGAGGAGCACTCCATCGAGAAACTCCGCTTGTTCCACCGTGCGAGGATAACCATCCAACAGGAATCCTTGGGAGCAATCGGGTTGCGAGACCCGGTGGAGCAGCATCTCGTTTACCAGGTCGTCGCCAACCAACCCCCCGCTGGCCATAATGGAGCGCGCCGCTTCGCCCAAAGACGTGCCAGCCCGAGTTTCCCCCCGCAGCATCTCACCCGTTGAAATCGCGGGAATGCGCAACCAGTTCGTAATCAGCCGCGACTGCGTCCCCTTGCCGCAACCGGGCGGCCCAAAGAGCAGCAGTACCAATCAGCCTCCGTTAACCCAGACTACTGTTATGGATGCATCCCGGTCAAGTTGCTATCATCGGCAGATCAAATGCGGAAGACCATCCTTGTCTATCTAGTCGGTTCCTTTCCGGTGTGGACTGCAGTGTGCCGCGGCGAAACCTTCGAGTTAAAGGCGACCCCTTCGACGATCGTTTGGGGCTACTATGCGGCCTCCTCCAAACCCGTTCTGAAGATCCGATCGGGCGATTCCGTCAGGGTAGAGACGGTTTCCACAGGAAGTCCGAAAATGTTTGAAGCAGCAGGAGTAGCTGCGGACCGGATCTCCCCGGCGCTCAGCCAGATCTATGCCGAAGTGACCGACAAGGGGCCTGGCGGCCACATCCTCACTGGTCCGATTTACGTCGACAGCGCCGAGCCGGGAGACGTCTTGGAGGTTCGCATCGGAAAGATCGAATTGACTTCCACGTTCGCCTACAATGCGTTTCGTCCTGGAGCGGGCTTCTTGACCGAAGATTTTACGGCGGCGTCGCGAAAGATCATTCCGCTGGATAGGGAGCGCAACGTGGCTCGATTTTCCGATTCGATCGAGATTCCGATGAAGCCGTTTTTCGGAAGCATGGGCGTCGCGCCTCCAGAGACCAGCGGGCGCATTAGCAGCGCGCCTCCCGGGACGCATGCGGGCAACATGGACAACAAGCATCTTGTGACCGGAACTACGCTGTACATCCCGGTGCATGCGAAAGGAGCTTTATTCGAAGCAGGGGATGGACACGCGGGACAGGGGAACGGCGAAGTGGACATCACAGCGCTTGAGACCGCGCTGACTGGAACCTTTCAATTCATCGTGCGGAAGGACATGCATCTGAAATGGCCGCGCGCGGAGACTCCGTCGCACTACATCGTGATGGGCATGCACGAGGATTTAACGGAAGCGACTAAGATTGCAGTGCGCGAGGCGGTGGATTTTCTGGTGACCGAGAAGCACTTGAGCCGGGAAGATGCTTACATGCTCGCCAGCACCGCCGTGGATTTCGAGATTACTCAACTTGTGGATGGGAATAAGGGCGTGCATGGCATGATTCCCAAAGCCATTTTTAAGAAGTGATTTGGCTTGAATTGCTGCTTTGTGGGGCGGGCAATCCTGCCCGCAACCGGCTGTTAGCCGGTTTCCTGAGTACATGAGGAAAAAAGGGCTTGGCGACGCACGCCAAGCCCCAGTTCAGCGAACGATTAGAAGGAGAACCGCAGTGCCAGTTGGAGCTGGCGCGCGAAGTTCGCCTGCGACGTAATCTTGCCAAAGCTGCCGCTGCCAAACGAAGTGTTCGGCCCGTAAAACAGCGGGGTGTTTGTCGCGTTCAGAGCTTCGGCGCGGAACTGACCTTTGAAACGTTCCGATAAGAAGAAGTTCTTGAAGACCGACGCGTCCCAATTGACCTGACCCGGACCACGCTCGCTGATCGTGCGAGACAAGTTGCCGAAAGCGCCGCGCGGGGTCGTGGTGAAAGCCGCCGGATTAATGTAATTGTTCAGGCGGTCTTCGAGGCTTCCGCTCGTCTGCGGGCTGGTGCCGGTGGCGCTTGGACGCTGACTGGCATAGCCAAAGATGGAGTTGTTGTTGGTCGACTGAGTGATCTGCAGAGGGAAGCCGGTTCGCATGACTGAAACCGTGTTGATGGACCAGCCACCCAGCGCGTAATCGACCATCTTGTTTGAACTGCCAAGGAAGGGTTTGCCTTTTCCGACTGGCAATTCATAAGTGACCGCCATCGCCCAGTTCCAAGGAGTGTTGATGTTCGACAGCGAGTATTCAGCGGCCGTGTTGTAAGGATTCTGGGGACCGGCCGATCCTCCGTTCAGCGTGTTCCCTGGACCGCCGGCGCTCGCATCGAGATTGCGCGAGAAGGTGAGCGAACTCAAGAACGTGAGCCCCTGGCTGAAGCGCTTCTGAGCCTTGATAATCATCGAATCGTACCGAGCATGGTTATAGCTGGAATAGGAGGCGTTGATGCTTCCATAAGTCGGGTATGGGAGAAGCAACTGGTATTGGCCGACCGTCGGTCCGCCGATAATTCCCGTGCCGCCGTGCAAGTAGAACGGGTTCGTTACCGAATTGGTAAGGCCGGGAGTGTTCAACAAGCTGGGGTCGAGCGCGTTCAGGTTGAGGTTCGGCGCATTCAGGCCAAGGTTAGACGAGCGGGAGCCTACGTAGCCGATTTCGAACGTGGTGCCAAATGGCAGTTCACGCTGCACGTCGAACGAGAACTGATTGACGCGCGGCGACTTGGCTTTCGGATTCACCAGCGAGAAGCTCTGGCCGATGGCGGTGAGGGCTCCGCGCGAGTTGCCAAGGGGAGCGGTTAAGCCGCTCGGAAAGGGGTTGCTAAGCGACCCGGCTGGGGTCTTATACCCGTCATTGGTAGCGATGTAGCTCGTTTCCGAGGTGTATCCGGGAGGCGAGATAGGAGCGCCGAGTGCGAACTGGGGCGCGTAAAACAGACCGTATCCGCCTCGAATCGTGGTCTTCGAGTTAAGCTGATAGGCTGCCCCGACGCGCGGGCCCAACTTGTTGCTAGAGAAGTCCCCGACGTGCGTCGAAACCCCGCTGTCGCCAGCGAACTGAACAAAGCCCTTGGGCGTGATGCCCGAGACGTTCGAAGCCAGCGGGTTGTTGGCGCTCCCGGCAAAGTTGGTGATCAGGCCGTTGTGAGCTTCCTGCAGTCCCAGTTCGCGTTCCCAGCGGAGACCGTAATTAACGGTAAGCTTGCTGCTCACGCGAAAATCGTCTTGAACGTAAAGGCCGTAATAGTTGGCGTAATCGTTCAACTTGTTTGCCAAATAGCCGTCCCCGGAATACGGATAGCCGGTTAACAAGTCACCGAGCTCGTTGCCTGTAAACGTCCCGTTGAAAGTGAAGGCTAATTGACCGTTGCCGCCATCGAGATCGTTGCCCACGGCGGAGATTCGGCGATAGTCGAAGCCGGCTTTGAGGCTATGTTTGCCCAGGTACTTGGCAACGCTGGTCGAGAAGTTTTTCGACGAATGCACGTAGAAGAAGTTATTGTTCGTGCTCAAGCCATAGGCGGTAGTGAAGTTGACGATCGGGAAGGTCGGGTTCGGAATCTGGCTCACGAGGGACGACGGGAAGCCCAGCGACCCGAGATTGAAGCCTTGGCTGGCCTTATAGCCGTAGTTCGGAAAGCGATTGAAGCCGTAACGAACCGACAGAACCGTAGTGGGTGACAGAATGAAGTTATTGTTGATGGCCGTAGCGTCGACACGGCGTTGCAAACGCCACTGGTCCGGCGAGGAGATGGATGTGAACCAGCTATTGCCAGGTTCCAACGAATAATAGCGGGCGTAGCTCGCGCTGGCGCGCCACCAGTTGGTGAAGTTCTCATCCAGCTTGAACACCTTTTGACTCGCGTGGGACTTGAGCTGCGCGGAGGCAGTCAGATCCTGATCGCCGTAGTAGGCCGGCGTGGTTTTTGGCGCGACGTAGGTGTTAGCAATGTTCACGCCGATCGGGTTCAGCAGGCTGGCCGGAATCTTGTTGCCCGGATAAGGAATCTTTGTAATCGGGTCGGAGATCACGACCAAAGCTCCAGACTTGGTGAACGTCTTGGAGAAGTCGCCGACGCGCTCGAGAGCGGTGGGAGCATAGAAAGTCGAGGAGCCCGATTGCACGTCGTCATACTGTTCGATCGCGCCGGAGAAGAACGTCTTGTTGCGCCCATCATAGAGCTTCGGTATGTAAATCGGTCCGCTTAAGCTGGCGCCCCAGGTGCTGTTGGGCTGTTCGGTGATCGGTATGCCAGCGGAGTTGTTGAAGAAGCTATTGGCATCCCAACTGGTGCGCCGCAGGTGACCGTACAAGCTGCCGTGGAGATAATTGCCGCCCGAGCGGATGAGGGTGTTAAACATGCCCCCGCCAGTGCGCGCCATTTCGGAATCGTACGTGTTGGCTTGAACTTTTACTTCCAGCACGGCTTCGAGCGACGGAATGATGATGGCGCGGTTGTTCGCGTCCGTAATCGGCACGCCATCGAGCAGGTAGTTGTTGCCGCGAACCGGGCCGCCGGAGATTGAGATTGCCGACGATCCGCTCTGATCCTGCATGCGGTTGTAGGCGGGGTTGCCGACCTGGATCACGTTCTGCGCGAGCTTCGACAACATGAAAGGATTGCGGCCCAAGTTGGGCAGCTCCACCAGCTTCTGATTGTCGAGCACCTGGCCCTGCGAGGCATTGGAGGCTTCGATAAGCGGGACCTCTTCGGTTACCAGCACGCTATCGGAGACCGAGCCGACGTCCAGCTTCACGTCGACAGTGAGGGACTCCTGCGTGCCCACAATAATGTTCTTGCGTTCAAATTTCTTGAAGCCGGGCCTTTCGGCGACCAGCGTGTAAGAGGCCGGAACGAGGGACGCGAAGTCGAAGCCGCCTCCTTCGTTGGTCAGCACCGATCGAGCTTGGCCGGTCGAGTCGTTGGTGAGGCTCACCTTGGCGCTGGCGATAGCCGCTCCCTGTTGATCGTTGACAGATCCCCTCACTCCCCCCTGGTACGACTGCGCGAGCAGCACGGAGGCCACCATCATCGTGAGTAGGGTTGCCGCACAAAGATTGCGAGCCGTAGTCTGGGACTGCGCAATTAATCTGGATAATTTCATTGGGTCTCTCCTTCGTTCTTCCTGGTCCGACAGGCGTGGGTCGGTTGGCGGTCAAAAATATGACTGCCTTTGCTCAGGGCGGAGAGCGAGAGCCCTAACTGGGGGCGATTCGGAGACGAGGGGTTCGCGTCTGGTCGCGAACTATACAGAAATGCCGGGGCGCTAAACTGCTTTAGCAATTACTTCTACTGCTGGCCCCAGCTAATAGAGAATGCCAGTATACCATTTGTATGTTTCGATTTATCCGTACAGTGAAAAATAAATTTATGGCTCGATGCCGATCATCAAGTCAATAACAAAAAGCGATTGGACAGAACCATTCGATTCCCGTACTCTGGAATTGTTGCATCCGGCGCATCCGCGCTGACCACGTAGATCCCGCAGTTCCCCCCGTCTGGTTGTAAATCCCACAGAAACAACGGAGGTATTCTTGCGTTTATACATACTCTTTGCAGGCTTTGCGCTGCTTCGCTGCGCCTGCGCACAATATCAGGCCCCGTTCAACAGCTCCCAGCTTCAGGGCGAAGTGGACCATGACCCTTCTGCCGTAATCGAGGGGCTCATCGTGGAAGTGATCGACCGGCAAAGACATCAGGTGATCGAGAGGGCACCCGTGTTCGCCGACGGCCGTTACGCCGTGCGCCAAGTCCCGTTCGGAAGTTACGAAGTGCGCCTTACCAACCAGTTCGGAGCCGTGTTTCAAACTCAATATGTCAGCGTTGGCCCCACGAATCTCCCGATCAACTTCCGGCTTCCGCCCGGTCATGCGGCAACCGGTTCAGGATCTGTTTCAGCGCGCGACCTGGGTCACCGTCCGAACCGAAAGGCAACAGGAGAGTTTCGAAAAGCGGAGCATTCCCGTCTGTCTGGAGACGTAGATGGCTGGATCGCCCATCTGCAAGGTTCGATCGCGGCGGATGGCGATTTTTCCGCCGCGCACCATGAGTTGGGCGTGGCCTGGATGAGAAAGGGCGCGCCGGAGAAGGCGCTCGTGGAACTCACGCGCAGTGCTGAATTGGATCCGGCCATGGTGCCTGCCCACTCGAATCTAGCAGTCGTGCTGTTTTCGCTCGGCCGGTTTCGCGAGGCGGAGCTGGAGGCCCGGCGCACGGCGCAATTGGATCCGACATCGGCGAAGGCCGAGTACCTCATCGGGCTGAGTCTTCTGCAGCAGCACAAATCCAGCACGGAGGCGCTATCGCACCTGCGCCGGGCTTACACGGAATTTCCAAACGCGAGGGCACTGGGGGAGCGGCTCGAATCACGGTGAGACGGCGTACGCCTTAACGGAGCATTTTCTCATTGAAGAATGAGCCTGGAGGAAGAGAGTAAGTTCATCCGCTGCCGGGCCTCCCTTCTGAATAAGTTTGAAATTCATAGTGGCTTATTTGATGGGTCCTCGCCACCCGTCGGCGGAGGCGGGATGAACCTCCGCAGGGTCATGTTTTTTGCCTTTGATTTTCGTTCATGCGCTCCGCCTTCGCGGCAAGCTGGCGAACAGCTTCTGCTTGGCCGATTGCTCTGCACTGCCCAGGCTGACGCTGCCAAAAGACCCCCGGCCCGGTTGCGCTTGCGATAATCCGGCGTTATTTGAAATCTGCTGGCCGGCTACCGCCGCTACTTCCTGCCTAGCGGGAAGGACTCTAAAACGTAATTTGAACGGTCCCCCGTTATCTGTGAGGAATCCCCTGCTCAGGCACGGTGAGCGCCAAGCACGCTTAAGGTGGCGCTTATAACAGGCATTGACAATCTTCGCTATTAAGATTACCTTGTTCGATGAACAGGACACGGAGGTTGCCATGAATGTCTCTCTCACGCCGGAACTGGAAAAATTCGTCAGTGGCAAAGTGCAATCGGGTCGCTACAACTCGGCTAGCGAAGTCGTCCGCGAAGCGCTCCGACTGCTGGAGGAACATGACTCAGCACGCGCCGCGCAGCTGGGGGAATTCAACGAGGAGCTTGGCCGGCGTCTTGCCGCCCTCGATCACGGCGAGACCGTTGACCCGCGACGGCCCGCACCCGGTTGCAGCGCAAGTCCGAGCAACGCCGCAAGTCCCGGGCGTGAGCGGCTACGTTATCAGCGCCGATGCGGACCTCGACCTCGACCTCGAAGAGATTTGGGAATACATCGCGGGGGTCAACATTGACGCCGACGACCGGTGGATCGGAAAGCCGTTCGATGCTTTTGAAGCGCTGGCGCGCACTCCAGGCATCGGGCATCGGCACGAAGACCTCACGGCGTATCCGATCCTGTTGTGGCCGGTAGGCGCTTACTCCTGATCTATCGCGCCGAGCAGCGTCCCATTGAGATCGGGGCCGCACGCGACATCCCGGCTTTCCTGAGGGGGCGCGTTAGCCATTGATCATGCCTATCCGGGGCGACCTGGCGAGCCACCAAGGGCAAGATCTAACTAGCGTAACTTCCGAGTTGCCCGTGATCCGGGAGCAACCCGGAAGAATGTCCGAGTGCCATATAAATACTAGCCGACTACAGCGGACTTAGGCTTGTACAGTCAATCGCTCGTTAGTTTCGTCCGAGATGAGCAAGGGTCAAACCGATTCACTACTCGCCGGCGAGCGCCTCCATCGGGGAGACCCGGGCGGCACGGCGAGATGGCAGCAGACAGGCGACCAGAGAAACCACGACGATGATACCGGCTGCGCCCGCAAGGGTCGCCATGTGCAAAGGCGGTACGCGGAAGAGGAGCGTCCGCATGGCTTGGCCGGCCAGCCAGGCTCCGCCGATACCCAGTATCGTGCCGGTCGCCAGCAGGCGTAGGGCGAGAGCGAAAAACTGGTTGCGGATCTGCTCGGGCCGCGCTCCCAACGCCATGCGCACGCCGATTTCGCGGCAGCGCTGCGCCACGGCAAAGCTCAACACCCCATACGTGCCGATGGCGGTGAGCAGCACGGCGATCACGGAAAAGATGCACGCCATCAGTGCCGGTGAGCGGCGAGTGACGAGGCTGTCGGCGATGCGGGTTTCCATCGACCGGACATCGTTCACCGCCAGTTCGGCATCGGTCTGTCGAACAACTTTTTGCACCGTCAGCCCCAGGGCTTCCGGCGGGAGGCTTGTGCGGACGACCACGAAGAGGTTGTCGTCGGTACGCAAGGCGTAGGGATAATAAATCGCGCCTTGGGCTGCATCGTCAGTGAGTCCGGCTTGCTTCACCGCCCCGACCACGCCCACGACGGTGAAAGCTTCGGCATCCTTCGTCTCTTCGGAGCCTTCGAACAGCCGCTGACCGAGGGCGCTGGTGTGAGGCCAATAGTACCGCGCGAAGTCCTCGTCGACGACACAGACGCGCTCTGCCCGGCGCGAATCGGCTGCCGTGAGGAATCGTCCCTCCCGCAGGGAGAAGCCCATCGCGGCGAAATAGTCGCCATCCACCCCATAGGAGTAGTGCCCTCGTGGCGATTCGCCCGGGCGCAGGAGGTGGCCCTTGACCGCGGCGGCGCTTTTGCCGCTTTTGCCGCTGAGGGGCACATTGTTGACCACGCCGGCGGCCAAAACATCCGGTTGACGGGCGATTTGCTGCAGCAGCCTTTCGTTGAACGCGAGGCGAGCCGGCCAGTCCGGATACTTGTTCCATGGCAGGGAGATTTGGCCGGTGAGAACATGATCCGGCCGGAAGCCCGGTGAGACGGCCATCGCCCGCTCGAGACTCAGCCCTAACAAACCCGTCCCGGTCAACAGGACCAGAGCCAGCGCAATCTGCGCGACGATAAAGCCATGACGCAGGCTTTGCGCGGCGCGGCTGGGCGTTCCCCCGCGCGTCTCGGACTGGATCGCATTCGCCAGATGGCTGCGAAGGTTGAACCACGCGATGGGCACCGCGAGCGCTATCCCCAGGACAACAGATCCGAGAATAGCGACCCACGCCAATCTCGCATCTAAGGTGATGTGAGCTCCCAAGGGTAGGCGATCTGCCCCCAGGACTGCCAGGAGGCGGATGCCGCCGGAGCCCGCGGCGAGCCCGAGTAACCCACCCCCTACCGTCAGCAGAGTGGTTTCGACTATCACTTCCCTTACGACCTGGCTGCGGCTGGCACCCAACGCCTGCCGGACCGCCATTTCCTTGATCCGGCCGTTGGCACGGATCAGAAGCAGATTCACCAGGTTGACCGCGCCGATCAGCAGCAGAGCCAGCGCACCCGCCTGCATCCACAGCAAGGTGGGACGTATGCTTGCGACGTGGTCCGCGTGGAGGCCTGCCACGACCGAACGAAAACCGGCATCGGCCATCATTCTTGCATCGGGATCGTCCACTTCCAATCTGGAATTCTGCGTGTCGATTTGCGCCTGCGCCTGTGCGATGGTCGCGCCTGGTTTGAGACGGGCAATCATGTGTGTGAAATTCCCGCCCGAATGCCTCTGCCTGGGGCCACGATCCTCAAGGCGGGATGCGAGGGGAAAGTACAACCGTCCTTCCGAAGAGAGAAAGCGGAAGCCAGACGGTAGAACACCAATCACTGTGATCGGAATGCCGTCCACACGAATTTGGCTGCCGATTACGTGGGAGGCGGCATCGAAATGTTGCCGCCGATAGGCGTCCGTGAGAACCACGACTCTGTCTGCTTGGAAAGTAGTTTCCTCCTCTTTGAAGCCGCGCCCGATGATGGGGCCGGCTCCTAGGGTTGAGAAGAAGTCCGGAGATACCCGCGTAACGTGCTCGCGTTCCGTAGAGCCGGCCTCGCCGACGATCGCCGTACCGTCGCGATAAATGGCGAGCGCAGAGAAGGCGGGGATAAGGCCGCGGCGTTCGTAGTAGTTGGTTAGCGAGGAACCGTCGCGCTCGACTCCGGCTTTGGGGTATGTGTTGAACACGGTCACAAGGCGGCCGGCCTCGGGAAATGGCAGCGGGCGGATCAGGATCGAGTTGATCACGGCGAAAATGGTGAGATTCGCGCCGAGGCAAACGGCCAGGGTCACCAGGGCTGTGGCTGTGAATGTGGGAGACTTTCGCAGCAATCGGGCGGCGTGGCGCAGTTCCCTAGCCAGCTCATCGAACAAGTGAAGCCCGCGCGCTTCGCGGCACTCTTCCTGGACGCTGTTGAGGCTGCCGAACTCGACCCGCGCCCGTCGCGCCGCTTTTTGCGGCGACACGCCGGAGCGTATCAGGTCCTCGGTATATTGTTCGATGTGGAAGCGCAGCTCCTCGGTCATGGCGTCTTCAAAACCTCGCCGCGACGTGAGGACACGCAATAGCGAACGGACGCGGGTCAACACGTCACACCTCCTCCGAAGTAGTGTTCAGGGCTACGGCAATCGCCGTAGCCAACCGCTTCCAAGCAGCCATTTCCTCCCGCAGCCGGCGCCGTCCGCTGGCGGTCAGGGTGTAGTACTTCGCACGGCGATTGTTCTCGCTCTGACCCCATTCGGCGACGATCAGCTCCTGGTGCTCTAACCGGTATAGAGCCGGATACAGGGACCCCTGAGGAATCTCCAACGCCTCGCGCGAGATCTGCCGGATGCGGAGCAGTACGCCATATCCATGCAGCGGTTTCAAGGAGACCGCTTTGAGAATCAGCATGTCGAGTGTGCCCGGCAGCAAATCTGCGGTTTTTCCCATGTCTTCTCCTAGTCTATCTGGGAGTATAGCCCAAGCCCTCCTAGTTTGGCAAGTGGAGAGTAGCGGCGCAGTGGACGGTGTCCGGCAACGTCCGAACAGCGTGAGGAAACCGAGACCCTGACGGCGTAGTGTTTACTGGTAGCTTTCGGGTTGTCGGCAAACCGGCAGTTATCCACTTCCGATAATCCGGCGTTCTTTGAAATCTGCTGTCGGCCACCGCCGCTACTTCCTGCCTAGCGGGAAGGACTCTAAACGTAAGTTGAACGGGCCCTCTCGATTTCTATTAGGAAATCCCCTTCTCACGTATCTAACGATCGTTTAAGCTTCGAAATCGAACGGTGAGCACAACGTGCCCTACAGGAGTCTGGCGGCGCGTGCGTTACACTGAAGCTTCCTGGATGTTGCTGTCCACCCCGCCTTACTTCGTCTTCCTGGCCGCCGTTTTCTTCGTATTCTGGCTAGTTGGGCGCTATCGAACCGCTGGACTGGCAGCGCTCTTATTCGCCAACTACTTTTTCTACGCCAAGTGGGATCTCGC
>JBBRRB010000058.1:0-39574 GCA_038225555.1 Bryobacterales bacterium
CTTCTGGCTGGCCCAAGCTTCTATCAACGTTCCATCCACGCTGAAGTGCTCATCGGAAAGCAAGTCCGCTCCTCGAGCCTGATCCAGCACTTCCGTGAACAGTGCCTGCGCGATGTCTCCTTCCAGCAAGCGGTCGCGATTCTTGCTGTATACACTGGGCACTTGTCGTCAATCATCTGAAAACGTAGTTTTTTGAGCGTTAGGCCGGAGGCAACATCATCGGCGCCGGAGGCGCGGTCATCCGTCCCATCATCGGGACGCTGTATGGTGGACAGGATAGGCGGCAAGGAAAAGGGCCCCTGCCGCGGCAACGGTGGAGGCCCCGATGTCGTCACCCTCAATGGAAGGTGAGACCGAACTGACAGGTCTAAACTGACACGAAAAGGGTGCCGTTGTCCACCGTGATTAGACCCGCCTGCTTGACGCATGGCGGCGCACGAAACGGTACTGGTGCAGCGGACTTGTTTCCGCGCAGACTGCCTGGCGACCTTCTTCCTTTGCTCGCACTGCGACCGGGGACATCGCTATTGCAGCGCGGGATGCAGTGAACGCGCCAGACGGGAGCAACGTCGGCGGGCCAATCAACGTCATCAACGCAGCCCGGAAGGGCGGCTGGATCATCGCGACCGGCAACGCGACTACCGGCAACGATGCCAACAACGCTCGCGCGTGACGGATCATAGTTCCGTTTCGATCACATCCCCGGCATTATGGGCGTGTGGAAGCAGTCCGCCGCGTCCGCCGTTGATGCAATGCCGAATCTGCGGGCGCTTGGGGCGTTTCATAAATCCGTTTCCACGAACGCCATTAAGAAGGTAGGCAATCGATGACCTCGCCTGAAGTGCGCGCCCAGATCCGGCGCTATTTTTATGCCGAGCATTGGAAGGTCGGAACCATCGCGCGGGAGCTGTGCGTACATCCCGACGCGGTGCGCAACGCGATTGAGTCGGAGAAGTTCAAAAGCTCGCAGCCGCTGCGCGCTTCCGTTGTCGATCCGTATCTGGGCTTCGTGCAGCAGGCCCTGGAAGAGCATCCACGCCTGCGGGCCACACGCATTTGCGCGATGATCCGCGACCGCGGTTACACGGGCAGCGTAGGACAACTACGCCGCATGGTGGCTCGATTGCGTCCGCAGCCGCGTGAAGCGTTTCTGCAATTGCAGATGTTTCCAGGCGAGCAGGGGCAAGTCGATTGGGCTCATTTCGGATCGGTAATGGTGGGCCGCGCCAAACGCGCTCTGTCGTGTTTCGTGATGACACTGTCGTACTCACGCGCTCTCTATCTGGAGTTCTTCTTCGATCAGACGATGGAGAACTTTCTGCGCGGACACGTGCATGCGTTCGCGTTCTTTAACGGCCAACCGCGCGTGATTCTCTACGACAACCTGAAGAGCGCTGTGCTGGAGCGGCGAGGCAATCACATCGCGTTTCATCCACGCCTGATCGAGTTGAGCGCGCATTATCACTTCGCGCCTCGCCCGTGCCAGGTTCGCGCGGGCAATCAGAAAGGCCGCGTTGAACGCGCCATCCGCTATGTGCGCGAATCGTTCTGGGCCGGGCGCACGTTCACGACGCTGGCCGAATGTAATCGCCAAGCCTGGTTGTGGCGCGATCAAGTCGCGCATCCCAGGCCCTGGCCCGGCGGGGATCATCGCAGTGTCGCCGATGCGTTCGACCAAGAGCGGGCGCGTCTGTTGCCGCACGCCGCGCACCCGTTTCCCACCGAGCGCATCGAACCGGTGCGTTCGGCCAAGACCATTTACGTCCGCTTCGATCTGAATCAGTACTCTATTCCGCCCGAAGCTGTGGGCCGACAGTTGACGCTGGCCGCCTCCGATACATTCATCCGCATTCTGGACGGCGCCAACCAGATCGCGTGCCACACGCGCAGCTACGATCGCGGCCAACTGCTGCTCGATCCCGCGCATCAGGACGCGGTGCTCAAAAACAAGCGCAAGGCGTTTCATTCGACACCCACGAGCCGGCTGGAACACCTCGTGCCGGAGAGCAAAACTTTTCTCGATCAAGCCTTCGCCCATGGAGAGTCGGCAGCGCACGAAGCCTCGCGTTTGGCGAAACTGCTTGAACAATACGGCGCTCAGGCCTTGCGGAAAGCCATTGCCGAAGCACTCGAACGTTCCACGCCGCGTTCTTCTTCGGTGGCGTTTCTGCTGCGCCGCAAACTGCGCGCCTACGCCAATGTCGGACTGCTGTGCATCGACGAGGTCGGCTATCTTTCCTTCGACGACAAGGCCGCCGACTTGCTCTACGAAGTCGTCAACTGCCGCTAAGAGCGCAAGCCGTTGATCGTCACCACCAACCGTCCCTTCAAGGAATGGAACGAGGTGTTTCCCAACGCAACTTGCATCGTCACTTTGCTGCACCGCCTGCTGCATCACGCCGACGTGACCCTCGTCGAAGGCAGCAGCTATCGCGTCCGCGAAAGCGAACAGGAATCCGCCGCGCGAAGAAAACAAAATGAATCCCGTCGAAACCAGTGACGCGGCCTTCGTTGCTCAAGTGCTCACGCTCTTTCTGGATCTGCCCGACACGCCCTTGCGTCCCACCCCACCGATCAATCTCTGGCCCGAACGCTGTTTGTCGAAACGGTGCCACTGCCGCTGATCGAGTCCGCTCTACTGCTCGGCACCCCTGCGTCGACTCAGCCGCGCTCCAGACTTGCCGCCGCTTTGCAAAATCCGTTCGCCGGCCTACTTCCTGCCGGTCATTGAAGAACTCAAACTCCAGCCGCTCCCAGACGGCTATCTCGACTACCTCAGGTTAAAGCTTCGCCGCCTGTCGGCCCCATGCTCAGAAAAATACGTTTTCTGATGATCGTTAACATCTTGTAACATCTTATGATTGGACTCGGACTAGTTTGGACCTCGCAGGAAGGGGAACCGGGTGTCAAGCGCGATCATGGGGCTTTAATCCGGGAAGTGTCTGAAAAGAACCGTGAAAACACTTTTCAAATTGATGGGATTGTCTGAGCAGCCGCCGAAAGCCGAGCGCCCGCGTTACAAGCGCGAGAATCGGGCGGCGTTTGCGGAAAGGAAGCGGGTCCAGAGTGCGGTGACATAAATGTTGCGGGATTAATCGAATTGTTTTCAACGAGTTGATGTTTTAGGGATCTTGTGTTCCAGAGATCACCTGCTACAGTTTGTTCAGAACGAGGTTGTGCGGGGCGCTCCCAAAAGGGCGCCCCGTTTTCGTTGGCGCACAGTGTTGGAGCGGACATGGCAGATCAGAAGGGAAAAAAGAGCAAGTTAGACAATCAGCGGAACCAGCATGACAGCATCTCTATACTGCTTGGGTCAATGGAAGCAAATTTTCAACATCAAGCTGAGAAGGCTTCTTTAGCGGACTATGTCAGGTTGACACAACTTGAGCGTGAGTTAGCTGACGACCGCGGCCCGGGAAAGGTGGTGTGCAGATGGGACTCATCGATGAACGCATTACCCGCAGACGAATAAGCTACAACCCGCTGCCCTCACAGAGGCGGTTTCACGCATCCGAGGCGCGGTTTAAGGGCTTCTCGGGGCCTGTCGGTTCGGGCAAGAGTCAAGCCCTGGTTCAGGAAGCGATCCGGCTTAGTTACATGAATCCGGGAAGGCAAGGTTTGATTGGCGCTCCTACGTATCCCATGCTCCGGGATGCGACGCTTACCAGCTTTTTGGAAGTGCTGGAGAGCAATGATATTCCGTTCACGTTTAACAAGGCCGAGTCCGTCCTTACGATGAGAGACTCCGGGTCAAAGATCTTGTTCCGTTCGCTGGAAGACTTCGAGAGATTGCGGGGCACCAACTTGGCCTGGTTCGGAATTGACGAACTGACTTATACCAGCGAAGAAGTCTGGCTCCGACTAGAGAGCAGGCTGCGCGATCCGAAGGCCTCCAACTTATGCGGATTCGCGGTGTGGACTCCGAAGGGATTCGACTGGGTGTACAAGAGGTTCATTCGCAATCGAGTTCAAGGATACGAAGTAGTTTTGGCAAAGGCGTATGAAAACCGGTATGTACTCGATAAGATTCCGGATTTTTACGATCGGCTCAAGAGTAGCTATGACCAGCGATTTTTCGATCAGGAGGTGTTGGGCGAATACCTGAACATCAACTCCGGTGCGGTCTATTCCGCCTTTGACCGCGCGAGGAACGTGAGGGACATAGCGGTTGACACTGCGCGGCCGTTGCTCTGGACTCTCGACTTTAACGTGGATCCAATGTGCTCGCTGATCGCGCAGCGGAAGGGTGACGAAATTCAGGTTCTGGACGAGATCGTATTAAGCAGGGCAAGCACGCGAGATGCCTGTGAGGAGTTCAAACGCCGGTTCCCCAATCACCAAGCTGGAGTTTACGTATATGGCGACGCGACGGGGAGTCGGCTGCAAACGGCTGGAACCAACGACTACAGGATAGTCCGAGAGTATTTGGCCGAGGCAGGATATGAGCGGGCCACTTTCCGGGTTCCGGCGAGCAACCCGTTCGTACGCGAAAGAATTCAGTTGATGAACTCCAAGCTGTTGTCCGCGAACGGAGACTCGCTGTTGTTCATCAGTCCCCGATGCAAGGAGTTGATAGCGGATATGGAAGGGTCACTTACAAGGCAGACAGCATGGTGATTGACAAGGATCGCGATTCGAAGCGAACTCATCTGTCCGACGCCTTGGGCTATCTGGCATGGCAAGAGTTCAAGCCTGGGCCGAAAGCGGGAGAACAAGGTAGGCGGCTGTTCTGGTAGGTGTGACTGGAGTAGCCGCCAAAAATCGAGCTGCCACGTTACAGGGTTCGTGATTTTAGGAAATGAGGAGAGGTTGAATGTTGAATGGCGAGTTAGATATTGATCGCGAACATCCAGAGTATTCGGCTCGAAAGCACATCTGGAAGCAGTACCAGGACATGTATGTGGGAGGCGAGCAGTTTCGAGCCAGGGCGGAGAACTATCTCGTCCGCAGGCAGAAGGAACCGCACGAAGTGTACGGCGAGAGGCTGCTCCGCGTTTTTTACGAAAACTATGTCGGATCCATCATCGACTGGTACACGGCGACATTGTTCCGACGGGAACCGAACGTGGCTTTCGACGGTCCGGATGATCGGTCGCGGCAATTCTTCGTGCAGTTCGCGGACGATTGCGATCTGAAAGGAACCAATCTCACAGAGTTCTTCAGGGAGCGGTTCATTGAAGCGTTGATCTGCGGGCGAAGCCATATCCTGGTTGATTTTCCGAAGTGGATGCCCGCGGCGAACCGGGCGGAAGAGGACGCTAAAGGAATGTCGCGAGCGTATCTAGTTGGGTACTCGACCGAGAACCTAATTAACTGGAGCCTCGACGAGCACGGGAAGTACGAATGGGTGGTACTGCGAACAAGCGGATTGAGGAAGCCGAACATCGAAGATCCTGGATGGTCTAAACAGACCCGTTGGGCCTACTACGACAGGGAACACTACCGGATCTACGAACGAATGGAGCAGGGCGAGCAGCGGGGCGAGATCATCTTAACCGCAGCCGGGAAGCATGGTTTGGCCAAAGATGCGCGCGTTCCTCTCTTCGATCTTGAAGTCTCGGAAGGGTTGTGGCTGATGAATCGGGCAGCGTCGCTGCAGCTCGAGCATTTCAACAAGTCTAACTCGCTATCGTGGGCTCTGACCATGGGCCTGTACACTATGCCGGTGATTTACTCCGACCGAGAGTGGAATCAAATCCTGGGGGAATCCTACTACGTTCAGCTCGGCCCGAACGATCGGTTTGGCTGGACCGAGCCGGAGGGCAAGGTATTCCAGATTGCGGCCGACAACTTGATTCGCTTGCAGGAAGAGATATATCGAGTGAGCTATCTGGCGCACGCGGGCGGAAGTGTTTCGGGAGGTCGATCTCAGTCGGGACTGAGCAAGCAGCGAGACTTCGCAGTTACCCAGGAAGTGCTGCGAGCATATGGAGATGAGGTGAAGGAGACGATGAAGCGGGTTCTTCGCGCGGTAGTGTGCGCACGGGAGGACATCCTGAGCATCGACGTCTCGGGGATTGACGAGTTCGACATCGGCGACTTTGGGGCTGAGTTGGTCGACGCAGAGAAGCTGTTGGCGTTTGGGATGAATTCTCCCACTCTTAAGAAGCAGGTTTTCAAGAAGCTGGCGCTGAAGTATTTGTGCGATGTGAGGCAAGAGGTTAAGGATCAGATTGCTCGGGAGATCGATTCGGGGAGTTAGTACGGGCCGCCTGGAAAGGCGGCTGCAGCCAGGATTGGCTGCCCCACAAAGCAGCTTGTAGTACAGATCCACTGTTTGTCTGTTTAGACAGACCGCGGACCTGTCCTACACGTAAAAGGAGGGATATGGAAGATACAAGTGCAGAGAGCGTAGATATGCGTTCTATTATTCGCGGCGCGATCGAGGAGTTTGTGCGATCGGAACAGGTGAAGGCCGAGCCTGCCTACAAAGCCGAACTTCTGGATGAGCGTAGACGGCGCGAACAGCTCGAACAGCGAATGAACGAGTTGGTGCAAGAGAACCAACGCACCCGACGGGTTGCGGAAGAAGCCGAGCGAGGGTCTACGATCCGCTCGGAGCTGCAGAAGCTAGGCGTGGCCAAGGTGGATCTGGCATACCGAGTGGTAAGAGATGACATTCACCGGACAGAGGACGGTCGGCTTATCGCTAAGACGGAGCACGGTCCGATTCCGATTAAGGAGTTTCTCTCGCAATTCGTGAGCGAGAATCCAGAGTTGCTGCCGGCGCGCATCGCGGGCGGCTCGGGCATGGGATCCACATCGAAGCCCGCTCCGGCACCTTCCGGCGGATTCGATCTAGACAAGATTCGTCCTGGGATGAGTGCGGAGGATCTGGATCGGGTCCGTCAAGAGATCTCTCGTCTGGCTGGCCAGACTTTGAGGGGTCAGTAGTTAGAAGAGACATAAGGAAAACACAATGCCATCAATTACATCAGCAAATGTTGCGAATGCGATCGTGAAGTTAGTAGCAGTAGACGCCTTGCCGGCTCTCATGGGGAACCTGGTGATGGGCAATCTGGTGAATCGCGATTACGAGCCTACTCTGGCGCAGGCCGGGGACACGGTTAACATTCCAATTCCCGCCACCTTGATCGCGAACAATCTCGCCGAGGGCGGAACCGTCCAGACGCAGAACCCTTCACTGGGCAACGCTCAAATTATTCTGAACACGCATGCGGAAGCCACGTTCCAGATTCCAGACGTGACCAAAGTACTGGCCGTGCCCGATCTTCTTAAGTTGTACATGCAGCCGGCCGTAATCGCACTGGCCGAACGGATTGAATCCGACTTGTTGGGTTTGTATTCGCAATTCACGGCTAACTCGCCCGTGGGTTCATCGGGCTCGCCTCTCTCGGAAGCAACCATTGACGCGGCTGAGACGGAGTTGTTCCAGGCCAAGATGCCAGCCAGCGCATCGAAATATCTGGTGGTGGATTCAGTGGGCTACTCCGCACTGCGCCAGGTTCCACGATTCAGTGAGTTCTATACTGCGGGCGAGGCAGGTTTGCGGGCGCTCATCGACGGTTCGGTGGGTAAGATGAAGGACTTCTACATCTTCCGGTCTCAATTTGTGGGCAAAACCGGCAGCGGACCCGTTACCACTCACAATTTGGCTTTCGGGAAAAATGCAATCGGCCTCGTGGTACGTCGGCTGCCACAGCCTTTGCCAGGGACTGGAGCTGTAGCTGAATACGCCGAGATGGGCAACTTTGGGATCCGCGTAGTGATGAGTTACCAGCCCAACACACTGGCTCAACAGTTCACCGTCGACGTGCTGTACGGCTGCGCGGTGCTGCGCAACAATTTCGCAGTGCAAGTGAATAGTTAATCGAAGAAACCGGGACGGGCCGAGATGCTCGTCCCTACTTCCGCCGCAGCTAACTGGCGGCGTTATGCCGGAAAGGGAGAACAAATATGGATCTGCGAATGTTTTATCAAAGAATGCGCAAGCTGGAAGAGGATATTGCGTCGACGCACCCCGTTGTGGTGAGCGTTGAAACGCCGGATGGCGGGAGAGCGGGCGTGAAGACTGAAGTGAATCGGGAGATGGCTGCCAAACTCATCGTCGAGGGCAGGGCGCGCTTGGCAACCGAGGAAGAGTCCGACGAATTCCGCAAGGCCCTGAAGCATCTCCACAAGTCCCCTCGTAGACAAGAGCAGTAAGGAGTCTCCGACGCCATGGCCCTATTCACAGATGGACAGATTAATAGTCTCCGGGATTTACAGCGCTACGAGAGCGGTCTTCTGGACGTGGCAAGCGCGGAGCAGATTGACATCACCGCGAAGATGGCTCTAGCACAGGACATGATCGCCTCCGAATTGCTTCTCTTCCTGCTCAAACGCACGTGGCAATGGGAACCAAATCGAAGAGTCACCGATGTTAGCGACGTCGCGGTGACTGAGCCGCTTCGGCGTTGGCACGCGTTGAAGGTGATCGCGCTGACATACGAAGACGCCTACAACAATCAGCTGAACGATCGGTATCAAGGGAAATGGCGTAAATATGAACAGCGGGCGTCAGAGGCGGAGAAGACACTGTACGAGGTGGGAGTGGGCTTGGTTTGGGATCCGGTCACCAAAGCCGAATCGCCGTTGCTGATTGCGACTGCGGGCAGCTCCGACGCTATGACTTACTACGTGCGGATGACATGGATCAATCGGGCGGGTCAAGAGGGTGCCCCGAGCGACGTAGTCTCGCTTCCAACTGTGGCTGGCACCCAGATGATCGTGAGTCCGGTTAGTCCCCCGGCTAACGCAGTGGGATGGAACGTGTACGTGGGCGAAAGTCCCGAAGGCGCCTCTCTCCAGAATGACTTGGGGCTGGGCGCAAATACGGATTGGGTTACTCCGCCAAGCGGGCTTAGGCACGGGGCTAGCACGGGCCAGGGGCAAACGCCCGATCGGTATGTGGTTCAGCACAGAGGAATTCTAAGGGGATGATATGGCACAAGCAGCCAGCACGGTGACAAATAAGCTGCATTCTATTCTGGTGCTTCCGTCGGGCATGGCGGCTGCGGTCTCAGTGATGGCCGATATCGCGGGACTACAGCTTCCGCCGTTCGAAGGGCACCAGGTGATCACGCAGAATGCGGCGCCGGAGTTTATTGAGAAGGCCCATGCGAATCGCTACCCGACGGTGCACATTTACTGCAACAAGGTAGTGAACCAGCTCCGAGAGAAATTCCGGACGTTCTCCGGCGAAGTACACATGAGCGTAGAAGTCAGAATTTCTCAGGATCGTTTGGACGGACTGGAAAATCTGGTTCAGCTTTACGCCGACGCTGTAACGAGAGTACTGGACGAGAACCGGGGCACTTGGGACCTGGGAGCCTTCTACGGCGGCGGCTACGAAATTACTTACGGTCCGGTGAAGCATGGCGGACGGAACTTTCTCCAGATGGCAAAGATCGGCTTTACGGCTGAATTCAGCACTAATTAAAGAGGCAGGCGCGGTTCGCCTGAAGGCAGAATGGCTTCATATATATCATCAAACGATAATCGCTTTTACGTCGCCATCGAGACGGCGTATGGTCAAGCTTCCTCCATCTCAGCGCAAAACCGGATCTCGGCTGTCAAGCTGACGACACGGCACCAGAAGGAGAAATCGAACAGAAAAGATAAAACGGGCACGCGCACGTTTTTAGGGGATCCGAGCGGGATTCGCCGGACGACGAGCTTTGCGCTAAGCACGTATCTAACGGGTTGGACCGATCAGTCTCGGGAGCCCAGCCAAGGTCCACTATTCCAGGCTTGTTTCGGGGGTGCGGCAACCCTTTCGAACGGTGGGACGATCAGCTCGGCGGCGAGCGCGAGTCGGCTCTCATTCACGGGCAGTCACGGGCTCGCCCCCGGTCAAGGGGTAAGCGTGGGCGGCGAGATCCGCTTCGTGGCCGCAGTGGTGGACGCCTTCACGGTGCAACTAAACGCGCCGTTGAGTGCTATTCCGGCCGCGAACACACCTGCGAGCGCAACGGCAACTTACGGAACGGCGAGCGAGCTCCCGAGCGCCACGTTGTTCGACTGCTGGAGTCCCGGGACATCGGTTCAACGGGCTCTCTGCGGGGCGGCGCTCAATGAAATGAAAGTGAAAGTGAATGGCGATTTTCATGAGTTCAATTTCTCCGGGGTAGCGGCCGATATCATCGACAGCGCGAGTTTCGAATCGGGGCAGGCTGGTCTGACAACATACCCGCAGGAACCGGCGATTGTTCCGCTGAATTATTCCATCATCCCCGGACACCTGGGAGAGGTCTGGCTAGGAAGCGTTCCGAGTCAGTTCTTCACGGTAACAAAAGCCGAATTGACGTTTAACAACGAACTTGGTTTGAGAAATCAGGAGTTTGGTTCGACTTTGGCGCGCGGGATCACGCCCGGTCTGCGGAACGTATCCCTCGAATTAGCTCTGTTCCAGCAGGATGATTCCAATACTGAGGCTCTGTATCAAGCCGCGCGGCAGCAATCACCCATTAGCGTCATGTTGCAACTCGGCCAGCGACAGGGCGAGCTCTTCGGAATCTACATGAAGAGCGTAGTTCCGGAGGTCCCGGAGTTCGATGATGCCGAAAAGCGCCAGCAATGGCACTTCCTGAATTGCAGAGCCCAGGGAGGACTGAACGATGAAATTTTCGTCGCGTTCGGTTGACACGGACAGCTCCACTTCCTATGAGAGCAGCGTTTCTCACGAATCACGGATAATCCCCGGAGCGCGATTCACGGTCGTCCGCATGTCGTTCGCTCGCAGGACGGAACTATACCGGCGCATTCGGGAAGTGGCGGCGCGTCTGCAGTTTCTTGAGGCGTCGAGCGACTTTCAAGAGCGCGTAGAGGCGAATTTGCTGGCGCAAGACATCGAGGATCTCTATCTTCGGTGGGGTTTGATTAGGGTCGACAATCTGAAAATCGACGGGGAAACCGCGACAACGGAAAACTTGATCGAGCGTGGGCCGGAAGAGCTGACTCGAGAAATTGTAGATGCCATCAAAGCCGAGTGCGGGCTCACGGAAGAAGAAAGAAAAAACTAATAGTCGCCTTCCACTTCCAGTTCGCAAACCAGATCGCATGGAAGTGCGACTCATGTAGAAAAAGCGGTCTTGAAAAGAAACGGCGGTGCGGATGGCTGCCAGAAGCGGACGTCGCGCAGTCGCGAGTCGTATGGGCGCGCGGGAAGGTCACGTGCGGGCGCTGTCCCGTGTCGACCATTAGCGCCGACAGCCTGTATTTTTTAGAGGAATTTCAGGGGTGGCGGTTATTCGGTCACCATGATTATCGGTCTCTGTCGGCAAGGCTGGTGGAGGCCATGTTCGTATTGGAAAACGAGATGAGGATGGAGGTTCGGGATGCTCAGGAGTGAACTGCACAGTTTGTCGCGACATCTTGGCAACCATCACAGGCGAAGTGATGTGTTGCAAGTTTCGTCATTTCCGGGGCTCTCGGTGGACAACGCAACAGCCACGCCGAGTCAGAGTTCCGGTGGGGGGCTCGGCCAGGGCGGGTCTGGCGGAGGGTCGGATGTGGGCCAGCAGGTGGCTGCATTAAGCAAGAACTTGACAGACCTAAAGTCAGTTCAGCAGACCCAGTTAGACAAGCTCAACGAGAATACTAAGGCGCTGCTCCAAAACACTTCGGCCAAATCCAGCGGGGGCAGTTCAACCGCTGGGTCGATTGGCAGCGTGGCCAGCAGCCTCTTTGGCGGCGTGCTTGGTCTCGCGCCGATTTTCAAGGGAATATTCGATCTGTTCAGCGGCGGAAATAGTCAAACCGCTCAACCGTTGGTTCCGTTCAGTCTGCCTCCCTCTATACGGTACGCGGCAGGGGTGGGGCAGAACGGCAGCGTGACGCCGGTGGATTACGGACAGAACGGGTCTGCTCGTCCTCTGAACGGATCTGGCGCCTCGAGCGGCCCTCAGCCTACGCAGACCGTGCAGATCCAAGTGAATGCGATGGATAGCCGATCGTTTATGGATCATAGCGACGATATTGCCCGGGCGGTGCGGCAAGCGATGCTGCATTCGAACACTCTCAACGACGTGATCGCGGACCTATAAACATGAACAACTTTCCAAAATTGAGAACCGACGCAGTAACCCAGTATCCGGCGGGGAGGGCTTTGCACTTCTCAACCCATACAGTCCGATTCTTGGATGGTTCCGAGCAGAGATTTCGCGAATACGCGCAGCCGCTTCATCGCTGGAACATTCAACTGGATCAACTCGACGAAAGTGAATTGAACCGGGTGAGAGAGTTCTTTCGTGTACAGAACGGGGCCGCAGGGATTTTCAGCTTCGCAGATCCTCGGGACGGCGCAGTTTTTCCTAGCTGCAGCTTCGAAGGAGACACGATGGCAGAGAGCCTCATCGACGTTGCCCGTGCCAAGACGACTCTGATCGTGAGAGAGAACAAGTAAGTGCTCTACTATCCGCAACTCCTCACCGGGTCAATCTGCCAATACCCAATTACCAGACGAAGCACACGGCGAAGCATCGCGAACCAGCTAGCCGACGGCACAATTATCAGAATGGCTGACTCAGGCGCATCGCAGACCGGCTGGGGCTTGAACTACGAGCATCTCACCCTGTCCGAAGTCAGCAATCTGGAACAACTGTTCCAGTCATCTTCCGGCTCGTGGCAGAGCTTCACGTTTTTAGATCCGACAGACAATTTATTTGCCTGGAGCGAAGATTTAACGCAGCCTGTCTGGGAACTTGGTCCTCTACTGACGCATGGAGCCGGATTGCAGGATCCGTTGGGAGGGAGCGCGGGGACGAGGGTGACGAACACAGCCCAAGCTCAGCAACAGCTTATGCAGACGCTAGCTATTCCTGGCTCCTATCAATACTGTTTAAGTCTCTTCGTACGTAGCGATCAGCCTGGGTCGATGGAACTGTTCGGGTCTTCCGGGACTTCAGAAGTCCAAACAACAGTGATTACAGGGACGCCATGGACGCGCGTCTCTCATTCCTTTCAGACTGATTCCCAGGTAGATGGATTGTCGGCCGGTCTTCGGCTGGCCCCGGGGGTCGGCGTGTCGGTGTTTGGCCTCCAACTCGAAGCACAGCTTGGGGCCGGCGGATATAAAAAGACACGCGACCGGAGCGGCGTATACCCAAAGTCGCGCTTTGAGGGAGATGCTTTTCAAGCGATCGCAACTGGAGTTCACCAGTATTCCTGTCAAGTCAAGATATTGAGCAACGTGGCCGGATAAATCACGAACACACAAAGAGAGACACAATGTTACCGATTGAGCAGCTAAAAGAGTTGGAAGCGCCTGAGACCCCGATTTTCTTATTCGATTGCACCTTGACTAACGGTGACGTGCAGCGCTGGAGCACACACAAGGTTGCCTTGAACGGGAATAACTATTCCGCTCGCGTGCTGAAGCACAATCTGTTTGAGCTGCGATCCTCATCCGACGAAGCAACCGACGGCGTATCAAAAGTGTCCCTTACCCTCGCTAATGCCGACTCGTTCTTTTCTCCCATCGAACGAACGACGGGTTGGAAGGGCGCCCAATTAACCGTGAAGTTTCTATTCTACGATTTTCAGAATGGCGTCGCTGCTTCGAACACGCAGGTCCTCTTCCGGGGAACGGCCAATCCCCCCGATGAGTCTACCGAGTCTTATCTGAGGTTGAGCTTCACGAACCGCTTGGGGCTGACCAGGGTGTTTTTACCGGAAGTGAGGATTCAGAAGAGATGTCCTTGGGCATTCCCTACCACGGCGGCTCAACTCACCGAGGCAGTGGACGGGGGATCGAGCGGGAGCTTTTCTCCTTTTTACCGGTGCGGTTACTCAGCCGGTATTGCGAACGGTTCCGGAAATCTCAACGCCGGTCAACCTTTCACATCATGCGACTATTCCCGCACGCAGTGCGAACAGCGCGGAATGTTCGACAAGGATGCCACAGGGAATCCGACCCGCCGATTCGGCGGAATCGAATTTGTCCCCGCGTCCATCCTCGTGCGGAGCTACGGGGAGAAGGGATCTCACGTTTCCAGCACTCTCGACAATCAGGCGCGCTATAACGATTTCATTCCGCTGATTTACGGAACAGGCTGGTATTTGCCCCCGATCGTGTTCGCGAGAAACGACGGCAATCTTACTCGCACCGAAGTGTTACTGGGGACGGGAGAGATTGCGCGTGTCGTCAAGGTGATCGTCAACGGGATTGAGATTCCGGAGGCGGTCCAAGGCGCGAACATGACCGCCACCGGTTGGTACAAAGTCGTCACCTTGGGGACACGGACCGGAGTCTTTAATCTGGATTTCACCGATGCGACCGGTAAACCTCTAGGCGATCCTTACGGCAGCTTGGCGTGCCTCTCCGTAGTAGTTCCGAACCGGATCAGCGATGGACGTTCCTTGCCGCAAGTGGAAGTGCTGATTCAAGGCCTGAAAGTGCCCAGATTTGACGCGACCGGCGCGTTGGTGGACATAGCTTTTACCAACAATCCGGCCTGGGTGTTGCTGGATGTGCTTCGTCGCAGCGGGTGGTCAGTGGGGGATGTCGATCCGGCCAGTTTCGCCAGAATGGCGCTGCGCTGCGATGAACTGGTGTCGGCGTTGGATCTGCATGGGAATTCCACGCTGATCCCCCGCTTCCAGTGCAACCTCCTGCTCACTCGACGCAGAAGCGCGGCGGACATAGTGCGCGGGATTCGCTCCGGGGCAGGAATCTACCTGACTTTCAACTCGGAGGGATTGCTGCAGGCCAATGGCGAAGACACCTTAGCCACACAACAGCCGTTGAAGCCAACCGGCTCGAACAGCGTCGACGCGCTCAACGGCGGTTGGGCAGCTTACGAATTTGGAGACAACGCTTTTTCCGGCATCTTGCGTAGAAGCAATGGGGAAGCGTCATTTCGAACCTGGTCGCGAACGTCCGCCGATTCACCGAATTTCTTCACTGTCGAGTTTCAGGATGAGTTCAATGAATACCAGCAGGACAGCCTGTCTCTAGTCGATTTGGATGACTCCCTCAAGAGCTCGCAAGAGATTACGTCAACCGTAGCGGCGCTTGGTATTCCTAACTTCGATCAGGCGACACGAGTCACCTCGCTCTATCTGAACAAATCAGTACTGGGCAATACCTACATAGACTTTGAGACGAGTGTCAAGTCAGTTGACCTGCGGCCCGGAGACCTGATAGCAATCTCCTACTCGAAAGAAGGCTGGGATCGGCAGCCCTTTCGTGTCATTCGGATCGCACCGGCTTCCAATTACCGATCCGCGGCGATCACCGCTCAAATACATGACGATGTCTGGTATACGGCATCCGGCACGGGCGGGTCGGGAACGGGGCGACAGCCTGGATATGGCGTTAGCCTTCCACGCCCTCTTCTCGGCACCATATTGGATGACGCTGGTCAGCCGCAGTTTGGCATTACCGAAACTTCCATTCAAAGCACTGATGGCAGTGTGTCGGTTCAACTGACCGCCGAGTTTATCAATCCAGTGAAGGCGCAGGCTGCAGGTTCCGGTATTCCTCTTATCGGATTGAACGCCCAGCTTGACACAACAAGTGGATCCCTAAGCGGGGGCCAGAATCTGTATTACGGTGTGACGTCGATAACGGTGTCGGGAGAGGAGAGCGCTCTCTCCTTTCTCGTCAAAGCGGCTATTCCCGCTGGAACTTCGACCAATCAGGTGACGCTTCCAAGCCTGAGTTTCCCGCCAGGGGTTGCAACTTTCAATATTTATCGCGGTCCGACTCCTTCTCAACTGCTGCAGATCGGGACGAACCTGCCGATCGCCTCCACGTTCACTGATTCAGGGTTACCAGCGAAGCAGGCCGCACCCCCCGACATGAATTTCGATCACGCGAATTTTTATTGGCGCATCGAATTGCAACCCGAAGAGCCGGTCGACAAACACTCGCCTCTGACGGTTGGCAACAGCACTTTAAACATGCTTGTCAACGAATATAGCGGAGCGACCGTGCGTTTAACGAAGGGAGTGGGCGCCGGGCAGGAACGGCTTGTCATGGGCAACAGTGCCACGACGATTTCAACCGCCACAGCCTGGAACGTTGAGCCTGATAATACGAGCGCATTTACCGTCAGCGAGTCGGGTTGGCAATTCGGCGCGACAGGCACGACCAGCCCGATATCCTTTGAAGTGCCTAACCGGGCGGGAACGACTCTGCAAATTTCCGGACGTTCCGCCAATGTGCGAAATGACGAAGCTGCCTATGAATTGTCCCCGCTCACGCGGTGGCGCGTCCAGGGAGATGGGGGCGGCACGGTGGTCGACGGGGATGTTCCGCCCGCCCCCGTATTCGGTCTATCGCCTATCGGCCAGGGCACGGTGGAGATTCAAAGCGTCTCATTTAGCAGCTATCAAAATACAAAGTCCATTAGCGCGGGAACATTGACGCTCGGCTATTGGGATGAGCTGCAAACGCCCACGTCTGTTCTGTTGGGAGCTGATCTGGACAGTGTGACTTCGATGGTAACTCTCGCTCCCCAAGGCGGCATTCTGGCAGGAGCTCTCGTGCAGGTGGATGCGGAAGTGATGAGCGTGCAGCTGGTCCCTTCAGGGTCGGGTCCGCTCACGGTTAGGCGCGGTGCCCAGGGAACCGTAGCCAGCCCGCATTCCCTCGGATCTCCTGCTTACGTTCTTGCAAAGAAGCTCTTCGTGCTGCCCTTCGCGCGAGATTTTTTTGGGAGCCTCGCAAGCGGCAGTTATGCCTATCCCGTGTATTTACCGGACGTGCGAATAGCATACGCCGAACTGTTCATGACGAATAGTCAGGGGAACAGTGATGTCAAGATAAAACAATCTACATCGAACATCTATCAGGGACTGCGAACATTGTCGGGAGGCCAGCTTTCGATGCAAGTGGAAGGCATGCTCGCCATACAAACTGATGCTACACCTCCTTTGATCGCGGAGGCATCTCACTCGGTCAGAGATGTCTTTGCAACGCTTGGTACAGCAGGCACCGGGTCACCCGTTCAGTTGCAAATCACTCAGAATGGGGTGCCATACGGCCCACTCCTCACGATCCCTCCCGGGAGCACCACATCAAACGTAGTAGACGGATTCCTCTTGGGGCCGCTGACGGTCAGATCGATCATTGGCCTGAATATCGTCGCAGTCTCGCAGACATTCGACACCCTGCCAGGAAGCGATCTAACCGTAACCATCCGATTCTAGGAACTGCAATGTCACAACCTTTAGAAAAGCTGCGTCCCGACCACGATCTGCAGTGCTACTTCTTTCACCCTTCTGCGATTGCGGCTCTTAGCGGAGCGAGCGCGAATGGATTCACGCTGTCCGGCACCTGGAGACAGCAGTTCGATTGGGCCGTAGTCGAATGGAACCGTGACAATGTCTTCGAGCATCCATCGTTTAGAAACCTGCCCGATGGAGATCTGAGCGGTCTAACTCTCACGTACGAAGAAACGCGAACAAACTGCATTTCACTCGATTCAGACCTTTTTCCCACTGTCGATTGGCCGACTCTGCGGATCTGGGCAGATGACGGCAGCGGTGAAAAGATCTACAAGGTCCCCTTGAAAGATCATGCCGTGGCTATCGAGGGCGCGTACGGTCCGGCAGTCGCCGAGATCGAACTTGGCGGCTCCGTGACTCCGGGCGACGTCGTGGGATTCGCCTTTCTCGATGAACACTATTCGTACCAGATGACCGCAAATCCACTCGAGTTCGCCGTCCAAAACCTGGTGGATGGGGTGAATGCCTTTTCTCCCACCATGACTGCAACGCAGACGGGGACAAAGATTCAATTGTCCTACCTAGGGGGTGCGAGCACGGGCCGGGCGACACTAGCCACGTCCACCACAGGCGGCAATGGAAACAGGCTTGGGCTCTACACCTATGCGTCCGGCAGTCAAACTGAGCAATGGGATGTTGCGTGGAAACAATTCGCAGGGGGGACTTCGCCCACTAAATGGCGAGTGACACTGCCGTTTGGCTCATTAGTGGATCCGCTGCTTGGACCCGTTCCAGCGCGATTCATACGCAAAATTCGCTGGACCTATGCGGCTGCCCTTCAGCCTGGGACTTTCATTCGCAGCGAGTTCGGCGTAGTAGTGAGTAACTGGTCAGTTACGGGAACAGGACGGCAGTATTCTGTCGCCGGGCCTGGAAGCCGGCGTGTAAACGATGACAGCGTCGATGCCCGCTACTCGGGCCTTTGGACCAGTTCTCAGGGCAATTTCTCCGGCGGATCGATTCACTTCACTACCACCCCGGGCGCATCCGTTCAATGCCGGTATAGCTCGGCTCAATCCCATTCTCTATATCTCGGAACGCGAATGGCTTTTGGGGGAGCGACCATCCGAGTGTCGGTTGATAGCGGTGCGCCTGTAAGCCTAAATCTCAGTCTGCCAGGCGAAGACGTTCTGTTCCGGAGTCATCTGGGCGAACTCGGTGCCGGCGATCACACTGTGCAGATTACTCACTCAGGAGCAACGGGCACATATGTATACTTCGACTTCCTCGAAGTGGCCATTCCCGCCACGCAAACACCTTCAAACATCGCCGAACCGAGCCTGACTCTGGCCACTGACTGGGATACCGATCACGCCATTGCGCTCGCTCCCGAGCGAACGGCTTGGATTATCGACTCCCTCGGGTTCAAGGGTCGAGTGAACCATTATGCGGGGGCGTTATGGTTCTATGAGTTGGTCCGCGGCGGACATCAATATGCCACAGGGACTGTTTCGTTTAGCGGAACGCCGGACGCTAATGCCATCACTCAAGTACTAATCGGACGAACGGGTCAACCCTTGTCGATGCAGGTGGCGATCTCACATCTGAATCTCATTGGCGACACTCCGGCTACTGTTGCCAAAGCCTTCGAACTGGCCATTAATAACGGGTACACGGCCATTTGGGCGCAAGCCGCTGGCGGTCAACTGAAGATCACCTCGCGATCAATGGGAGTGGACGGCAACGCCATCACCATCGGAGTTTCGGCATCAACGGCTGCCTTTACAACAAACGTCTCGGGGTCCACACTGTCCGGAGGAGTCGACGGCACCTGGCAGACGGATCTCGCAGCGGTGCCAAGAGTGAATCGGGCAGCGCGAGACTGGACTCGAGCGTTCTGCGCCGCTTTGAAGTCGTACGGGCAGAGTGCAGTTGCTACGGCTTTCAGCATGGAGATTCAACATGGGGATCCTTCCCTTGCGGCCGGAATTGCTCAGCGGTATCCCAGTAAGCAGGCCGTGACAGTCACTACGCCAGCGTTGCAGACGAACTTCTCGCCCCAAAGCACGGATTTTTGGAAACAGGCTTACATGGATCTCGCCCAGGCTCAAGCCGACGCTGGCTTGACTCCTTATCTTCAGTTTGGTGAAGTTCAGTGGTGGTACTTCACTGATGGGGACCACTCCGGTATGCCTTTTTATGACGACTACACGCTCAGTGCGTTTAGAACGAAATACGGGCGCGACATGCGCACAATTACGAGCAACGCCACTGACCCCACGACAGTTCCCGAAGAAGCGGTGTTCCTGCCCAGCCTGATTGGCGCTTACACTACGGCGATCATTGCCTTTGTGCAAGCCAGGTTTCCAACTTGTCGGTTTGAGGTGCTTTATCCCACCGACGTGAACGATACTGCGCTGAACCGGGTTATAAACTACCCAGACTCCGATTGGACGTCGGATAAGCTCACTTGCCTGAAGACGGAAAGCTTCACCTACACTTTTGACCGCAACTTGGATTTGAGTAAGCAGACCATCAACGCGGGAGAATCCAAAGGCTTTCATGCTTCCAAACGAAGTCATTTGGTTGGTATTGAAGACCCGATCGCCGCATGGCTCAAGGAGGCCCGGATGGCGGAATCCAACCGTTTTGATTCAGTTGTGCTCTTCGCGCTGGATCAATTCTGCCTGATGGGCTATCCCTTGCCTCTCTCGCACGGCGGGCGCCGAAGCCTTCGGCTAGGCTGAGAACAGAAGTGCTGTCCGCGCTATATTGGCACTGGCAATTGTGATCTCAGTACAAAACGTCTCCAAACGCTACTCCTTGTTCCGCCATCCTGTGGACAGACTCCTCGAAATGTCGCCGTTTGGCCGGGCAGACGTTTCTGAGTTCTGGGCACTAAAAGACATCAGCTTCGAAGTTCGCCGCGGTGAAGTTGTGGCGCTCATAGGACCCAACGGTTCGGGCAAGAGCACGTTACTGCAGGTGATCAGCGGCATTCTTCAACCCACCATGGGGCGCGTTCTTTGCACGGGTAGAATCGCCGCGCTGCTTGAATTGGGAGCTGGTTTTAATCCCGAGTTCACCGGTCGTGAAAACGTCTATCTCAATGGCGAAATTTTAGGGCTATCGCGCAAGGAAATCGATGCAGCCTTTCCACTCATCGAAGCGTTCGCCGAAATTGGCCCGTTCATTGACCGCCCTGTGAAAGAATACTCGAGCGGCATGTACGTGCGGTTGGCCTTCTCCACGGCAATCCACGTCGAGCCGGAAGTGCTGATTGTGGATGAGGCCCTTTCGGTCGGCGATGCGATATTCGCCGCCCGGTGCATTCAGAAATTTGAGGAGTTACGACGCCGACAGGTTACGGTCCTGCTGGTCTCGCATGATTTGGGCTTGGTGAAAAGGCTTTCCGACCGGGCCTTGTTCATGTTGAACGGCAAAGTGGTTCTGGACGCGTCACCAAAGGATGCTGTGAATCGCTACGTGGGGTTTGTGCTTGAAAGGGAAAACAATGCCCCTGACCGCCCGAGTGACGAAGCTTTGGCGGCCACCACCAGCTTCAGGCACGGTGACGGAACAAGCCGAATTTTAGAGGTTCAGCTTCTGAACGCAAACCACGCGTCCACGAAAGCCTTCCAACGCGGAGAATCGATGACCATCCGGGTTCGAGCCCAATTCTCGCGGGCGGCCGTCAGTCCGGTTGTCGGTATACTGATTCGAAGCCGAATCGGCATGGACGTATTTGGAACCAATACGCGGATCGAAGGTGTCGATCTCGGATCCTACGCAGCGGGCGATACCCTGGACGTGCAATTTCAGTTGGATTGTCTTTTGAGTCGGCAAGAATATACGGTGACGGTTGCAACGCAGCATGCCGACGGCCTCAGCCAGGACTGGCTGGACGATGTGCTAGATTTTAGCGTGGTCGATACAAGAGATGTCGCCGGGGTTCTCAACCTGAATACGCACATTGAATTCAAGCGCAACCACGAAGGCTCGAACACATGATCTACGCGATCGTCCTGTCTATCGTAGTTGCCACCCTCTGTATCGTAACCATCATCAAGACTATCTCCGTCAAGAATCAGACCGATTTTATGGTGGCCGGCCGAAAGCTGCCATGGCCCGTGCTGGTGTTTACGTTGCTGTCTTCCTGGATCGGGGCCGGCAGCTTATTCGCGGGCGGGGAGAACGCCTATAAAAACGGATTCGCTGCGCTTTGGCAGCCTGCGGGCGGGTGGCTGGGTCTGTTGGTGATTGCGTTGATTGCAGGCCGTGCGAGGCGATTCGCCCAATTTACCGTGCCTGATTTGCTTGAAACCCGCTACAACTCGGCGGCGCGCGTCATGGGCACGATCGCCATCGTGATTTCGTACACAATCATCACGAGCTATCAGTTCATCGGTGGCGGCGATGTCTTGCACCTTATCTTTCCCGATCTGGCGGCGGTCAACGGGCGTTATATCATCGCGGCCTTCGTGATCGTGTTTACGGCTGCGGCTGGAATGGCGTCGATCGCATATTTGGACCTGATCATCGGATCGCTGGTCACGATCATCGTAGTAGTCTCGGTTCCGTTGCTCTTATCGAACGCTGGCGGCTGGGTCGAAGTCCGGCGCGCGCTTCCCCCGAGTCACTTCCAAGTCTTGGGCGATATCTCGATCTGGACAGCGCTCGGCTACCTTATTCCGACGATGCTCCTCTTGATCGGGAATCAAGGCATGTACCAGAAGTTCTTCTCGGCAAGGTCCGAAAAGGACGCCCGATTCGCCGTGTACGGCTGGATCGTTGGAACCCTCATGCTGGAAACCTTGTTGATAGCCGTAGCCGTGATCGGAAGTTCGAAATTCCACACCGACAGGCCCAGAGAAATCATCCCGCTGAGCGCCTTCCGTGGCCTTCCCCAAATCGTTGGCGCGATCTTGCTCGGCGGTATTTTCGCGAAGGTGATCTCCACTGCAAACAACTATCTCTTCTCGCCGGCAACCAACCTCATTCACGATGTCTACGAGCGATTCATCAACAAGACCGCATCCCAACGCCGAAAGCTGATCGTCTCGCGCCTGATCGTAGTTGTTTTGGGTCTATTTGCTTTATTGCAAGCTACCCAATTCGAGTCGGTGCTGAAGGCGGCGCTCTACGCCTATACGATCTACGGGGCCGCCGTGACTCCCTCCGTGATGGCCGTTTTCTTTTGGAAGCGGACCACCACTGCGGGTGCCATCTGCTCCATCGCCCTCGGGACCCTGGTCACGATTTTTTGGAATCTCGGGACCCACGATCTGGATGCCGTCTATCCGGCCCTAGCCGCGTCGGTGATCAGTTTGGTCCTCGTCAGCCTATTCACGCCTCCTCCGCATCCGAGCAAATGGCAGCCCTTCTTCGAAGGTTGATCACACTTTTCAACACGGCGTAGAATAGAAATTCATGGCAAAAAAGCGCATTGGTATCTTAACTGGTGGCGGTGATGTTCCGGGGCTTAACTCCGTGATCAAAGAAGTGACGTATCGCGGCTCGGAATACGATTGTCAGGTGGTGGGCATTCGTCGTGGATGGGAGGGCTTCACTCATCTCAATCTTGACGACCCGGCAAGCAGAGCCCGTTATGTTCTTCCGCTGGATCGCGCCAACACTCGTACCGTCGACCGCACTGGAGGAACGTTTCTCCACACCAGCCGGACCAACCCCGCGAAGATGAAGGCGATCCCGGAGTTTCTGAAAGGCCAGACCTTCACATCATCCGAGTCGACCAAGGACGGGGTTACCACCACGGTTTACGACCTCAGCCCGCAGGTACTTAAGAACATCCAGGGCCTTCAACTTGATTACGTGGTAGCCATCGGTGGCGACGACACTCTAAGCTACGCGGCGAAGCTCCACGAAAAGGGTGTAAACGTCGTTGCCGTGCCGAAGACCATGGATAACGATGTTCGAGGCACCGAGTATTGCATCGGTTTCTCGACCGCCATTTCACGTGCTACCGATGCCATCACGCGACAACGCACAACTGTAGGCTCGCATGAGCGCATGGGGATTTTTCGCGTGTTCGGCCGGGATGCGGGCTACACCGCGCTATACACCGCTTATGTAACGTCCATTCGGTGCTGCATACCGGAATTCGATGTCGACCTCGACAAGCTCGTGGATTTACTCATTGCCGACAAGAAGAATAATCCGAGCAACTACTGCCTTGTCGTACTCTCCGAAGGCGCGAAGTGGGTGGGCTACGTGCCTCAAGAATACGGACTTCCCGACGCGTTTGGCCACCGTCACAAACAGAATGTCGGGGAGTCGCTGAGCGAAGAAATTCAGAAGCGAACCAAGGACGAGACCATTGTCAGCGATCTCACTTATGATCTGCGCAGCGGCGCTCCGGACTTCGTGGACAAGCTGATTGCATCGACGTTCGGTACAATGGCGCTCGATTGCGTGTTGGAAGGTAAGAGCGGTTTGATGGCCGCCATCTCCCACGGGTGCTTTACCATGGTGCCCATCCCCGATCCGAAGTTGGGCCCTCGCAAGGTGGATGTTGCGAGCATGTACAACACCGAGCGTTATCGCCCCAGCTACGCCAACAAAATGGGTCTTCCCATCTTCCTGACTCGCGCCTGATGCCGGCGAAGGAGATTCTGAGGCACTTCCAGGAAGCCGCCAGTGACGAGGAACATTTCCCGTCAACAATCGACCGCCGCATTTATCACGTCCAACTGATCGTCGATCACTTCGGCAATCTTGAAAATAAGCGCGTGCTCGACGTGGGCTGCGGCAAGGGACGCTTTGCTCGCATTTTGCACGACGAAAATCCCCGGGCTGCCGTAGTCGGGTTCGATCTTGCTGAAGCGATGCTCCGATTCGTGCCCGCGGGAATCGCAACCTGCGCCGGGTCCATGACGGCGCTGCCATTCGCCTCCGCAGAGTTCGATTGCGCATACGCGACAGAGTCGCTGGAGCATGCGGTGGATATCGAGACCGCCGTGTCCGAGATCTGCCGCGTGGTGAAACCGGGCGGGCGCATTGTGATCATCGATAAGAACGCCGAGCAATGGGGCAGGCTGAAAACACCGGCTTGGGAAAAATGGTTCCATCGCAAAGAATTGGAGAATCTCCTGGCGCGCCATTGCCGAAAGGTCTCGAGCAAGCCTATATCGTATTGGGAAGATGTCGCACCCGACGGCCTGTTTCTAGCGTGGCTGGCCACTCGATAAGAGTTGTCATACTTGCGATGCTGGCAGCCGCGGCTGCATGGAACAGCAGCCCCGTTAAACGAGTCTCGCAGGGTGATCTACCTCCGTCTCTCCGAATTCTCTTTCCCAACTTCGAAAGCGATCTGCGCGTCATCGAACGGCGGACTGAAGCAAGACTATCCGAGGGCCAGCGCGATCATTTGATCTTCTATGTGCTGCAGTCTCGCCGCTTCACTAGGCTGGCGCGGATCGAACCTGCGCTAAGCGCCCGATCTTACGTGGAGGGAGGCGGTGTAGTTCCCGAGCCCGTCAAACGGCGCTTCCGGGATTTTCTGCATGCCCCGCAACGTCTGGACCCTCGCATCGAGCTGTTTCGCCAAGAACTCCGTCCCGATGAGTCCCTGCTGCTCGCCGAGTATGCGCGCGTGATGAAGTTTCTCTACGCGAAGGAGTTTGCAGGAGCGTCGGTGGCGGAACTGTATCAGCAACGCGGTCTGAACACGGACACTCAGGTGGAGGCCAACTACGCCGTGTGGAACGCCTTGGCCGTGCTGAAGGCGAACCAACCCAGGTTAACTCTGTCCCGGGTTTTAATAGTCGGCCCAGGCCTGGATCTTGCCCCTAGAACTGCTTTCTCGGATGAGTTGCCGCCCCAAAGCTATCAGCCATTCATGATCGCGGATGCGCTACTGGGATTGAAATTGGCCACTCCTGAAAACCTTCGCGTACACTGCGTTGACGTGAATCCGAGTGTCGTGGAAGCGATTGCCGCAACAAGAACTCTCCGAATCAAACCGCAAAATAATGACCTTGAGTATCAGGTCTACTTCCATGCGCTTGGAGCGCACGTGGGCCAAAGGACAGGCAATCGAATCCGAATTCAGCCGAGTATTCAGCGCGCCGTAACCGCCGAACGCATGAACATCCTAACCGATCAAATCGCTGGAACCAAGTTCGACGCCATCATTGCCACCAACATCCTGATCTATTTCGATCATCAGGAACTCGCACTGGCTCTGACGAACATGCGCAAGATGATCGTTGAACAAGGCTTCCTGATCACGAATGAGCTGCGCCCGGAAGTGGAATCTGACGCCCGAGCGCTGGGATTAAAGCCTGTCCAAGGACGCACTATTAGAATCGGGGGCTCGGAGAAGAGCCCCCTGTATGACGCCTTCGTTATTTTTAGAAAATAAACTTCACCGCAAGCTGAATCTGCCGGGGGAAGTTCGCATTCCCTTGCGATATGCTCGACTTGATAATCGAGCCGTAATTGGAATTGTTCGGGTCGTTCACAAAGTTCTCGAGCGGAAAATAAAACTTGTTGAAAACGTTGAACGCCTCGGCGCGAAACTGAATCGACATGCGTTCCTTAATCTGCGTCGTCTTGTTGATCGACATGTCGAACTGCGGCTCTGCATTGCCCCTCAGACGACCGTCGCGGTAAGGCTCCTCCCGCGGAGCATAGCGAGGCAGAATCAGAAAATTATAATCGGTGCAGCCGTAAGCGACGCTATAAGGCTGCAGACTGATGGAATTGTCCGAGTTGTATCGAGCCACGCACGGCTTCACTCCCCGGATCTGCGGGGCGTTCCAATCGATGCTGGGTAGCTTCGCCTCCCTGGCATAAAGGACGTTGTTGTTATTCATATCCCACGGGCGTCCGGTCGTGTACTGGAAGATCATGGTGTGCTGCCAACCGCTGGCCACCCGGCTCCATAAGGGATGCGAGGTATTGAGGAACTTTCGGCCCTTGCCGAAGGGGAGTTCCCACACCGTCCCGACCTTGAAAGCATGCGGGCGGTCCCAAGGATACAAGCCTTGTTGCAGCACGTTGGCCTGAGTGTCCAGGAAGCCCCAACGTTCGATCATCTTCGATAGCGTGTAGGCCGCCGTCACGTTCAGGCCGCCTCGGTAGCGCTGAGTGTAAGTAACCTGGAGACTGTTGTACCAGACATGTCCATCGTTGCGGCCATACTGTGTGAAACCGGTGAACTGCGGGAATGGCCGGTTTAGATCGAACCGGGAAATGGTCGGATTGCTTCCGAGATTGGTCCCGGCAAAGGGCGCCAGGCCGAAGAACGGGTTGGGCACGAGTGCATCGCAATAGGCCGGATCTCCCCCTTCCAGCGGGTTGCACTTCTTGCGAAAGGCGAGATCGGGTTCATTGTAAGACCGGGTGGATTCAAGCTTGTACGTGCGGTTGCCAACGTACGATGCCTCGATCGTGGATCCTTTGCCGATCAAGTATTGGAACCCGAACGAGAACTGGTACACGTACGGCAAGCGGAAATTCGTGTCGAAGAAATCGGGGTTGCGCCCCAAATAAGAGAGCCCGCCCAACGAGCTTCCCGGAGGAATAGTTGGACCGTTCGGGAACGGATTGTTCAGCAGGTTGGGAATGAAAGTGCGGCCACCGTCCTGCGAGTTGATGAACGGCGTTGCATAGCTGAACCCTGGACTGCGAAGATCGTCGTTGTTGGGATTCAGATAGTATTTTCCAATGCCTCCGCGAAGCACGAGGCGGTCCTTCATTTGATAGGCGAATCCCGCGCGGGGCTGAATCGCGGTCCAATCGAGTTTGCTGGCGTTGGTGCGCTGGCCATTTTGCCCGGCAAATAGTAGCACCCCCTTGATGGGTGCCAGATCTGGAAACTTCGCGCGATCGATCAACTTGTCAGCCGGGTTCGCAGCGCTTGGATCGAAACCTACGGCAATGCGATTGTATCGTTCGTTCGCCGACACGTTGAAGTCCCAGCGAAGTCCGAGGTTCAGCGTGAGTTTACGGCTCACCTTCCAGTCGTCCTGGACATAGGGTGCGAAATAGCGATAGAGATATGCTGGGAACGTGTTGTAATCGATGCCGGTATTCGTAGTACTCGGTGTGCCAAGAAGAGCGCTGGCAATGGCATCGCCGCTGAGGGAGTCATCCCGATTGTATTCCTTGCGCGTCGGACCCTTGTCAAAATTAAGACGGAACGGGTTGCCAACATTTTTGGTTGCATATTGGATCCAGCGCATGTCCAAGCCGCCTTTGATGGTCTGAGAGCCATGAATCCAAGTGATCGTGGGATGGGCCGCCCATGTGTTAGTCCAGCTCCCGCCATAATAGCGGCCCAGCGCGTTGTAGTTCGAGTTAAATTCGTAGCGGCCGAAGGATGGAACGCCAGGCAGTTGGCTCTCAAGAGACTTAGGGAAGCCAAGGGTTGAAAGATCGAAGCCTTCGTTCTTGCGCCCGTAGGATGGATCGAGGTAGCGGCTGAACGAGATGCGGAAATTGGTAACCAGCGTCGGCTTCAGCGTTCCCACCCAATCGAGAACGTAGGCGTCGTTCACGCGCTTAAGAGGAAGCGGGCCGTCCTGGCCAATGCCCGCCACTCCGTTGGTGAGGCGCATCTCCGTTCGATCGTTACTCGCGTGGCGGAAGAACAAATGCTGCCGGTCGCCGATGTTCTGATCGAGCTTGATCACTAGATTGTAAAAATCGTCTTTGTCGAGGTTTTGGCCGCCCGCCACAAAGAAGTTTTGAGTCGTATAAGCTTGACCGGGAGTAACGGTATTCGGCTTCGGCTGATAGCCCAAGATCTTCTGCGCGATCGGATTAATACGGTTCGCTGGAATGATGTTGCCCGGGAATGGATCGCGCGTCCAAGTGCCATTCACATCCCGCCCAGTGGTTGGATCGTAGATAACGATCTTCTGCCCATTGCCGTCTTTCAGTTTGCTAAAATCGCCGGTCAGCATCTCCGGGGCTGGCACATTGAGGAAGAGCGGAGTCGGCGTGCCCTCGCGGTAGCCCTCGTAGTTTACGAAGAAGAAACTCTTGTTGCGACCATCGTACAGCTTCGGAATGTACATGGGTCCGCCAATCGCGCCGCCGTACTGATCGAGGAAGTGGGCGACCTTGGGAACTCCCCGGGCGTTGTTCTGAAACGAATTGGCGTCCCACTGGTTGCGCCGGGCAAATTCGTACAGCGTTCCGTGGACTTGGTTTGTGCCGCCCTTCAGGGACACATTGACGATTCCCCCCATGGTCTTGCCGTACTGAGCGTCGAACGAGTTGGTCTGGATCTTAAACTCCTGGACGGAGTCAACTGGCGGCACCAAGGCGATGTTATTCCCGCCAGCCTGCGCGTTGTTGGGCGCTCCGTCGAGCAGAAATTCGTTGTTGCTGTTCCAACTCCCATTGATGCTCCAGGTGGCGATTGCGCCATTGTCGAAAGGCCGCTGATAGATGATGTTGCTGTTGTAATTGACGCCTGCGGAGAGAATCGAGAGCATGAACGGATTGCGGGCGTTCAACGGCAACTCGCGCACTTCCTGCTCGTTGATCAAAGTGCCCCGATCTGCCTTCGCGGTTTCGAGCATGGGCGTCTCGGCCGTTACGGTCACTTGCTCGGTCAAAGCACCGACCTCAAGCGTCATGTTGATGGTTGCCGTCTGGCCTACTTCAAGCTTCAGGCCGTCCCGAATCGCTTTTTTAAAGCCGGTGGTCTCCACCGTCACGGTGTAGTTGCCAGGTCGCAAGAAAGGGATCGTATAGCTTCCCTGCGTGTCGGTGACGCCGGTGGCAAGCTCGTTGGTGTCGACGTTGCGCACCTGTACTGGAAGGTTCGGCATCGACGATCCAGACTGGTCCAAAACCCTTCCCGTCACGGTTGCGCGGAACTCTTGCCCCATGAGGAGCGCGGAAAAAATCAAACTCAAGCACAGACATTTCATGGTCATGTGTCTCCCCGATTTTGCGGCCGCATGGCCGCTGAATAGGAAAACTATATCGAATCTCTCGGATCGATTGCAAATTTCACAATTCTTGACAAGGGGCGAATTGACAAACAGTTCTATTGGGTGCTCAACTTCGCCCAATTCACGTCTACGCGGCGAATCTCGGTGCGGAAATCATCGCCGGGCGTGCGCAAATCCTGATCGGCGACTCCGCCGCCCGCCAGTTCCAATTCGGGGCTCGTATCGTGTTCTAAGAGAAGCGGAAGCGGCGCAGCCGGCCAGAAGGCGGTCGACTGCGCCACCAAGGGGCTAAGCGGCCAGCACGGCCTTCATTTCGCGCACTGCCTTGGTCAAACTCGCGGTTTGATCCGCCAAGGGCAGATACTCCATAGTCACGTAGCCGCTGAAACCCACCTGCTTGATTGCGTTGTAAATGTTCGCGTAATTCATCTCGCCCGTCCCAGGATCGTTGCGGCCCGGGTTGTCGGCGATGTGGTACACCGCCACATGAGGAGCGGCTTCCTTCAGCGTCCTGGTGACATTTCCAATCTGAACCTGTTCGTGATAAATATCGAACAAGAGCTTCACGTGGGGATTGTCCACCTGCTTAATGAGCTTAAGTCCCTCAACGCACGTGGTGAGGAAGAAATCTTTGTGATTCACTTTCGAATTCAGCGGCTCCACGATCAGACTTAAGTTCGCCTTCGCCGCTAAATCTCCAGCGCGCTTCGCAGATTCCACTAAACACGCGTATTGTGCCTCGCGAGTTGCACCAGGCACTTCGTCGCCGCTCATCAGGATGATCTGTGGTACTTCCATCTTCTGCGCGAAGACGATTGCTTTGCCGACATCGGCGAGAAAGTTGTCGCGCTGGTCGGGCCGAACCATCGAAACGGGACGCTTCTTCCAATCCGGAGTCGCGATAATCGTATCCATGCCGAGATGCAAATCGCGCGCGCGTTTTTTCATCTCGCGAATTTCCCCGTCGCTCCACTCCACGTGCTCGGAGACCAATTCGACGGACTGCACCCCAGACTGCGCCGCCACGTCGAGCTTCTGCTCAAACGTGCCTTTTAGCGTCCATAACATTACCGAGGAAGTGATCTTCGGTGTTGCTGTCGCCGCCACGCTTCCGGCCAGGGAGAGGGCCGCCGCGCTCGCTTTTACAAAAGTTCGCCGTTCCATATTTGTTCTGATTGTAGCGCTGTACACTGGAGGGATCCATGCCCGACACAAAAGTGCAGAACTACGCCAACCACACGAAGTTCGATCCGACCTTCCACTTTTTCCTGGCGCCTATAGTAATCGCCAATTTGATCGTTTATATTGTCTATGTCGTTCGGCATCCGGAACTGTTGTCTGCCTACTGGTCGCTCATTCTGGCGTGTGCGGCCGTCATCGCCGTATTCAAGATGCGGCTCTATTCCCTAAAGGTACAGGATCGCGTGATCCGGCTTGAGGAGCGCTTGCGTCTCTCGCAGACTCTGCCTGAACCGTTGCGATCGCGTGCAGCTCAACTTTCCGAAGGTCAACTGGTGGGCCTCCGGTTCGCCTCCGATGCGGAACTCCCGGCATTGGTCGAGAAGACCTTGGCGGGAAATCTGAAGAACGCCGGAGTGAAGAAAGCGATCGTGACTTGGCGCCCGGATCATTTTAGAGTCTAAAAAGCCCGTAGGTTAAAATCGCAGTAGCCATGAATAACCCCCGTTTGGCCTGCGTAATTGCCATCATTTTATTCGTACCCTTTGTGCTGGTCTGTCAAGACGCGCCAGCACCCATGGTTCGCTTCCACACAAACCTCGGCGACATGGACGTTGCCCTTCTCCCGAATGCGCCGCTGACGGTCGCCAATTTTCTCAACTACATGAATCGCGGAGCCTACAACAATTCCGTGATTCACCGTTCCGTCCCCGGGTTCATCATTCAGGGCGGCGGATTTCAATTGCTGAACCACACCCTCGTGGCGATTCCGGCCGATCCGCCTGTAACCAATGAACCCGCCGTTTCGAATACGCGCGGAACCATCTCCATGGCTAAGCTCGGCACAGATCCCAACAGCGCCACCAGCCAGTGGTTTTTCAATGAAGGAGACAACTCCGCAAACCTGAACGCTCAGAATGGCGGGTTCACCGTCTTCGGCCGTATTATCGACAACGCCGGATTAGCCGTTATGGATAAGATTGCGTCCGTGCCCGTGCCCATCCCCGGGCCTTTGGCATCGCCCTTCGATCAGATCCCATTGATCAACTACACCAGCGGCGCGGTGCAGGATCAAAATTATGTTGTGGTCCTGTCGGTGACCTCTCTCGTTCCATTCCCCACCGTGGCATCGCAGGGCGTTATTGGAGCGAGCAACTTCGGCGGATACCCCGCGGCCGGGCCAGGATCGTGGATCGAAATTTACGGATCCAATTTAGCTGGGACTACCCGGGGTTGGGCCGGATCCGATTTTTCAAATGGCAAAGCCCCCACTTCACTGGATGGAGTTAGCGTAACGATTGCGGGTCAGCCAGCCTATGTCAGCTTTGTGAGTCCCAGTCAAATCAACGTTCAAGTGCCTTCTGGAGTTCCCGCGAGCGGACTGGCACCGGTGGTTGTTACTTACAATAACGAGTCGAGCACGCCCGTTACACTCTCTCTGCGACCGTATGAAGGAGGGCTGCTGGCTCCAGCGAATTTCAACGTCGGAGGCAAGCAGTACGTTGCGGCGATCCACGCCAGCACGGGCGCTTACGTGACCAACGGCAATGTTCCTGGCCTTCCGGCAGCTCCCGCTGTCCCTGGCGAAACGCTGATCTTTTACGGCGTCGGCTTTGGGCCCGTCACTCCGGGCAGCATTCCTGTCGCGGGCCAAATTGTGCAGACCCAAAACAATTTGTCGACGCCTCTGCAATTCAACATTGGCCAGATTCCAGCCCAAGTGGCGTTTGCGGGACTGGTGCAGGGCTTAGTTGGACTCTATCAGTTCAATGTCGTTGTCCCGTCGAATGCTCCGAACGGCGATCTTCCCGTGGATGTTTCGTTAGGCGCGTTGACCGTGCCCCAGACGCTGTTCCTTCCGGTGCGGGCCGCTGTTCAATGATGATGTAAACTCTCTTCCAAGGAGAGCAGCGATGAACAGTCAGCATGGAACTCGCACCGCGCACGCACCGCAGAATCAAGACCTATCTCTTAGCAACGACGGGAGGAATCAGCTAATTCGCCGCGAAGCAATTATCCGGCATTATTATAACGACGCCGTCCACAATTGCACCTACGGCGTTGGAACACTTGCGCACCTGGGTCCTTGCACGTCTCAAGAACTCCTCACGCCCGTGAGCGACGACCAATTAGCAACAGGTTTACAACACGGGATTGGTATTGCCGAGCGCGCGGTGCGAAGGAATGTTAGAGGGCATATCCTCACGCAACAGCAATTCGATGCGCTGGTGAGCTTCACTTACAACGTCGGTGCCGGAGGCGCCCGCCATGTCCTTCGGCAAGTCAATACTGGCCATCTCTCGAATGCGGCTGGAACCATGACGCGTTACAGCCACGCGACGGTGTACGGGCCAAACGGGCAGCCGGAGCGCGATGCCAATGGCCACATTATCACCCGCGTTTTGCCTGGACTTGTCTCACGTAGAGTGGAAGAGAGCGCACCGTTCCGGGCGCACCCGCACGTCCAACATCCATGATCGGTCGAGCCGTACAAATTCTGCTAGCGATCGCGTGTTTCGCCGTTGCGCAAAGGCCTGAGCAACTCTCGGGACGCTGGAGAGTACGCGCTATCGCGACGGCGGGTCCAGTCACCGCCCTGAGCGGTTTACAGGCCGCCCGCTTAGTCGGGCAGTCAATTTCTTTTACGCCTCACAGCCTTCATTTCGCACGCCAGACTTGTCGTCCAACATATGAGGCATCGAAGGAATCCCTCGCCGAGCTTTCGCAGGGCTACAAGATCGATGCAAAAGCGCTAAAGCTGCCCGATCCCGTCACTCGTCTGGACGGCGACTGCACGGAAATTTTCATTCGCGGGCCGGGAAGAATCCTCTTTACGTGGGAGGGCTATTTTTTTGAGGCTGTCCGGTCCCCTCAATGATGGCCGTAGTTTAACTCGCCTGCTTCGATCTTGATCGCAAGCCGGTTTTGCTTGGGGGGAAGCGGGCAGGTGGCGTACGGAGTGAAGGCGCACGGCGGGTTATAGGCTTCATTGAAATCGAGAACCACTTTACCATCTTTGGGCATCTCCGAATGCAGGAACCGTCCAGAGGGGTACGTCTCTTTTCCCGCAGTCAGGTCTCGGAAGACAAAAAACAACGTGCCGTCTTCCACCACCGGATCCAGCCGGATCTCTTTCCCTTGCAGCGAGAACAGCGCGTAACCCGGACTCGGGTTGTGCTCCACCTCTCCCAGGATGTTTGGAACAGTGAGCAGCTTCGGCGTTTCGTACGCCACCCACTTGGCCACCACCCGATAATCCTCTTTCACTGGGAACCAATGCAAGCCCGTGAATGCCTTGCGGTATTCACCCTGTTTATCCTTGAGCCGAATAGCGTCGCGCTCGCCGCGATGGATTACGAAAAACGTGAAGTCGCCGGTTTCGATAAGGTCCGGCGTTGCGTCACCGGCATCCGACTTGAGCGCAACCTGCGTAGACTGTTTCCCATTCACCGTGACCGCAACACCTGGCTCCGCACGAAATGTCGCCTTCTTGTCCCGATAGTCGATTACACCGACTCGGGTTGGGCCGCGAGCAAGCAGGATCGCACTTCCTGCAGCCGTCCCAATCGTATTGGCCCCCTCCTTCAACCAGATAAGTCCCGCTAGGCTCAACCATCCGCCGTCGGCCTTCAGTGCGGCCTCGCGCTTCTGACGCCATTGTTCAACCGAGTCCGTGTAAGTGTTCGCCGTCGATGCCACGGCCAGGATGGAGAGCGTGAAGAACCAAGTGCCAATCTGCATTCTACCCATTGTTGATCGATTATACCGTATTCAGCGCCGCGCTAGACTCACTTAGAAGCGTGGACAAACTACGATACGCAACCCCTGAGAAAGCATATCTCGAGCGCCGTTCCCTTCGTCGTCATGCGCGTGTCTTGCAACTTTGGGCGCTCGGCGTGGGTGCGGTAATCTCGGGCGATTTCTTTGGTTGGAACTTCGGTTTGATCGAAGGCGGATTCGGCGGCATGCTGACTTCACTCGCCATCATGACGCTGCTCTTCGCAGGCCTGTGCTGCAGCATCGCCGAGATGTCGCCAGCCCTGCCTCACACCGGAGGTGCTTACTCTTTTGCACGGACCGCCATCGGGCCGTGGGGCGGCTACATCACCGGGCTCGCTGAAAACATGGAGTACATTCTCACGCCAGCCGTAATCGTGGTTGGCGTCGGCGGATATCTCGGATCCATCTTTGGAACGCCCCCGGTTTGGGCACCCTTGTGGTGGCTGTTCTGTTACGCGGTGTTCGTCGTATTCAACATGGCGGGAGTGGAACTGTCGTTCCGCGTATCTGTCGTAATCACGATCTGCGCTCTGGCAATCCTGGCTGTATTCTTCGTTGGAGCGATTCCTCACTTTGACCTCAACCGTTGGGCGCTGGAAGGCGGCGCATGGTTGCCGCGCGGATGGACTGGCGTGTTGAGATCCTTGCCCTTCGCGCTCTGGGTTTATCTTGGGATCGAGCAGCTTCCGCTGGCAGCCGAGGAATCCCACGATCCTGCCCGCGACATGCCGCGCGGCATGCTCCTGGGTCTGGCCACCCTGATCGTGTTCGCCTTTCTGACCGTGATTCTGAACGCAGGAATCGCTCCTGGAACTGCTCAGGTGGGCCGGTCAGATGAACCGCTATTTCTTGGTTTTCGGACCATCTTCGGCAACGGCTTGCAAACCAAGCTACTGGCCTTATTCGCTTGCACGGGTCTGCTGGCGAGCTTTCATACGATCATCTACGCTTATGGAAGGCAGATTTATTCTCTCTCGCGAGCCGGCTATTTTCCAACGTGGCTATCGGTGACGCATCCGCGCCGGCAGACTCCCGAACGCGCGCTGATCGCGGGGTCCGTGCTCGGGTTCGCCGCCGCACTCACCATCCAATTCGCAGGGCAGAAGAGTCCGGTCGGCGCGGTGCTCTTGAACATGGCGGTGTTCGGCGCCGTGATCGCCTACATTCTGCAGATGGCTTCGTTTATTCAACTGCGGCGATTGTTTCCCTCCCTGGCCCGACCGTACCGGAGTCCGTTGGGTTCGTCTGGCGCGGCCCTGGCGATCTCCATCGCGATCTTGACGCTCATCACGCTATTCTTGAATCGCGATTATCGTTTGGGAGTAGTCGGCGCGGCGATTTGGTTTATCCTGGGCATCGTCTATTTCGCTGTGTATGGACGCAAGCGTTTGGTTCTCTCGCCGGAAGAGGAGTTCGCTCGCAGGGTGCGAGGCTCGTAGCGATGGCCGAGTATCGCCACACCATCGGGCAGTCGGTCTATCGTTTTGAAGACTTGAAGAGTCTTCTTGCGAAAGCGACGCCCGCTCGTTCCGGAGATGAACTGGCCGGGATCGCCGCCACCAGCGCCGAAGAGCGAGTGGCGGCTCAGATGGCCTTGGCAGAATTGCCGCTCTCCACCTTCCTCTCCGATTTGGTAATCCCCTACGAAACAGACGAGGTCACGCGTCTGATTATCGATCGCCATGATGCCGAGGCATTCGCGCCAGTGTCTCATCTGACGGTCGGCGATTTTCGCAACTGGCTGCTTGGCGACGATGCCAGCCCTCATCGTGTGGCAGCGCTCGCCCCTGGGTTAACTCCAGAGATGGCCGCCGGCGTTTCTAAAATCATGCGGCTTCAAGATCTCATCACCGTTGCCGCGAAGATCCGCGTCGTGACCCGCTTTCGTAACACGATCGGCTTACCAGGCCGCCTCTCCACGCGCCTGCAGCCGAACCACCCGACTGACGATCCCAAGGGCATTGCCGCCAGCATCGTGGATGGTTTGCTGTATGGCAGCGGAGATGCCGTGATTGGCATCAATCCCGTGTCCGACAACCTGCAATCGGTGGAAGTGCTGCTCCACATGTTGGATCGAATCCGGCAAAGGTATGAGATTCCAACCCAGTCATGCGTGCTCGCGCATGTCACCACGCAGATGGACGCAATGCGGCGCGGCGCTCCAGTTGACCTGGTGTTTCAATCCATCGCGGGAACCGAAGCTGCGAACCGATCCTTCGGAGTGAATCTGGCCCTGCTGGAGGAAGCCCGGCAGCAAGCGCTCGATCTGCGGCGCGGAACTGTCGGTGACAACGTGATGTACTTCGAGACCGGACAAGGGAGCGCGCTGTCGGCCAATGCCCATGGTGGCGTGGATCAGCAGACTTGCGAGGCTCGCGCGTATGCCGTGGCCCGATGCTTCAAACCGCTGCTGGTAAATACGGTGGTCGGGTTTATCGGACCGGAGTATCTTTACGACGGAAAGCAGATCCTGCGAGCGGCGCTTGAAGATCACTTCTGCGGCAAGCTGCTGGGGCTGCCGATGGGTTGCGATGTCTGCTACACCAATCATGCCGAGGCCGATCAGGACGACATGGATTCGGTGTTGACGCTGCTCGGCGCGGCGGGCGTCAACTACATTATGGGAGTGCCAGGCGCGGACGACGTCATGCTGAATTACCAGAGCACCTCCTTCCATGACGCGCTCTATCTTCGCAAACTTCTGAATTTGAGACCCGCGCCTGAGTTCGAGGCGTGGATGGAGGGCAACCAGGCCGAGTTGCCCGGGCTGCTTGCGCTGATAGAAGCATGACCCCTGCAAGGTTGCGCGACTTCACGTTGGCTCGCGTGGGCTTGGGCCGAGTGGGGAATAGCCTCCCAACTCGCGAGTTGCTGGATTTTCAACTGGCGCACGCAAGAGCGAGGGACGCAGTCCACGCGAAATTAGACTCTTCATCGCTGGCGCTGGAGCTGGATGAGAAGGGGATCAAAAGTCTGACAGTGAGAAGCGCTGCGCCGGATCGGGCGACGTATCTTCGCAGGCCGGATCTGGGCCGCCGCTTAGCCGAGCCGCTTGGCGTTGTAGGGATGGGCTGCGATGCGGTCTTCATTATCGCCGACGGTCTTTCGGCACTCGCAATTCATCGCCATGCCATCCCGCTGCTCGAAAGGGTGCTTCCGCACTTTGACGAGTCCCCCGTCGTAATCGTCGAGCAAGGACGCGTGGCTATCGGGGATGAGATCGGCGCGGCGTTCCAGGCTGAGTTGTCGGTGGTGCTGATCGGGGAGCGGCCGGGCTTGAGTTCGCCCGATAGCATGGGCGTATATTTGACTTGGCATCCCAAGCCCGGCTTAACCGATGCGGACCGCAATTGCATCTCGAACATTCATGCCGAAGGACTCAGTTACGACGCCGCCGCGCAGCAACTCGTGTTGCTGATGAACGAATCGCGTCGCCGCAAACTCTCGGGCGTGCAACTCAGTCGTCAGTGCAGGATAGGGACAAAGTGACAGTAGATTCCGAAATCGCCGTCCGGAGCGCCCACAAATCGGAAGAGCATGGGGACAGCCCAGGCCGCAGCCGAAGAACAAACCGACGCGAAGCTCAAAGTACTGCGGAAGAGCATCGATCAACTGCAAGAAAAGGTACACAGCAGCGCTGTTGACGCCGCCGGTCTGCGCTCTGAACTGGCCGTGGCATAGGAGAAATTCGTTGCCGATCTGGCCGCCCGCGATCACGCGTACAGCCAAAAGATCGCCATTTTCCGCGCAGCTGTACAGGACATCGCCGCGACTCCGAAGGGTGCAGTGGCTTTGGCAAAGTACAACGCCGGTGATCGCAAAGGCGCGCTGGCACACCGCCCGGCGAATCGCGCTAATCTTTAAAAGCTGTAGCAGTATATCTATCCCGCAAGTTCTTGGAGGTCAACGTACCATGCCGGCGTTCGCCCCAAAGTGGGTCATATTCGGTGTCCTTGCCCTCGTCTTGTCCACCTCCCACAGCGCCGCCGCACTCGCGGACGCCGACGCGCGGGCCCAAGTGGCTGCCGCTCTCTACGCCGCCTCCGCCACTCAGGCCGCAGCCGAAAAACAAACCGACGCGAAGCTCAAATTACTGCGGAAGAGTATCGATCAACTGCAAGAAAAGGTACACAGCAGCGCTGCGGACGCCGCCGGTCTGCGCTCTGAACTGGCCGTGGCACAGGAGAAATTCGTTGCCGATCTGGCCGTCCGCGATCGCGCGTACAGCGAAGAGATCGCCATTTTCCGCGCAGCCGTACAGGACATCGCCGCGACTCCGGAGGGTGCCGCGGCTTTGGCAAAGTACAATGCCGGTGATCGCAAGGGCGCGCTGGCAATACTTGACAAGTTGGATGAGGCACTCGACGCTGCGCTGAAGAAACGCCAGCAAATCGAAAGCGCGGCGCACAAGAGGAGCATCGCCAGGCTCGCGCTAGATGCCAGATTGAAAGGAGATGTGACGACACTTGACGCGATTGGGCGATTTGAAAGGGTAGTCGAGTTGGATCCCGGGGTCCACTGGGATTGGGTGGAGCTAGGCCGCCTCTATCGGAGCGCTGGCAGGCTTGGAGATGCGAAAGAAGCCTCCAGACGTGCCGCCGAGTCAGCGAGAACTGAGCGCGATCAATCAGTTGACTTACACGAACTGGGCGACGTGCAGGTGAAGCAAGGGGACTTGGCCGGGGCGCTGGCCTCCTACCGCAAGGCACTGCACATCGCGGAACGCTTGGCGGCGCCCGATCCGGGCAACACCGACTGGCAGCGCGATCTGTCGATCAGCTACGAAAGAGTCGGCGACGTGCAGGTGAAGCAAGGGGACTTGGCCGGGGCGCTGGCCTCCTACCGCAAGTACTTGGGCATCGCGGAACGCTTGGTGGCGCGCGATCCGGGCAACACAGATTGGCAGCGCGACCTGTCGATCAGCTACGAAAGAGTCGGCGACGTACAGGTAACGCAAGGGGACTTGGCCGGGGCGCTGGCCTCCTACCGCAAGGCCCAGGGCATTCGAGACACGTTGGCGGCGCGCGATCCGGGCAACACCGACTGGCAGCGCGACCTGTCGGTGAGTTACAACAACCTCGGCGACGTGCAGGTGAAGCAAGGGGACTTGGTCGGGGCGCTGGCCTCCTACCGCAAGGCCCAGGGCATCGCAGAACGCTTGGCGGCGCGCGATCCGGGCAACACGGACTGGCAGCGCGACCTGTCGGTGAGTTACAACAACCTCGGCGACGTGCAGGTGAAGCAAGGGGACTTGGCCGGGGCGCTGGCCACCTACCGCAAGTACTTGGGCATCGCGGAACGCTTGGCGGCGCGCGATCCGGGCAACACGGACTGGCAGCGCGACCTGTCGATCAGCTACGAAAGAGTCGGCGACGTGCAGGAAACGCAACGGGACTTGGCCGGGGCGCTGGCCTCCTACCGCAAGGCCTTGGGCATTCGAGACACGTTGGCGGCGCGCGATCCGGGCAACACCGACTGGCAGCGCGACCTGTCGGTGAGTTACAACA
>JBBRRB010000059.1:0-39108 GCA_038225555.1 Bryobacterales bacterium
CAAATGCATCGGGAACTGCTTCTGTGGCATTCATGGCCAACAGCACGGTGGGCGGCCCGTACAACGTGACGGCGTCGACACCCTTGGCAGGCTCGACGACCTTCGCTTTAACAAACACGCAGGGTCCGGCAGCATCGATCGCCGCGACGGGCGGAACCCCGCAGAGTGCAGTGGTGATGCAAGCCTTCGCGACGGCATTGCAGGCGACGGTGAAAGACGCGGGTGGCAATCCTGTCAGCGGCGTAACGGTGACGTTTACTGCGCCGGGTAGCGGTGCAAGCGGAACGTTCCCGAGCGGGAATACGGCAGTAACAAATGCATCGGGAACTGCTTCTGTGGCATTCATGGCCAACAGCACGGTGGGCGGCCCTTACAACGTGACGGCGTCGGCACCCTTGGCGGGCTCGACGACCTTCTCTCTAACCAATACGCAGGGTCCGGCAAGCCAAATCGCGGCAACGGGCGGAACCCCGCAGAGCGCAGCGATCAGCACGCCCTTCGCGACAGCCTTGCAGGCTACGGTGAAAGATGCGGGCGGCAATCCTGTCAGCGGAGTAACAGTGACGTTTACTGCTCCGGCCAGCGGCGCAAGCGGAACCTTCCCAAGCGGGAATACGGCAGTAACGAACGCGTCGGGGAATGCTTCGGTGGCATTCACGGCCAATAGCACGGTCGGCGCTTACAACGTGACAGCGTCGGCACCTTTGGCGGGTTCGACGACCTTCGCGTTAACGAACGTGCAGGGTCCGCCAGCATCGATCACGGCAACGGGCGGAACTCCGCAGAGCGCAGCGGTGATGCAAGCCTTCGCGACGGCATTGCAGGCGACGGTAAAAGATGCGGGCGGCAATCCTGTCAGCGGCGTGACGGTGACGTTCACGGCTCCGGCCAGCGGCGCAAGCGGAACCTTCCCAAGCGGGAATACGGCAGTAACAAACGCGTCGGGGAATGCCTCGGTGGCATTCATGGCCAATAGCACGGTGGGCGGCCCTTACAACGTGACTGCGTCGGCGCCCCTGGCGGGCTCGACGACTTTCTCTCTAACCAACACGCAGGGTCCGGCAAGCCAAATCGCGGCGACGGGCGGAACCCCGCAGAGCGCAGCGATCAGCATGCCCTTCGCAACAGCCTTGCAAGCGACGGTGAAAGACGCGGGCGGCAATCCTGTCAGCGGCGTAACGGTGACGTTTACTGCTCCCGCCAGCGGCGCAAGCGGAACCTTCCCAAGCGGGAATACGGCAGTAACGAACGCGTCGGGGAATGCCTCGGTGGCGTGCACTGCCAATAGCACGGTGGGCGGCCCTTACAACGTGACGGCGTCGGCACCCTTGGCAGGCTCGACGACTTTCTCTCTAACCAATACGCAGGGTCCGGCAGCATCAATCGCGGCGACTGGCGGAACCCCGCAGAGCGCAGCGGTGATGCAAGCCTTCGCGACGGCATTGCAGGCGACGGTAAAAGATGCGGGCGGCAATCCTGTCAGCGGCGTGACGGTAACGTTCACGGCACCTGCTAGCGGCGCAAGCGGAACCTTCCCAAGCGGGAATACGGCAGTAACGAACGCGTCGGGGAATGCCTCGGTGGCATTCACGGCCAATGGCACGGTGGGCGGCCCGTACAACGTGACAGCGTCGGCACCCTTGGCGGGCTCCGCGACCTTCTCGTTGACGAACACGCAGGGTCCCCCAAGCCAAATCGCGGCGACTGCCGGTACTCCGCAGAGCGCTCCGATCGGCACCACCTTCGCCACGGCACTGCAGGTGACCGTGAAAGATGCGGGCAACAACCCGGTGAGTGGAGTGACGGTGACGTTCACAGCTCCGGCTAGCGGGGCCGGCGGGACGTTCCCAAGCGGTAACACGGCGGTGACGAATGCGTCGGGAAATGCTTCGGTGGCATTCATGGCGAATAACACCATCGGCGCATATAACGTGACGGCGTCCGCTCCCGGGGCGGGCTCGACGACCTTTGCCTTAACAAACACGACCGGACCAGCGGCTTCGGTTACAGCGACTGGCGGAACTCCGCAGAGCGCTGCCGTAAACTCTGCCTTTGCAGCGGCGCTCCAAGCGACCGTGAAAGATGCGGGCGGCAACCCGGTTAGCGGGGTTACAGTGACGTTCGTAGCTCCGGGCAGCGGAGCGAGCGGAACATTCCCAACCGGGAATACCGCGGTGACGAATGCCTCGGGTGTCGCTTCGGTGGCATTCACGGCAAACGCGACACCCGGCACTTACAACGTTACCGGCTCAGTAGCTGGTGTGGCGCCTCCTGCCACCTTTACGCTGACCAATACGATGCCGGCTCCGATCATTCAGGCGTTCAACGGAACTCCGCAGAGCGCTGAAGTGAACACGGCCTTCAGTTCGCTGCTGGTGGCGAAAGTAACCGACTCGGTCGGAAACCCGCTCAGCGGGGTGACGGTGACGTTCACCGTGCCAGGCAGCGGGCCTAGCGGGTCCATCATCAGCGCGACGGGCAATAACACGGCGATCACCGATGCAAATGGCGTAGCTTCGGTCGAAGTCAGAGCGAATGGAACAGCGGGCGACTTCACGGTGAACGCTTCGGTCCCGGGTGCGGCGCCAGCTGGCTTCTTCCTCACAAACACGGCTGCTGCAACGGGTGCGCAGATCGTGCTGACCAACGCGGCCGTAGGGAAGGACTTGCAGATCCCCTACACGATCAATCTCCCGACGATCGCCCCGAGCGGCGGTGTCTCTGTCACGGTCACCTCCGGCGACTACACGCAACTGCTGGTAGCCGGGCGTGCGAGCGATCCGGGACGGGTCTCGGTGACGGTTCAGGTGCAAGCGGGCCTGAGCTCGACCAGCATCTTCCTGCAAGGGATCGGGTCGAATGGAAGCGTGCCGCTGTATGCGACCGCGCCGAATTTCGCCACCGGGACTGCCACGATCTCCGTTACTCCTTCCGGCTTTGTGCTTGCGGGTCCGAACGGAATCGGGACGAGTTTCACAACCAGTCAGGGTGCGACGACGCAGTTGACGGTCAGCGCAGCCCGGCTTGACGCTACCTTGCATTATGCGGAAACCCAAGCTCTGCGGGCGGGGGTTGTCGCCAGCGTGGACGTCATCAGCGCGGACACGAATATTGGCACGATCAGCGTAGCGCCGCCCATGTCGTTGCCGCTAATTTTCGCCACGGACAACGATCAGACCCATTCGTCGTCCACCGCCTCGGTGAATTTCATCGCCGGAAACAGCGGCAGCACGACCGTGACTGTGCCTGTTCCAACCGGGTTCAGCGCGCCGGCGGTAGGAGGCAACTCCGTACAGGTGACGGTAAACGCCAGCGGCGTGGCGGTTACTTCTACTTCGGTTGGAAACCAGCTGGAGACGACGACTAACGTAACCTTGACGGGCGCGGCTCCGAGTGACGGCTTGACCGTCCACCTCGTGAGCAGCGATCCATCGAAGCTGTTGTTAAGGCTGGCCACAGACGGAGCGGGTTCACCGGCAATCGATGTGAAGATCCCTGCCGGGCAGAACCACTCGCAAGACTTCCTGGTGGAAGGACTTGCGTCCTCCGGAAGCGTCACGATCACGGCCACGGCCACGCGGAATGACCCTCCGAATGCAACTTTCGGAACGGGCACGGGAACAATCGGGCTGACCCCGTCGGCGATTGTGATCGCGGGACCCTTTGGCATCGGCGTGAATAACTTCACTACGACCACGCAGTCCCCGGCGACCGTCTTCAACATATACTCCGTGCAACTCACGCCTGGCGGAGCAGTCTCACAAATCCAGGAGATCCGGATTGACGGCTCGGCGACCGTCAACGTCAAGAGCTCCAACACAGCCGTCGGCACCATCAGCGATTCTCCGCTGACAATCAGCGGAGGGGGATTCACCGCTTCCACGCAGTTCAATCCGTTGAGCGCCGGAACCACTAACGTTTTCGTGGATGTGCCGACCGGCTTCAGTACGCCCCCGCCCGCAGATCAGAGCATAGCTGTAACGGTTAAGCAGCCTGGCATCGGAGTAACCACTCAAGTGCCCATTGGCAAGAACCTCGAAATCAATGGTTTGGTCACAATTGGCCAGGCAGCTCCGGCCGGGGGGATTGACGTGACGCTAACCAGCGCCGATCCGAGCCTTCTGCTCTTCTCCTTGACGGCAACCGCGGCAGGCACCAACCAGTTGGTAGTTCACATTCCGGCTGGCTCGACGAACGCACCTTACTACCTGCAAGCGTTTGGATCGACCGGTTCGGTAACCTACACAGCGAAATCGAACGGGTTCGCCGACGGGACAGGAACTGTGTTGCTTTCGCCCTCGGGTGTCGTGATCTCAGGCCCGTTTGGGATTGGATTCAGTTCCACTTACCAGACGAAAGTTTCCAGCGGGCCGACGGCGCTCCTGGTTTCGAGCGCGAGGCTGAGTGCTAGCGGTGTTTACCAGGAGGCCCAGCAAGTGGCTGGCGGGCTCTCGCTGACAGCGAGTCTCTCGAGCAACGCTCCATCTGTCGGGACCGTGTCGCCCTTGAGCGTCACGATCACCGGTGGAGGATCCGGTTTTGCCTCCGCGCAGTTCAATCCGGTCAGCGCTAGTAATACCGTCGTGGGGATCTCAGTTCTGCCTCCATCCGGGCAGGGCTATACGATCGCATCCGGTCAGTACGGAACGGTGAACTTCAAAGTCAATCCATAATCGAGGACGAATTCGACGGATCGACACCCAGGGAGAGTGCGCGGCAGCGCGCACTCTCCCTCAACCATTAGAATGGGAACTGTGACTCACGTTATCCCGGCAGTTTCCTGCCGATTCTCTCCTGGAGTACTGCTGGCCTGTGGTTTGGCAATGTCTCCTGCGGCGCTGTTCAGCGCCGCGCAAGTGACCGCTCCCAACCTCACAGTCGGACAGAATCTTGAAGCGATCACAAGCGTTACCTTAACCGCACCGGCCCCCAGCGGCGGACTGATCCTGAAAGTTACAAGCTCCGACCCTGGTCGCTTGTTGCTCTCAACCAGGGAAGAGGCGCTTGGATCCTCGGAGATCAACCTGAAGGTCCAGGAAGGCAGAATAGGGAGCCCTGAATTTGTAGTCCAGGCTTTGGCTGCTAGCGGAATTGTCACTTACACTGCGAGTGCAGCGGGTTACGAGGACGGACTTGGAACCGTGAAGCTTGCGCCGTCCGGGATCGTCTTGAGCGGTCCGGCCCGTTTCGCCAAGACTTTGGTGACAACCTCCGGAGGATGGCCGGCCAAGCTCACGGTTTACTCCGCGTTGCTCGATCCGTCCGGTAAATTTGTCGCTTTTCAACAAGTCCGCGGGGGATTCACGGCGAAGATCCGCCTCACCAGCTCGGAAGCGTCCGTTGCTGGAATTGAGACAGATGCCTTGACGATCGGGGGAGGGGAAGTGAGCGCGATCACCCTCTTGAAGCCACTACGCGCGGGGAGTACTGTGATTACTGTGGATGTGCCCCCGGGCTTTACGTCGCCAGCTGAGTCTAAGAGCGTTACGGCGAACATTCAGACGCCCGGCATGGGTGTTTCCGAAGAAGTCGCCATCGGTCGCGACTTGGAAGTCGGTTCGCATTTGACGCTCGGCGAACCCGCCCCCGGCGATGGGCTGAAGGTCACACTGGCAAGTGCAGATCCCTCCAAGCTTTTGTTGTCAGTCGCGAGCACGGATCCAGGTTCGAAGTCCATTGTTCTCTCCATACCTGGCGGCGCTTCCAACATAAATTACTTCATGCACGGCATGAGCGACTCCGGTTCAGTCTCTTATACCGCCTCAGCATCGGGCTACAAGAGCGTCACCGGTACTGTAACGCTAGCGCCCTCTGGGGTCATTCTTGCAGGCCCTACGGGAGCGCCCGACGAGGCGGAAATTCTCCGGCCCAATGCCCCAATTGGAGTCAATGGGTTCTTTACGAAAGTCACTGGCGGGCCCGTGCATTTCGTGGCTTACATGGCGCAGTTGGATCGGGTGACTCGCAGGGGCGCGGATATCACGGTTCAAATGTTGCGGTCTGGCCTCACTCTGAAGGTGAACCTGACAAATTCGGACCCGTCGGTTGGAACATCTCCGTCGACGGTGACGGTAGTAGGAGGATCGGACCAAGGCGGCGGTGTTTTTACGCCTTTGAAGGAAGGATCTTCTGTCATTTCAGTTGTTACACCACGGGGTTTTACTACTCCCAGCAATGCTACTACCCTGAAAGCGGTCGTGACGAATTAACTTTTAAAATGAGGCGCTGACCTTTCGCTTACGGCGAGAGCGGCCGGAGGCCCATGAACCGTGGAGTGAGGAAAAGTCCGTTACGCGCCGGACTTCTTTAACCTCGTCACCGCTCTCGATAGTATTATATCCCACAATAACGACAGGGATACATGCTGCAAGCGCTATTCCTCAATATCGGGGTTTTAAAAGCCTCGCCCTTATGCTTTCTGACAGACCGGTCGATAGGATAGAATAAAGCTTCGCAAAAGCTACTATCTGGATCGAAACCAAACTAGTTGGTCCGTCCACCAAAGGACTGTCTTGCGCTTGGTCTGTGACTTACTGCCTATGAACCAACAATATTTCCGCCGTTTTCTATGCGCATTCGCGTTGCTATGCCTGGGCTTGTCAGTGCCCGGCACGGGTGTCGCTCAGACGATCATCCACCAAGTCACGCTTCCCGCCGGAGTAACGTGGTGCGACGACGGCATGATCAATGGCTTGCTTACTCAGGTGAACGCGTTTCGCGGGCAGAACGGTTTGGCGGGGCTGGCGATGGACAAGGTGGGAATGAAAGACGCCGAGATCAGGGCGCCGCAATTCGCAGCCTACATGGCCACGCACGCGGTCGGCTCACCGGGATTCAACCCTCATGAGGGCTACGATACTACCGCCGCCAGCCTGGGTTACGACATCGTAAGCGAGAATCTGGCGTATTTGACCTCTGATCCGGCGTATATCGTGTATGGAGTGTGGCAGGACACTTTGCATTTGAATGCGATGCTGGCCAGAGACGCAACCATCGCCGGTGTTTCTTGTGTCTACTCCTATGGCACGCCGTATTGGACTTATGAGCCGGCCCGCGGAGCTGCCACGCCTCCGACGCCAACCCCCGCGCCGGTCCCCGTTTTGGATAGCGAGGAGTGGGCCTTTTTGGCCTTGATCAATTCCTATCGCGCGCAAAACGGTGCCGGGCCATTGCAAGTTTCGGTGGCCCTTCAGAACTCGTCGGCTTGGATGAGCAACGACATGGCCACAAAGAATTACGCGGGTCATACCGATAGTCTCGGTCGAAATGCTCAGACGCGCATCGCCGCATTCGGCTATCCGTACTCCCCGTGGGGTGAGAATATCTCGGGCGGATGGTCAGATGCTCAAACGGCTCTTTCTCAATGGGTAAATGCCTGCGATCCGGATCAGTCTGGTAATTGCACGTTCGCCCATCGGATAAACATGTTGAATCCCAACTTTGCCGTGATTGGCATCGGGCGCGCTTACTCGGCAAGCTCCACCTATGGCTGGTACTGGACCACGGATTTCGGCGGAGTTGTGGATCAAACAATCAGCCCAACTCCCACGCCGACTCCCGGTCCGACCAAACCGGTGATTAGCTCGTTCACGGCCAACCTGTCAAACACCACGGCTGGACAGCCTGTGACGCTGTCGTGGGTGGTTTCGGGTGCCACCGCTCTTAGCCTTGACAATGGAGTGGGCAATGTTACGAACTACAATTCGGCCACGGTTGCGCCGCTTCAAACGACCACCTATACGTTGACTGCCTCAAACAGTGCCGGCTCTGCCACAGCGGCTCTGAGAATAACGGTAGCTCCAGCCGGTGACACTTTGCCGCCGAGTGTCCCGGTGCTCGTTTCGGTAAAAGCCAAGAGTACATCCGAGGTTGACCTGGTCTGGACCGCGAGCTCCGATAACATCGGCGTTGCCGGTTATCAAATTACTCGAAACGGTTCTATCGCGGCTTCTGTTCCTGGATATTCGCTCGGTTACGTTGATACTTCGGTCGGGGCGAACGCGACCTACTCCTATACTCTCAAGGCCTACGACGCGGCGGGGAACTATTCAACGGCGAGCAACAGCATGCAAGTCACAACCCCGGCCCCAGTGCCCTTGGCTGGTGCCTGTCCTGCTCCGGCTACAAATGCCTTCACAGGGTGCTATTACAACAACATGACTCTATCGGGGAATCCAGTATTGGTCAGGACCGATAGCCGGATCAACTTCGACTGGGGATCCGGCTCGCCCGACGCATCGTTACCCGCTTACAACTTTTCCGCCCGATGGCAGGGCAACTTCACCTTTGGGCCAGGGAATTACACATTTACTGCGATCACGTCTGACGGAATGCGCTTGTACGTTGACGGCAGCTTGATCCTGGATAGATGGCGGGATCAACCACCTTTCTTCTATACCGCCTCGCAGACCTTGAGCCAAGGCACCCATCTAGTAGTGGTGGAATATTATGAGCACACCGGCGGAGCCACGGCTCAGCTTTGGTGGCAGAACAATTCGCCCGGAGCGCAGGTCCCGGTGATCACATCCTTCACGGCGAATCCCCCCGCCATTACGGCGGGACAGCCTGTCACCCTTTCGTGGAATGTTTCCGGCGCAACCACCATCAGCATCGATAACGGAGTGGGCGATGTAAGCACGAAATCATCGATTACCACTTCCCCGTCGCAAACCACCACCTACACCTTGACAGCATCAAGCGCAGCGGGTGTTTCAACCTCCGTAGTGAAGGTGACGGTAACTGCGGCTTCGGATACGCAGCCTCCTTCAGTGCCTTCTATCGTTTCCGTGATGGCCAAGAGCGCATCGGAGGTCGACTTGGCTTGGGCGGCGAGTACCGATAATGTCGGCGTCGCAGGATACCAGATTCTTCGCAATGGAAGCCTGCTTTCCTTCGTGGGCGGCGCAACCCTATCGTATTCCGACACTAGCGTGACCCAAAACTCCACCTATACCTATACGGTTAAGGCTTACGACGCCGCTGGAAACTATTCAGCCCCAAGTAACGGAGTTCGCGTAAGCACTCCGGCTCCGCCAGTTGCTGGGACCTGTCCAGCCCCGGCCACCAACGCGTTCACCGGCTGCTACTTCAACAACATGACTCTCTCGGGCAATCCGGTGCTCGTTAGAACAGACAGCCAAATCAATTTTGACTGGGGCTCCGGTGCGCCAGACAATTCGATGTCACCTTACAACTATTCCGCTCGGTGGCAGGGTAACTTCACTTTCAACCAAGGGAACTATACCTTCAACGTCATCACTTCGGACGGAACTCGCCTATATGTTGATGGAAACCTGGTGCTGGACAGATGGCGGGATCAACCCCCGTATTACTACACGGTGGCGCAGTCTCTCAGCCAAGGAACCCATCTGATTACAGTGGAGTATTACGAACACACCGGCGGAGCGACGGCTCAGGTATTCTGGCGTCAAAACTAAAAATGAGAGCGCCTGGTTTCCAGGCTGGGCGCTCTTCTCGCTACAGACGGTTGATCAGACTCGCGACGTAGCCAGCCCCGAATCCGTTATCGATGTTGACTACCGTGACATTCGAAGCGCAACTATTCAGCATCCCCAGCAACGCCGCCAGCCCATGAAAACTCGCGCCATACCCGACGCTGGTAGGAACGGCGATCACAGGCACCGACACGAGTCCCCCGATCACGCTTGGAAGGGCTCCCTCCATGCCCGCGCATACGACGATCACGCGCGCTTCCATGAGCCGCGCTCGATTGCTCATCAACCGGTGAATTCCAGCCACGCCGATATCATAGATGACATCCACGTCGTTGCCCATCACCTCCGCCGTAATTTGGGCCTCTTCCGCGACAGGAATGTCACTCGTGCCGGCGCATACCACGGCCAGCTTCCCCTTCCCGCGCATCACTCGATCCCCCCAGATGCGAATCGCCCGCGATAACGGAAAATACTCGCAATCTGGCGCGATTGCCTTCACTGCGTCAGCGCTCTCGCGCGTTGCTCGAGTGATTAGCAGATTCTTTGATTGTTCCAGCAGTTTCTGGGCGATGCCAGCGACCTGCTCGGGAGATTTCCCCTGGCCGAAGATCACCTCGGTCATGCCGTGACGCAGCGCCCGGTGGTGATCGAGCTTGGCGTAACCTAAGTCCTCGAAAGGCAAGTGCCGCATGCGTTCCATCGCAGCGTCGATCGGCATCAAGCCAGTCCGAACCTCTTCGAACAAAATTCTCAGTTGATCTTGGTCCATCGTAGGCTAGTGTTTATGTCCGCCGTGTTGACCCACCGGAATCGTGCAAGGCATGTCGGACAGAGCGCATTTTGCGTGCTCGAACTGAACGGTCGAATGGTGAATATGAAATTGGCAGAGAGCGTCATTGATACGCTTCAAGATCGATTCGCTCGCCGAGGGAGGCATGTCTTCGATCAACACGTGGCAGCTCAATGCGTGCGCGCTGGAGCCCAAACTCCAGATATGCAAATCGTGAACGTCCAGAACTCCTTCAATGCTTTGCATTGAATCGACCACCGCACCCAATTTGAGCCCGCGAGGCAGGCCCTCCAGCAATACGTTGAGTGACTCTTTAATGATGTCCCAGGCCGTCCAGATAATCATGATGCCAATCAAAATCGAGAGAATCGGATCGATCTGCTGCCAGCCGGTCCAGCGAATTGCAAGCGCCCCCAGGATGATGGCAACGGAACTGACCGCGTCGCCCAGCATGTGGATGAACGCGGCGCGAACGTTCAGGTCGTCCTTGTCGCGATTCAAAACCAGCATGATGACGCCGTTCAGCACGAGGGCCATCGCTGCAACTACCAGCATGATTCCCGACTCAACCGGTACGGGGTGCATTAACCTCTGGGCCGCCTCCCAGAATATGTAGAGCGCAACTAAAACGAGGGTCAAGGCATTCACGAAAGCCGCCATGACGCCAGCGCGGTGATAGCCGAAGGTCTTCACATCGTCGGCGGGTTTGAACTGCAGATAGTAACCGAAGGCGGCCAATATCAACGCCAGCGCGTCAGTGAAGTTATGACCGGAGTCGGAGAGGAGCGACAAGCTGCCAGCACGAATCCCGGCGAAAACTTCGAAGACAACAAACGCGAGCGTTGCGACCGCCGACCATTTCAAAGCCTTCCCGGTCCCGTGATGATGATGCTGATGCACAGAGCTTCCTTTTCCAGTGTATCGTTGTGCCTAACCGCAATCCTATGCTGTTGGATTGCTTGAGTTATTCTGGGGACGTGAAAGAGAAAACACCAAAGCATCAAAAGCCAGAACCAACCATAGGCGCCGAGACGCACCAACAGGCATCGGGCAAAGGTGCCGTCCTGACTACCAATCAGGGCCTGCCCATTTCCGACAACCAGAATTCCTTGAAGGGCGGAGCGCGAGGGCCCACCCTGCTTGAAGACTTCATACTGCGCGAGAAGATCACGCACTTTGATCATGAGCGCATCCCCGAGCGCATCGTACACGCGAGAGGCTCCGCGGCGCACGGTTATTTTCAACCCTACAAATCCATGGCGCACGTCACGAGCGCTGCGTTCCTGGCGGACCCTGCAGTAAAGACGCCGGTATTCGCAAGATTCTCGACAGTAGCTGGCGGCGCCGGTTCGGTGGACCTGCCGCGCGACGTGCGCGGCTTCGCGGTGAAGTTCTATACGCAGCAGGGCAACTTCGATCTGGTCGGCAACAATATTCCCGTGTTTTTTATTCAAGACGCCATCAAATTTCCGGATTTGATTCACTCCGTAAAGATGGAGGCTGATCGCGGCTACCCTCAAGCGGGATCGGCCCATGACACCTTCTGGGATTTCATCTCGCTAATGCCCGAGTCGCTGCACATGATTATGTGGGCTATGTCAGACCGCGCCATCCCTCGGTCGCTCCGCATGATCGAAGGTTTCGGCGTCAACACCTTTCGCCTGGTAAACGCGGCGGGGGAATTTAAGTTCGTCAAATTCCACTGGCGCCCGATTCTCGGAACCGCCGCCGTGATGTGGGATGAGGCAGTCAAAATCAGCGGCGCCGACCCGGACTTTCATCGACGCGACCTCTACGAGGCTATCGAGAAAGGCGACTTTCCAGAATTCGAATTTGGCTTCCAGATTCTCGACCAGAAGATGGCCGATGACTTCGACTTCGACATTCTGGATGCTACGAAGCTGATTCCTGAGGAAATCGTTCCGATTGAAATGGTCGGCAAGATGGTTCTCGACCGGAACCCGGATAACTTCTTCGCTGAGACGGAGCAAGTTGCATTTTGCCCTAGCCACGTTGTTCCTGGAATCGATTTCAGCGAAGACCCGCTGCTTCAGGGAAGGCTGTTTTCCTATCTCGATACGCAGCTCAGCAGACTGGGATCGCCCAATTTCCACGAACTCCCGATCAACCGTCCGAAGTGTCCATTTGCCAATCAGCAGCGCGATGGCCACATGCAGATGGAAGTTCCGAAAGGCCGGAGCAACTACGAGCCGAACTCGATTGACCCGCATGGGGCTCGGGAAACTCCGCGCGGGTTTCACACCGCGCCCGTTCCAGTGGAGGGAACCAAAGTTCGCTTGCGAGCGGAGTCGTTCGCGGATCACTACTCGCAAGCCCGCATGTTCTACCGTTCAGTGACGCCGCAGGAGCAAAAGCATATCGTTAAGGCGCTGACTTTTGAACTCAGCAAAGTAGATATCGTGGAGATCCGGAAACGGGTGCTTGGGCATCTCGATATCATTGACGAGAGCCTCGGGAGCAAGGTCGCCGAAGAACTCGGCATGACCGGCGAGGCAGAGAAGATCACGCCGGGAGTGCCGCCGAAAGAAGTGGCGCTGAGTCCCGCGCTCCGATTGTACGGGAAGTATAAGCCTACGCTGAAGGGGCGGAAGGTAGGCGTGCTGCTTGCGGCCGGCTTCGATGACAAGCTCAAGGACGCACTGGTCGCGGCTATCCAGAAGGAAGGAGCAAGCGCAGCGCTCATCGCGATCAAGGTGGGCGGCGCGGAGGATTCGGGGGGTCTCAAGCACTCGGCGGACATGGCCCTTTCCGGCGGACCTTCAGTGATGTTTGATGCGGTAGCAATTCTGGCGGGTCCGGCAGGCGATAAGGCTCTGACATCCAATCCGGACGCGGTAAGCTTCTTGATGGATGCGAACCGGCATCTGAAGGCGATCGCACTCGCGGGTGTGCCAAGTCTGACCGCGAAGACGCAAGTAGGCGGGGAGGTTGGCGTGACCGAGATCGGAAAATCGCATGATGTGGGTGCGTTTCTCGATTTCGCCCGCAACGGCAGAGTTTGGGAGCGGGCCACCGACTAGCCGCTTGTACTACGGGCGGCCCGGGTGACGGGTCGCCCCCGTTCCTCTGCTTTCGCAGAAACACGCTAATGTGGTCTTGATCATGATTTCTCCCGAAGAGCTCAAGGCCCGCGCCCGCGGACTGCTTTCCTTTCCAGTCACCCCCTTCACTAAGAACGACGAGATCGACATCCCCGCCTACCGCGAACACGTGCAGTTCATGATCGACGCGAAGCCCGGGGCTCTCTTCGCCTGCGGAGGCACTGGTGAATTTTTCTCCCTGGACCTGAACGAATACCGGGTCACGGTCCGGGCCGCCGTGGAGCAAGCGAACGGGAAACTGCCGATCATTGCAGGAGTGGGCTACGGGACGAAGCTGGCTTGCGAATTCGCCAGAGCCGCTGAAGAAGCGGGGGCGGACGGGATCATGGTGATGCCTCCTTACTTGCTGGTGGCCGAGCAGGAAGGGCTGTTCCGGCACTACCGATCCGTGGCGGCTGCCACGCGCCTGGGTGTGATTGTGTATCAGCGCGACAACGCGATTTTCACGCCTGCGACCGTGGCTCGCCTCGCGGAGATCCCGAACGTGATCGGTTTCAAAGACGGCCATGGCGACATGGAACGTCTGCTCAGGATTCGTTTGGCGGTAGGAGATCGTCTGTTCCTGCTGAATGGCATGCCGACGGCGGAACTGTCCGCCCAGGCGTTTTATGGGGCCGGTTGCCGGACGTATTCGTCGGCAGTGTTTAACTTCGTCCCCCAGATCGCACAAGCTTTCTTTCACGCCGCCGAGGCTGGCGAAGACGCGAAATGCTCGCAATTGCTCGAACTGTTTTACCGGCCCTTTGCCGAGTTGCGCGATCGCGTAAAGGGGTTCGCAGTGTCTCTGATCAAGGCGGGGCTGGTGGTCACCGGCCGCCCGATGGGAGGAGTTCGCGCACCGCTTTTGGATCCCGATCCGGCGCAACTCGAAGAGCTCCGGACTATCGTGAATCGAGCGGTCGCCAAGGTGCTATAACAGGGGAAACGTATGCAAGATTCACAACAGACGTCCGGGCGACGCGAGTTCTTGAAAACCGCTGCCCTCGTAACTGGATTTCCGGCTATTGTTTCAGCCCAGTCGGTTACGAACGCGATTAAAGTGGGGCTGGTCGGTTGCGGAGGGCGGGGAACAGGCGCCGCGTCGCAAGCGCTGAAGGCCGACGATTACACTGAACTCACGGCCGTCGCCGATATCGACCAGTCGCAGGTGGACCATTCCCTTGAGACGCTGAAGAAAATTCAGAAGATCTCCGGCCGCGTGAAGGTGGAATCGACGAAGACATTTCTCGGCTTGGACGCGTATCGCAAACTAATCGACAGCGGCGTGGATGTGGTTCTGCTCGCGACGCCTCCTGGATTCCGGCCCGGCCATCTAGCCGCCTGCATCAATTCCGGGAAGCACGTATTCTGCGAAAAGCCTGTATCCACCGACGCCCCTGGGATCCGCTCCGTTCTGGAAACAGTGGACAAGGCGAAAGAGAAGAATCTCAATCTCGTGGCCGGGTTCTGCTGGCGCTATAACGCCATGATCGTCGAGGCTATGCAGAAGGTTCACTCAGGCGATATCGGCAAGATAGCGGCCTACTATGCGACTTATTATACGAGCCCGGTGAAGCCCATGCCGGCAGCGAGCACGCGTCCGGCGGGGATGAGCGATGTCGAATGGCAGATTCGCAACTGGTACAACTTCGTGTGGCTGGGCGGCGACAGTCTTGTGGAGCAGGCCGTGCACAGCGTGGACAAAGTGGCTTGGCTGATGAATGACGAGCCGCCCGTGAGTTGCGTGGGCGTGGGCGGGCGCGCCATTCCGGCCGAAGGCGGGAACATTTACGACCACTTCGAAGTGAATTATCTCTATCCGAACGGCGTGCGGGCGTTCGTCGCCAACCGGCAGATTGAGGGCTGTTACAACGAAAATTCCGACTACATTGTCGGAAGCGACGGAACTTGCACGATCGGTCGAGGACCGGTGCCGCGCATCGAAGGCAAGGTGAATTGGACCTACACCGGCCCGAAGTACGACATGTACCAGCGTGAGCATGACGTTCTTTTCGCCGCTGTTCGCCACAATCAGGCCATCAACGACGGCAAGCGGCTGGCCACCAGCACGCTGCTCGCGATCATGGGCCGGATGGCAGCGTACACTGGTCAGCAGATTACGTGGGAGCAGGCGCTGAACTCTCAAGAAAGACTGATCCCCGAGAAGCTGGATTGGAACGGGAGCCTGGATGTTCCGCCCCGTGCGATGCCGGGTATTACGAAATTCATTTAGCTTGGAGCAGTCGTGAGAGTTGGGTTTTTGTTGCTTGGGTTGTGTGGTGCAAGCGTCGGCCTGAGGGCCGATTTTAATAAAGACATTGCCCCAATTCTGGATGAACATTGCTCGGTTTGCCACACAGCAGCGAAGGCCGCCGGCAAACTCGATAAGAAGTTCGTGGTGCCTGGCAAACCTGCGGCGAGCCCGCTCTATGTCAGAGCTTCCCTGCCGTCCGACAAACCTGGCGCTATGCCTCCGCTCGGCCCCAAGCTTTCGGAAGCCCAACTCGCAGTTCTAAAGCGGTGGATCGAGGATGGCGCTTCCTGGCCTGAATCCTCGAAGCTCGACGAGCGCGAGGAAGTCAGAAGGATACACGACCGCATCGCCGCTCATGCGTCGAAACCCGGTCCATATAAAGTCACCTTGGCGAATACAACCATCTCATACAGCATGGCTCCGATCCCGGCGGGCGACTTTCTGATGGGCTCGCCAGATTCCGATCCGCAGAAAAAGCCTGACGAGCAACCGCAGCACAAGGTCCACGTGGACGGTTTCTGGATGCAGACTCATGAAGTAACCTGGGACGAATACCGCCTGTTCATGTTCGCCAACCAAGCGGGCGAGGTGGCGCACAAGGATGAAACCGTGAACGGAGTCAGCCGCCCCACGCGGCCCTATGCCGAAATGAGCTTTGGCATGGGCATCAACGGGTTCCCTGCGATCAGCATGACGCAGCACGCGGCCAACAAATACGCCGAATGGCTGAGTGCGAAGACGGGCGAATTTTACAGGTTGCCGACGGAAGCCGAGTGGGAGTATGCGTGCCGCGCGGACGCGAAACCAGCCGAGCCGCTGAGGGATTATGCCTGGTCCGCGGTGAACAGCAGCGGCAAGTACCAGCAAGTAGCCTCCAAGAAGCCGAACGCCTGGGGCTTATATGACATGCTTGGCAACGTGATGGAATGGACTCTCGATCAATACGAGCCGTATCACGCCAAAGCCGAAAATAATCCCTGGGTGAAATCAAAGCAACCTTATCCGCACGCCGTTCGGGGGGGCTCCTGGAACGACCCTCCCGACATGCTGCGATGCACGGTGCGAGTTGCATCGGACGCATCCTGGAAGCAGCAGGATCCTCAATTGCCTAAGAGCATCTGGTACCAGACTGATGCTCAGTGGCTGGGATTCCGACTGGTTAGACCCGTCAAAGTCCCGAGCGCGGCGGAAATGTTCGCGTCTTGGAACAACGGAGTGGAGCACGACGAGCAGTAGGCTGATTCTGCTCGCGATGATGGCTGGGCGGCTCGCCTGCGCGGCACAGCTTTTTGAAGCCGTGCAACCGCACATGGGGACGCTGGTGCGGATCAAGCTGTATGCCCCCGATCAGATCTCAGCTGATGCAGCGTTCCGGGCGGCATTCGATCGCATACGCCAGATTGACGAGACCCTCTCAGATTACAAACCGGACAGCGAACTCAACCGGCTGACTGGCGCGCAGGCTGGACACCCCGTCAGGATCAGCGAGGATCTCTTCACCGTTCTTGCCAGCGCTCAGAAACTTGCGGAAGAAAGCGCAGGCGCGTTTGACATTACGGTCGGTCCGCTGACGTACCTCTGGCGCGCAGCCCGCAAGCAGGGGAACCCGCCCAGCGCGACCGCGATTCAGGAAGCAGTCGAGCGCTGCGGCTATGCCAAACTGCATCTGGATCGAGCCAGTCGAACGGCATGGCTAGATCAAGCTGGCATGCAACTCGATGCAGGCGGTATCGGAAAGGGCTACGCCGCCGACGCAGCCCTGCAAGTCATCACGAAGCTCGGCATCCGCAGCGCGCTGGTGGCGGCGAGCGGCGACCTGGCCTTCAGCGACGCGCCTCCAGGTCAACGGGGCTGGAAGATCGGGCTTGATCTTGCCGATATGCCTGATTCGGAATTCACGCGAGTTCTCGAATTGAAAAACGCCGCTGTCTCCACCTCTGGCGACAGCGAGCAACGGTTGGACGCGGAAGGCACGCGGTATTCGCATATCATCGATCCGGCGACTGGAATTGGCCTGACCAGGGACATCCGGGTCACGATCATTGCTCCGCACGGAATCGATGCAGACGGGCTCTCCACTGCCGTGAGTGTTCTGGGTGCCGATCACGGCTTGAAACTTGTGGAACGGTACCCGGATGTGAAGGCAATTGTCTTGGAATCCGGACGCCTGCATCTGCTTCGGGTACACTAGAAGAGTAAGCTTTAGCCAGTTTGAGTTCCAGCCCTCGGCTTTCCCATCTGCCGCTCCGCTTACCAGTTGACCTGAATGAAACTTTCTAACCTTTCCAAGCTCCTGATACTCGCGCCCTTGGCCCTGGGCTTTGCCCAGACTCCCAAGCCTACCCCTAAGGCAACGCCGCCTCCTCCATCAACAGCGGCAAAAGCTCCGCTGGCGTTGGAAGATGTTCCGGGCACGGATCCCGTGGTGATCACGGTCGGCGACGACAAAATGACGAAGTCGGAATTCGAACGGCTCATGGCAGGGTTGCCGCAGCAGGCTCAAGCGCGAGCGCAAGCCCCAGGCGGAAAGCGCCAGATTGCCGAGCAGGTGGTTCAGCTTAAAGCCATGGCGCAGGAAGCCCGCAAGCGCGGGGTAGATAAGACGGAACAAGCGAAAGAGCTAATCAAGTTTCAAACCGACAGCGTTCTGGCGAATGCGCTGTACCGCGAAATATCAACGGGCGTGAAGGCGGATGATGCATCGGCGAAGGCTTATTATGACGCGCATAAGGCCGACTACGATCAAGTGACGGCCAGCCATATCCTGATTCGGTACAAAGGTTCGCCCGTTCCGATGAAAGCGGGCGGCAAGGAGTTGACGCCCGAGGAGGCTCTTGCCAAGGCGCAAGACATTCGTAAGCGTCTGCTTGCCGGGGAAGATTTCGCCAAGGTTTCAACGGCCGAATCCGATGACGAGAGCTCGGCGAAAATTGGCGGATCTTTGGGTGAGCCGTTCACGCACGGGCGCATGGTTCCTGCATTTGAGGAAGTGGCGTTTAAGCAGCCCGTCGGAGAATTGAGCGAGCCAGTGAAGACCCAGTTCGGCTATCACATAATCAAGGTCACGAAGCATGAGACGGCCAGCTTCGATTCGGTGAAGGCGAGCATCGAGCAGCGCTTAAAGCCGGAGATGGCTCAGAAGGCCGTGGAAGAAATCAGAAAGCAAGCTACGGTAACGTTGAACGACAGCTACTTCGGAAAGTAGGCTGGGGCAGCAATCTTGCCCAATGCCACTTGGTTTTGTGGGGCGGGACCCCTGCCCCGCAGGCGACGCCCTCGTCGGCTTGTTCGAGGGCGAGGGCACCCTTGGCAGCTCAGGGGAGCCGCCCTACACAGAGTGCTCATATCTGTAAATCTTTCCTGCAAATCTACCCAGTTCACAAGCGGCTCTTCCATTGACGCCACCAGCCTATGCTCCCAAGATCGAGAGCATCCCAGAGAGCATCGATCGACTTCGCGTCGCCATTAATTACATGATCGCGCGAGACGCTAGCCGGGATTTTCATGAGTTGGGCCAAGGCGTCGTAAACATCGCCCCGCCTACTCGCAGGTACTCGCCGCAACAAATGCCACACTGTCATGGCATCGCGCGGTCGGGCCAAGACTAAGATGCCGCTTACGTCAAACCGATCCACGGCGGTCTGCAACGACTCTGGAGCATCTACATAGACCGGAATCCCCGGCCCGCGTCCAGGTCTTGTCTTACACATCGCGGTAGCCGGGATAAACGATTCCGTTCCATCACTTTCGAACGCAACCCAGCCTGCCGTCACTCTCACTAATCCAACACCCTCATCGCTCACTTCCAGCGTGTAGGCGCATCCTAGATCAACGGTCAGCGCCGAGGGAGTGTTCACGGAGAACTGGCCCGGAGGAGCCCAAATAGAAGCATGTATCTTCCCGCTCTTCAGTTCCAAACGCTGCTGATCGGGTCGAATCGTGACGACCCCGATCCGCGTATTCGGTTCTACCTCGACTGTTCCAACGCTCGTTAGTTCCAGTTTCGCGCGGGACTGCGCATCGGTTTGGAGAAATTCACCCTTGGCCAGACGAGTAACCCCAGGATTCCCCGCCAGCGTAGAAACCTGCCAGCCAGGAGCCTCCCGGTGCAACGCCATCCAGCCACCGGCGAGCGCTAAGAACAACGAAGCCGCGATCGCCAATGGTACACGGGAAGTGCGCTTACCACGATATTTCAGAGGCGCCAACAAAGTTTCGAGTTTCTGGATCTCGCCGTCCGGCTCGCCCGATTTATCCCAAAGGTAATCGCTCATGAGGCCGACCTCCCTTCCAATTTTTCTCGCAGCAATTTCATTCCGCGATGCAAATTGACCCGGACCGAGTCTGGAGTCAGCCCTGTGCGCTCGGCAATTTCAGGACCCGTCATCCCTTCCACAAGCCTTAGGACGAGCGTCTCCCTGTACGCTTCTCCCAATCCGCGAATCGTGTCAAGAACAGCCATAGCTTCAGGAACTGCCGGATTCTGCCGAAGCATTCCTTCATCGAGCTCGGCCCATTTGGGCTCGCGGCGAATATAGTCAGTGGCCTGGTTGCGTGCGATGCTGGCCAGCCATCCGCCGAACGCCTGCGGATCGCGGAGTTCGCGGACGCGCCGCCAAGCCAGCAGAAACACATCCTGCATGAGGTCGTCCACTTCGGATCGGGGTACCCGCGCCAAAAGAATTCCGTGGACCATGCGAGCGTATTGATCGTACAACTGCGAGAATGCAGCGCGATCTCCAGCCTTCGCCTTTTCGACCAGAGAAGGGTCGCGAGACTGCCCGTGATTTCGAAAGCCAATCAGCGAAATCGTAGTCTCCACAGCATACCTGCGTTGAGAAGGACGAAGAACCAGGCCAAGTGTTAACACGGCGGCTAACTGACTTTGCGGATTGCCTCTATCACCAGTTCTGGCTGATCGAGTTGAATCCAGTGACCGCTCTTTTCGGCCACGATCAATTCGCCTCGTGAGGACTGGAGCGCCATCCGCTCATGCTCCGCGAATCGGGTCGTCGTAGAATCCGCGGCTGACAGAACTATTACGGGCAAATCGACCAAGTCACAGTGTTCGCTGCAAGCAGCAGCACTGGCGGGAAGATGCTCAAGATGGCTTGCCATCGATTGATACGATTTTGCCTGGCACCAATGCGCCTGGACGACGGGCCACAGCGAAGGCGGCAATTTGCCAACCTCCGTTACGATGCGCCGCGCAACCCGTGAGCCCCCTCCGATCGAGGAGATGCGCGTGGCGCGCACAACATCCACGCTGAAACGCACCACTCCGAAACGAGCCAGCAAAGCTGCCCTGCGAGCCATGCGGATGCCTTGCCGGAGCCTGGCTGCTTCTTCAGGCGGTGCCATGCGCCACTCGCTAGCCGGGAGGGCATCCACTAGTACAAGCCCGCTCAACTCGCTCAGATGCCTGCAGGCATATTCAAGGGCGACCAGGCCGCCGAACGAGTGCCCTACCAGCACGAGGGGTTGTGGGCCAAGGGTCGCGAGGATTGCCTTTAGATCCGCAATCACGTTCTCAAGCGTGCGGGGTATCGGAGCCGCATCGCTCCAGCCCAGGCCCGCCCGGTCGTACACGCAAACTCGCGCAAACTTTTCGACCCCGGTTCGCACCGCCGCCCAGCTCACCGATGAAGCTGCGATGCCCGCCTCGAAGACCACCATGGAACGACCTTCGCCTGATACATGCGCATGGATCCGCCGGCCACCCACATCCACCAAACGGCCCGGGGCAGGGAAGCGACGCGCATCGCGGGCCGTCCCCAAAAACTGATACAGCACTCCGGCCAGCAGCGCGCAAATAGCCCCGAGCGCCGCGAGGATGAGCCAATTCATTTCTCGGGCTGATCGTACGACCCGATCCGGCGAACCCAAATATTCCGGTATCGCACTTTATTTCCATGATTCTGCAGCACGAGAGAATCTTCCGCCGGCTGCGGCACGTAATGCGCGACTTGACGGTAAACCATCGGCCCCATCGAAGCCTTGCGATTGTGCAGCAGAACTCCATTGCAGAACACCGTGATGTAAGCGGGTGAAACGAGCTTCTCGCCATCGAACTTCGGGGCCTCGAAAACGATGTCGTACACGTTCCACTCGCCTGCCTTCCGCACCGCGTTGGCGAGCGGCGGCCACTGACCGTAAATCGCCCCGGCCTGCCCATCCGCATAAGTTGGATTGTTGAAGGAGTCGAGCACCTGAATTTCGAAGCGGTTCATGAGGATCACGCCGCTGTTGCCACGGCCCTGGCTGTTGCCGGTAATCTCCATGGGAGACGACCATTCGACATGCAGTTGGCAATCGCCGAACTTGTCGCGCGTTGCGAGGTCGCCAGTCTTGGGCACAACTTCGAAATAACCGCTCTCCACCTTCCACTCGGCATCGCCCGATCCGCCTGCCTTGGTGATGGTGCTGGGGTGCCCGCTCCACTTCGACAAGTCCTTGCCATCGAAGAGAACGATCGCATCGGACGGCGGACCTCCTGGAACATTTGAAGGCGTCACCACCGGCGGATGCGGCCGTTTGTAGTCGTGGACATGGTACGGGAGTCCGGGAAGGATGGGCGTATCGTCGAACCCGAGATCGTGGTTAACTTTTGGCGCGGGCGTTTGGGCCGCTGCGGTGAGGGCTCCCAGGGCGATGAAAGCGAGTGACAGATATGTGCGCATTGTGAAGAAGTTCTCCGAAGGGGTAGCGTATCAGAGTTTCGGGAAGCCGCGGCACCCACGCGATCGTGAACGCCACGGATCAAGCAGATGCTGGCTATTTGTAGTAAGTCGAGTCCTGATAAAAGCGAGCCGAGTGAGCTAAGAAGTAGGTTGCACCTTCCTCGTTGCCTGCGGCGGCCATGCTTCGGCAGGTCTGAAAGAGCGAGTCGAAATCGCCCTGATAGACTACCATCTCCCACATGCGCTCCCGGCAGTAGTTTGCACCTCCGTCAACGCCCACAAGGTGAAGAGTAGCGAACTGACGCCGCGAATTCCAGTCCGTTGTCACCTTACCTACATTGCTTTCGATGAAGTTGAAGATGTTCGTTTCTCCCACCGCGTTGCCCACGTTGCAGACGAAGTTCCTTAGGGAGTCGTTGCCAATGAAGTTATTGCAGGGAAGGTAAAAGAACTCGTCTGTGGCGATGACGGCCGAGCGCAGGTCCATTTCGCTGGTCCAGTTTTGTTGGCCGGTGCCCCAGTACGCGAGATCGAAGGCGCTAGCGGGACGGTGAAGATAGCGCTGGTAGATCGAGTTTACCAGGAACGGGCGGCGGGCCGGGTCGCCCAGCGCCATGTTCACCACGTCGTCTTTGGTGAGGATCCCGTAGGAAACTTCCGTATAGAGGACCAGGGCCTTGTTGGAAGCGAGATCGACCCCGTCGAAACGCTTGTAGGCCATGCGCGGAAACTCGAAGTTGTCGGCCGCTTTCGCGAAGCCGGAAAGCGATGTCAACGTCAGCAGCGTGCTCGCCGCGAGATTCAGTTTGTGGATCAGTTTCATTTTGGATTTCCTTGATTGCCGAGGGTGGAGCGTTTTCGCTCGTCAATCTGAAGGGCGCGAAAAGCCAAGGGAATCGATCACGAGGAAGGAGAAATATATCTCCTGTTGACATCCGACCCAAGATAGGCGCATACTCATGTCGGATGCCTTCCCAAACCGACGATAACGAGAGATTGCTGCAGGGAACCCTCGATCTATTGATCCTGCAAACGCTGGTCTTAGGCGCGCGCCATGGGCAGGGCATCGCCCGGTCGATTCAACAACAATCCGAGGATGTGTTCCTTGTGGATCACGGATCTCTCTATCTGGCGCTGCAACGCCTGGAAGAGAAGGGGTGGGTGAGCGCGAAATGGGGAGTCTCGGAAAATAACCGAAGGGCGCGATTCTACACCTTGACGGCGAAAGGCCGGAGTCAACTTGCGCAAAAAGCCAACCAATGGCATCGAGTCGCAAGGGCCATCTCCCTGATTATCGGCCCGGAAAAGGCAAAGATCTAAATGCTGTTTTGGCGCAAAAGACGTCGGCTCGATGACTTCGCCCAGGAGATCGAATCCCACATCGCGCTCGAAGCCGATCAGGTCCGTGAAAGCGCCAATGCTGGAATAGATCCTGAGGCAACCGCGCGCCGGGCCTTCGGAAATATCACTTCTGTTCGGGAAGCATTTTATGAGCGGGGTCGCTGGTTGTCTTGGGATCACCTGATACGCGATCTTCGGCACGCTTTCCGCCTGATGCAATGCAGACCTGGATTCAGCGCGGTCGTTGTTCTTACCCTAGCCTTGGGAATTGGGGCGAACACCGCGATTTTCAGTCTGATCGACGCCGTGCTGCTGCGCCCTCTTCCTTACCGAGAGCCCGGCCGCCTCGCGATGCTATGGACGGATTATCCCGCACACAACGATCATGAAGGGCGCGTGGCTCTTCTCAACTTTCAGGACTGGAGGAACCAGAGCCGCACGTTTCAGGACATGACGCTGTTCTGCGGTCAGACCTTCATGCTAGGCACCGATGGACCACCGGAAAGGTTGCGGTCTGCTAGAGTACCTGCCAACTTCTTCCCGTTGCTCGGCGTCGAACCGATCCTTGGCCGGGTCTTCTCCCGAGACGAGGAGAAGCGGGGCGAACGACTGCTGATCTTGAGCTACGGGTTATGGCAGCGTCGGTTCGGCTGCTCGTCCCAGGCGATAGGATCGGATCTGCTTATGGACGGTCGAAGCTCAAGGATCATTGGCGTCATGCCGTCTCAGTTTCAGTTTCCATTCCCTGACACGCAAGTTTGGGAGCCAATCACGTCGCACCCATATTGGGCTGCCCGCGACAGGCTCAGCCCGCGCTCAGTTGCCGGCTGGTACGTGTTGGGACGTATCAAGCCCGGCGTAAACTGGTCACAGGCGCAGTCCGAAATGAGCGGCATCGCCCGTCGCCTCCAGGCTGAGCACCCGGACAACGAAGCTCCAGGCATCAGCGTAGTTCCGCTTCACACCCAGACCACTGGAAAAGTGCAACTCCCCCTCGCCGTGCTGTTCGGCTCCGTATTTCTCATGCTGCTGATCGCCTGCACGAACGTGGCAAACCTGCTCATGGCTCGTGGATCCGCACGGGAGCGGGAGTTCGCGGTTCGAAGGGCCCTGGGCGCGGGGCGGGTGCGATTGGCCGGGCAGCTTCTCACCGAGACTATGGTTTTGGCCTGCGCGGGTGGCTTGCTTGGTCTATTGCTGGCCGCGGCCGGGCTCAAAGCTCTGATCGCTTTTGGACCGCAAGATATTCCGCGTTTGGCAGAAGCTCATCTCGATCTTCGAGTGCTCCTGTTCACGTTGTCGCTCTCACTGTTCTCGGCCATGCTGTCGGGCCTTTGGCCTGCCCTGCAAAGCGCCAAGCCATTCACAGGGAGCAGGCAGTGGACGACAATCGCAAACCGGGGCGTTCGAAATTTGTTGGTGGTGGGTGAATTCTCGCTCGCTCTGATTTTGTTGACGGGAGCGGGGCTGCTCATTCACAGCTTCCTGCTCTTGCGAATGGTTGATCCAGGCTTCCGGCCCGACAACTTGTTGACCATGCGCATCGATCTCCACGTCGGCAAGAGCGGCGCACAGCAAGTGGCCTATTTTCGCGAGGCAATCGAGCGCGTCCAAGTGCTTCCCGGCATCCGTTCGGCGGCGGCGATTGGTCGCTTCCTCAATTCGTATGGAGAGGAGGCGATAACTATTGAAGGACACCCGCTCGCGCCATTGAGCGGCGGCTTCAAGGCTGCGGACGACGTGATCAGTGGCCCGTACTTCGAGACAGTGGGCATTCCGCTGAGGATGGGGAGGTTCTTTTCCGATCAAGATCACGCCGGCTCTCCGCCGGTAGGCATCATTAATGAGACGATGGCTCGGAGCTACTGGCCTAAAGAAAATCCGATTGGGAAGAGATTCAAGTTCCCGGAGCGCAAAGCGAGCCCTTGGTGCACTGTTGTTGGCGTTACAGGAGACATGCATCGCCAGGGTCTCGAGAAGCAGGTGGCCCCCCAGGTCTTCCGGCCGTTGAGTCAATCGCCTGACAACGAAATGGACATGCTCGTTCGCACGACATCCGACCCGCTGAAGGTCGCGGCGGAGGTGCGTAGCGAAATTCAGTCGATTGATAAGACGGTAGCGAAGTTCGGAGTGGCTACTGTGGAGCGGCAGCTTGGCGAGCAGACGGCGGAGCGGCGTTTTCACATGTCGCTGATTGGGCTATTTTCGTTCATTGCTTTGTTGCTGTCGGCGATCGGCATCTACGGTCTGATGCATTTTTTCGTAATCCAGAGGGCGCAGGAAATCGGGGTGCGTATGGCGTTGGGCGCACGGTACGGCAATGTCTTGGCGCTGGTTTTGCGCCAGGGCCTGACACTGGCGGGAATTGGCGCAGTCGTTGGAACCGTCGGAGCACTGGGGCTTACCCAACTGCTTTCAAGCCTGCTCTATGGAATCACCCCCACTGACCCGTTAACTTTCGTGCTGGCTCCCGCCCTCCTGATTGGGGTGGCGGCATTGGCGTGCTGGCTGCCCGCACGTCGCGCGGCGCGCATTGACCCTGTGCAGGCCCTGCGTCAAGAATAATTTCGTGGACTCAATTCAATGCACCGAGAGAACCACGCCAGCCTGCGAGGGAACGCCGTCGACGGTGAGTATAACGGGCACATTGTCAGCAGGACTAAGTTCCAAAGGAACGCGCACGTTCACTTGAAGCAGACCCGTGATCGCACCGGGAGCGGCACCGCAATAAAGCACCTCTGCCGCTATCGCCCCAATCGATACCGCACACTTCTGAACGGGCTTCGGCAAGATGTCTGCGGCGACGCGTCCATCTACTCCAGGTGGATCCGTAACACCTTCGCCTGTCGCGTAAAGAGTAATGATGTCGCCCCGAGCAGCGGTCTCCGGCGCGCCAAATAATCCAGGCGCAGCGGCCACCACTCGCACCTCAAACGAATCCGATCGTGAACCCTGGCTTTCGACTTGAACATGAGTTGTTCCCCTCAAAGCCGCAACGTAGGGAACCACAGCCGCAAGCTGATCCGGCAAGGCATAGATGACCGGCGCAGCCACGCCATCGAACAACACCCGAACTTGATCGCCTCCGAGATTCTTGCCTCCAATCACAACGATCTCGCCTGGAGCGACTCCGCGATCATCCCACGAAGCCGCGTTCTTCACAGCCAGCACCACAGGTTTGGGCGCCAGCGTGTCGGGTGATGCAGGCAACACAAAGAGGCTGATCGAGCGAGCCGGAAAGGTGGCCGTCAGAACGCCGGTGGACACGTCGACGTCCGCTCCCCGAACGATTGCACTCAGCTTTGCCGAACTGTACGAATACACCTGCGCTAACGGGGCCGCGCTGAAATTCGCCAGCCCGAGAGAGCCTATTAGGTCGCTGGTCGCCTTGTTCAACACCATAACCGTGAGCGCGCTATCCGACCTCTGAGCGGCAAAGATGGATAGTTGGTCAGGATCGCTGCTGGCCGCCGAAACACTGGTCTCGCCAAAGCGCCCGCCCGCGCCGTCGTAATTGAGGAATAGGCGGAATGCGTTCGCTCCCGGTTGCGTCGGATCCGGCGGACCCCACAGCGTCGCCAAGTCCAGACCTTCGCGCCCGAAGATACCGAGAATATCCGCTTGCGCGATAGCGCCGGTGATGTCCTCCAGCGCGCCCCAGTTATATTCGGTGATGGCGAGCTTCGTGCCCGGATAATTGCGCGCCACCCAATCCTGCATGCGCGGGATCAGTCGTGGAGCTTCGGTAATCGTATCGTCTTTGAACTGGTAACCCGGGTCCCAAAAAGCCCTTGTCGACGTGAGCCGCAACGTATCAGTCCCGGGATTTGCCTTGCCAAATTGAATCCCGGCGGGAGCGATGTAGGCGTGCACATCCAAATAATCGAGCAGCCGGACGCCACGTTGCTTTTCGTAATTTTGCATCTGGCCCAGGTACCACTCGACAAAAGGGACATCGCCGTGAGCCCGCCGATCCACTGGATTGGTATCGTAGCGATACGGCGCATGGCTGCCCCAGCCAGCGACAAAGTCAGCGGCTGAATAGAAGAACGCCATCCAGCCCGAGGGCACCGGCCCAGTAATGAGAGCCGACGGATCCACCGCCTTGATCGCAGCGGCGTAGCGTATCCCCAGCGACGCCATTTCGTCATAGGTGGCAGGCTTGCGATGAATGTCGATATGGACACCCATCCACCACTCCGGTTCATTGTCCAAGCTCCACAGTTGGACCCCGCCTTGGTTCGCCTTGCCATAGCGCCCGATCAAATGACGCACCCAATCCTGCATGAACGTCTCATCCACGGGAACGCTGGTGTCGCTCGGATCGTTGATGATCTGAGTCTTCCCGTCGGCGCGGATCCCGTTGCCGCAATCCGTGTCATATGGATCCGCCTTCTGTTGAGCGCCGTATTTCGAGACGCTGAAACTGCAAGCGCGCGCGCGGCCCTTCGGGGTGAACCCGACCAGTGGAATGGTTCCAAACGATTTGACTCCAGTGCGCAGGTTGTTATCGACGAAGCGATCGAATGCGGACCCGTCGGGAAGGGTCTCCGGGTGAGCCTCCGTATACGCGAAGTTGTGGAAATAGTAGTCGCTTCCCGAGTTGTAAGTGTCGTTCTTCCAGTTGTAGCGTGTGGCCGCATCTCCGCCCCAGCGCTTCACGCCCAGCCGTAGTTCGGAGGCTAGTCCTTTGTCCGAGTAGTCGTTGATCCCGTAAATGTCGGGGCTGATCGGGTGTCGCGCCGCGGCTACGTCCACCGTAAGCTTGGGTGCTTCTGCGCCAGCCGCGCTGGAAAGAGCAATCAGGAAGAGTGCTGCGACCTTCATAGCCCAATGATAGTATTGAAATTCCATGGTTCTGTCCGACGTCGACATCCGGCGCTATCTGGCGCTGGGCAAAATTAAAATCTCACCGGACCTGCCCCCGGAACAGTTCGGAAGCTGCTCCGTCGATTTTCGTCTCGGGAACGAGTTCAACATCTTCGAGCATAGCCGCCATCCCTTTATCGATTTGAGGAACCCGCGCGGCATTGAAGACTTGATGAAGCCCGTGATGATTGAGACCGGCGAGGCTTTCATCCTGCAGCCGCGCGAATTCGTGCTCGCGATAACCGAGGAGTGCCTGGAGTTGGACGATGATGTTCTGGGCCGCCTGGAAGGGCGATCGAGCCTGGGGCGCATCGGGATCATCGTGCATGGAACTGCGGGACTCTTCGATCCCGGTTGGTCCGGCAAGGCAACGCTAGAGCTGAGCAATCTGAGCCGTATGCCTGTGGCTCTTTACCCTGGAATGCGGATCTGCTCATTTACGTTCGAGCAGCTTTCCAGTCCTTCGTCGGTGCCTTACTGGAAGAAGCAGGGCAACAAATATGCGGGTCAGAGCCGTCCGCTTGCAAGCCGCCTGGCTGGCGAGTTCAAGGGCCCAACTCAGCGCTGAAACTTCGTTTCTACCTTGAACGCCTCTAGCGAGTTATACACGATTGGACAGTAAGTGGCTCTATCAACTAGCTCCCACATCCTCGTAGTGATGGGACCCTCGCCCTTCACCACATGCGGGAAGAACTCGCACGTCCTCGGGCGCGCGTCGTAAACGGTGCAATCGAACCCGCTCAAGAAAACGCATCCAGCCGCGTTTGTGCGCTTCAGAACGCGATCGCCTTCCTTGTCTTCCATCGTGTAATCCTGGATGAAGCGCTCCCGGCTGATGCTAAGAAATTTGGCCAGATTCTCAATATCGCGCTCGGTGGGCTGCACGAAAGCCACCTTGCAGCAATTTGCGCAAATCGTGCAGTCGATCGCGTTCTGCACCTCTTCGCCGAGCTTTTTCAGCTTGCGCTCCACATAGCTGTGGCGCTTCAAAAACAGACGAAAACGCGAGTTCTCTTCCCGCTTCATTTCCCCGAGCCGGCGGATTTGGACCAGATCGGTAATCATACTTACAAGGTACCGTGAACCTGTATGCTGATTGTTTATGTCTCAATTTGATGTGGTGGGCGTAGGTCTAAACGCCACCGATACGCTGATTCTGCTATCTCATTTCCCCGCCTATGCGGGCAAGGTCGCGTTTGACGAAGAGATCCTCAGCCCCGGCGGCCAAGTCGCGAGCGCCATGGTTACCTGCGCGAAGCTAGGACTAGCGGTGAAGTATATCGGAACGGTGGGCGACGACGAGCGCGGCCGGATTCAGATGGAAAGTTTGCGAGGAAGCGGGATCAATCTCGAGGATGTGGAGATCCGAGTCAACTGCGCCAACCAGACGGCGTACATTCTGATCGATCGCTCCACTGGGGAGCGCACGGTCCTTTGGCGGCGCGACGATTGCCTTCGTCTGCTTCCAGAAGCGATCACGCCTGGCAAAATTTGTTGCGCGAAACTACTTCACATTGATGGGCATGACACACTGGCGGTGGCTCGGGCGGCAGAGATCGCGCGGCAGCATGGGATTCCGGTCACTGTGGATGTGGATACTATCTATCATGGGTTTGATCGGGTGCTGCCAAACGTAACGCACCTGGTCGCCAGTTCCGAATTCCCTATCCAATGGACCAATGAGCGGGACCCGTTCAAGGCGCTGGAAACCATTCAGAACGAGTACAGAATTCCGGTTGCCGCCATGACGCTGGGAGCCCACGGCGCGCTGGCCCGAGTGGATGGCAAATTCGTCTATTCACCCGCGTTCGTCGTGAACTGCGTGGATACAACCGGCGCTGGCGACGTGTTTCATGGAGCCTTCTGCTATGCTGTTTTGCAGGGGCTGCCGATGCGAGAGACGCTTGAGTTGTCGAACGCCATGGCCGCCTTGAACTGCACGGCTCTGGGTGCCCGCGGAGGCATTTCCACCATCGACGAAGCTAAGAGTCTGATGCAGCGCGCCGAGCGCCGTTCGCATCGCGATTTCGAACAGCGAGTTCAAAGCCCGGCGCCTGCATGATTCCGCTCAGGTCCTCCGAACGTACTTACTCGCCTGCCACCGTCACTTTGGCGCTCATTCTGATCAACCTTGTGGTGTTCTTTTTGGAACTCGGACACCCGGACATCATGAGGGATTACGGGATCATTCCGGATCGCCTCCATTTTTCGTCGCTGCTCACCTCTCTCTTCATTCACGGCGGGTGGCTCCATATCGCGGGGAATATGTGGTTCCTCTGGATCTTCGGAAAGGGAATCGAGGATCTGCTGGGGCACGTCCCTTTCCTCATCTTCTATCTGCTGTGTGGAATCGCGGCGGGATTCACGCACATCCTGCTAAATCCATTCTCTCCCGTGCCGACGATCGGTGCGAGCGGCGCGATTGCAGGAATAATGGGTGCGTACCTGGTCAAGTTTCCTAGGGCCCGCATAAACACCTTAGTGCCCCTGTTCATTTTTATCACGACGATTGAAATGCCAGCCGCCGCCCTTCTCGTTTACTGGTTCCTGATGCAGTTTTTCAGCGGGGTGGGATCGTTTGGATACTCCACCGTCTCGAAAGGAGATGTCGCGTGGTTCGCCCATGTGGGAGGATTCCTGGCTGGTATTGCGTTGATTTTAATGTTCCCCGCGCGACAGCGTGCCTATCGATCCTGGTCTTAGAATGTTTCAACAACTGAACTACGCTTCGGCCGACATTAACAGGCCATTGGACATCTTGGCCATTGCCGCGCATCCAGACGATGTCGAGCAGACTTGCGGCGGCACGATGCTTAGAATGGCCGAAATGGGTTATCGGACCGGCGTTCTGGATCTCACCGCGGGCGACATGGGGAGTCGCGGAACACCGGAGATCCGGATCCAGGAATCGGAGGCAGCTGCGGCAATCTTGCAACTAGGCTGGCGCGGCAACACCCACTTGCCTGACGCACGTTTGGAGAATACAATCAGCGTGCGCATGAGCTTGGCGGGAGAGATTCGCAACCTGCGTCCGCGGGTCGTGATTCTTCCCTATTGGGAGGGTCGGCATCCGGATCATTACCGGGCTGGCGAGATTGGGTATGAGTCGTGCTTTTTGGCCGGGTTGAGAAAGCTAGATGATTCCACCGAGCCGCATCGGCCTTCGAAGATCATTTATTCCTCGATGTACGCCAATGTGACGCCGTCGTTCGTAGTGGATATTTCCAGCCAGTTCGAGCGACGGATGGACGCTTTATTTGCGTATGAGTCGCAATACGGTGGGGTGGACGAAGCATCGGATCTGTTTCCGCATCAGGGGGAGATTCGGGACCGACTGGCCGGAGTGGCACGATTCTACGGGAACTTGATTGGCGTGAAGTACGGCGAACCGTTTGTGGTGAAAGAGATGCTGCGTGTCGACGACATCACGACCATGGGAGTGCGCAGTCTGTAGCCGCATCTTTACGGATGCACTGCGCCTACCGCAGAGCATCCAGCAAAGTGCGTGAGAAACAGGAACCAAATATTAGCTAACGACGACCAAGGGCTTGGCAACGGGCAGGTGGGTCTCGATCATTTTCACGATGTCGGCCTTTCCCACGGCTCCTACCTTCTGCTCAACAATTTTGCCGCCTTTGAAAAGAAGCAACGTGGGAATTCCACGAATGTTGTAGCGCATCGCCGTCCCGCCGTTCTCGTCGACGTTGAGCTTTCCGACCTTGACTCGTCCGTCGTAGTCGACCGCCACCGCGTCTACCGTTGGCGTCATCATGCGGCAAGGTCCACACCATTCTGCCCAAAAGTCAACTAGAACGGGAACGTCCGAATTCAGAACCTCTGTATCGAACGCGCCATCCGTGAACGTAAGTGTCTTATCACCAGCCATAATTCGTCTCCTACCTATAGATGTTATTGTGCAAAAAAGGATTCATACCGCAGCCAATCGGCGGTACAGCGCCGAGTATTCGGCGGCCGACGCGTCCCATGAAAAATCTGCCCGCATTCCGCGCTTCATCATTTCGATCCATTTTTCCGGGTCGGCATAAGTGCCAATCGCATGGTCCACCGCGCTCAGCAGGGCCCAGCCGGCGTAGTCCCAAAATTTGAACCCCGTCTCCGGCCCGATCGTGTCGTCCAGCCCCCCGGTCGCTCGCACGATTGGCACCGTTCCATAACGCAGGCTGTAGATCTGATTCAATCCGCACGGTTCGTAGCGGCTGGGCATCAGGAACATGTCCGCACCCGCCTCAATTCTGTGAGCGAGGCCGTCGTTATACCCGATCCAGTTCCCAAATCGATCCGGATAGGTTGTGGTCAAATCGTGGAAGAGCCGCTCGTAGCGCTGCTCCCCACTCCCCAGCACCACCATCGCCAGATCGAGGCTGGCAAGCTGGTGCGCCACTTGGGCGATCAGATCGAAACCTTTCTGGTCGGCGAACCGCGACACGATGCCGATCAAGGGCCGATCCAGATTATCCGCCGGAAGGCCGAACTCGGCAAGAACCGCGCGCTTGCATTCCCGCTTGCCCGATAAGTCGTCGACCGAATAGTTTTGCGAGAGATGCCTATCGGTTTCCGGGTTCCAATCCAGGTAATCCACACCATTGACAATGCCGGTGAGCCGATCAGCCCGCTCGAGCAGGAGTCCGTCCAAGCCAAACCCGTACTCAGGCGTCTGGATCTCTCGCGCATAGCCCCGGCTCACCGTGCTCACTGCATCGGAAAAGACGATTCCCGCCTTGAGGAAGTTGATTAGGCCGTTGAATTCGAAGCCGCCTGGATTGAAGAACCTGGGGTCCAGGGCGATCTCAGCCATGGTCGACGCTGGCATTAAGCCCTGGTAGCCCAGATTGTGAATGGTGAACAGGGTCTTGATGCCTACGAAAGTAGGGTCGTTTTGAAAGAACTGCCGAATATACAGCGGTACCAGTCCAGCCTGCCAGTCGTGGCAGTGCAGCAGTTGAGGCCGGAATAGATGTCGCCCGACTTCGAGCGCGGCCATGCACAGGACTGCGTAGCGCAGGTGATTATCCGGGTAATCCACGCCCGCCTCGTTGTAGATGCCCGCGCGATCAAACAGCTCCGGGCAATCCACGAAATAAAACGGCACGCCCCGCTCTACGGATTCGTATAAGTCGACCAAATAGCCCTTGCCCAGGGCAATTCGAAGATTCCGGTACACCTCTTTGAGCGAACCCGGATAGCGATTTACCCTGTATGCCGGGATGACCACCGCGACGTCTTCGCCACGCTGCTGCAGGGCGGCGGGCAACGCGCCTACGACATCCGCCAAGCCGCCAGTCTTGCAGAAGGGCCTGGCTTCCGAAGCCACCATGAGGACTCTCACGGCTTAATTTGTCAATTCCTTGTGGACCGCATCGAGGACGCCATTGATAAACCCAACCGACTCCTCGCCCGAAAACTGCCGCGCCAGTTCCAGAGCTTCGTCTATCACAATCGCCACAGGCGTTTTCTGACACGTCATTTCGAAAATGGCGAGCCGAAGGATGTTGCGATCCACCGGCGGCATTCGTTCCAGCCGCCAGTGCTGAGAGTTGTGCTCGATCCGCTTGTCGAGGTTAGGAGCCATGTCGGAAGCTCCTCTGGCCAGCTCCTCCATGAACGAATCCTGGTCGGGGCGCTGAGCATTTTCTTCCGAATACAAGCTCTCGTAATAGGACGAAATCGCCTCTTCAACCGGAAGCTTGGTCATATCCCATTGATACAGCACTTGGAGTGCTCTCTGCCGGGATGTATGACGTGCGGGCATGGCTACAGGAGCTTCTATTGTCGCAAGAGGCGCAACAAGTTCGCCATCTCAATTGCGGAAATTGCCGCGTCCGCGCCCTTATTTCCGCTCTTAGCGCCGGCTCGGTCGATCGCTTGATCCACGGTATTCGTAGTCAGGACGCCGAAGATCACCGGCACTCCGGTCTGCATCGGAATCTGGGCCAGTCCGCCAGCGGCCTGCGCTGCCACATAATCGAAATGAGGCGTGTCGCCGCGGATCACGGCCCCGAGCGCGATGATGGCATCGTGCCGGTGCTGCTCGGCGACAGTCTTGACCGTCAACGGCAATTCCCAGGAACCCGGCACTTTTACGATCTCGATGTTGGCAGGTTCGCATCCCGAACGGGTCAGCATATCCAGCGCGCCAGCCAGCAGGCGTTCCGTGATAAAGCTGTTGAACTTGGCGACAATGATGGCAAATTTGAGCCCGGCAGCGCTCAGATGCCCTTCAATCGCTATGGGATAATCGGGATTCAAGGCCTATTCTACCCTATGGCTCATTCTTAACGGACCCCACTGAATGGATCCTCGCTTTATCCGAAATTTTTCAATCATCGCACATATCGATCACGGTAAATCGACGCTGGCCGACAGGCTTCTCGAAGTGACTGGAGCGCTGTCCCAGCGCGAAATGATGGAGCAAGTGCTGGACTCGATGGATCTCGAGCGAGAGCGCGGTATCACGATTAAGGCGCACGCTGTTCGGCTGAATTACCAAGCGGACGATGGCATTGTTTACCAGCTCAACTTAATCGATACGCCGGGCCATGTGGACTTCACATACGAAGTTTCGCGCAGCCTGCAAGCTTGCGAAGGCGCCCTGCTGGTGGTGGACGCCTCGCAAGGGGTGGAAGCGCAAACGCTCGCCAATACTTATTTGGCGCTAAGCCACAACCTTGAAATTATCCCGGTAATTAATAAGATCGATCTGCCTTCAGCCGAACCGGAACGAATTCGCGAGCAGATTGAAGAGTTGGTGGGACTGCCTGCGAAAGACGCAATTCTGGCCAGCGCGAAAAATGGCATAGGAATTAAAGACATTCTGGAAGCGGTGGTGATGTTGGTTCCTCAGCCAGCGGGCGATCCAGAAGCTCCCTTACGGGCGCTGATTTTCGACTCGTGGTTCGATCCGTACCGTGGCGTCATTATCCTGGTTCGCGTGCTGGATGGCCGAGTCCGCAAAGGTCAAAAGATTCGACTTTTCGCGAAGGGCACCACGCATGATGTGGAAGGAATCGGCTACCAAGCCCCTAAACCTACGCCTTGCGACGAACTCTCGGCAGGCGAGGTAGGGTTTCTGTTCGCCAATATTAAGACGGTCTCGGACGCGCAGATCGGCGACACGGTGATGGATCAGGACAATCAAGCTTCGGAGCCGCTGCCCGGATTTCAGGAAGCGAAGCCCATGGTGTTCGCGGGCTTGTATCCGATAGAATCGCACGAGCATGGGCGGTTGCGCGATGCCCTGGAAAAGCTGAGGCTCAACGACAGCGCTTTCAATTTCGAGCCCGAGAATTCGGTGGCCCTTGGTTTCGGTTTCCGGTGCGGATTTCTGGGACTGTTGCACCTGGAGATCGTACAGGAGCGGCTGGAGCGGGAGTTCGAAATAGATCTGATTACTACCGCGCCTGGTGTTCGCTACCGAGTGACCACTACTGGCGGAGAGGTGATCGAGGTCGAAAATCCGACCAAGTTTCCTAACCCGACCGAGATTGCGAAGATCGAAGAGCCGATTATCGACGCCACGGTAATGACTCGCGAGGAGTACGTCGGCGAAATTCTGAAACTGCTGGAAGAGAAACGCGGAAACCAGAAGAAGTTCGAGTATATCGGGGGCGGCCGGGTTCTGCTGCTCTATGAAATGCCGCTGAATGAGGTCGTGATGGACTTCTACGACCGGCTGAAATCGGCATCGCGCGGCTACGCTTCTCTGGATTACCACTTGGCCGGACATCGAGTCTCTCCTATGGTGAAGATGGACGTGCTGGTGGCGGGCGAACCGGTTGACGCTCTGTCGATGATCGTCCATAAGGACCTCGCTTACGAGCGCGGCAAGGATTTGATCGAGCGATTGCGCAAGCTGATTCCCAGGCAGATGTTCGAAGTAGCTTTGCAGGCGGCCATCGGAAATAAAGTGATCGCGCGCGAGACGATCAAATCGATGGGAAAGAATGTGCTGGCCAAGTGCTACGGCGGCGATATTTCGCGCAAGCGGAAACTGCTGGAGAAGCAGAAGGAAGGCAAGCGTCGCATGAAGCGCGTGGGCAAGGTGGACATTCCTCAGGAAGCCTTCTTAGCGGTGCTGAAGGTTTCGAGCGGCGGCGAAGGCCGTTAAGCGTCGGCGAACGCGTCTGCCGGAAAAAGCGGAGGCGCGGGTGGCAAGTGGGCGAAGTCCGTTTCTCCAACGAACAGCATTCCAGCGTTTGGCGACGTTCGACGCTGATCCTCTGACATGCCCTCGACGGCTGTCGTAAAAAGCACCAGCACGCGACCGTCGATTTGGATAAATTCCGGGCAGGTAACCCGAGGGGATCCGGGCAGGTGCCACTCGGCTTCTACAGCACCGGAGTCAAGGCTTACTTGCCGGGCGATGCCGAATTCCGCGACGCCGGGATTATAGAATGCGATGATCAGGCTGAGGCCGTCTGGAGTGGGACGCATGCCGTCCGGGAATGCGGGTTGGTTTCGGAAGTCGGCAAGGATGGACGTCACTCCAAGAGAGCGGCTATCAAGATCGACCGCGTTCACTTCGACCGTCTTGCGAGGAGAATCGATGTCGGCAAGGAAAGTTTGTTGGCCTTGCTGATAGACGTACTTCCCGTTCGAGCAAATCTGGCGATGCTTCAATGTGCACAGCTCGCCGCTTCGCGAGTCGAAGAGCCATTCGGTCGCAATTTCCTGGTTGAACTTCAGGTCCTTACTTCCGAAAATTAATCCTTCGCGAACGGCTAAGCCGTCGTTTATGACGGTGCGCTCATCGGACGAAACCACAACTCCAGTCTCGGTTAGCTTGCGCTCTAATAGATCGTAGAGGATCAAACGGCGCTCGATGCCGATCACAATAAGTCCCGGCTGAGTGGTCTCTGCGAAAAATCCGGGACGGCCTGGAAGATCGTGGCGCGTGTTTTCTAAAGTGGCCAGATCCAAGAGGTTCATGCTGCCGGTCGGGTTGTCGAGCCCGTGTTGGATCGCAACCCATCCCAGAATGGAGCGCCGCTCGGGAAAGTTTTGAAGCACTCGCGGTCCCTCCGGAAGAAAGCGCAAGTCTTCGTGAGCCGGATCGAAAAAGGGGCGGGCTTGCCTGATCATCCTCGTGGACCTGAGAGATGATTTTTGCCCAGGAACTCGCGGATCGCCGTGTAAATTCGAACCCGTTCGTCGGGGCTGAAGCCGCCGTGCTTTCCGCCCGGTATCGTGACTAGTTCATGCGACACGCCGGCGCTTTCCAGTGCGGATTGCAGCCGCAAGGCATGCTGATAGGGAACGGTCGGGTCGGCGTCGCCGTGAATCGTGAGAATCGGGGGGATTCCTGGTCGAACGTAGGTCAGCGGGGAAACGCGTTTCGCGATCTCGACGCGATCCGGCATGCTGCTCAGCCATGCGACCGCGTAGGACTTGCGGTTGGGTCCATCCAGCAGATCGGGTACGTCGGTGATGCCGTACCAGTTTATGATTGCGGCCACCATCGGGAGCGGAACGCCAGGGCACTGCCGGTCGAGGCCTGCGCTTTCCGGGATCATTCCGGTAGTTAAGGCGAGATGCCCCCCGGCGGAATCGCCCGATACGACAAGTTGCGTCGCATCGATGTTGTACTTCTGGGCGTTCGCCGCCACCCACCGCAGAGCGCACAGGCAGTCTTCGACGGCCGCTGGCGCGAGCGAAACACGACCCAGCCTATACTCGACGTTTACGACGTTCCAGCCCATTTCGAACCACGGCACCAGCGACATGAGGGCGCTCTCCTTGGTGCCGCCAACCCAGCCGCCGCCGTGGATCCAGATCAGCGTGGGTTGAGGGCCGGTGGTGTCCCGCCGCTGATAGATGTCGAGCTTGGCTTCATAATTGTTGGCAGTGAGGTACGTGACGTTCGGGGTGATCTGGTACTCGTTTGCGGCGTGGGTCGCCCATGTGGCTGTGGGGCTTAGTTGAGCGAAGCAGCGGGCTCCGGCGAACAGTAGGGTCAAAAGCAGTTTGAAGGTCATGGCGGCAATCGCAAGTGTATCGCATGATAAAGCACTTGAAGAGCAAGTCTACCTAGACGGGCCCGGTGGAGGCGGGGTTGATCGCTGGCTGAGCGGGATTCCAAAATGCGCGGGTTGGGACGGGGGCTCTGGAAGAACGAGGATCCCAGACGAATACGTGCCACGACTTCGGGAGAACTGGGATTGAGTCGGCTCTCCTTCGACACGAGCCTGTTCATTTATTGGGTTATCTTGGACGGATGTCCGAGCGCAAGGATATGCTGCTGCCCCTATCTGTGGGCTTTACTGGTTGGGCGAAACCGATTTGAAAACCTGCTCGCCCTTGGTGTTGCGCTGATTGCCTTAGATCGGCAGTGCGCGCGAATTGATCGCGCCTGGGCAGGACAGGTCGATCAAGGCCCCGGCTCTTATCCAGCTTGCTTGAGCGGCGGCGGGTTGTAGAAGCAGAAAAGCCCCGGGGACCCTTTTGGGGCCGGGGCTTTTGGATTGAATCGGGCGACTTCCTACTCTCCCACACACTTGCGCGTGCAGTACCATCGGGGCTGTGAGGCTTAACTTCCGTGTTCGGTATGGGAACGGGTGGGACCCTCGCGCTATGATCACCCAGAACTGGCGGTGCTAAATTC
>JBBRRB010000060.1:0-37237 GCA_038225555.1 Bryobacterales bacterium
TCCCCCCACAAGAGGGGCTGCCGCCCCCTTGTGTATCCCCTGCGCACCTCGGTGTGTTGGAAAACTGACTCAGCACTTTGTATGGTAAAGCGGACAGATCACTAATTATTAAAAGCGGACATCTTGACTAACTACCGACAGACAAATCGTGCAACAAATCGTGCAACAGCCAAATCTTGCTCGCGGGGTCGATGGCTTGGAATGTCTGTCCCTTTAGGCGCAGACCGGCTGGGCATCGGCTGGCTGGGCGTCGGGTTGCACGATGCGAGGAGCAGATCCTGGTTGGCGAGAATGAACTCGTCGCGCGTTTCGATCAGCCGGTCAGTAAAGCCGGAGCTGCGTGACCGAAGGGCACTGACCGACCACAAGTTGGCTCGCCCGGCCGAAAACATAGGAAAGGTCCTCCACGATCGGATCGGGTCGAGGTTGCTTTCGCTGGTGATTCGCTGGATAGGCTGATGGTAGTTATCGAAGCATGGGATGCCGGGGAGCAGTTGTTCCAGAATGGAGAGTTCTTCCCGAGCGAATTTCAGCGCAGGCGAAAGAGCGCCGTAGCCGTGAGTCCAACCGCTGACATCCACCAGGTGAATGATCTCGGCGTAAAAATCATTTAGCCGAGGATCGAAGAAGTCGTAGTCGGGCCTGGAGACGTCGCCGCGAAGACGGCCCGTCCTCTCCAACTCGGCTTCATCGGGGTGCCGTCATAGGGAACCATGCGGTCGAACCCTGCGGCTGCGCTGCCCACGCCGACAATCGTTCGAAGGAACTGCAGGTTGGTCCGCACGGATTCGAACGTGCCTAAAGGATCTGGCAACATGAATCCGAATTCGAGGCAGACCCCGATTTGCTTCAAGATCTCGACATCGCGAATGATCTGTTCAACCGTAATCTGCTTGCGCAGCGTCTTGAGGCCTTCTTCGGAGCCAGACGCCAGCCCCATGTACACCATGTGCAGGCCCGCGCGCTGCATCTCGACAAACAACTCGGGATCGACCGCGTCGGCACGGCAGTTTATCTTCCACACGGCTTTTCCGGGCAGACGGTTGCGGTGGAGCTCGGCGAGAAACTCGCGTCCACCTCTTCCACGCGGGGCCGAACAGCGGGAAGTCGTCATCTTGAAACAGGAAGGTCGTTATACCGTGCTCCTCTAGCCGTCTATTCAGAATCGAATCTTAAGGAACGTAACAATATTTTGCGATGTTCATGAAGCAAGCGACTCTGGAAAAGCTCTCCCAATTAACTCATCGAGTTGCTCATCGACGCGATTTAGCGAAGCCCGTAGGGGAAATGGCAGCACCGCATCGTCGCCGGTGAACATAGCGAGTGCCGGACGAAAGACTCGCGCCTCCAGGCGAGTGAACAGTCGGGCGACCTTCCACCCATACGGTGTCAGGAAGTAGCGATGCGTCTTGGGCGGTCGAAAGATCAGTCCCTTCAATCGCAACCGCCGTAAATCGTACGTCATCTGACTGGCCGTGTACTGCTCTTCTCTCACCCCTAGAAAGCTGATGACAGAAGCTCTCAGATCGCAGTTGTGAAAGCCGTCGATCAGGTACTGGAACATGGTCAAGGCCAGAAAGAGCGCCATCGCCCGGGGTTGGCCAAACTTCAAGGCCGGAGCTTTCTCACCGTCTTCGGTGACGGTCGGTTGCACCACGCGTTGGATGCCGTCGCCGCTCAAGCCGCTATTGTGGCTCACGCGTTCGACTGCCAGTAAGCGCCGGTTGATTTCACGTCCGATCTTTTGCAGGTAGGGAGATTGCTCAAGCCCTTGTTCACATAGAAATCTTTGGTGTTCCGGAACGTTCCTTCCGTCCGGCAGCCGCGGCCTTCTTTGAAATATTGCTTTAGGTCGAAGTTCTTGTATTGAATATGCAGGCTGGGATGAACACCGTTCTGGATCACTCGCGTCCGGAACTCCCGCGGCGTTTTCTTTGTCACCACGCGATCGAAGATCAACTGCACCCGATCCGGACGGCCCAGATCCAGATTGTCGCGGATGATCTCTTCAAAGAACTCCCGCCCGCGCAGGGGGCGGTCGAAGATCTGGGTGAGACTCACCTCCATTTGCCAGATCGACAGGTCCCAATCGTAGCCTGACTCGCGGTCTTCCGACCGCAGTGGCAGAGGAATGCGATTGAGCCACTTGCGGAATACCCGCTCAATGTCATCCGGTCCCAGAGAATCGCAGATCTGTTGCAACCTCTCCGGCTCGGCGCAGGAAAGGAATCCATTGTCGAGCGCTTCATAGGCAATCCCGCGCTGGTCCAGTTGCCGCTTCGCCCACTCATGCCCGTTCAGGCACAGTTTGATTCCCCAGGGTGCGTAGCTGCACACTTTGAGAAACAACGGCCCGAAGTCGGCGTCGTCGATATAGAAATAATAATGATTGACGTACACCGCCTTGTCGCGGCTGAACTGAAATTGCCCGTCCACCTTCTTGCCTTGGAATGTTTGGGCTTTCTCCTGCGCCACGCCGATAAAGACGATCTGGTCCCGCACTCCGCGTTCCCGTCGAAACCCGTTGGCAATATCGTCCTTCCGCTCTTTGTGGTCGAATTTATGGATAGGGATCTCTTCGCGATCGGCCAGCGCCTTGACCGACTCGCGGAACTTCTCGGTTACTTGGCCAAGAACAACGGGAGACGGAATCGGCTTGCCCAGTTGCTGCCGCATGAAATTCACTAAGCCGCCCGAAGTCGCCAACGGTCCGATGTACCCGTTCAGGTACAACCGGTCCAGGCATTCCACTTCCAACGAGACGTGTCCATTCAGCAGTTCCGGGATGCTGGCCATAAACGAGATTCTACAAAAATCGAGAATCCATCGCTGGTCGGTTTGAGGTCGAAGACCTCGCTAGCAGGAAGCGCATTTCCTTGACCACTTCAGCCGGGTTGCGGTCCTCACAACCTTGCCGGGGACCGTGCGGTAGAACATGTGAATCGAGCGGAAGGAACAAGTTCGAGCACAACCGCGGCTCGCAAGCAGGGGTGTTGCGTAGCGTCCCAACACCGCGTTGCGGTTGAAAGTGCGTTCGGGGTATTGCAGAATTAAGTAATGAAAACCGGGATACCGATGCCGATAGCTCCGGTTTTCTGGTGGTCTGCCCTTCTTTCCCCCGACAATGTTGCGGAGGCCTTCTACAAGCTTGAGATTGCTTGAAGGGTTGCGGCAACCGACTCCAGGGCAAGAGCCAGCACTTGTTTCTGCTGCTGACCTTCCACCTCAAAATACCAAGTACGAAACGTTGTCAATATTGAAATTAAGACAAAGAAGCCATTTTGTTTGAACGCCAAGACTCGCGGGGGGCCGAGCGGCTTCGGCCAAGGATTCGAAACAGGCATGGTCCAAGGAGTCTGGCGACCAGGTGCGCTTGAGATCGCCGTGAATTACTCGTAGCGCAGCGAGATCACCGGGTCTACCCGCGTCGCGCGCCGCGATGGCAAATAACAAGCGGCCAATCCAACCATTACCAACACCGCGACTACTGTTATCAAAGTCAGGGGATCATAAGGCGATACTCCGTAAAACTCGCTGGAGAGCATGCGCGTTGAGATAATCGCCAGCATCAATCCGACGGCAATTCCGAGGAACACGAATCGCAGACCCGTCCTGATCACCAAGCTGCGCACGTTGCCTGCGGTTGCTCCCAAAGCCATCCGGATGCCGATCTCGTGGCTCTGTTGCGTCACGGTGTAGGAGATGACGCTGTACACTCCCAAGCTGACTAAAATCAGCCCAATGGCGGCAAACACTGCGAATAGCGTCAGGCCGAAGCGAGGCTTTGAAAACTCGAACAGATCGAGCGCGTCTTCCATCGTATTCGTAAACTGCGGCACAATGCTCTTGTTCATCGCCCAGATCTCGTTATCCATGGCCTTCGAGAGTGCGGACGGGTTCGCCGCGGTGCGCAGCAAGAGTCCAAACACTCCGTAGCTGGCGAACGAGTACGGCGCGTACGCTTCCGGCAAAACCGACTCGCGAACGCCGTGGTTCTTGATATCCGAAGTGATGCCCACAATCTCGAACCAAGGATTCACCACCGGTTCTGGGGCCGCCTCCAGGGCGCTAAGCTTGATTCGTTTCCCGATGGGATCTTCGGCGCCGAAATACTTAGAGGCGAATGTCTGGTTAACTGTCGCGACCTTGCGCTGCCCATTTACGTCCTGCTGCGTGAGCAACCGGCCTTTGAGAAGGCGGATCCGGAGCGTGGCAAAGAACTCGGGGCTGCATAAAATCATCTGACCTTTCAACTTCTCCGACTCGGTTTTCCCTGCGATGTCGAACTCTGTGTCGATGCCGCCAAAAGGCGGGAACGCCAACGCACCAGACGCCGACACCACTCCGGGAATGGCCTGCAGCTTCGGCAGGAGGTCATTCAAGAAGCGGTTCTGCTGCGCGGCCGTCTTGTATTGCTTTGCAGGCAACTGGATTCTGGTCGTCAGCACGTTTACAGTTTGGAAGCCGAGATCAACGTTGCGCTGAAGCAGGAAGCTGCGCATTAGCAAGCCTGCTCCAGCGAGCAGCACCAGAGACAGAGCGACTTCGCTGACTATGAGAACGTTCCGCAAGCGCCCCCGGCGAAAACCGCTGTTGCCGCGGCCGCTCGTTTTGAGGGGCTCGTTCAAATCACGTTTCGACGCGCCCAGGGCGGGTGCCAGACCGAAGATAAGGGCAGTCAATATCGCCGCGCCGAGGGTAGCCAGCAGCACCGGCGTGTTCAAGCGAATGGATGCCTCATCGGGGAAGGTAAACTGCGGAATCAGCGCCACCAGGCCTTTAAGTCCGGCGAACGCAAATGCACAACCGACGCCCGCCCCGGCGAGAGAGAGCAAGATGCTTTCCACCATCAGTTGACGAATTAAGTGAAAGCGGCGCGCGCCCAGGGTGGAACGGATGGCGAACTCCTTCTCTCGCGCGGTTGCCTTTGCGAGGAGCAGGTTTGCGACATTGCCGCAAGCGATCAGCAACAGCAAGCCAACAGCAGCCAGCAGCGTATACAAAGTCTTGCGAAACTTGCCAACAACATTGTCTACGAGCGACTGAACATGAACTTCAAATTGTTTGGGGTAGTTCTTGGGATAAACCTTGGAAAACCGGTTGGCAAGAATCTGAAGCTCGGCCGACGCTGCGTTAGGCGCTAAACCCGGCTTCAGATGACCTAGCATCGAAAAAAATTGGGCATTGGGCCCGGTGTCGGCACGGTCAATCACAGTAGGAATCCATAAATCGGCGCCCCACCAGGCGAACCGCTGCGGCATAATGCCGATCAGGGTTGTCGGCTTGTCATTCAGGGTAAAGGTCTTTCCGAGGACGGCAGGGTCAGACCCGAACCTCTTTCGCCACACCTTGTAGCTAAGCACGAATACCGGCGGCGCACCGGCTTTAGCATCCTCGGGCGTGATGGTTCGTCCCAGCAGCGGGCGCATTCCTAGAAATTCGAAGGTGTTGCCCGTAACCATTGCCCCGTCGAACGATAGCGGCGCCCCCGCTCCCGTCATCAGCACGCCGTCGCGCCTTACTCCAATTGACCGATCAAAGATGTGGTTCTGTTCCTGATAATCCAGGAACTCGGGCGGAGAAAAGAACTCGCGTCCGAATTCGTCGGTGCTGCTTTTATCGTGGATGTCAATGGCGTAGAGCCGTTGGCCATCAGTGTATGGGAACGGCTCCAGCAATACGTTGTCGATCACGCTGAATATGGCGGTGGTGGAACCGATACCCAGCGCCAGAGCCAGGACTGCGGTGAAAAAGAAGCTGCGGTCTTTTGCGATCGCCCGAACGCCCACGCGAAGATCCTGCCAGAGGCCACTCATCAGTTGCTATACGTGTTGCGAGGGGAAAGGTTCCCAAAATGGCCTGAAAGAGTGGCGAACGCTACAGCCGCTTGGACGGTTTTCGCTTGCCTGCCTTGTTCGCCCGCGTTTTCGCTTCCAACTGAACGTTGTAAGCGCGGACGATGGCCATAATCAACCCTGGAAAGCGCTTCTCAATTTCTGCGCACCTCGAGATATTGTGCATCTCGACGCCTCGACGTTCGCCCCGAATCAGGCCCGCCTCTCGAAGAGCTTTGAAGTGCTGAGAGAGGGTTGATTTAGGGATTGCTTTTTCGCTGACGTTCAAGAAACTAGAGCAGGTTTGGGAACACTCGGAACCTAGAATGTCGGAGTAGATGGCCACACGCACCGGGTCGGAGAGCGCGTGGAGGATCCCTTCGACCGTAATATCGTCAATCGAGGGATGAAAGAGAGGCCTCATCAGCTTCCATGCTATCCGCACGCGTGGCTTGTTTAATAGTTCTTATGTTCCGAACTAGTGAATAGTCAACGAATCCTGCGAGCATCGCCTTGCATCCTAATCAACAGCAATCAGTGAGAACCGGCCGATTCCGGCAATCTCGCATTCTGACAATTTTAAAGGAAAACACACATGAGCAAGTTAAAAGGAAAAGTCGCAGTCGTCACCGGCGCATCCAAGGGCATCGGAGCGGCCATCGCCCAGGCACTCGCCGCGGAAGGCGCATCCGTGGTCGTGAACTACGCAACTAGCAAATCCGGCGCGGAAGCCATTGTCGCGGGCATCACCGCCAAAGGTGGCCAAGCCATTGCCGTGGGCGGCGACGTTTCCAAGACTGCCGAAGCCCAAGGGATCATCGACGCCGCCATCACAAAGTTCGGCCGCCTCGATATCCTGGTCAACAACTCCGGCGTGTATGAGTTTACCCCGCTTGAGGCCCTCACCGAAGATCACTTCCATAAGATGTTTAACACTAACGTGCTCGGTCTTCTGCTCACTACCCAGGCAGCAGCGAAACATCTTGGCGAAGGTGCGAGCATTATCAACATCGGCTCCGCAGTCAGTCGGATCACACCTCCGAGCAGCGCCGTTTATACCGCCACAAAGGCCGCTGTGGACGCGATTACAGGCGTGCTATCCAAAGAACTGGGCTCGAGGAAGATCCGGGTCAACTCCATTAACCCCGGCATGATTCAGACCGAAGGCACGCAGACGGCGGGGTTCATCGGCTCCGACTTCGAGAAGGGTCTTGTGGCACAAACGCCGCTCGGGCGCACCGGCCAGCCTGGCGACATTGCTTCCATTGCCGTCTTTTTGGCGTCGACCGATTCAGAATGGCTCACCGGCGAGCAGATTATCGCGAGCGGTGGTCTGCGCTAATCGCACGCCTGGAAGTCATTCATGACGCAGCGCCGACATCGGGTCGATTCTGGAGGCTCGCCATGCAGGGCCGTAACCGGCGAGCAAGGTCGATGCGGCGAGCACCGCCGCTGAGGCCACGAGGGCGGTCGGGTCTGCGGGTTTCACGCCGAACAAAAACGCTTTGATGGCTGATGCGCTGGCCCAAGCGCAAAGGAGGCCAATAACGAGACCCGCTCCGGAGAGCGCAAACACCTCGCGCAGAACCATCCAGACGATGCGGCGTCGTTCCGCGCCCAAGGCCACGCGGATTCCAATTTCGTTGGTTCGTCTCGAAACGGCGTAAGCCATAGTTCCGTACAGTCCGACGGAAGCGATCACCAGAGCTAGTCCCGCGAAGACGGTGCAGAGATCGGCGAAGGCGCGCTCTTGGCTAATGGTGTTGTCGATGCGCCGGGCCTGCGTTGTGATTTCGGCGACCGGCACATTAGGCGCGGCATCATGAACCACCTTGCGAATAACCCCGGCCATGGCCAGCGGATCTCCCGAAGTACGAAGGTCGTAGTACATTTCTCCTGACGGATGTTTCAGGTGTTTCTGCAAGTAAGAGATGTAAGCGACGGGTGGAATGTCGCGCTTCAATGAGTTGTAACGGGCCGTTCTCGATACGCCCACAATGGTCATATCGGAGCCCGGTTTGGAGCCGAGCGTAAAATGTTTGCCGACCGGGTCTTGATTGGGAAAGTATTTGCTCGCGAACACCTGGTTGACTACCGCAGCGAGGGGTGCGCCATCCGCGTCACGAGGCCCAAGGGCGCGCCCGAGCACGATGGGGATCTGCATGGTCTCGAAGAACGTCGGACCGACTTGAGCATATGAAGTTTTCGGGCCTCGACCGACGGCAGGTTTAGGGATGCCCGGCACGCCGATGTCGGTCGAGCTAGTCCATCCGGAGACCATGGGCATGCTAACAGCGGTGGCGGCTCGCACGCCCGGTAAGACGCGAAAGCGAGCTTCGAGGTCCGCATACAAGAGTTTGAGATTGCTGTCTTTGTAACCTGCCTTGCTTGCGTCGAGGCTGAAGACGAGCAGGTTCTCCTGATTGAAACCGAGCGCAACGGAATGCAGGTTGGACAGTGTGCGAACGAATACTGCCGCGCCGAGAACCAGCAGAACGGATAAGGCGATTTGCGAGATGACCAGCATCTGGCTGAGGCCAAGGCGGCGAAAACTGCTGCGAGGCCCGCTAATTCTAACTTCCTTAAGGCCGGGCGCAATGTCGACGCGAGTGGCTTCGAGCGCGGGAGCCAGACCGAACAGGAGACCGGTAGCAAGCGCTACCAGAAGAGTAAACGCAAGCACGCGCCAGTCGAGCTGAGCGCGGAGGACAAAGTCCTCGCGGCCATTGGCAAGCAGCCAGATGAGGAAACGAAGCCCAAGCGCCGCCACTCCGAGGCCGAGCAGGGCGCCCGGCAGAGAAAGCAACACGCTCTCAGTGAGCAATTGGCGCAGAACGCGTGCTCGGCTTGCCCCGAGACTGAGCCGCACAGCCATCTCGCGGCGGCGCGCGGTGGCGCGCGAAAGCAACAGGTTCGCGATATTCGCGCAGGCAATGGCGAGGATGAGAACCACCATGGCCATCAGCACGTAGAGCGGTTTCGAATAGCGGCGTCGCAGGGAATCCACACCGGAAGCGCCTTGCTCAAGCCAGAGTGCGGGGAGATTCGTTCGCTCCTTTTCATTTTCAGCAGAGGCGAGCGCAAACTGATGGAATCGTCCGGACAATTCTGCCTCGGCCTGAGCTATTGTTACGCCAGGGCGTAGACGGCCCATCATCTCGACCCAATAAAAATGTGAATCGATAAACATGGTGGCGTGTTCGTTCTCAAAGCTGCGGGCGAGCGCAGGGCGGTTTGCCATAGGGACGAACAGCACGGGCGCGGAGCCGGCGCTCACACCGAAGAACTCAGGGGCTGAGACTCCGATGATCGTAAAAGGAACGTTGTTAATCTTAATAATTTTTCCCACGGCTGATTGATCGGACGCGAATCTATCTTGCCAATAGCGGTAGCTCAGCACCGCCACCTGAGGATCCGTTGCCCGGTTGTCGTCCTCAGAAATGAGACGACCGGCAGCGGGGACGATTCCGAGACCACTGAAGAAATTGCCGGAAACGAGCTCGACCTCGCCAAGGGAAGCTTGGTCCCGAATGACGAGATTGAGGCGGCCTACGCCTTGATAGGCGAAGAGCGATGAAAAAACGGAGTTGTGGTCGCGGAGGCGTTCGTAAGCTGGCCAGGGGAAGTTCGGGCTGGTGATGAATCCGCCAGGCTCGTCGTAGTCGGAGCCGTTGGAACTGTGAATCACGGCGGGGTCCGGCTTGGCGTGCCAGTTGACGATGGTCAATTCGTCGGGATGCTGAACGGGTAGGGAGCGGATCATTACCGCGTCCATGATGCTGTAGATCGCGGTGTTGGCGCCAATGCCAAGCGACAGAGAGAGCACAGCCATGCCGCTGAAAAACCGATTCCGTGCCATGCCTCGCAGGCCGTAGCGAATGTCTTTGGCGATCTGTTCCCAGAAGTTAAATGTCCACATAGCGCGAGCATCCTCTTTGATCAAGGCGATGTTGCCGAACTGTCGTTGAGCCGCTTCCCTGCTTCCCTGCTGTTCGGCTTTAAGGGTGAGATGATGGCGCAGCTCCTCGTCCAGTTCGCGTTCGAACCGGGGCCGATGGAGGAGCCATTCGATTCTGCGCCAGAGCTCTTTCATAAGGCTTCGATAACGCGTGCTATGGCGCCAGAGACAAGCTTGTAGCCGTGCAACTCGCGGGCAAGTTGTTTGCGGCCTTCGGGAGTGAGCTTGTAAAATCGAGCGCGCCGGTTGTTCTCGGATACGCTCCATTCGCCCTCGATCCAGCCCTTGATGAGCATGCGTTGAAGGGCGGGATAGAGAGAACCTTCTTCCACCTGGAGGATGTCGTCGGAGGTTTGCTGGATGTGCTGGGCGATTCCGTAACCGTGCATCGCACCGAGGCGGCTCAGGGTTTTCAGGATCAACATATAGAGAGAGCCGCGCGGGATTTCGGGATAGATCGTTTCCATAGCACTGCTACTGAACGGGTAGACTCCGGAGCGTGGATTTAGTTAGGCGGGATGCCTGAACAATTAATGAAGCGCTAATTCGATCGGGGTGCCGCTGGCGCAACCTAGGATTTTAGCGGCTGACGCCTGGTTTGCCGCGACCTCGATAAAGCCCGAGCTGCCCACGATGACCAGCAACTCGGCTTGAGCCCCCTGGGAAAATGTTTGCGCGAGTCCAGTGAGCCGTTCCAGTCCAACACTCAGCTCAAAGTGGCGGCTCCGGATGTCGGGAAACTCGTCGATGTGCAGGTTGGTGATCAGGTTTCCGAAGCGATCCACTTTTAAGATCACGCCGGTCCAGGTGCGTTTTCCTGTGCGAGTGGGTTGCCCGAGATTCAAGCGCAGGTGATCTTCAATGCGCTTGCCGAAGCGGGCCGGAAGAATTCCCCCGGCGAGATGCGCGGCTACGGGCGCGAAGATATCCCTGCCGTGAAACGTCGGGCTCACAGGCTGGAGAAAGTAGGAGTCTGAGGTGATGTGGCGAACACGGGCTTTCTCCCTCGCGAATATCATGGAAAGCACGCCGTTATCGGGCGCAACGAAGTAGTGGCCGGCTATTTCCGCCAGTAAAGGACGCCTGGCCGATCCGACCCCAGGATCGATGACCACCACATGAATTGTCTTCTTCGGAAAATATCGATAGGCTTGCGCGATAACGAACGCAGCCTCGGAAATTTCAAAGGCCGCGATCTCGTGAGTGATGTCTACAATGCGGGCGCGCGGGGCGATCCCCAGAATTACGCCCTTCATCGTCCCTACGAAATGATCGGAAGTGCCAAAATCCGTCGTGAGGGTGATCAACGGGTCCAAAGCAGCACCTTGATAGACTTGAAGCAGCAGTGCAGCGCTCCTACTTCGATCACAACGCGACCACCCCGGTATCGGCCAGCGTGCTGAAGGCTCTGGTTCCGGCATTGGCCGAAGTGTATGGCAACGCTTCCAGTATCCATCATCACGGGCAGGTCGCCAAACAACAGCTCGAAACGGCGCGTCGTCAAGTGGCGTGTCTGATCGGGTGCGAGGCGCGCGAGATCGTATTTACTTCGGGAGGCACCGAAGCTAACAATCTCGCGATTTTTGGAGCCGTTCTCGGCCGGCCTGCAGGCAAGCGCCATGTGGTCACAACGGCCATCGAACACCCGGCGGTGCTCAGGGTGTGCGATCAGCTCGAGACTACTTGCGTGCCCGTTGGTTCAAACGGGATCGTGGATCCAGAGGACGTGAGCCGAGCCATTCGGCCCAATAGTGCCCTGATAACAGTAATGCACGCCAACAACGAGGTTGGGACGCTTCAGCCGATTGAGGAGATCGCTCAAGTGGCGCAGGAAGCGGGTGTTCTGTTCCATGTGGATGGCATGCAAGCGGCGGGTAAAATTCCGGTGAACGTGAAGGCGCTGGGCGTGGATCTCTACTCTCTTAGCGGACACAAGCTGTACGGGCCGAAAGGGATCGGCGCGCTGTATGTGAAAAAGCGAACCCATTTGCAACCTTACTTGTTCGGCGGACGGCATGAGCGCGAACTCCGGCCGGGAACCGAAAACGTGCCCGGAGCAGTGGGATTGGGCCAGGCTGCGGTGGATTTTTGCGCAGACGAGATGGGCCGCCTGGTTCTGCTAAGGGATCGGCTGGAGAGCGGAATTTTGCGGAATGTTCCGGGAACGGGCGTCAACGGCGACACGGCTCGACGGCTCCCAAACACGAGCAACATATATTTCGACGGCTTCGAGGGCGAGGCAATGGTAATCTCGCTGGATCTCAAGGGCTTCGCCGTTTCGAGCGGATCGGCATGCTCCAGCGGTGCCGTGGAGCCTTCGCATGTTTTGATGGCGCTGGGGCTTTCCAAGGATCGTGCGAAATCCAGCATCCGGTTTTCGCTGGGGGCTTCCAATACTCAAGAGCAGGTAGACGACTTGATCGATGCCGTTGCGGAATCGGCCGCCCACTTGAGGAAGCTTTCTCCCACTTACGCGCATGCTTAGCGAAACGATTGCGGTCGCCATGTCGGGCGGAGTGGACAGCTCCGCGGTTGCGGGATTGCTGCATCGGCAGGGAGCGCAAATCGTCGGACTCACGATGCAGCTCTGGAATCAGCGCCGTCTGCCCGAGTTGGCCGTCGAGGGTGGAGGCGCGGGACGCTGCTGTTCGCTGGATGATGTTTACGACGCACGCTATGTCGCGCAGCAGCTGGGCATTCCCTATTACGTCGTCAACTTTGAGCAGCGCTTCGAGGATCAGGTAGTGAAGCCGTTCATCGGCGAGTACTTGGCTGGGCGCACGCCCATCCCTTGCACTCTCTGCAACAACTTTATTAAGTTCGAACAGTTCCTGGAAATGGCCGAAGGCGTGGGCGCCGCTAAGATCGCCACGGGCCACTATGCCCGCATCGATTTCAACGATCAGTCCGGGCGCTATGAGATGCGAAGAAGCGTCGACACGGCCAAAGATCAGACCTATTTTCTGTTCGGGCTGAAGCAGGATCAGATGGCCCGGACCCTGTTTCCGCTGGGCGGTTATTTGAAGCCGCAGGTGAGGGAACTGGCGCGCGAGCTAGGCATCCCTGTCGCTGATAAACCCGACAGCCAGGAAATTTGCTTCGTGCCCAACGGCGATTATGCCGGCTTTATCGATGCGTATTTTCGCGAGCAGGGCGTCGCAAGCGAGCAGACCCGGGGAGAGATCGTGAACACCGACGGGGAGGTTCTCGGCGAGCACGAGGGCGTGCATCACTTCACGGTGGGTCAGCGTCGCGGACTGGGGATTGCGGCAGGGGAGCCGCTTTATGTAATCGCGACGAAACCCGCCGAGCATCTCGTGGTGGTCGGTCGCAATCGGGATCTTCTGCGGGCGCGGCTCACGGCCCAGGACGTGAATTGGATCTCAGTGGATGCGATTCGGGTGCCCATGCGCGCGGAAGTAAAGATTCGCAACAAGCACTTGGCCGCCAGCGCCATGCTAAGCCCCACTTCAGATCCGAACCGTATCGATGTCCACTTCGACGAGCCGCAGCGCGCCGTCACACCCGGCCAAGGCGCCGTATTCTATTCAGGCGAACTCGTGCTGGGCGGCGGGTGGATCGAGTAGGCCCTGCTTCAGTATTTGTTTTTCCGATTCGCTTTGTGGACGGTTGCCCGCTCGGGTCCTGGGCTGGCGCAATTCTATGTTCGCCTCTTAGACCGCTTCGCGCCGAGGCTGAGGCGGATCGCCAATCGGAATCTGGAACTTGCTTTCCCGGAAAAAACCACCGCTGAACGAAGCCGAATCGCGGATGGAGTCTTCCGATCCATTGGAAGATTGCTATTCACCTTCTCTCGCTTTCCTGGGATCAATGCCGAAAATGTTGGGCAATGGATCCAGTATGAAGGTTTGGAGAATTACCTGGATGCGAAGAAAGAAGGTCGAGGAGTTCTAGTAGCCACTGGACACCTGGGCAATTGGGAACTGAGCGCCTTCACCCACGCGATCATGACCGAACCGATGCATTTCGTGGTGCGGCCGCTGGATAACGAGCGGATCAATACATTTGTCGAACAGCGCCGGAAGCTGACAGGTAACCATCTGATCGGAAAGTGGGACGCGCCCCGTTCGATTCTGCGGGCATTGCGAAAGAACGAAGCCATCGGCATACTCATCGATCAAAACACATCGCTGCAAGAAGGAACCTTCGTGCAGTTTTTCGGCGCGCAGGCTTGCGCGACAACAGCGTTCGCCCGTCTGGCGGCGAGGACCGGTGCCGTCGTAATTCCTGGATTTGCTCTCTGGTCAGCGGAGCTCCAGAAATATGTGCTGCGCTTCTACCAGCCCGTACTGATGAGCGGCGACATGCAAGCGGATACGCAGCGGCTGCACGGCGTCCTGGAGCAGATCATTCGCGAGTACCCGGATCAGTGGTTCTGGATTCACCGTCGCTGGAAAACTCGTCCGGTTGGGGCTCCAGAGATTTATTGAGCAGGCAGTTTTCGAGCACTTGACTCGCGGCGAATCCCTCAACTTGTAAAAAGTGGGCAGCCGTCATCTCCATCGCCTTCTTCGGAATCAGCCCGATGATCTCGCTTCCCGCAATCCCAACGCCCAAGGCAGCAGCCTCATCACGCACGCGCTCGAAAACCGCATGTAGCGGGGTGCTCTCGAAGTCGGTCAGGTTGATGGAAACTTGCGCCTGATCGCGCGACTCGAGACGAAGTCCTAGAGCCTTCACGAAAGGCATGCCGCCGGAGGAAGCTCGAATCTTGCGAGCAATGGCTTGGGCTGCGCGAACATCGGGAGTATTCAGATTTACGTTGAAGGCGATCAGAAACTTGCGAGCCCCGATCACGCACGCGCCTGCCCTCGGATGCAGCGCCGGACCCCCGAGATCTGGTGCGAGCTGCGGTCGCTCGAAACCGCCTGTGCGGATGTTTTCAAGCCGAACCCGCTCCGGCTCCCGGGCCGCCGCTTCATAGAAATACACGGGGATGCCCAACTCCTGCCAGACTCTCGCTCCCAGTTGGTGCGCAAGGTCAACACACTGCTCAATGGTGGTGCGCTCGATCGGAACGAACGGCACCACGTCCGCCGCTCCAATTCGGGGATGCACCCCTGAATGAACCCTGAGATCGATCACATCGCGCGCAGCGCGTATCCCGCGAAACGCACCCTCCGAAACCGCTTCCGGGGAACCCGCGAAAGTGATCACCGAGCGGTTGTGATCCCGGTCCATTTCAGATTTCAGAAGGAGCACGCCAGGCGCGGAAACGATTGCACTCCCGATTAATTCGACCTTGGCGTGATCGCGGCCCTCCGAAAAATTCGGAACGCACTCCACTATTTGGCGGGACACTTTACCTCAGAAGCCCGGTAGACCACTTGGCCTCGCTTCATGGTCATGTCGACTAAATTCACTCCAAAGTGATAAGGTATCTCCCGATAATCGTCTACGCTCAACATGATGAGGTCGGCTTGCTTGCCGAACTCAATCGAACCCACCGCGTCACCCCGGCGCAGCGCGTGCGCCCCATTGATTGTGGCGGCCGAGATCGCCTCGGCGGGAGTCATGTTCATTTCACGGCAGGCGAGCGTCAGCACGATCTGCATGCTATGCGTCGGGCAAGTTTCTGGATTGTAATTGGTGGCGAGTGCGACCGCCACGCCGCTATCAATCATCAGTCTGGCCGAGGCATATCTCTTCGTCCCAAGGAAAAATACCGGGCCTGGCAGCAGAGTTGCGATCGTGCGAGATCGCGCCAACGCCGAAATATCTTCCCGATCGACATAAATCGCGTGATCCACGCTAACCGCTCCCATCTCCACCGCCAACTTAACACCGCCGATGTTCCCGCATTGACCGGCGTGCAGCTTTAGTCCAAAACCTAAATCGCGGGCACGTGTAAGCACCACGCGAGCCTGCTCGACGTTAAACAGTTGTTCCTCGCAGAAAACGTCAACAAACTCGGCCAGTTCTCGGCGTCGGACCACGGCAAGCATATGGCGTGTTAGCCAATCGACGTAGCCGTCCAAGTCAACCGGTAAGTCAGCGGGTGTGAACCTGGCACCCATAAAGGTAGAGACGACGTTTTCGAAATGTTTATTCAGCGCTACCTGCGTGCGCAGGATTTTCAACTCGCCGGTCTCGTTCACGCCATAGCCGGATTTAGCTTCGATCATGGTGGTCCCCTGTCGAATCGACTCCTGGACCACACGCCAGGATTGCGCCTCCAAAGTGCGCAACGGAGCGTCTTGTATGGAGTGGTACATGGCAGTCATGCCGCCGCCTGCTCGCGTAATCTCCAGGGATGTAGCTCCCGCCAACTGCATTTCGTAGTCGAGGAGGCGAGCCGGACCGCTCACCAGATGCGTGTGGCTATCCACGAAGCCAGGCAGGACCACGCGTCCATGCGCATCGATCTCCTCGGCACGCCGGGACGCGGATAGATTATCGAGACGCCGCGTGGGACCGACTTCGCGGATTATTCCGTCGACGATCAGAACCGATCCATCCTGAATGATGTTCAGATTGCGGAGATCGGTGCCGCGTCGCGCACCAGGAGGCCCATGCAGAGTGAGCAACTGGCGAGCGCCTCGGATCAGAATGGGCCTGGCCATGGATCGCTGGACCCGGCAGGAAACCTATTTCTTAAGAACGGAGTTTAAAGACCCCTGCCGGTATCCTTCCAGATCGATAGTCACGTAGTGAAATCCGAGTGGCTTGAAGATCGCGGAGAAGGCTTGCGCCATGTCGAGTGTAAGGGCTCGTTCCATCTCGTCTTTGGCAATTTCGATGCGCACGAGCTCGCCATGGAACCGCACGCGAAACTGCCGGAAGCCGAGAGTCTTGATCTCCTCCTCGCCACGCTCCACGGTTTTAATATTCTCGAGCGTAACCGGCGTTCCATAAGGAATGCGCGAACTGAGACAAGCCGCAGCGGGACGGTCCCAGGTGGAGAGGCCAGCCATGCGGGAGAGCTCGCGAATTTCGGCTTTGTTCAAACCCGCTTCGACCAGCGGCGCCTTAACCTGATGGATTTTTGCAGCGTTCTGGCCGGGGCGGTAGTCCCCCAAATCGTCGGCGTTTACCCCATAAACGATGTTTGCTAAACCGCGCTCGGCAGCGATCTCGTCGAGGCGATTGAAAAGTTCATCCTTGCAGTGGAAACAGCGGTTCGGGTCGTTTTTGGTGTACTCGGGATTGTCGAATTCGTAGGTATCGATGAACTCGTGCCGGAAGCCGCATTCACGAGCAAACTCGGCGGCGTCCCGTTTGTGCGATTCGGGAATAGAAGGCGAATCGGCCGTAATGGCCACCGCGTCGGATCCGAGCGCCTGATGTGCGGCCCAGGCGAGATACGCGGAATCAGTTCCGCCGGAATAGGCCACGATCACGTGACGCAGCTCGTTGAGAACGGAAATCAATTTTTGTTGTTTGTGTTCCAGCAGACTTCGATCGGTTGCAGGTCCGCCAATCGCCACGAGCGTAGCCATATTTCGATTATATCGTTTACCTTCACCGACTCTCTCGAATCTCGACCAACTTATAAATCTCTTTCGCCTGTTCCAGACTCGCAGAGTTCATGCCCGGCAGCTTCGCCGACGCGGTCGCTTCAGCCACCGCCCAGCGCACGGCGTCGGCGAACTCCTTCTTCTTATTCACGGCCCAGACGAACGCCGCGGCCATGGCGTCCCCCGCCCCGATGGGCGACACCGCGTCAATTCTCGGCGGCAGCACCTCCAGCATGCGGTTGCCATCCGTCGCGATCGCTCCTCGGCTGCCTAATGACAAGACTACTGCCTCCGGACCCATAGCCTTAATCCTCGCAGCCGCGTCCATGAAGTGCGCGCGCGTGATCAGAGCCCGGTTCAGCAAGCGCTCCGCTTCCTGTTGATTCGGCTTCACGACAGTTGGGCCTTCCTCGATGCTACTGGTCAGCGCTTCTCCATCCGTATCGAGCAGCGTCTTCACATTTGCCCGCTTCGCCAAACGGATGAGTTTGCAATAGAAGTCGGGGGCGACCCCTGGAGGAATGCTGCCGCAGAGCATGAGCCAAGTTGCTTTTTGAAGGCGGCTCGCTACGGCTCGCTCGATCTGTTCGAGTTCCGACTCCTTAATCGGCGGTCCAGCCTCGTTCAACTTAATCGTGAGCCCCTGCTTGTCGATAATCGTGAAATTTGTTCGGATCTCTTGCTGAATGCGGACCACTTCGATAGGGAATCCTGCCTTCCCAAGAAGTTTTTCGAGCAGCGCTCCGCTTTTCCCGCCAGAGGTGACGATGGCCAACGTTTTTGCGCCGAAGGAGGAAAGCACGCTTGAGGCGATAATTCCTCGACCGCCAGCCGAATCGCTCTGGGAGAGTATATGGGCCCGGTCCTCGAAAACGAGGCGGTCTGCTTCTATGTTCCGGTCGATCGCCGGATTGATCGTAAGGGTGACTACCAACCCCAATGTTACCTTGGATAATGCGCGGCCATCCTCAATTTCGCGCTTATGTGGCGCTGGCGGCAGTGTGCTTTTTCTGGGGCACAACGTATCTGGGAATCCGCATTGCGCTGGAGTCTTTCCCGCCCGCGACGCTGGTTTGCATACGCTATCTTCTCTCGGGAACCCTCATGCTGGCAGGTTCGTTTTTCTTGAACGCGCACCTGCCGAGGGGCCGCGAGTTGGCCTTCACTTTCCTGTTTGGAATTCTAACTTTGGGTATCGGCAATGGTGCGCTCTCCTTTGCCGAACAATGGGTTCCCAGCGGACTGGCCGCGTTGTTTATTACCGTCGGTCCCTTCTGGATGATCGGCATGGAAGCGGCATTTCCGGGGGGCGAACGCCTGCACGGGCCGACTATTCTCGCAATGCTGGTCGGGTTGGCCGGAACGCTGCTGCTGGTTGCGCCCAGCGCGATCGCGAGCGGCTTCGGGGGTCCGATTTTGAAGGGCTTTCTGCTGCTGCAGATCGGCTGCTGCGGGTGGTCCTTCGGTTCGATCTTGCAACGCCGACATGTCGCTAAGGCACACCCCGTAGTGAGCGGTGCCGTGCAGCAACTCGCCACCGGAATCGCGTTCCTGATTCCAGCCATTTTCCTGCCTCACCAGCCGGTGAGATGGAGCCCCCGAGGAGTGGCTGCAATTCTCTATCTGGTTACCTTCGGGAGCATTGTCGGCTACAGCGCTTATGTCTATGCGCTAAAGTATCTGCCGGTGTCTGTGGTCTCGCTCTACAACTATGTGAATCCCATAGTTGCGATGTTCCTAGGATTCATGTTCTATGGCGAACATGTTGGATTGCGCGAAATTGTCGCGATGGGAATTATCTTCCTCGGCGTCGCCCTAGTAAAGCGCTTTAGCGTTCGAGCGAGTAGACCAATAGAGCCGCCGCCTGTTTCCCGCGATGCGGAACCGCGACATACAGTCGCTTGAACTCCGGCACGAATAGGGACGTGCGGGCTCCAGTCGCTGTAGGGATTGTATCTGTCACAGAGAAGTTATCGGCATTCAGTATGGTCAGAGACCCGGCTCCGCCCGAGATATAGATCTGGTGGCGATCCGAGTCATAGAAAAGATCGTCCGTGTCCCCGGTTATATCGATCGCGGAGATCTGTTTGCCAGCCTGGGTATCGAAGACAATGAGCTTGGGAGGTTTGCGGCAGCCGATGAAGAGCCGGTGGTTGGCTTCATCCAGCGCCATTGGAAAATTCTGGGAGGCCCCCTGAACCGGCCACTTAGCAGTGATCGAGCGAGTGCGGCGATCCACCACGGTTACGTTCGATGCGTTCGGAACGTTCACGAAGATGCGCGGCCCATTTAGTTCCAATTGAAAGGATTCAGGATGGGCATCGAGAATTGTGTCGCCAACACGCGATTCGAGCTTAGCGTTGATCACCCCGAGCGCGCCCGATCCGTAACCGACAAATACTTCTTTCTGCTTCGGATCGAATCGGATATTATCCGGGTCGCTATTCAGGACGTACTCGCGTATCTGAGCGAACGATTCGCTATCAAATACCTGGACTTTGCCGTTGCCACCGCTCGCAACATAGAGGCGCTTACCCTCTGGCCAGTAATATACGCCCTGAGGCTCGCTCAGTGCGCGGATCGTGTGTACGACTTTGCCCTCAAAGGGGTCGATCACTTCGACCGTGTTGTTGCCCAGTGCGGCCATAAACAGCCGCTTGCCAGCGATGTCGACTGAGAAATGATCGATGCGGCCGTCAACTCCAGGAAGAAGAATCGTTTTCTCTAGTCGGGGCGATTGTCCGAGTAACACGGCAGAAGCGACTAGAGACAGGCACGCTAATCTCACGATGGTTTCCTTAACAGATTACTCAATCGTTCCACAGGCTCTTCAATTCTTTGCCGATTTGTGAGCACTGGCGCAAACAAATCCCCAACCTTCTGGAACCGCTTCACGGCATTCTTGATGTTGAACTTGTCGGGCGTCAATCCTTTCTTCACTTCATTCCAGGCTAGCGGCGTGGCAACGGGTGCGCCATCGTGAGCCCGGAGCACATACGGCGCAGCGATCGTTTTGCTCCTGCCAATCTGCAAGTAATCGAAGTAGACGCGACCCTTTTTTCGCTGAGCGATGGCGCGAGGCGTCGTGAACAGGTCTGGCTGCTGCCCGACCACCAGATGCCATAGAATCTCGGCGAACGAGCGAACCTGGTCGTAGGAGTAGACAGGTTCCACCGGCACATAAATGTGCATGCCATCCCCGCCGGTCGTCTTGGGATAACCTTCCAGACCAATCGAATCAAGCGCTTTCCGCGTCAGCAGCGAGGCTTCGATAATCTTGTCATAGGAACACTCGTAAGGGTCGAGATCGATCAATATGAAGTCGGGATTTTCGAGCGACCCGACCCGGCTCATCCACGGATTTTGGTCGATACATGCGAGATTCGCCAGATAGAGCAAAGTCGGTTTGTCGTTGCAGATCACATATTCAATCACGTGAGACTGGCTTTCCGAATCGATTGGCTCGGTGCGAATCCATTCGGGAAACTTTTTGTCGGCAACATTTTTTTGGAAAAAGAAATCGTCGTGGATGCCGTTCGGGTAGCGTTTCAGGGATAACGGCCGGTCCTTGAGATGCGGAAGAATGAACTCCGCGACGTCATCGTAATACTGGATCACGTCGCCTTTCGTGACGCCGTCTTTCGGGTAAAAAATCTTAGTAAGATTGGTGAACTTCTGCTGCGCAGGTGGTGCGGGTCGCGTCGGCTCGGGAGCCTCGGCTTGCTCGGCAGTTAAAGGAGCCTCCCGGACACATTCTTTCGGGTCCTTATCACTCCGCAAGCCAAGGAACACAGGCGCGCGCAGCAAGCCATCCGGCGTGAACTCCAGGAACTTTGCCTCGCACACAAGTTCCGGCCTGACCCAAGTAATCTGCCTCAGCGCGCGCTTCAGCTTCGTTTCAAATGGGCTCCTATCAGTGATCAGCGGTTCGAGTTTCTGATGTATATCGACGAGACTTTTGTCGTTGAACCCGGTCCCGACTTGACCCGCGTGAACCAGTTTGCCGCCTTCATACAGCCCGAGAACCAGCGAGCTGAAATGCGATCGCTCGCCGTGGGTGAAGCCGCAGATCACAAACTCCTGCTGATTCACCACCTTGATTTTCAACCAGCAGCGGCTGCGCCGATTTTCGTATTTGCTGTTCAACCGCTTCGCCATTATGCCTTCGAGACCGCTCTGGCGGGCCGCTTCCAGCATCTCGGCACCTACGTTTATAAAGTGGTCGGAATACTTTATGTGGTCCGATGGCGTTAGAATCTCGGATAGCAGACGCTTCCGTTCACTCAGAGGAACGCCGCGCAGGTCGTAACCGTTGAGGTAGACCAGATCGAAGAGAAACAGCGTGGCTGGAGTCTTGCGGGCGAGGTGGGCAATGGAATTTGGATCCGAAATCGCGATGCGGGGCTGAATATAGGAAAAATTCGGCCGCCCTCTTTCGTCGAGCACGGCGATCTCCCCATCCAGGATCGCCGTGCTTGCCTCAACGTAGTGGGGCAGCACCGCGAGTTCGGGGTATTGCTGATCGCAACGGTTGCCCCGGCGCGAGAATATTTGCACATGCTGGTCGCGTAGGAAGCACAGTGCTCGCACGCCGTCCCACTTGACTTCGTAGAGCCAGTTCTCGCCGCTGGGAGGGCTGGTCGCAATCTCGGCCTGCATCGGCTCGAAAATTTCCGGCATCTCCGCTTCTACTGCACCCTCGGGAAGGGCGGTCCTCTTTTTCTTAGTGACCGACTTAGCAACCTTTTTTTCCACAGTCTTGTGGGCGGGCAAATCGTCGGCGATCTCCTGCTGAGTGCGGCCAGTGAGAACGCTGTGCGCGAACTCCTCAATATTCCAGCCAGGCTTGGCGTCGGCATCTTTCTTTTTGATGATGAGCCATTCGTTGCCCTTCCCGCGACCCCGCATGTGAACGATCGCGAACTCGCCCTTTAACTTCTCCCCGTGCAGCCGAAATTTGAGGTCGCCGCGTTCGATTTGCTGCAACGGAGGAATGTCGCCGAGCAGTTCAAAGCTCCCTCGATCCCACAACATTACGCTGCCCCCGCCATATTCGCCCTGGGGGATGTTTCCTTCAAAATTTCCATAGCTGAGCGGGTGATCTTCCACGTGCATCGCGAGGTGCTTTGCAAGCGGCTCAAGAGTGGGTCCTTTGGGAACCGCCCAGGACTTTAAAACACCATCGATTTCGAGACGAAAATCGTAGTGCAACCGGGTTGCGTCGTGGCGTTGAACGCAGAAGAAATTGCCTTCATCGTGCTTAGGTTTCGCTTCGGGCTTGGGTTCGGGAGTCTTGGAGAATGACCGTTTATCGGCGTATTCTTTCAGCGACATGTCGTTGCGCCGATTTGGCTGTCCTCAAGATTACCATTGATTAGGAAACATTAACGGATCTATAATGTGTCACAAGGCTTGGCCGAGGAGGGCCATTCCCATGGAAATGAACGACCCCGTTGGTTCGGTCCTTTCAACAAAGGGCCGCGATGTTTGGTCCGTGGCTCCCCACGAACCCGTTTATGACGCTGTCGCGCTCATGGCGGAAAAAGAAATTGGCGCCCTGCCGGTGCTGGCCGGGAGGCGTTTGGTTGGATTGATCTCAGAGCGTGACTACGCGCGCAAAATCATCTTGATGGGCCGGTCGTCCAAGGAGACCGCGGTGGAAGAGATCATGATGAGTCCGCCGGTGACAGTGGGGCCGAGCGACCCGGTGACGCATTGCATGCAACTGATGACTGAGTTGCGCGTGCGCCATTTGCCGGTAGTGGATGGGGAGGAACTGCTGGGGATTGTCTCTATCGGCGACCTGGTGAATTGGACCATCGGCCGTCACGAAGAGACGATCCAACACCTGCACGAGTACATCGCCGGCGGCTACTGAGCTAGCGCCTTAGTTCAAAACGCGCTTGCGCTCGTAAGGGGCTTTGAGATACTTAGCGGCTTCTTCCTGAGCCCCTTGCGTATTATCGCGAGTGCGTATTGCGTGGTTATATTCATTTACCGCCCGATCGCGCTGACCGGTAATATCGAAGATTTGTCCCAAATTAATGTGTGCCCACACCTCGGTCCACTTGGGATCCAGATCGCCATTCAACGCTTCGCGAAATTCATTGGCGCCTGACTGGTAATTGTTCTGCAATTTGAACATCTCGCCTACCCGGTAGTGTGCCAGCGAGCTGCCTCGGTTCACATCCAGCGCCTTCTGATATTCCTTGAGCGCGTCCGCAAATTCGCCAACTTCCGCGAACTGCTCGCCGCGTCGAATCGCTACCGCTACCCGCATCGATTTGGTGAACCGCAGCACACGCTCATTCGGATCGATGGTCACGCTCTTCGGTTTTCCGAAGGTGTCAACGGTAAACTCCGAGGAGGTGCCCACCACCTCCACCCGCTTGTCTTCCGGGTTGCCTTCGGTCTCGATCTTCAGGTCGACGGGCATGCGAAAAGTATCCAAATCCTGCGCAATTTTGCCCATGATGCGGAAGCCCTTCTGGGTCCGAAACACCGTGTACTCCATTTTGAACTCAGGCGCTCCGCTGGATTCGATCCACTGAATAAAGAAATAGCCGAGGTTTTGCCCTGAAATCGTCTCGGCCGCTTTCTTGAAATCTTCCGTACTCACCGACTGCCAGCTATGCTGATCGGGGAACGTGCGCATCAGCTTGAAAAACGAATCGTCCCCGATTACCCAGCGCAACATGTTCAAGATGGCCGCGCCCTTGCTCGCCGTCACAGCCCAATACTCGGGAGCGTAATCTTCCAGCCGACCCGCTTGAATCACCGGCGGATTGTCGACGGTCATGGCTTCAACGTAGGTATCGTGGACGTCCTGGTTCAAGGCCGCCGGCCCGTTTGTGTGCTCCAGATACAGCATTTCGGCGTAACGCGCGTTTCCGTTTTGCAGCCAGATGTGGTTGCGGCTGCTGGGGGAAACCAGCGTGCCCCACCACTGGCGCGCCATTTGGTTGGCGAGCAAACGCGTGCCCACCTGGTCGCCAATTCCCTTGGGAGATAGGAAGATCAGGCCAGGAGCAGAGTACCCGTTTGGCGTTCCATCTTCCGTTTCGATGAAGGTCAGATTCGCTTTCGGAGCAGGCCCGTACGTGGCTGTGAGGAAGGCCATCACTTTTCCAGCTTCTTCGCCGTATGCGTTGGCCATCGATTTCTTGGTCCGAAAGTATAACGTCGTGTTCACGCCCTGCGAGGAGACCCGCACGGGTTCGTCCTTCACAATGGCGATGCTTCCCGGGAAAGAGGCGTGCGTGTATTTGAAGGAGTACGTGGTCTTGTCGCCCGCAGCCCGGTCGGCTGATTCGTCGCCGCTGGAAATCACTCGATTTCCGGTTGGCACGCTGATGCGCATGTCGGCGGTGTATCGGTCGACCGTGTAGTCGTTGACGGGGAACCAGCGCGCTGGATAAAGCAAATACGAACCCTCGGGGTGGATCGCGGCAAACTTGATACCGTAAACCGGCGAATCCTCAGATCCGGCGAGTCGACCGTCGTAGGTGAACGTGAGCGTGCTGGCCTTTCCTTTCTGGAGCGGAGTGGGAAAGCTGAGCCGAATGGAGAAGTCCTGAGTCGAGCGCGATGCCGGGATCTGGTGGCCGCTGTCGTCCACGATTCGCGAAACATTCAAGGCGTTATTCAACTCGAAAGACGCCGTTGTCACGTTATCGTCGAGCGGAATGAAGCGAACCTGAACATTTGCGGCGATTGCTTGCGTGCGAGGATTGATGTCGGCATCGATGACGTAGTTTTCCACGTTGATCCGCGATGATCGCGTCCTTTCCTGCTGCGCCCCGCAGACGCCAGCAAATACCAATGCCCATCCCGCCACCAAAATCCTACGAAGCATGCACCATTTCCTCTTTTAAAAGCTGTCTCACGCAAGAAGCCGCGACATCGATCGGATCTTCTGGACCTGCGAGCTTGGCTGCCACTCGTCCCAACTCGGCTCGCATATCGGCCAGCTCGCGGTCATTCTGCAGCAACCGGATGGCTTCGGATGCCAGCCGTTCACCCGAAAGATCCGCCTGAATCAACTCCGGAACCACCCGCCGTCCCGCGATTAAGTTCACCATTGAGTAAAACGGCACCCGGACCAGGAGCTTGCCGATCAGCCAACTGAGCTGGTTAACGCGATAAAACGTGACCATCGGGGTATTTAACAAGCATGCCTCAACGGTGACGGTACCGCTGGCGGCGAGCGCCAGATCCGCGCAAGCAAGGACTTCCCAGGTAAGGCCCTCTTCTACTTGGATGGATGAGCGGGAAAAGCGTTCCTGAAAATTCAAGAGGTTCGCGTGCGCTGAGAAGCCTTTCGGCAGAGAGAGGATCAGCCGAACCGGGAGGCGCTGCTGGATGCGCTCGGCTGCGTCGATAAGGTCGGGAAGGTGCCGACGCGCTTCACCCTTGCGGCTTCCTGGCAGGAGAGCGATCAGCGGAACGTCGGGATCAATTCCGAGTTGGCGTTTCAACTCGGGACGATTCGGCGCGGGTTTCAGCAAGCGGGTCAACGGGTGGCCGATGTAGGTTGCGTTCACCCCGTGATCACGAAAAAAGCGTTCCTCGAAGGGGAAGATACAGAGGAGCCGATCAATGGTGCGACGCATTAAGGGCAAGCGATCTTGCCTCCAGGCCCAAACCTGCGGGGCCACCAGATAGATGATCGGGACGTTCAGCTTCTTAAGTTGTCGGGCGAGCCGAAGATGGAAATCCGGACTATCGGTGAGGACGGCAACGTCGGGCCGCTTGCTGCGAACAGCCCGCAGCAGTTTGCGGTATTCACCGTAAATCCGGGGAACGTGCCGAATTACTTCGATCAGACCGACGACGGCTAAGCTGGCTGAATCGACAACCGGCTCCACCCCCGCTGCTTGCATGCGAGGCCCGGCGCAACCGAAAAAGGTTATATCTGGATGGGTGCGCAGCAAAGCTTCGACCAGCCTCGCCGCGTAGAGGTCGCCGGAAGCCTCTCCTGCGGAGATCAGAATGGTCGAAGACACACGCTAAGTCTAACTTGACATAGGGCGAACAAAAGGCGAATATAAGCTGGGACTAGGATGCTATTTGAATCGCCTGACACGCCGAAACTCATTGGAATTGCCAGACTAGCTTCGCAAAGCGAACTGCTGGAAGCCAAGAAACAGGTGGAATACCTTGAGATCGAAACACGCCAGTTTATCGGACGCTGCTCTGGCACGCGCATGCCCTTCGTTTGGACCATCAACCCCTACCGGGGCTGTGAATTTGGCTGCAAATACTGCTACGCGCGTTATGCGCACGAGTTCATGGAACTCCGAGACCCCCTGCAGTTTGAGCGCAAGATCTTCGCCAAGCGGTTCCACCCGGAGGCGTTCCGAGCAGAGCTGCGCAAGGTCAAATTAGGGCAATCGATATGGATCGGGACCGCCACGGATCCATATCAGCCCGCCGAACGGCGCTACGGCATTACCAAGTCCATCCTGGAAATCTTCGCTCGGGAAAAGGGGCACCGGGTCGGAATTACGACCAAGTCGGATCTCATTGGCAGGCATGCCAGCCTGTTGGCCGAAGTAGCGCGGTCCAACATCGTCCAAATTAACGTGACCATTACCACTCTGGACGAAAGTCTGGCGCGTCTGATCGAACCCATGGCTCCGCGCCCGGCATTGCGCTTGGAGGCGATCCGGCGCTTGGCCCGGGTCGGCCTACGAGTCACTGTTCTGGCGAATCCGGTGATGCCACTGATCACAGACTCCGAGGAGAACCTCAACGAGGTCTGCGCCGCCGCGAAGGAAGCCGGAGCGGCCTCTTTTAGCGCTGCGCCCCTGTTCCTCAAGCCGTGCTCGGCCCAAGTTTTTCTGCCATTCCTGGAGGCGCGTTTCCCGCGTTTGGTTGGCAAGTACAAGGAGCGGTACCAAGCGAACGCCTATCTTACGGGACAATACCCTGCAACGCTCAGCGATCGCGTACGCGCCATTGTCGCTCGCCACGCGATGGAGCCGCGCGAAACCGAGTACTGTCCTGAAGGCTGGGGCTCAACGCCTCAGCTACAACTCTTTTAGCCCTTTTCACTTTACAACGCAAAGTAGATTGCGTATACTTTCCTCATGGCTTCCGTTCAGCCCATTCGACCCAGCCGCGTGGAAGCAGTCGGGCTGCACACCCATGCAATGGACAACTTGCGTTTTATACGCGAGACCATGGAGAGCGCGCGATCATTCACCGCCGTTCCAGGCTGGGGTGGATTTTTCATGGGCCTGTGCGCGCTCTTGACTACTCTGCTGGCATCGCGCCAGTCGACGGTAGAATCCTGGCTTTGGACGTGGTTTTGGGGAGGTCTGCTCGCAGTTGCGGCAGGCGGCGCTGCGCTCAAGTACAAGGCTGACAAAGCTCACGTATCGCTGTTATCAGCGCCGGCGCGAAAATTTGCCCTCAGCTTCGCGCCGCCCCTGATCGTCGGAGCGTTGTTGACCGCCCTCCTTTACAAAGCCGGACTTCCAGGGGCCATTCCTGGTATGTGGCTGCTGCTCTACGGCACCGGAATTGTAACCGGCGGAGCCTTTTCGGTCCGGATCGTTCCTGTGATGGGGCTGTGTTTCATGGCCCTGGGCGCGGTCGCTTTATTCTGCCCTCAGAGTTGGGGAACCGCTTTCCTCGCGACTGGGTTCGGTGGCTTGCATATGGTTTTCGGAATCATCATCGCCAGGAGGTTCGGTGGCTAGACAGAATACTGCGCAGAAAAACAGCTCGATTGAGGAGCAGCCGGAACCAGTTGTCCGGACGAGCGGGGCGGTTTCCGACCTGGATCGCTTGATCCACGAACGCCTCCGGTTAGGGATTGTGAGCGCGCTGGCGGCGAACGAATCTCTCACTTTCAACGAACTGAAAAAACTCCTGAATACCACCGATGGCAATCTGAGCGTGCACGCTCGCAAACTCGAGGACGCGCGCTACATTGCCTGCCGCAAATCGTTCGAGGGCCGGATGCCCAAGACCGAGTATCGGCTGACCGAAGCGGGCCGCCGAGCCCTGGAGAAGTATTTGGATCACATGGAAGCGCTGATCCATGCGATGCGGGACCGGTAGGCTCTTTTTCTTTCCATACACACTTTATGTTTCAAAGTACTTTTGACGAAATTCACGTCGCGATTATCATGGATGGCAATGGACGCTGGGCTACAGCGCGCAGGTTGCCAAGGCTGGCCGGGCATCGTGCCGGAGTGGACGCCTTGCGCCGTATCGTGGAGACGGCGCCGACCTGCGGTGTCGGCATGCTCACGGTGTACGCATTTTCGGCCGATAACTGGAAGCGGCCCTCGGACGAGGTGGCTTCGCTTATGCGTTTGTTCCAGGGTTATCTTCGGAAAGAGCAGGCACGTTGCGTGTCAAATGGCATTCGCGTCAGTATCATCGGTCGGCGCGATCGGCTGCCCTCGTCTCTGATCCCTCTGATCGACGACATGGAACGCGCCACACAAGGCGGCACGAGGTTGCATCTTAGGCTGGCAGTGGATTATTCCTCGCGCGATGCCGTGATCGAAGCTGCTCGGACCCTGGGCGAAAGTGCATCGCGCGAGAGCATGGCCCGGGCACTGGGCCCGGACGTGGACCTGCTGATCCGCACTGCGGGCGAGCAGCGGCTGAGCGATTTCCTGCTTTGGGAATGCGCGTACGCCGAGTTCGTTTTCTCGCAGAAAAAGTGGCCCGATTTCCAGGGGTCGGATCTGAACGCGGCAGTATCCGAGTTCCGATCCAGAGACAGGCGCTTCGGCGCGATCGTGGCCTCCGGCGTGGCCTAAGGCGCTGTGGCTCGTTCAAATTTAGTTCCCAGATATGGGCACCTTGTGTGGGGCGGCTCCCCTGAGCCGCGCCGGCGCCCTCGCCCGGTTCCTGCGGAATGAAAAAGTTCGAGCGAGCCGACGAAGGCGTCGGCTGCGGGACAGGGGTCGCGCCTTGATCTATCGACTGACTGGCCTTAAACCCACGCTTCCCAAAACCAGATTTCGTGGGCCTTTCATAGTGTGAAACGGATTTATCAATAGGAACCGCGATGCAAACAGAACTCCTGGCGGCATGATTTCGGCGGCCGTGATCCGGGGCTTGCCGAATGATCCCAAGTTTCCGCTTCAAATCGAACCGATTATACTCAAGCCTTGGCCGAGCATGAAGACAATCTGTTCCGGCAGGCGTTGGATCACCATCATGCCGGACGTCTGGTTGAGGCGAGCGGGCTTTACCAGGAGATTCTGCAAGCCGCGCCCGATCACACCGACGTCGTGTACTTGCTTGGCGTAATTGCATATCAAACTGGCCAACCCGCTCAAGCAGTCGCACTAATTCGACGGGCTCTGGCTGTCGTGCCGGATCAGGCGAGGTGTTACAACCTTTTGGGACTTGGTTCGATGGCACTGGGGATGGCAGACGAAGCGGAGGCCGCCTTCCGGCGGGCGATTGCTCTCGACGATTCCCCCGACTACTACAACAACTTGGGCCTTCTAACGAAGGAGCAGGGGCGTCTCGGCGACGCGATTGCGGCTTACCAGCAAGCCCTGGCGCGAACTCCCGGCTCCGCTGCCGCGCACTACATTCTCGGCGACGCTTACCGGGAGAAGGGGGAGATGGGAGCAGCCGCGGAGTGCTTTCGCCGGGCTGTGGACAGCGACCCCGAGCACGCGGGCGCCCTGGCCGCCCTGGGTCAAGTTCTGACGAAATTGGCGCGGACCGAAGACGCCGTCCCCTATTTGCAAAAAGCTATCGCCCTGATGCCTGATGACGCAGAGTTGCACTGCGACATGGGCGATGCCCTCCAGACACTCGGGCAGTTTCCGGGTGCTAACGCCGCGTATCAGCAATCCCTCCAGCTCAACCCGAAACTATCTCGTGCGTGGTATTCGGCCGGGTGCGCAGAAAGCGCCCGGAAGGAATACGCGGCCGCCATTGGCTGTTTCCGGACAGCGCTGGAGATTCTTCCGAATTGGCCGGAGGCTCAACACAATCTCGGGCAGGTCCTTTTCAAGCTAGGGCTGGTAGAGGAAGCCTTGGACCTGTTTCGCCAGGCTGCCTCGGGAGGCGATCCGGCATTGCCACAAGCGGCAATTGCCGTGATTATCCCCGGCAGCCCAGCAAGCGACAACCAAGCCATACTCGATGCGCGACGCACCTGGGCGGAACGCCAACTCCCCCCGCGGCGGACGACCGAAGACTCGTCACGCCCCCTGAAGACTGGCGATCGCCCGCTGCGGATCGGCTACGTCTCTTCGTTTTTTCAGGATCACAACTGGATGAAGCCCGTGTGGGGGTTGATCAATCATCACGATCGGATCCACTTCGAGGTTCACCTCTTCTCGGATGCACCCTCTTCGCAGATCCAGTATGGCTATCGCGGTCACCCGCGAGATCGGTTCCATGACACGACGGGACTCTCCAACGAGGCGCTTTCCCAACGGATCGAGCATGCGCAGATCGATCTACTTGTCGACCTGAACGGCTACAGCAGAATCCAGCGGCTGCCGCTGTTTACAATGCGGCCGGCCCGCGTGGTCGTGGGGTGGTTCAATATGTACGCCACGACCGGCATCCCGAGCTACGACTACCTGATCGGTGACGATCTGGTGATCCCGCCCGAAGAAGAGAAGTTCTATTGTGAAAAGATTGTGCGCGTGCCGGGCAGCTATCTGACTTTCGAAGTGACCTATCCCGTGCCCCCTGTGGCAGACCCGCCGTGCCTGACGACGGGCGCGATCACCTTCGGCTGTCTGGCTCCGCAATACAAGATCACCAACGAAATGATCGCCTCATGGAGCAGGATTCTCCAGCAGGTTCCCAATAGTTCTCTGATCTTGAAGAACGGAGCACTTGTTTCGCCGGGCGCGCGGCAGTTCGTGCAGGACCTCTTCGCGCGACACTATGTCTCTCCCAACAGGGTTCGCCTGGACGGCCCCTCGGATCACTATAAGTTCCTCGAAACCTACGGCGAGATCGATATCGCACTAGACACCTTCCCCTACAATGGCGGCACGACTACTACTGAGGCGATCTGGCAAGGTGTCCCGGTGATCACTTTTTCCGGAGATCGCTGGGTTTCGCGAACGAGTTCCTCCATCCTGCGGGCCGCTGGCCTCGGTGAGTTGGTAGGCCAAGGGCCCGAAGACTACGCATCTCTTGCGATCAGCCTGGCGAATTGCCCAGACCGTCTCCTGGACCTTCGACGAAACATGCGATCGCGACTCCGTGACTCTCCGGTCTGCGACACGCAGCGCTTCGCCAGGAACATGGAGTGGCTTTACACCCAGATGCTTGGCGGCACCCTGTCTGCTCGCACACCTGCAAAATAGACGGAACGGTGCCGACGATCGCGCGCGACTGCCAGGGCGTAAACGGCGTTGGGTAAAGTTCGCTTCACGGAGATCTCGCATTCGGGGGCACAACAGATCCTTACTGACGACGCAGTCCTTACTAACCAGTCCCCGTGGTCGCCAATCTGGATTGGCTGCCCCACAGGCCCTAAGAGCTACTGGGCGATCGAAATCGCGAGCCCGATCTGGCTGGTCTTGCCAGCAACCTGAATTAGAACGCTGTCCAAAGGCGGAAATTTGAAGTTGGCGAGATTCGGATTATTCGCAACCAGGGTGGCCGGATTCGGAACGTATACCGTGATCTGATACACGTCGCCCGGCAACCCTTTCACCTGTCCCATAACCGCCGCGACGCCATTCGCGTAGAATCCGTCGATGAACACATTCACCGGAAAATCAGTAACTGCGTACCCATTGGTGAAGGATACCGGGCCAACTCCGGTCGCGAAGATCGTAATCGCATCGCCGGGGGCGGCGGGGTTCGCAGGCGTATTCAGGCTTCCATCCTTATTCAATATGTAGGCTTGCCCATAGCCGCTGCCGTCTGCGGAAAAAATCCCCGGCGATGCCGCGCTCACCTGAATCAGGACTTGGTTGGAACTCGCTCCGCCGGACTGCATCTGGACCATAGCCGCATCGGCCGGTACACTTTGCGGAACCACTGCCGTAATTGCGGTCGTGGTGATCGAGATCGGACGAACGGCCTTGTCGCCAATCGACAATTGCGCGTCGCTTCCGAATCCAACTCCGCGCACGACGATCGTTTCGCCAGCACAGATCGAGCCATCCAGCAGGCTGGCCGCGTTTTGCACCGCGTCGATTCGCAAGGAGGGGGGCGGCGCCACACCCAATCTGTTGACATAAATATTGATGGGCCCACCCCCAAAAGGTTGCCCGGTGGAGCCCCCTGTGAGGATGTCTCCGCTCGGACTAAGCGCAACGCTTTGTACGCTGAAGGTTTCGGTATCGCCGAAATAGCTCGAAAAGAGCAAAGTAGAAAGATCGCTCGACAATTCGCTCACGAAACCGGTGCTTGGAGCAAAGCCTCCCTGAAGCGGTGTAACCGTGGGCAGCCCTCTCGGTGCCGTGGAGCCTGCAAGGTACACCTTGCCGGACGGGTCAACCGTCAGGGCTTTGATTTGGTTGCCATACAGGCCGACGAAATATGTCGATGCCAGCACTGTTGCGAGTTGCGCGTCCATTCGGATCACGGCCGCTCCAGAATACAGGATGCCTTGATTGGGCAATGGTACCGGACCTCCGATTGTTGGTTGGAAAGTCCCTGCCGTGGTTTGAAAGGGATTGATGCCGGGCGGACCCGCGAGATAGAGGCTCCCGTCCGGTCCGAGGGCGATAGCCGCGGCGTTGACAATTGGCTTGGACGACGAAAGCTGTGTGGTTCCCGTTGCGTTGATGTGGTGGATTCCGTTGGGGCCGCCCACGTAAACGCTGCCGTCCGCTGCGAGCGCAATCGCATCAATTGCAGAATAAAGCGAAATCGACGGGCCGACGTACGTTGAAAAAATCAGAGTCGAGCCAGTCGGATCGAATCTGGTCAGAACTCCGGCGTCTGGAAATAGGGTCCTGACGAAGGCAGGGATGGAAGCGCAGTTGCATGTCGTCTGATAGGCTCCCGGAGTGACTGGCAGATGTCCGAAGCTGACCCCCGCAATATAGGCCGAGCCAGAGGAATCCACGGCAAGCGAGTTAGGAGCGTTTCCCGAAGGAGCGAAATACGTCGAGTAGCCTACTGAGCCATCCGGATTCAAGCGGAACAGGAAACTTCCTCCCGAATTTGAATAGGTCCCCTTTGTAACCGGGAAATCGACCGAGGTTGTGGTGCCGGTAACGTAGACGTTGCCCGCGCCGTCCACCGTCATCGCGGTTGCGATATCGTCGGCGCTTCCTCCGAAGTAGGTTGAATAGACCACGTTTCCCGAAGGATCGAGTTTCGTCACGAAGACATCGTGCGTGCCGGTAACGGCAACGTAGGCGCTTCCGTTCGCGACCGCAATCCCCTGGATAAATCCGACGGCTGGAGGGCCTACCGGTGTGATCGTCTGGAGATCGCTTGAAATACGAAGAACGCGATTCGCAGTCGTGGCATATAGAACGCCGTTTGCCCAGTCCGGCACAATTGCAGTTGCTCGAATGGGCGTCTGGGTCCAGGTGGATCCCTCATCGAGGCTTTCGAAAATCGAGAATTGGTTCACGCCGAGCAGCCGCTTCGGCTGATTGGGGTCGGACACGATGGAGTAGAATACCGAAGGAGTTGTCAGCGTGGTGAATGTCAGGCCATGGTCGGTACTCTTGAATGCGCCATATTCGGGGGCCATTCCGTTGGATGTAAAAGGTGCGTAGAGCACCCCTGGAGTCGCGGGATCGAAGTAAACATTGTTGACGTTGGTATTTGAGTAGAGTGTCTGCCAGTTCTCACCGCCGTCGCTGCTTCGTACAAACTTGTTGAGCGTTTCGGCGAACAACACGTTGGGGGTATTCGGATCGATCCAGAGATTTTGAGCCGAGAAGCGCTGTCCAGGCGGCGCGCCGATGCCGTTATTGATAGCGGTCCACGTTGCACCGGCATCCGTGCTCCGCAATATGCCCTGATCGAAGGTTACGGCATAGAGAATTTGATCGTTGTCAGGATTGATTGCGATCATTCGAGGGGAGGAACTCGGGAGCGGCAGCGATGAGAACGTGACACCTCCGTCTGTGCTTCTGAGCACTGCTCCCAAGGACGTAGCGTAAAGAGTCCTCGGATCTTGAGGATCCACCGCGATCGACGAGGCGGAAGTGAGTCCCAAGGCGGCGTAAGTTGAACCGGGACCATCGATTCGGTACAGCCCGGCCGATGCCAAGTGACTCTGGGCAGCGGCCTGCACTGGGAAATTCGTCGAGAGCGTGCTTCCAGCGACGTAGGAATTTCCCTGAGAGTCCGTAGCGAGGCCGGCGAACGTATCAGACCCCGATCCATCCACTTGGTGGACCCATCGAATGGCGGGGAGGCTCTGAGCGAAAGCGAACGAAATAAGCGCGAGTGCCGCAAATGCGAATCGGAACATGATCTTCCTTTCCTACTAGGGTTGGAGCTTCAGGGTTGCCTCTCCAGCAACGCCACTGTAGATGAGTTCGAGCGACCGGATGCTCTCGGGTTTTCCACGATATTGAAAGAAAATTAGTCCGGCTCGGGGAAGAGCGCGGTCTCCCTCTAGTAGCGCTGCCTTTTGCACGCGCTGCGACATTACGTGCTGCAACTCAATGGGCATGTGGACCGGCGCGGGAGGGGGGTTACCTTGAGCGCCACCTCCACCGCCACCGAAACCTGTCTTCGATTTCGATTCTGCAGGAACCGGCGGCTCCCAGTTGGGATCCTTCAGCGATTTGAGGACAAGTTGGGGAGCCACGCTCGCGAACGGTGCCTTCTTTCCGTTGACGCGGAGCGAGAATTCATCGGCACTCAGTTTGAGCCGCGCATCCGGCGCCCCGAACAAAGCTGCTTCCACGGTTACATAGTCTTCCGTGCTGTACACGCCGTCCGGCGTGGGAACCGCGTGTCCCATGAACTCTGCAGCAATTGTCACGGAACCAGCTTGAGTCTGTGCTTGATAATCTGACGGGGCCGCTCTCGGCGGCATTCCCTTCGCTTCGTTGACTGGGACGTCTTTGCCTTGTGCGGATAGGGAAAGGGCGATAATCCAAGCAGCCATAGTCCAGACGCCGATTCTCAAAGCGCAAGAGAGTACCATTTGTGCTCACGGTAGCACACCTTCTCCCCATCACGATTGCGTCGATACAATATCTGCGGCGCTCATTCGTCTACCAAAGTAGATGGAGAATGCTCTGAGCAACCACCTGATCTCCGACATCGTTGAACGGGAGCAAGGGCGTTTGCGGAGCTTCGTGAGAAAGCGCGTGGCCGATCAGAGCGACGCGGAGGATATCCTTCAAGACGTCTTCTACGAACTCGTGGAAGCCTACAGGTTGATGAAGCCGATTGAGCAGGCGGGCGCCTGGCTGTTTCGCGTTGCGCGCAATCGGATCGTCGATTTCTTCCGCAAACAACGGTCGACAGACCTTCGAAACAGCGAACTCTCGGACGAGGGAGACGAATTAACGCTTGAAGAGTTGCTCCCGTCGCCGGATGCGGGGCCGGAAGCTGCCTACGCGCGGAGTCTGCTGTGGGAGGAACTCGAAGCTGCGTTGGAAGAACTTCCGGAGGAGCAGCGGGAGGTGTTTGTGGCTCACGAAATCGAGGGCCGCAGCTTTAAGGAGCTGGCCGCGGAAACAGGATTGAGCGTCAATACTCTGCTTTCGAGAAAGCGCTACGCTGTCCTCCATCTTAGAGGTCGCCTCAAAGAGGTTAGAGATGAGCTTATGGGAGAAACGAAATGATATATCGAAGAGGGATTAAACGAGCGGTGATGTTTGTGGTGGTGGGGACCGCGGCCGCGGCGGTTCTCGGGTTGGTCGTGATGAGTCTCTGGAACTGGTTGGCCCCGGCGCTATTTGGTGGCAAGATGATCACATTTTGGCAGGGACTGGGAATCCTGGTGCTGAGCAGAATTTTATTCGGAGGATTTTTCAGGCGGCATAATTCAGGTGGCCGCGCCCGCATCATTGATCGATGGGAGCGGATGACGCCCGAGGAACGCGAGAAATTTCGGACGGGCATGCGTCGTGGATGTGGCGTCAGGGGGCCTGCGCAAGGGGACGTGCAAGCTTAGATTACTGCGAAGCGATCTTTCAGGGCTTCGACGCCTTCTTCAGCTTGAGGGGAAGATCATTGCCACCCTGCGTCCATGTGCCGGTTAGCTCCGAACCCTCCTTGTTGATCTCGGCCTCGTACCGCCCGCTAATCATCTTCACCGTGAGCGTCAGTTTGGATCCACCTTGGTCGATGGCGCTCACCGGAATCTCAGTACCACCCTGGTCAAGGCTGATCAGGACGGCTTTGGCTCCGTCCTTGTCATTGGACATTTTCAACACGAGCCGCAACGCTTGGCCCGCCTCCAGCGTGCCCTCCCAGTTCCCCAGGAATTCTTTTGCGACCGGCCGGCTGGCCTTCACGGCTTCAACCTTTGGCTCGCCAGTCCGGCTAAGTTTGAATGGGAACGTGCCCGGTCCCTGCGTAAATTCCCCGGTTATTGTCTTGCCGTCGGCTGAGAGAGTGCCCGTGAACGTCGGATCGCCTGGTGCCCCTTTCATTCGGAATCCGCATTTTCCACTCGTAAAAGAAATACCGTCAAGCGGAAGTCCCGATGCGCCCTGCGTCGGGATTGAGATCGACCCTATCCAGTCACTCGCCGCTTTATCAAGGTCGATCTCAACGTTCAAAGGCTGATCGGGAATGGCGATCGAGCCGCTCCAATGACCTCGGGGGCCGGTCTGTGCACATACGGCCAGCGTCCCCAAAAATACCCATAGCGCTCCGATTACGATGCGACTACCCGTAGTGTTCATCTATGACCCCGGTTCACTTTCGCTGCCATTATCCCAGATCGCCGCATGCCGGACCTCATTCAACGGAGCGTATCGTATTTCGGAAACTTTGGCCGGACCAACTTCTTGGGCGGGTTCTTCTCAAGTTCCGCCAACACTTCCTTCACCGCCCGCTCCAATTGCGGA
>JBBRRB010000061.1:0-33294 GCA_038225555.1 Bryobacterales bacterium
TCCGGAGGCGTGTCCGCGCCGGAGTTCTTCGAATAGTTCCACTTTCTTCCTCCTGTCCATCCCGGAATCTTGTCATCCGGGGCTGTCCAGGTGGGCCATTTCTGATGATCAAAGTGGGCCAAATCTGATGATCGAACTCAGAAGCAACGACTGGATGTGGTGTCATGCAGGAAACATGACGAAACCCTCGCCGCGGCTGTCATTCTTCTTTACAAAGTTATTAGAGGCTGCTGGCGGACGTGCGTCCGCGAGCGTGGTAGATATTCGGGCTCGCATGACGCCACGTGTTCGGGGCGATAAGTCCGGGTGGAGAAAACTCCGGAGCGCGCCGGTAGGCCAAAGTCCTCGAACACCTTTGCGAGACGACTTCCGGTCAGCGATCTTAGAAGTATTTGGATGGGTGTCAACGATAGACTCAGCCTATTAGTGAGTTTGATGAGCGTAGGTAAATCCACGCTGCATAGAACCAGCAACCGTTAGATCTTGAAGCGACCGATCGTTCGTCCCGAATGGCGGCGAGGCCCTCGCGAAACGCTGTACCTGTGAAATTCAGGAAACGCTTCTTGAATTTGGCTGAGACAAAGATGTTGTCTACGGCATAGCGCGGCAGAATCAAGGTCGTGGTTCGAATATATGTCGGGACACGATTCGAGTGGATTATGCCATCCGGAAGCTGGCGGGCCAGAAGTCGGCTTCTGGGAAGTTGACGGCTGTCTTGGGTACGGGTCGGAATACGCCGTACTTTGGGAGTCCCTGTATCCGTTTCCAAGGCGATTACGTTTCCAAGTGGGCGAACATATCGATCTGCGCCGGGAAACTCATTCTCTGCCAAGTGATCTTCATTCGAATGAGGCTTCTCAGGAGTAGCCTTAGAGCGTATGGATTTTATGACAATGAGGCTGCTCTTCCCACGAGAGGCCGTTCTAAGTCTTCTGGACGAGCCAGCCTTCGGCGATTTCAATCTGCCCCTGTACCCTCACCTGTTCCAACCATGTCCCGATCTACTATGCGCCGAGCGACGCACTGTAGGAGTTCCCGGTGCGGGATTGTATCGAAGGAATCAATACCCTTTCTTCCATCGACCGGCTCGATGCCACCAGCACGCGCATCTGCGCCGAGATCTGACTCATCCTTCCGCTTCTCGCCAGGCGCGCAGCAGGCTGGCCCATCCGGCAACCCGGCCGCCTTCCACTGAATGCGCATCTTGCCTCCGCGCGAGGACTCGAACTCGATGACGCACGCCTCCAGCGCTGTCGGCCGCGGCGCGACGAGTTCGACGAAAGCCGCACCGGTTGCTTCTCGTCGGACGGCAGGAACTCGCCGAGCCGCTGCTTCAGTCTCATGTAGTCCAGTCCTAACGGATGCGCGACGGCATACACGACGTGCTGCCGGGCCAATTCAACCGCAGCCTGCCACAGTGACTCGGGCAGCTTTGTCCGCCGCGGATGACTGCTACGAACCTGCTCCAACTAACGCTGCATCTGGGGGATAGGTTCGGGAATAGGGGATGCGCTCCGTCACTCATGATCGGTCGCCTCCCGGCGACTGACTGAACTTAACTTAACTTAACAGGGCGGTCCGGCCGGCTGGCGTCACGCACGCTCACCGGAAACTCACGTTGTTCTGGGGTAACCCGAGGATTTTGCTTACGATCAGCTCGCCCACTTTCGCATGAGATTGGCTGCCCACCCCATCCAATGCGGGCTGCGGCAAATGCCCGACGGAAGACTGATACCGTGCCACGGTACTTTATGTTATTCCGCACTGCAGGTCGATGTTCATGGCCAACGTACATGCCTTAGACGGCGAAATATCGGTGACAGTAATGCATGTCGAGTCGGCACGTTACAGTATCGTTGTCAATGACGGTGCACAACTGGTCCGCATCTTGCTTTTGCAATTCCGAGCGGATCGAGAAAGTTACGCGGTCGCCACCTCCGGGGCCTTGGGCAAACGTTTCTCCCAGCGCCGCTGTTAGGCGTAAATACTGATCGGACCCGATTGCTTGTCGCCACTGCAATCGCCGCCAGAGTGGTCAGCGTAGCTCCAGTCGGAACACCGAGCCCCTGCATGATGACGTTCGCAATGCCGCCGGCGTAGCTAGCGCCAGCGAAGGCAAAAGCGGAAATCGCCCCTACCTCATTTGCGAACCCTCACGTTACTTGGCGATCTCGTCATGTTTGGCCTGACCATATGTGTAAGCGTGAGCACGCTATAAGCCAATACCAAGTAGATAACGACATTACTTACGAGCGTCAATAGCATGCCACCCTCCTGGCTACTGCCTTCCGGATTGAAATACCCTCGGGTAGTGACAAGTAACCCTGGCAGAAGCAAAAGATATGAAATCGATGTCGCCCCTGCTGTCTTAATCAGACGGTTGACTCCTGCTGTTGATAAAACGAGTGCTGACGACAACAGAAGAGACCAGTAGAATCGACGTCTATCGAGTAATGTCCGTATATTGATCGGTTCCATTCTAGTCCCGTCCTGGCCCTATTAAGTAATCGAGCGCTCCCCATCCTGGTGCGTCTGGCGGTTTGCCAAAGCCGAGGTGCTCATAGTGTAGAATAAACGAGGCGAAACTGTTACTGGTAGGACCAAAGAATCCATTATATCCGTGCGGACCAAGGCTGATATTGTCAAAGTGCTTCGTGTCATCTAGTAGATCTCTTACGTAATCACAGATATCGGCGCCGATACGACCTTTCCCCCACTGTTGATCTCCAGCATATGGGTGGTCCGAATCCTTGTAGCCACCGTCACCTAGGGTCCAGTATGCCTTTAGGTTTCCAGGCGATAGAGGATTGAACCTCTCCGGCTCACCCTCCAGAATATGATGGAAATCGTTCTCATCTCCCACCCAGACGTACGCATGGTTCCCAACTTCAATGCCTCCAACGATCACTTCTCGATAGAATACCGTGACGAAGCAGTCTTTTGGTTTCGGTGCCGGTTGTTGGGGGCGCCGGAATAATGGATCTAATGGCTCATCCGGTGGACCTTCATCTTCTCCATCCTGATCTGCGGCGATGCTTATCCAGCCACGCGGGTCCTTCCGGTTAACAGGATCACCCATCACATATGGGTACCTATTCCAACTTAGCGGATCGATAGAATTGTTAGCCAACAAAGTTGCCGCCATATACGGATCCGGACTCATAAACCGCCCTAGCGAACTTGCATAATACCGCTGATCCGCATAGTCCAGCCCACTCCCCCCATCCCGCGAATACGTGGCAAACTTCCAGCCATCTCCCCCAGGATTCCCCGCCTTGTCCTCCCCATACGGATAATAGGTCGAGTGCCCCGACGACCCGCCCGGATTGGGCACCGACCCCAGCCGGTCCATCGGACTCAGCCGCCTCGACCCGAAATACGTCTCCGTCGCACTCGCCGCATCCAGAATCGCCACCGGATGTCCAGACCCCGGACCCGCCACCACCAGACTCACCTGATACACACCCAGTCGCTTCCCATTCAACCCGTAGAAGTACACCTGATACGAGTTAGGATTGCCCCACTGATCCGCACCCCCGCTCCACACCCACACGCGCTTGTTCTGCGAATCATAGCCATGCCTAGCCGACGTCCCAGAATTGTAATTGATCCACTGAACCAGCCGATTCTCCGAGTCGTAACCCAAAGACACATTCCCGGCCATCGCAGTCATATTCCCGTTCGCATCATACTGCCCCGTGACCCGGTTCGTAGCCGGATCCACCGTCACATGCAGCGAAGGAGCCGACCCCGCCGTCACATTCTTGTCCGTCAAACTCCCATACCCGTCATACGTGTAACTCTGACCCCAGGTCAAACTGCCCGAAGCAAATGTGCACGAACCGCTCGGTTGACCCGAAATCGTCCAAGCCGTCGCCGACGACAATCGATTCTGCATATCGTAGCCGTATTGACTCTGCTCATGGCTGATCAAATCGCTCTGCAGGCACACCTTCCCGTTGTTCGCTCCGGCCGGATACACGTACTGCATGTTGACATACGACCCTGAAGAAAGCCCAATCAGCTGCAGCATGCTGTTGTAGCTCCGCACTTCCGCGATCCCGTTGTAAGTCATCCCCAGTAGCTCATTCGCCGGTCCTTGGCGAGTTGCGCTCCCGCAGAGCCCGCCTCCGCTTCACCGGCCGGGTACCAGTATGCGGTACAGTCGTTTTGCCGCTCGAGGATTATTCAGCGAACGGCCAACAGTGTCTTAACTGTTTGTGTCAGCCCACGGGGCAAGCGCAAAATGAGGCTAAGAGGCTGATACTAAAGAACCAATAACGTGTCAGGCTAACCAGTCGACAAATTCTTGCTGCCTACTATCTGATACCATCTGCTACCATCTGGGCGCTCTCATGAGAGATACCTCGAACTTGGCCATTACTGCGGAGCCACTTTCTCCTGCTTCGAGTTCGCTCCGGCTTCCGGTTAACAGAGGGCGACCCAAACGCGTGAAAATTGGCCAAACAAACCAGAGCAAGGCCGCCTCTCTTCAGACGTATGCACCCCAGTCTCAATGATGCGGAACGTGGCGATCGGCTGTCCAGGCACGCGACTTCTCATCGTCTCCGACGAGGTATGCACGGCTGGACTGTCATGTTCGCCGTGGACGACATCAACGACACTCCGCAAGCGCGGCGCGCAGCTCGTAGGCGAGGTAGTCCAGTATAAAGACGGTCTGTGTACTGGTTCCCCGACACATCGGATTCATTCCTGGCAAGCTTGCGCAAGACCGCCTACAAGCAAGCCGTGCAACTCCACAGCATCGCTACACGGGTACGGTTGTGCCCAACCGACTCCGGAATTGCAAACAGCCGAGTTCGAGACTGCCAAGAAGTGGGTGGACGTTGCTCAAAAAATTGGAGCTGGTCGCGTCCGTGTATTTGGCGGATCGATTCCAAAAGGCGCCACGGAACCGCAGGCCATCAACTGGGCGGTGGAGGTTTTCAAACGTTCGGCCGAGTACGCTGGCAGCAAAGGCATCATCTCGGCGTGGAGGATGACGGCGGGCTCACAACAACCGCTGAGCCGACTCTCGAGATCGTGAAACGGACCGGGTCGCCGTGGGCTGGAATCAATCTCGATACCCGCAACTTCCCCAAGGACGGCTATTCGCAGGTGGAGAAGTGCATCCCCTACGCGACCAACGTTCACTTCAAGCAGCATATTGCAAGCGTGGACGGGACCAAGGAAAAAGCCGATTGGGATCGGCTCACAATGCTGTTTGCGAAGGCTGGCTACAGAGGTTACCTGGCGCTCGAGTATGAAGAGCCAGCCAGCGCGGAATCGGCCATACCGGGCTTGACGAAGGAACTGATTCGCTGTGCCCGGAAATATTCCGTACAATCCCAAGCACCTACGCTCCGCGCCGAGGGGTGTCAATTCTCACGTGAGTACCCATCCGGAGGGTGCTGAGAAGCACGCCGCATAAACAGAGCTTTGCCAGTATTCCTTCGACGTCGCAATTCCACCTTCTATCTCGGATAGCCCCTTATGCTACCGAGAGTTAAGCCAACCATCAATGCAATTTGCTATTGGTTAATTTGTCGATAGGCAGCATCTTCGATTGCAAATGCATTCGGTGGGATCGGTGGAAACACGTCCGGGTAACGGCTGCGCAATTGCCTCATACTCTCAGATGGCGCTCGCTCCACATATGAGGACGGGATGGCAAAGTCTCCAGCGTCGGGGTCGCCAGAAGTGACCAATATCGCCTCGGACGATCTGATAAGCACGGCTCGGCTGCTCGACGCCAATTTAAAGACGACCCTCTTCAGTTCGGCACAGCCCAGCGCCGGAGAACGGAGGACTTCCGTTGATCTCGGTTCGGTGTCCCCGCTCACCTTGCCAACTTTTACGACCTGAAAGCTCAGGATGGGGCTGATGGCATCTCCAGGCTGCCCTCCGCAATTATCCGCGATTGTAGTCAACCCCGCTACGCTTGTTCCAAGCTTGTACGTTGTCTTCGATTGCGTTACATCGTCAACTATCGTGCGCGTCCGGGCTTGCACATCAATGATTATGCGCATGGGAGGGAGGCTAAGATTCGGTGGTGGTGGAAAGCGCGGCTTGAATTCCACGGTTGAGCCATCCGAACGGATCTCCCACTTGCTTTGGAGTGTATAGGCAAGGTCACCGGCGGGATAATTATAGTAAAGCTCCTTCTTGATAATTGAAACCGGAACCCTCTTGATGAGCGATTCGGCGAAGATGCGGGCTGTTATGCTGCCCACAACAAGCCAGACCGCAGCGCTGGCAAGGATCACCACAAGCGCGGGCAATACGAAACGGGCGCATCGATTCAGCATGGCGTTTTCTCCGCCCACTATGCGCAGCCGCTCGTGCAGTGTGCATAATACCCGCATGCGCCCATATACCATATACAATTCGCAACCGATGCAAGATGTTGCGACCGGGAGCAATCGGTGCAGTCTTCGAATTGGCACGCGCCCCAAGTTCCGGAACACAAATTCGTGGGAGCACAATCCATGTTATCTACAATTCCGGCGCTGGTGCCGCCGTTGCACTGGGCATGTACACCGTATTGTGCGCTTAATACCGCAACCGCGCACAGCCAAGCCACAAGGAGCATCCTTTGGCTTATTGTCAGAAAGTTGCTAAGCCGCATTGCATTTACCTTCGTTTTCAATACTAGACTGGTAATTCAATACTAGGCTGATAATACGCCGGGTTGAAATTAGTGTCAAGGCAAATATGATACAAAATAATCAGTGTAGGTTGGCACTCAATTTAGGCGAAATAGTAAGTTCTACTGACAGGCATCGACCCTGGGGCATTCCGGGTAGCAGCCCACATTGACCTGGGACCCGAATCCAGCCTACTCTAACTCATGGACCGTCGCCGCTTCCTCTCTTCCGCCGCGGGTGCCGTGGCCGCTTTTCAAGCCGACTCAGTGCTCCGCGCTCAATCCGCCGCCCAAGCCGTAACCGGTCGTCCCGCCGACACCGTCGCCAGGGATGAGGACTTCTGGCTCAACATTCGCCACGCGTTTACGGTGGATCGAAACATGATCAACCTCAACAACGGCGGCGTGTCTCCCTCTCCGAAGATCGTGATGGACACCGAGACGCGCTATCTCGAAATCGAGAACATGAATCCCTCGTATTACATGTGGCAGGTTCTGGACCCCGGCATCGAAACAGTTCGCAGACGACTGGCGCGCGCGTTCGGCTGGGATGTCGAGGAGATTGCGATTACGCGAAATGCCAGCGAAGCACTGGAAATCGTTCAGTTGGGGATGAACCTCCAGCGCGGCGATGAAGTCCTCACCACCAATCAGGACTACCCCCGCATGATCACGACTTGGCAGCAGCGCGAACGGCGCGACGGGATCGTTCTCAAGCAAATTACGTTTCCCGTGCCGCCGCCCAGCCTTGATTACCTCGCCAAGCGCATCGAAGAAAACATCACTCCCCGGACCAAGGTGATCCAGATCTGCCACATTACTAATCGCACGGGCCAGATCTTCCCCGTGAAAGCTATTTGCCAAATGGCGCGGGCGCGCGGGATCGAGGTGATCGTGGATGGGGCTCACGCTTTCGCTCAATTCCCCTTCAAGCGCGATGACCTCGAGTGCGATTACTACGGCACTTCGCTGCACAAGTGGGTGCTGGCGCCCATCGGCACCGGGATGCTATACGTTCGCAAGCCGAAGATCGAAACGATCTGGCCGATGATGCCCGCCCCGGACTCGATGAAAGGCGAACATTCGGAAGTTTGAAGAGATCGGAACCCATCCCGCTTCGCAGCGCAACGCTATTACCGAGGCGCTTAACTTTCACGACAGCATCGGGCCGGAGCGCAAGGCTGAGCGGTTCCGTTACCTGCGCAAACGCTGGTCGAACGAACTGCGCCAGTTGCCGGGCGTAAAAATCCTGAACAGCGAAGACCCGGCCCAATCCTGCGCGATCGGCTTCATCAGCGTGGCTGGAATCGAGGCTCCTGCCCTTTCGCAATACCTCTGGGCTAAGCATCGCATCTGGACGGTGGCCATCGTGACGCCCGGCGAGTATCAGGGATTGCGAATCACACCCAACGTCTACTCGACTTTGGAAGAGATCGATACGTTCACTGAAGTGATGACGAAGATTATCAAGCGGGGCTCGATTCCCGCTTAGTGGCGTGACGGCGTAGCGCGGCCGCTCGGTTTTTGGCGGCTGCTCTTACGCTTAATAAAGCGCCTTCGATTTCTGCGTTCCAAGGCCGCCCAGAAGAATCTAAACAACATTAAATTTTATTAATTTAAAATCGAACGCCGCTTGCTTCAAGCAAAGAGTTTAACACTGGCATGTGGTCGGAATGGACCCGACACACTCCTTACGGAACCGGATCTTTGAACTTCGGGGTAGTTTATGAGTGATAAGAGGAGCCTTGTAAACCGCCTGCAGTGTCGTGCTTGATCGTTTCCTGGCTCGACCCTACCTCTAGGTGAACAAGTAATCAGCATGGAAATTGGGGTTTCAGAGCTTTCTGGCTTTTAAGAGGAGGTCAAGAAATGCGAGGAGCAGGCCACTAGGATCCATAGGCTGGCCGTCGGATGTTCGCAGCGGATCGTTGATCTTTCCGTTGGCGAAGTTCCGAAACTTATCTAATGAGCGGCGCAATTCGGCCATTTGTTTTGGCATCCTTGCAGCAACTGTTTCCAATTCCTTTAGTTCCCCGCCCGAGGAGGATGTGTATTTGTTAATCGAGAGTTGCTTAGGCGGCATTGAGGGTATGCTGCGGGCTAGGCTCCTGGCCTGTGGCGCAAGGCCCGCTAGCATCTGCTCAAGTATGATGGTCTCCCGTGCAATCTTGTTGGAGATTTCAAGTAAATTCCGGGCGTCGCCGGGATTTCCCTTGAATGACATCAACAGCGTCATCCATTTCTGTTTTTCCTTGATCTCCTGCTCGATCTCGCGCAAGGTGGCCGGTGCCTTTCTTAGTCTAAGCCCGTCTAAGCTGGTGCTGGACACATTCACCTCCACCTCGGTAACTGGTAAGACGATGTCCAAAATAGCATACTAGTGGGTTCTTGTCGGGAGTTTTTGTCGGATATAAAGAGGGCCCAACACGCCAGATTCGGTAGTTGGACAGCGAACTGCCCGAGCTCTTCCGCAAGCATTCGATGGAAAATCCAAGAACCCGGTGGGAATTCCGACGAAAAGGGCCGAGATAGAGGTATTGTTGGGGGGAGGCTAAGATGCTTATTTTGATCATCCTTTTGATTCTGTTGTTCAGTGGTGGCTTCTTCGGCTTCAACCGCTATGGCTCAAGAGGAGGGCTTGGTATCGGCGGGGTGATTTTGATTATTCTTCTGCTTTGGCTATTCCTCGGCGGCGGGCTCGGAAGTTTAAGGATGTAGCACTCGAAGGCTTTGGGCAAGTTTGAGCTCGGAAACCGACAAAAGTCCAACTTTCGAGAAGTATTCGGGGGAGTTTAGTCCGTTTGCTGGAGCGCTTCCAGCGGCGGGGTGTGGCCCACTTCGTCAGATCGCCGCACGTTTAAACGAGCAGGGGTTGCGAACACATCGAGGATTCGCGTGGCGGTCCGAATCTGTGGCGCGGCGACCTACTCGATCAGTCCGGCAAACAGTACTGGAAAGTTTAATCGAGCACGCGGCTCGGGAAGTCTGACCGCGGCATGTCCGCTTCCCGTTTCGCTAGCCAAAAACCCAGGCAACCCTGCGGTGCTCCAGTAGGTGCCGTCCAGGCTCCGAATGGCCTTCCAGATCCGGCCTACAGCGATCTTTCCTCTGGAACTGCGGGTGGCAAAATGGTAGTTTGATCCAGAATGTGGACTTTGGTCTTAACCTTGAGTACGGTGATTTTCTTGACCGGTGTAGATCTAGAATGCTATTCCAAATGTCCATCAGGCGGCTTGAGAGCCAACCGGTAGTCAGTTGTGCAGTTCCGCTGGGCTGGTCAATCGCGGAATTGTTTGGAGTCGTTTCCAAACGTCTTCCAGTCGGTTCGCTCTTGTCGGCTGAAAAGCTCAACCTTTTCTCCGGGGCAGGTCGCTTCTACGAGTCTATAGAACTCTTCAGGTTTTCGTGAATGCTCTCGTCGCGCAGCTTCTAGAACCGTGCGATGGCAACCGTTCAGAAAGACTGGCTTCCCCCGCATTGCCAAAAGACAGTGTTCCGTCTGCCCCCGAAGCCATTCGCCTGTCCCCATCCGATCCTTAACCCAGGTGAGAAGCGTTTTATATTCGAAATTCCACGCCTCGACAACTTCAAACGCAACGCGGAGATGGGCATTTGTGGTCCAAAGCCACAGGATAGCGTTTTCGTCGGCGATGCCAGCCACGGGCATCGCCTTTATGTCTTCGATCGGCATTGTAGGGTACGGCAGATCGCTTCCGGTTTCGTACCGCCAAGGCGGATCGGCCACGATTACCTGGAACGGACCAGTGGGCAGACTTGGACGGTCGGTTTCCAGTTTCTTTGCTTGTTGGAGCACGGTTAGCCGACGGTACGCCCCGGCCACTTTGCCATTGCGGTCCATTCGTTGAACGAGGTGGCCGTACTCCTCAGGTTCCTGTTCGGCAGCCTCAATTACGGCCTCAGCGCGTTCGATGGTGGTACGGCCGACGCCGAGATAGCGGGCTATTCTATCGCGAGCATCTCCGTGAGATTCCTCCAGGGCGGGATGACAAAGATCGGCCCGGATGCCCTGCCGTTCGCGCGCGGCACGGCGTTCTAGCGGTTCGATTGCGCGCTTTAGCGCAACGATCTCGCTAGGCAGAAGATCCTTGCGCACGAAATTCTCGTGCGCTTCGCCGGATGCAGCCTGGTAAAGGTCAACCACCGTGACCGGCACCTCGGTCCAACCAAGGTGCCGGCACGCTTCGAGTCGTCGCTGTCCCGCAATCAACCTTCCCTCGGGGGTAACCACAACGGGATGCAGCAGGCCCACTTCTGCGATGCTTTGGGCAAGCATGCTGAGATCGCCGAGGTCTTTTCGGTGGCGATAGCCGACTTGGATATCATCGACGTTCATTGAAGAAACGGCTCACCTCCATTTCCTCGGACGTTTCTTCGGGTTATATAGCCCAAGCGTTGCAACTGACAATAGTCCTTTGACAACGCCTTTCACGATCCCCTTGCCCTCGCGGCCGAGTGCTCGGCTTAATGATTCGCGTTTTCTCCACTTTGCCATTACAGTTCTCCTGTTCTGTGATGTGAGTTCAATTCATCCTGCCGCGAACATGCGGCAACTCTCGCTGCTACGCATGAGCGAAGAGCCGTCCAGCGTGCCATCCGAGAGGCTGATTCTGCGATAGTTCCACCTACGCAACCGGACCATAAGCAGCGTGTCGATTGCATACACGGCGAGCGCACCGACCGCTTGCAGAATGTCGGCAATCGCTGGCGTCCCAGGGCAGGGGTAGCGGTCGTCGTTGACCATGTCAGGGAAGAGGCACGCGATACAGGCGCCCTCTCGTTCCTGCACAAATGCGTAACCGTGATCGCCGTCCCGGCTGACGGCCGTGAATATCACCGGTATCCCATGAGCCCGAAAATAGTGGCTTGCCACAATACGGGCCGGGTTGTTGTCAACGCCGCAGATGGCGACGTCGCACGAGAGGTCGATTTCGCGCGCGATGACCTCCTCCAGACGAAACGGATGACCGCAGATCTCCGTTGCTGCAATGCATTCGCGTTGCAAGTTCCCCGCAAGCGCCACCGCCTTATTCCTTCCGATGTCTCCTTCATAGAACCGCTGCCGGTTCAGGTTGCTCGGTTCGACGATGTCATCATCGATAAGCGTGATGCTGCCGATGCCCTTGCGCACGAGCGTGGGCGCGATATGTGAAATGAGGCCGCCAGCGCCGACGCAGACAACGCGACTGCGGGAAAAGATCTCCTGGTCAAACCCAGAGATCTTGCGTTGCCGGTCCTCGGCACCGGGGATCGGCTTACCCCTAAGCCGGATCGAGGTTTGTGAGGCGGTAAATGCCGGGCGCATGCTGTTCCACTCCTTTTCCATGAACTTCGATTTCGAGATTGTGATCGAGCCGGACGAATCGAACGTATCCATCGCGGCTAAAGATGGCCATCACGGCGACATGGCCGGCAACTTCGAGACGTTTTTGGAAATTCTCGTCAGTACCGGAGGGGTGCGTGGCATCCGCTCCGGTTCCGGGATGGCTATGAAAATGGGCCAGCAGCCGGTGCCCAAATTGCTCTAGTTTGATTAACAGTTTGTGCGTGGCGCGCGGTTCGCCGGTAACGCCCATCATGGTGCGCTTCTGATGGGCAAACTCCACCCACTGATCGAGCACCAGCACGCCTTCCACCTCGCTGCCCGTAATGAAGAAGAATTCCTCGTTCTGATCGGCGGTGAGCTTGCGGAAGCTTTCGCGCAAGAACAATGAGCTGACGGCGTAGCGCCGAGGACCAGCATCCTTCTTTAGGGAGGCTGCGCCCGTCTTGATCAGATCCAACGAATCCAAAAACTCATTGGTCTGCCGAATCTTCATAAACAAGGTGGACAGGCGACGGTTCCGTTTGCCTGATTGGGCGGTTTTGGCGAAATCCTCCAGGAGTGATTGCCGTTTGCCGAGCAGCCGCTGCTGTTCGGCTTCAAGATGATTCAGCGCTTGATTCTGCATGGTTGTTATTCCTTTTATTCGTATGCGTCGGTAATGAGCCGCTCGATGGTGAGAATTCCTGAGCTGACGTCCCGCGGCTGCCTGGACATGTGCACGAGGTACCAGCCGTTGCCACGGTCCTGGAAACAAGTCCAGTGGCTGTGGCTGCGGATCTGGTCCGATGGGTTGTATAGGTAAAAATCGATATGGCCGCCGCGATGTTCTTCGGCGTGGCCGTAAAAGGCCCCGTAGGGCGTGCGATAGCTGCCGGTATAAACGTTGCCGGTGCGGGTCCAGCCGCGTTCCTGCCAGTACGGAATTTCCCTGCGCTGGACCGGAATTGCGGGGCCTTGCCCCCGCACCATGCGCAACAGAAAGCCGCGAATGGTAGCGGGGGCGGGCCGGGTGCCAATGTCTTTTATGCGCACAACCCCAGCGCTCCGACTTCGGCTTTGGTTGACGCGAAGACCTTCTCGCCGTCTTTGACCTTGTCGTACACCGACTCGGCAGCGGCGAAGAATGGTTCATTCGGACCTTTGGACAGCAGGTAGTCCGAAAGACTCAATTGCTGGAGGATGTCGCCCGCCGTAGTGCCGGGCTGAATCTCCACGTCGCGGATCTGGCCGGTTCCGGCCACAACAACAGAAAGCTTTTTCATAATGATTCTCAAATGCTCCTTTTTGAAATGCGGAGAGGCGCACGCTCTCCCGGTTATGGGTGATTTGGTGAGCGCGAGTTTGCGAGTGCAAGTCGCGCCAAAGAAAAGAGACCAAGAATGAAAACTTGGTCTCTCTGCTGCGAAACGCTAGGACAGAAAATCCATCCGTAGCGTCGCCGCACCTGCGCCGTTATGAATCAGGCGCAGGTACAACATCGGTGAGCCTGCCTTCGGTGAAGGTCAGGTCGCATTCCACGCAAGCTCCAGTTGGGCTGCGCAGCGATTCCAGCTCGGAAAGCTGGAAATAGCCGAACTCATTCTCGATGCCAAAGACGAAACCGAATAAAACGTAATCTTCACTGGCAGCTTCGCCTTCGATCACGTACCAGACCCAGTCCGTGCCGGGCAGGAACCATCGGGCGTAGACGAACGGCTCACTCTCGGCTTCCTGCGAATACAAGGACGGTAACTGGGCGCGGAGTTCTTCGGAAAGTAGCGGCATCGGATTACATCCCTTCGAACAGCTTCTTAGCCTCTTCGAACTTCAAGAGCTGTTTCCGCTTGGTCTTCAACTCCTCTTCCCCTTCGGCAATCTCGGCCTTGAGCTTCTCGGCCTGTTCGAGCACGACCTCAACGGGCGTCTTCTTCTTCCACGGTTTTCGACCCTCAAACTTCATCGCTGGAGGAGCCGGTTTCGGATCCGACGGTTTCGGATCGGGTTGTTTCGGTGCTGGCATGGTCATGTCCTTTCTTCAATTCCTGTCGTTGCTGGTTGACCCAGGCTTCGAGTTTCCGGATCGCTTCACGTTTCACCGGCAGCTCGATGTGGGTATAAGTGGCGTGCACTCGCGAACCTGAGGAATGGCCCATCAGCGCCATCCGTACGTCCTGGATGACTCCGGCCTCCATCAGGCGAGTGTTGAAGGTGTGGCGAAGATCGTGAAAGCGAATATGGCGAAGTCCAGCGCGCCGGAGCGCACCCTGCCAAGCTCGCTTCACAATGCGGACCGGCTTGCCGCGGAACCCGATAATGAGCCCCGGGCCGGTCTCGCGGCTTTCAAGCAGTAGCTCGTTGAGCCGTCCGGTCAACGGAATTTCACGGCTCTCCCCTTCCGGGGTTTTCGACCGCGTAACGAAGAGCAGCTTGCGTGAGAAGTCGATGTCCTCCCAGCATTGAGCGGTAATCTCGCCGCGCCGCATGCCGGTATCGAGCGCCATGATCGTCATGGCGCGCAGATGATCGGTAGCTGCCGCGAGCAGCAACTGCTCCTCGGCAACGCTCAGCACCTGCCTGCGGGTGCGCCGCTCGCGCGCCATTTTTAGGCGAGCCAGCGGATTGGCCGCAAGCAGTTGCTCATCGACGGCCCAGTAGAGAATGTGCCGCAGCACGCTCAAGTCCCGGTTGACTGTGGCTTCCTTGATGGGGTTGGCCAGGTGCCGCCGCTTGCGAAACTCGTCAGTGAAGGACTTGGTAATCCTCAGCACTGGCATCTCCGCAAAGAACGGCAGCAGGAACTTAAGGTGATAGAGATGGTGCGGTCGAACCGAGCCGCTCGCGATAAAACGGGCAGCGAGTTCGCCGAACTTCATGTCCGGATCGGTCTTGACGATCTGGAAGCGCCGGTTGTTGAGTTCATCCTTGAGCTTGGCTTCGATGGCTTCGGCCTGCCGGCGGTTAGAAGCGCCAGTGGATTGCTGATGCCGAATGCCGTCCTCGTAGAAGTACGACCACCAGACGTTGCCACGCTTAAACAGGCTCACTTGTTAGGTCCTCCTTGTTGTTGGCTTTCGATCCAGCGAATGACTTGATCCCGGTAGAAGATCAGTCGGCCGCTGGCCTTGAAACGGAAGTGCGGAAGCCCTCGCGGGATGAGGGTCTGCCTGACGGTCCAAGGCGAACAGCCGATCAGTTCGGCGACTGCGTGAATGGCGAGCGGAGGCCCGAGCGCGGGCCGGGGTGGGCCAGGAATGGGCCCTGGTTCGCGCAGAATCGGGCCAGGCTGGCCGGGCCAATGCATGGGCCAGCATGGGCCCGGGGTCAGGCGCGAAACGCCGCGTACTTGCAAGGATTTAGCGGCCTTGGCCCCTGGGGCCTTCGGTGAGGAAGTGGGGCTTGCTTTGCGAATTGGAGTGGAAGTCTTAATGGCCATGGTCGTTGTGATCGGATTTCGTTCGGGTGAATAATCGGGTGAGCAGGTTGCGAAGGAAGTGCGGGAGTTTGGAATAGAGGTGCCAGACAAAGGCGAGCATGAGTCCGGCAATGACGGCTTGGAACAGGAGCTGCTGATTAGTGAGCAGGGCACGGACCAGGCCGAAGACGAAGACCACGCTGACCGAGATCAGCAGCAAGCCGGGCAAAGCCGTGAGCAGCCGGACCAGCGGAGCCAGCCACAACGGCACGCGGGGCTGAGGCGTGGAGAGTTCGCGCGAGCCGCACTGGTTGCAGACTTCCGCATTGCGGGGATTCGGGTGCCGGTGCTGGCAGAGTTTGAGGTTGTAAGACCGTCCGCAGTAGTTGCAGAACAGTGGCTCGCCTGGCGTGATGCGGTGACATTGGTTGCAATAGAGCATGGGTTGTCCTTACAGCAGCGAGTGGCGCTGATCGTCGGATGGACGGAGCCAGGCCGGGGACCACAGGCCGTCGCGATGAATGTTGTCGAGTGTCGCGAACCAGAAAATCTTGTCCGTGGACTTGGCGACCGTGGCGCGAATATTGGCGAGCCGCCGCTCGGAGTTGACGATCACGAGAACGCGAAACTGCTGCTGGTGAAACTTCTTCTGGAACTCGCCGGAGACTGCGAGCTGGAGATAGGATGAGGTTTTCTGCTGCCAGACCGAGAGCGCTTCGGTGCCCAAATCGATTTCGAGGAACATCGCGCGAACGGATTCGACGATGGCGATCTCGAAGTAGCCGTCCGGAGTGAGCTTGATGGCGTCGGAGATGGGCTGGCGGAATACGTGCCAGCGGAGCAGCCGGAATCCGGCGAGCGGCATAGCTGGATACTTCAGCGCGAGATAGACCCCGTTGATACCCGACTGGTGTTCTACAAAAACGTCACCGACCACCAGCCGCCCGGACGCTCTATGAATGCCGCCGAGGTTAGAGCTTACGAGTGCTGCGCCTTTGTGGGAGAGCGTGTACACGGCCTTGCGGCCATGCGCGATGCTTCCCACGAAGAACCGCTTTAACAATCCGGCCCTGGTCAACAGCAAGAGGCGGCGGTTGACGCGGCGCATCGAGACGAACCCGCCCACCACTCTGGCCGCATCGCGGTCCATGATTCGCATCACGCCGAGTTCTGCGAGCAAAAGCCTGTCGCGATCCTGAATCACGAGCCCCACGCGGTTATTCCCAGTCATCGAGCACCTCCTCGGTGCCGCGGCTGGCCTGCTGATTTCGCTGGCGGATCTCGGCTTCGATGTCAGTGCGCCGTCTGGTCCAGCGTGCCCGGCAGCGGTTATACAAGTCAGTTGAATCAGCCTCGGGCTGAGCCACATTGGGCACGAGCACTTCTTGGTGGCGATGCGAACCGCTCTTGACGACCAGATGGCGCTTCGGCAAGTTCTTCAGAATTTCGGCGAGTCGTTTTCCGCCATCGAGCGCCGAGCCAATCTTTTCGGCATCGCCGCTCGACAGCTGGAAGAAGATATGAGTGCCAACGGCCATGATGGCGGCGCGCATCTGTGGCGGGTACTGCTCCAGGAACTGATTTGCTGTGACAACCGAGATTCCGAACTTCCTGGCTTCTGAAAGCAGGGTGTCCAGGCCCGCATCGTAGGCCACCAGGTTTTGAATTTCATCGCAATAGAACGTGAACCTGCGCCGGTTACGCCGGGAGAATAGTGCGTTCTTGAGTTTGGTCAGCAGCAAACTGCCGAGCGTTGCGGCCTGCTCGCCGAGTCGGCCTTTATCGAGATTCAATATGACCCACCAGCCGCGGTCCATGGCTTGGAGCAAGGAGAAGGTCGAACGCTGTTGGCCGAGGATGTGGCGGAACCGTGGATCGGTGGTGAAGCCCGAGATCTTGTTGAGAATGGCGTCGCGATAGGCGCTCTGCATGGCTTCGCTCCGCGTATCGAAACGCGAACGAAAGTATGCGGCCACTTCGGTGTTCTGAACGCGCTGCAAGCAGGCAGCACGGAATCCGGCGCTGGTGAGCAGGGGTGCGAGCTCAAGCAGAGTCAGGTTGTTATCGGCCAACACGTGCAGGGCATTGCGCAGCAGCTCTTCGGTTCTGGCCCCTAAGGAATCCAAATGCCAGCGAGCCTTCAGAATTTGTGCAAACTCGGCCAGCTGCACATAGCTGTGCTGGCCTTCCTGCGCTTCCAACACATTCAGTCCAATCGAGAACTCAGGATCGGCTGGTTCGATGACGATCAGCCGATCGCTCAAGTCCGCTCCCGTCCGCCGCTCCTCGGCTGCGATCAGCTTGAGCAGGAACGGCATGGTGTCGCCATGGAGATCGAAAAACACGAACCCGCTGCGGTTGCGCACGTCCTGGCTGCTGGCGTGACGCAACAGGAATGACTTGCCCTGCCCCGTTTTTCCAAGAATGGCTATGTGCTCACAGCGCTTCGCGTCCGGCAGGTAAGCCCGCATGCGCTGCACTTGGCCGTCGATAATCCGGGGGCCGAGATCGAGCCGAGAGCTGGCCGCTTCAGGCTGGCGCCTGGGCGTGGCCAAGGTATTCCAAATGGATGCAAAGATTCGTTCGATCATGGGCGTTTCCGTGCTTAATGCTGAAATCAAATTCCGGCGGCTGAGGCGCTGGCCTCTTCGTCTTCAGAGGGCGGTCAGAGATGGCGCGGTGTTTCTGTCGTCACCCTACAAACCACCAGTCCCTTCGGGGTATCCGTTAAGGAGCAGGCCAGCGCCTCAGCCGCCGGATACTTTACTTGCACACCCAGAATGCCGCCGAATGCTTCGTGGGGAAAGGGCACCCCCCACGAATTTTGTAACGGGCAGAATTGTTTTGTTTAACGGTTGCGGAAGGCGTTCTCGTACAGGGTACGCCGGGCCCAGAAGCGGCGCAGGCGGGCGTCGAAGCCTAACTCTGGGGTAATGGCGAGAAGCTTGCGGATAGTCAGCTGGTGCCCGAACTGCGGCGCTGGGAGCGGCTCGGCGGTGATTAAGTCAGTGGCTTCCTGTATCGCCGGGGAACTGTCCGTTGAGACACCGCAGGCCACCGCCCAATGCAGGGCCATCGAAACTTCGAGACTCTGCGGACCGAAATCCCGCCGGGCAAGGGCCAGCACCTCTGCCGCGCCATCCCAGTTCAACGATCCAAGCAGATTGGTATACCGAGAGCCCGACATGCTTATTTGGGCCGGAGTGGTGGCCTCGTTGAGCCGCTCCATGGCCTCAGCCGATTCGCGGAACGCCGCACGGGCATTGTCATCATCAAAACGTTGAAACAAGGCGACCCCGCGCTGCCGGAAGTGGTCGGATCCTCTCGGCGCACCGATGGATTCCGCCGCGCTCCGGGCAAGTTCCAACGTCTGCAATGCTTCGTCCGGACGCCGGGCCAACAGCCAAGCATTGGAGCCGATGAGAGCGGATTGAATGAACCGCTCGGCGTATTCCTTGTAGCGCGATTCGTGATAGGCGCGTCGCCAGAGATCTTGTGCTTTGCGTGCTTCTTCCGTGGCGGAAAAACATTGGCCTGCGTGGACCAGAAACCACGCCGCATGTTGATGCAAACGTGCGGATAATGCGATGCGCCGTGCATCGGAGGCGTATCCAATCTGGGGCAAGAGGCCGCGCAGCGCGCGATGGCCTTCAAGGTAGGTGTACTGCTGAATATGCTGGGCTGCTGTGGATTCAATCGCAGAAGTCAGCCAATCAAGCTTTCGCTTTCCAGCAGGCGTCCGTACAACCTCATCCGGCGAAGGTCGAATCCCCAGTGAGTCCGCCAGTTCGGGTTCGGGATCGTCGTTCAGTTGAAACTCTTTCGAGCTCGATGCGGGTGGAGTGCCGCCGCTTTTCCACCGGAAGGCGATGAGTCGAATGTTTTCGGGTGTGGTCTGAAAGAGGCTGGCCAGCCGGCTTGAGGAGACTTCCTTTTCGAGCAGCCAGGCGAACGCCGGGCCGAACTGCGACAACTTGGGCTCAGAACGCCGCATCGTTCCTCTTTTTCAGTTTACGGATCGAAATTTGAAATGAACAATTCCTTGTGACGGGTGCTCGTGTCCCGTTTGGCGGTATAGGCAAGATCCACCGTTTGCAAACGAAATCGCTGGAACAGGTTCCGCACCTCAGAGCGGTCATCTAGCGAAAGAATGAATTTGCCCTGAAGCGTGCTGAGCCGCTGCTCCATGTTGATGAAATCTGCTTCGCTGAAGTTGAACTTGTAGAGCTTCCGTTCCCAGTACGGCGGATCCAGATAGAACATCGTGGTCGGACGGTCGTACTTTTCGAGGATCTGTTCGTATGGCAACGACTCAATCTGGACTCGTTCCAAGCGCTGATGGGTCTGTTCGATGATTTCCGGAATGCGCTGCAGGTTGTAGTTCGAAGGCTGGGTGATGCCGTAATGAAACTTCTGCCTGAGGATGAGCCCACCGAATGAGTTCTTCTGAAGGTAATAGAATCTCGCGGCGCGCTGGATATCGGTTAGTGTTTCAGGATTGGTGGCGAGATGCATCTCGTGCAAACTGCGGCTGAGCAGACAGTATCGAAGGTGACGGATCAGTTCGTCGTAATGCCACTGGCACACTCGGAAGAAGTTCACGATGTCAAAATCCAGGTCGTTCAGCACCTCCACATTAGATGGCGGTTTGTGAAAGAGGACCTGGGCTCCGCCCGAGAACGGCTCGACATAGGTGACGTGCTCGGGGAGCATCGAAATGATCTTGGTGGCAAGGCGGTTCTTGCCACCGATGTAGGAGATGGGACCGATCATAGAAGCGGGGTTAATTGAGGAAGCAGCGCTCGACCTGCACGTGCAAACCGAGTGCGGCGGCGTCCTGGATAAAGCTGTGGCCATTGCTGCCGGCCAACACCGGCCAGATCTCTGTCACGATCTGGCGCAGTTCCTTGCGCGATCTCAACGCTGGCTGGCCATATTCCCGAAACAGCTCCTGTTTGGAAACCTCCCAGATCGGAAGTATCCCAGCTCGCAGCACTTCGATGACGGCTTGATTAAGAGCTTGTCGCTGGATCTCATCTCCAGCGGGGATTGACTCCAACACGGCGGAATCGGGATGGAACTGGTCTGCAACCCAGCTCACGAATCCAACCGAACTGTTCAAAGCTTTGCTTCTGTTGGACGAGAGCTGCCGAACCTGCGTATACGACAACTGGTCGCCGGAGAAAATGGCCACCGCAACCGCACGGCGCTCGACCCGGATCGCTGCGGTGTGCGAGGTTCGGAAATTGGGACCGTTGCCACCGGAGTGGCGAAGCTCCACGTGAAAGCGGCGGCCGAGGTCGGCAGAGATTCCGGAGTTGACGGCCCGGCGAAAGGCAGCCAGCAGTTCGCCTTCTGAGTACTGAGTGGCGAGCTGAGCGTAGTGCCGTACGGCTTCAGCATCGTTCAGCTTGTGGGCCAGTCTTAGCGCGAACAGATCAGCCATGGTCTTGGGCCGGAACGGGGTTCCGCTACGAATGAATTGATCGAGGATGGGTGTCATAGATGCGGCGGGCTAATGATCAGAACAATTGATTTTGGCCACTGGCCAGTTCCTCTTCTTGCTGACGGATGCGAAGCTTAAGATCTTCGTAGATTCTCGGAAAGAGGAAAGCGACAGGGACCCGGAGAATGATCTCCAAGCTTAGGGCGACCGGCAGGGGCGGCAGCGAACGGCCATGCTCGTAATGAGAAATCATGGACGTGTCGCGGTGCCCTAGCAATCGGCAGACCTGCTTCTGAGTGAAACCCATCCTCCTCCGATACAACAACAAACTATTTTGTTTATGTTTGAGTTTTTGCATTTTGTTTGACTTATCTTGAGGTCACTGTAACAATTTGGTGGAAATGGTAAAGGCGGGAAAAGTTGTGGACAACTACGGTTCCTCATCCGGTTCTGTGAGTAACCTGTGCAGGAGCCGTTTTCGGTTGCGGCGATGCACGCGTTGGATGGCGCGCCGATAGTGGTTGCTTTCTCTGAAAATCGACAGCTTTGTGAACTTCGCGAGTCCTCGACGGACATGCTCGGAAAGCTCATCGATGAGAAGAGCGCGTGCAAGTTCCACCAAGAATTCGAAGAAGCTGTTGTCGAGCATGGCCCATTGATGATGCCGTTTGAATTTCAAATTGAAAAGGCGGGAAAAGCCAGGCATTGTTCAACTCGGAACAGTGTTCAGCTTTTCCCGTCTTTTCGATTTCGTGGTTACCTCCTATGCTGATCTGCAAGTAATGTCGAATCGCAACCATGCACAAATGCTCCAAGCCAGCGAAACTCGCCGTGATCTGGGAGACGGTCCCCGATCCAGACCCTCACGCCCTGCTCAAGGCGGTAGCTTTGGTATTCCGCCGCCGGGTTCCGTTATCCACAGGTTCGGATTTGACAACCGCTGACAAGACGCTATGGTGTAGACGGTGTGAACAAAAGTAACCATTTTCCTCTGAGATATGCCCGAAACAGCAGAAACCACCCAGAGGGTGGCCATTTATGCCCGCGTTTCTACCGAAGAACAGCGGGAAGGGCAAACCATCGACTCCCAGGTCGCGGAACTGGAACGCTTCTCCCGAGAGAAAAGTTGGCCCATTACAGGAACCTACAAAGACGAGGGCTGGAGCGGCGGAGTCATGGAACGGCCCGATCTGGACCGGCTGCGCGATGATGCGCAGAAGGGCGTCTTCGATGCGGTTCTGATCAATGATGTGGACCGGCTGGCGAGGGATGTTGCGCATCTGGGGGTCATTAAACGCGACCTGGAGCGGCACGGCATGAAAGTGATCTTTCGGAAGCTGCCATCCGATATCAGCCCTACCTCAAACCTGATGGTCAATATTTTGGGGAGCTTCGCCGAATTCGAACGCGAACTGATCGCCGATCGGACTCGCCGGGGCCGCCGTCATAAGGTCGAAGTGCGGAAACAGTATCTTGGATCTAACACGGCTTATGGCTTCCGGTACATACCGAGGGATCAGGCGTCTTCGAACGAGGGCTTGCTCGAACTTGCGCCAGAGGAGGCTTCAGTTGTGCGGCAGATGTTCGAATGGGTGGACCAGGATGGCCTGTCCGGCAGGAAAGTGCTGAACCGTCTCAACGAGCTTCACATCCGGCCGCGGAAGGGAGCCGCAGTCTGGGGAAAGTCCAGCGTGCTTCGGATACTGCGGAACGAAATGTATGCCGGGATCTGGCACTACAACAAGTTTCAAGGCTGCGAACCGAAGAATCCGCTCACGAGCCCGCGCTATCGCAGGCGCATCAAGTGCAGCATCCGGCAGCGTCCGAAAAGCGAATGGTTGCCGCTCGAGCTTCCGGAATCTTTGCAGATCGTTCCGCGCGAACGCTGGGCACGGGTCCAACAGCAACTGGACCGCAACGTTACGTTTTCGCCCCGCAATGAAAAGCACTCTTACTTGCTTAAGGGTCTGGTACGGTGTGAGGCCTGCGGAGCACGCTACACCGGGGATCCGTGTCACGGAACATTTTATTACCGGTGTCTCGCTCGATGCAAGAAACTCCCGTCAGTACAGGAGACGGTACTAAGTGACTCTGTAAAAGAAGCGGTCACGGCTTTGATGCTAAACCCAGATCTGATCTTGGAGCCACTACGACAACTGGATCAAGCGGAAGCGCGCGAGCGCGGGAATCGCATCGAGGCAGCGCGTGAATCAGAGATTGAGGCGAAACGTGTGAATACGGAAGAGGAGCGCCTGCTTGAGGCCTACCGGACAGGAATCATTTCGCCAGCCCAGTTGGGACTTCAGCTCGAGAAGCTCAAAGCCAGACGAGCGGTGTTGGACCTGAATCGATCCGATGCCAAACCGGAGGAGAACTTGCCTCCAAAGCAAATTGAGAATGCGGTCGCAGATTACTGCGCCGAAGCAGCGAGGAACATAGCCAGCTTTACGGCTGACGAATGGCGCGATTTTCTTCGCACGGTCATCGATACGATTTTCTTTTGCGGCGACCACATCAGAATTCGGGGACGCATTTCGTTGAAGATCACGAACGACACAGGCGACGAACACCGGATCGAAGTGCCTTTGACAACCGGCGACTCACCTCTGCCAATTGGATAGTGAAATCGAATCACCTCGGCGGCATATTCTAAATAGCAATGAAATGCTCACCCGAGGAGATGGTGTTGTTTGAACTCAATTACGGCGACCTGATTCGCCCAGACTTCCAGATCCTACCGAGCCGTGGGTGGGGCCAATGCACGAACTCCACTGACGAGCACTTGATTGTGTATGGCCCGAAACATCCCATCGAACGGTCCATATTTGACACGTCGCCCTACGTCCTACCGCCCGGTGCAACTACTCCCGACCTTTGGGACTGCGATGGATTCCTGGTCCCCGCCGACAGGCTGATCCGACGCTGGCGACGTATTCGACGCGGCCCTCTAGCGGTGAAGTTCTGGAATTTTCGTCGTTTCTCGGTGTGGTGCATTGACGCAACAACATATGGTTGCTCTTGGGATAACGGGACGTTCGAGCCGAGCCAGATCAATTGGGCAATCCCGAACTTCTCGTACAATGAGATCCTTAGCCGACTCAAATGAGGCCACGCACCTGACATTCCGCCACAGTGGCGGAATGTCAGGTGCGCGTCTAATTCATCTTCCAGCACGACACTGAGGCGAAATATAGACTGGTCAGAGATTCGAACGTGCATGCGACCGCTCCAAGGCGCTTGAGAATAACGCGCGGACGCCGTTTTCATAACGAGATGTCCTGGGAGTTTTACTGGTGCGAAGGGGATTTCGCAACAGCTATCAGCCATTGCCCATGCAGCGGCCAGGTTCGCGATCTTGCCGCGAGGCACTTCCGCATGCTCTCGTCCGCCCGGACCAGGACGCAAGCCGACTAATCGGTTTTAGTCCCGGGAAATCGTGAACTTTCTCGGCTGGCCGACCATTCGTTCAGAACGAGGCTCTCCCCAAACGGCGCAGAAGTAGGCTCTGCGAGCAGCGTCTCCGCGAAGCGACCTGAACGTTTCGAGCCGTAGTGAATTTGCAGAGACCCCGGTCCATAGCTTGCCGCACATGATATGCTATGTACTTGATTCTGCATAGAATCGTACAACGCTGATGTGCAAAAACCATTCCAGAATCGAGGCTGGACGAACGGAAAATGAAACGTCTGAACTTCGTCAGCCTGTTCAGTGGATGTGGAGGATTTGACCTCGGCTTTCAGTCCGCACAATTTCATTGCCTGGCGGCATACGATATAGACCCTCTAGCAGTCGAAAGCCACAAGACCAACCTCCAGTCTAACGCTCAGGTCGCTGATCTCTCTGTTGATGGGTTCGAATGGCCAAAGAATGACCGCATCGACGTAGTTGTTGCGGGCCCGCCATGTCAAGGCTTTTCTACTGCTGGGAAGAGAGATTTCGACGACCCGCGAAATCATCTGCTCTTGAAAGCAGGCGCCATCGCGTTGCACATGAAGCCGCAAGTCTTTGTTGCGGAAAATGTGGTAGCCGTCGCGTCCGGCAAGCATGCGAAGTACTGGAATGGACTCCACACCATGTTCCGTGACCAGGGATACCAAACGGCATCCATCAAGTGCCAGGCCGAAACCCTCGGCGTGCCGCAGAACCGGACCCGAATGGTCATGATCGCCTGGAGCACCGGACGCCTTTGTGAGCCAGAGCTCGACACGACCTCGGGAGGTGTTTTGAGTGATGCTCTCTTGCGAGCGTCAAAATCCGCTCATCATGTGGCTACGTTTACACCCTGTACTCCAACTGCCGCTAAGATCGCGGCCCATATAAAACCAGGCCAAAAGCTCAGCAACGTTCGGAGCGGCCCAAATGCGGTGCATACTTGGCACATTCCGGAGGTGTTCGGTGCGACAAGCCACACTGAAAGGGAAGTTTTAGAGGCGCTGCTTGTACTGAGACGCAGGGACAGAGCAAGGGCATTTGGCGACGCGGATCCAATTCCCAGTCACCGGTTGACGCGCCACCTTCAGCGCTCCGTTTCTGGAGATGTCGGCACATTGATAAAGAAAGGGTACATTCGCCGAGTATCAGGATTAATAGATCTCACCCATACGTTCAACGGGAAGTACCGTCGGCTTCATTCGGCCCGTCCGTCACTGACGGTGGACACAAAATTTGGCGATCCACGCCTGTTCCTCCACCCGACCGAGACTAGAGGGTTCTCGGTGGCAGAGGCGGCAGCGATCCAGGGATTCCCGGAGTGGTTTTTGGTGCCCGGGAATTCACGTGACCAATATCGGCTAATCGGAAACGCAGTTCCTCCTCCAATGGCATCTCAGATCGCGACATTTGTGAAGGGAGCGTTACTTCCAGCCCGATGAGTCAACCGCTTGAGGACAAGATCAATGCATGGATCCGTGATAAGGGCTTCGGACCTTTGATTCAGGAAGTGAACGGCAAGGTACTTCTTCTGGAACAGGAACTTTTTGAAGAGTACGAGCCGACGCGAGGGCCGTATCCCAGTTTTCGAACCCGCCTTGCCGCGTGGCTAGACAATATCGTTGACGAGTCAAGCCAGCGGTCGCTCTTTCAGCTCGTGCCCCATCTCTTTTTCTTGGGCCCTCGTGAACTGGAGGTCTTATACCGCGTGGCCTTTCATACGCAGATTGCGCGCTGGCTCATCGACCAGATTGGCCTCACATTCGATCAAGCGAGCCCAGAGAACGCTCTTCAACAAGCCGTAGCCAGTTCGTGGTTCTGTCCGATTACGGATAGTATGCGGATCAACGCTTTCTATCACTTGAACCACATTTCTGGACGTGACTTCAGACCAGATTGGCGGTCCCTTCGGCAGTTTGGGAGCGAGGGCAAGATCCGTCGTTACCTGACTGATCAAGGGATCGACCGAATCGTGTTGCTCGAAGACTTCACTGGCAGCGGAGACCAAATGAAGAAAGCTGTCGAATTTGCGGTCCCTTTTGGAATGCCGGTTTTGGTTGTTCCCCTTGTTATCTGCCCCATCGGTGCACAAGTGGGGCAGTTGCTGTCGAGTCAGAATCCGACTGTCACGTTCTCTCCAGTGATCAGCCTACAAGAGGCCGGTTTCATAACGGCCGTTGCTCGGCCCGATGAAGAACCTCTATTCGGCGAACTCAGGTTGATAGCAATCGACATGTTCAACGGATTACCCCCTGACAAACAGATAGATGTCTACACCGCTTTCGGATTCAGGGGCACCGGTAGCCTAGTCGTGATGTACACAAATTGTCCAGATAATACCCTGCCGCTAGTCCACCACAGTTCCCCTGCCTGGAAGCCCCTCTTTCCACGCGCTTCAAGGTTATAACAAACATGGACAAAAGGATCAATCCCTTCAACGAGCTCTACCTCACGGAAACGATTGGATCAACAGAGTTCGTGCGACTGTTCAGCCCTTACATCCTGAAGAATGCTGAGGCACTCTTTTTGCCGGGTAACGTGGTTCTTCAGGGTGTACAAGGAAGTGGCAAGAGCATGCTGCTTAATCTCTTGAAACCTGAGGTTCGGCTCGCGTATGCTCAAGCAAACGAACGCTTCCCGGTATCAGGTAGACTATCTCGTTTTATAGGGGCTGGTATTAATCTCACGAGGAGTCGCTCCATCGACTTTGGTCAAAGACCAATCGATCCGAATCATCCAAACGATCATAATATTGTCCCGTTATATTTCGGCGACTTCCTCAATTACTGGATCGTATTCGATGTCCTGAAGTCTGTTGACTTATTGGGGGAAGGCGGAAGGCACCTTAAGCTGGATGTGTCTCCAGATGCTAGCCTTGATACCCTGAACACATTTGCGATAGCTCTCGCCCAAGACGACTGTTGGTTTGGCTATCTACGCGATATCCGTGACTATAAATCACTCAAAGAGCGTCTCTCTTCGAGAATCACGCACTACCTCACGTTTCTCAATTTCAACTCTCAGTATTTGGACGCCGCGATAGCTGAAACAAAAACCTCTGTGGGCTCGCCTGTTTCAAGCGTGGCCGAGCATCTTCGAAAGACCGGAGTCATCGAAGAAGACGTCGAACTATTCGTACGAATCGATCAATACGAAGAGCTAACCAGACTAGAGGGTCTCTATAAGCAACTCGGTCCTCTCTACCGACAGGTTGTCAACAAAGCAGTTGGACTCCGCGATCCACACGTGTCCTATCGCATCGGAACAAGACGCTACGCATGGAACGCCGATGGCCTCCAGTTTTTCGGCACGACTGGTCAGCTCGAAGAAGATCGCAACTATAAGACTATCGATCTGGATGAAATACTCCGGCGTAAAGAAAATGCCAAAACGTGGGTGTTTCCCGACTTCGCCGGAGACGTGTTCAGAAAACGCTTGGCATTTTCCGGCTATAACTGCGAAGGCAGGAATGCCTTGTTACGAGACGTATTAGGTAAAGGGATGGAGCCCGATGACAAGGCGCGTGGGTATGCCGGCAAAGCCCCAGTGCGAGCGATCAAGCTCGACGAGTCTTGGCCTGTTTCGTGGAAAGGCTTTCTCACAAACCTGGCTCAAACCGATCCTCTGTCTGCAAGGCTCGCTGAGGCGTGGGCTCGCCAGCGATCTAAGGCCTCAGTTACGAATACCGTGCCAGAACCACCCTATCCTTGGAGCAGGAGCTATTGGCGTAAAGAACGGCTCGATCAGGCGTTAATGCAGATCGCGAGCCGATGTGGTCAACGCATGATCTGGTCTGGCCGGGAAGAAGTGCTACAACTCAGCGGCGGTAATATTCTCGTCTTCGTGAGTCTGTGTCAGCATATCTGGGGAGCATGGCTGAGAACTGTTCGGGACCGCCTGTCGGACGACACGGCAATCCCAATCATCGAGGAATCCGTTCAATCCGTTGGAATCCATGAAGCAAGCACACACTGGTATCAAAAAATAACGGAAGACGCAAGGGGAGACACACGGCAAAGGTTTGTTCGCTACGTCGGAGCGCTCCTTGAGAAACAGATGTTTGACGATCTGCCATTATCGTATCCTGGCCACAACGGCTTCTCACTGAGCCTTGACGATCTTGAGGGCGACGCCGTCGTGGCTCAACTGCTGAACGACTCAGTGGCGCACGGCGATTTATTTGATGCGCCGCACACAACTAAAGAGAAGAACCGCAAGCCACGACGAAAGTGGTATTTGAATCCTGTGTTAGCGCCACATTTTCGTCTGCCTCACGTGAGAACCAAAGAGCCCATGTATATCAGCCTCGACGAGATTCGGGGTTGGATGCGTGAGATCGGCATCGCAGTCGGCGGGCCAGCCACCACTGTGCGAAATCGGTCGAATAAAGGAGAAGCTCTTGATCCTGGCCAAGCATCGCTCTTTGGTGAGGACGGTAGACAGTCCTGATGCTTGGCGGCGTATTTCGTCCTTGGGGCCTTCTCGGGTGGGTACTCGACAAGCTCCCTGTTCCTTCATGGTCAGTACTGGGTTGTCACGGAACGGAAGAGCGCTCCACTGCCGCATGGGAGACGCTGTCCCGTAGTCACAAAAAAGACAAAGGACTCTTTATTAGAGTACCGGCCGTACACTCGCGTTTCAGCGCTGAGGCGACTGTCGCGCTACACCGGCAGATGGACACGCTGCGCCAGCTTGGCCTTCCGTCCGAAGGCATAAGGCCACTCCCGTTGTTTTCGACTGAAGCAGAGATTCTCAACACAGTAGAAGATTTTCTTGTGATAAGCGGCCCCAACGTGTTACTGGATATCTCGGCGTTACCGAAACGCATGTTTTTCGCCTTCATCAAACGGCTTCTCCAGAGCGCACAAGTGGAGAATTTGGTAGTTACGTATTCGGTTCCCGCGAGCTATGCAGATGTGCTTGCTGAGGACCATCAGACGTTGCAGCATTTGCCGCTGTTTGGCATGAATCAGTTTCCTGAACCGACGGTTAAACTGGCCTTCGTTGGCGTTGGGTTTTCTTCGTCAGGGCTACCCGAGCTCCTTGAGCCTTATAAGCGGGATGTGAATGTGCAGCTGCTATTTCCTTTTCCAGCAGCGTCCCCAGCCTTTCAGCGCAACTGGTCTTTTGTTGGAGAACTCAAAAAGCGACTGCCTCCGAATGTGAGCGAGCCGATACGTGTTGGTGCGTACGATGTTCCAGATGTCTTTGAACACATATCGAAGCTCACAGAGTCGGGCAGTAAGTGCGCCATTTTTGCTCCCTATGGACCTAAAACGATGTCACTCGCAATGTGTTTATTTGCTGTTCAGGCCGGGTCGGTGGTCTACTATACGCAGCCAACGATATACAACCCAGCGTATTCGACTGGTATAAAGAGGCTTGGGCAAGACCCTGAGGTCTATGCATATTGCGTACGGGTGGGGGGCCGGGACCTGTACACAATCTAAATTTCCAACCATGCTCAGTCCTAACGCTTTCGTGCGCAACTATGAGCGGAGGTCCAGGAGCGGAACTGGTCGGGCGATGATTAGTACTGTAAAACGCGCTTGCGTCCGGCGATCCCGGAATATGCGCCGACGGCAAGGTGCCCCCGCAGTCCAGTCCGAGCTGTTGGTAACGGCCCTTCCCACCAACAAGCAGGTCCTGCGTCCCGCTGACGAATAGCAATCTCGTACAGATAAGCCGTCTATTTGGACGGATTGTGACCATGATGATAAGACATTATGGTCGCAATCCGGCATCCCGCTTAAGCAAGATGTCAATTTCATCTCGCTTTCCTGGAGGGCACAACGAATTTGGCTTTGTGTTGTTATGACCGCCGGAACCCGATTCCAATATCGGTTGCAGTATGCCGGGCTCTCAGTTCAATTCGGCCTTGATTCGGCCTTGATCCCCCCATCGCCTGGCCCATTTCCGACAGCGCTGTTGGGGAACGATGAGAACGTCCGCGGGTCGACGGTGCCCGGTCCGAGCTCTGTACGAGTAGCCGACAATCCGCCCCGAGCGCCGGCTACATGCTGGAGCAGAGGGAGGCGCCCGGCTGGTTCCTGGTGGGAAGGGGTGTTATCGCCGGCGACCCGGCATACCCACGACGGAGCCGGATTGACCGGCAGCTTCCAAAGTAGGGGCTAGATTGAAAATACAGAATGTAGGCTCTACGGCGTGCTTTTGAGGCGACAGCAAGCATTGCAGTTTCAGCAGGTTGGCTTAATGGCTCTCTTAATGGAGCCATTTTGGAGCCAGACGTCCATGCCGGTCCACGCGAGGGAGTGCGTCAGTTCAGCGCCAGCCGGGTCTGCAGTCCATATAATGAGTTGAACGAAATGCCACCCATCCGTGCCAGCGATGTGAACGAAGCGCTTGAAATAGCCGTTCGCATGAAGGAACAAGGCAAGTATGACTGGTTTCGAGGACAGCTTGAAAATTGGCCAGTGTGCCCCACCGGGTTGCGGCTCATAGAGGCGAAACGAGAAGAGGCTCTTGATAAGCTCGGCCGGTTTGAACACTGGATCCGGGGTACTCCCGGACTGGAGTCGCTACTTCAAAGTCCCGACATGTTTTTTGCAGTCGCACAACATTACGGCCTTCCGACGAATTACGTAGACTTCACAATCTGGTGAAGCCTCCAAGGAAAAACGAATCGAACAGCAATAATGAACGAGGAGCCAAAGACGCCTGACTGGAAACGGGCGGTCGCGGGCCTGTTGCGCCTGAAGCGGCCCGTTCAAAGCCGCGCAATCTGGCAACATCTTCCCTCCTATTGGCTGCTGCGCAAGCGCCTGCGCCTGTTTTCGTTCCGGCTGCTGCGCACGCGGCACACGGTGGGAACGAAGGCGCGCTCCACGCGAGAGTCGGTCCAGATGATTTCGCTCATCCTGCGATCGATCGGGTGGTCTTTCGTCGTTGCTCTCGTTCTCGTTTTCGCGGTTGCCTGGGTCGAACTTTTCTTCAAGAGGGTCATTTTCGCCACTGCGGCGTATGTTTCAAGATGGCCCTGGCTCGCGCACGTCTACGAAAGCCTGAAAGTCTTCCATCTGGACACCGGCGCCGCCGCATCTTTGCTCAGCACGTTGGCCCAGATTGTCGGCGTCTTCCTGGGTCTCTACTTCGCGGCAGTCGGAACGCTAATCAGCGCACGTTATTCAAACGTCCCGCCGAATGTTCGCGAACTGATGTTCACCGACAAGCTCGGCAACCAGTACATCAAGCTGGTCGCCCTGTTCGGGGCGGTCGCAACGCTGCTGCTTGCCGGGCAGAGCATTGGAATTCAGACCGGGCTCCTGAATATGGTCCTCGTGACAATCCTGGGCGTGGCGACGATTTTGAGCTTCGTGTTGCTGGGACGCCGGGCATTCGAGTTTTTCGATCCCTCATCGCTGGTTAGCCAGCTCGGTTCCGAACTCGTCAGTTGGATCAATCGCGCGACGACGTTGCACGTTTTCAGCCGCGAGCAATCGTTCCAGTCGTTTTACCAGAAGCAAGCCGGATCTCTTCTGAATTCCTATGAAAGCGTGGTGCGCGTCGCCGCGCAGGATGCGGTTTCGCGCCAGTACACGCTTCCCTATCTTACGCAAAATCTCCTCGCTATCTGGGCCTATTACGGCAGGCGGAAACATTTTCTTGCCAGCGACAGCTACTGGTTTCGCAGGCAGTACGCGCACAAGAGCTGGCTGACGACGGATTTTACCGAAACGAGCGTTGCGTTGAACACGGGAACGACGCTGCAGCCGAAAGAGGTTCCTGACGTTGTCTGGTTTGAGAAGGAATCAGGCGAAATATTCTGGTTCGCTTACAACGCCCTTCTCGAAGGCAATCATCTTGAAAAGGCGGCGCAGGTAAGCCTTTCGGCGGCGGAAGCCATCGGGCGGCTTGCCGACTGCATGCTGGTAAGCGAGGCCGTGGAACTGGCAAACGCCTGGGCTCCGTTTTTCAGAAGCGAAGCCAAAAAGACCAAAGGCCACGATGATGCGCAGGGACAGGAGGAGAGCGACCTGGTCCAGCGCCTGGGGACAGTGGAGTGCTATGCGCTCGGCGCAATCCGTCTGCTCCTCGCCTTCGCCAATAACGTCAGCGACGAGAGTAGCGAGCGCTTGCGCACGGCCTTGTCGGAGCCGGACTGGCTGTCGAGCGACGGGATATATAAGCTGAACGCACCGAGAACCGTCATCACGGCCCTTGAACGGCTCCGCTCCGAGATCGATTTTGAGCGCCGCGTCGAGGGAACGCGCGTAACAGCTTCATGGTACTTGCGCCAACGCGCGGCGTTTGCCTATTGCAGATGGTACAAGGAATCTCTCGACTCCGTTCTCACGCTCTTTGAGGCGAGTTTCGGAAGCGACCTCGACGCCTTGATAACGGAGAAGTGCTGGCTTGCCGCCGCATCGCTCAGTAGCCGGGCCTTGGAAGCCTGCAATAAGTTCCAGCACAGCCTTCGCAGGATCAAGGCGTCGCACGAGAAATGGATGGAATGGCGCGGTCATGCGGAAGGCGAATGGCCGGGCATCGACTGGGACGCCGTCGCGGGCCGGCTTTCCAAGCTCGAAGAACGCATCGAAATTGCCACGGCGAAACTTCTGGTGCCGCTTTCGCGACTTCAAAAGCGCTCGGCGCTGCCGGATTTCTTCGGGCAGGCGCTGGGCACATCGACAAAGGCATGTTTCGATGCCATCGCGTTCGACCGCGATGAGCAGGTTGCAAAGATGTTTCCGTCGCTTTTTCAGGCCAGCCTTGCGGCATATGATCGCCTGAGAAACGAACTCAAGGAACAACCGGTGCAAACCAACATCATCTTCAGCACCGAGCCGATTGAAAACCTGATGGAGCTTTCAGGATACGCAATCATCTATTCCGAGCTGGGGCCCAAGGATGCCTGGAAAACGGTCAAGGCGGCTTGGGACTTCGGCGTGCTCGAAGAATGACCCACCTGTGCTTTCCAAAAATGACCCAGGCAGTCTGAACTGAGACACAACTCACTGGGCCTGGCGCCCGGTGCGCCCCCGCAGTTTCCGTTAGATTGTGAGTTGCTGTGAGCCGGA
>JBBRRB010000062.1:0-33123 GCA_038225555.1 Bryobacterales bacterium
ATCCGCGTTTCAATGCCGGGTTAACGGGAATCGCAGCGTAGTCGCTTAGGACCGCCATAGTCGTATTGGCAGCGACGATACGCTCTGATGCGGATGGGCTGATGCGGGTGATCGGCGGAGAGTTTCGAAGCCGTAGGCTGAGCACGCTGCCGGGCTTGAAAACGCGAGCGACTCCGGATCGATCGCGAGAGACTCTATCGCGAAAAGAAGAGTTTAAACATTTCCATCCCCTCTTGTAGTAACGTGTGATAAGGGAAACTATCACGCGCTGCGGCTCTAAGACCGCGTGAACGGCTTCGTGGGAGGCAGCGGAATGTCCACCTCGGCAAAGCTGCCGGGCATCGCCGCGTTCACGACAGTGGTAATCGCATCGACGTGCAGACGTACGATCTGCCATGACGAGTTACCTAAAACGACGATGGCAATCCTTCGTCCAGTAAGGTTCTGCTGATAGCGCATGTTCTTATCAGTCGTGAGGAATAAATCGAAACTCGCCGTCTCAGCGGCGGTGAGCAGGTCACCGTTGCGCAGACGATCCCAGCCCTCCTGTGCGGCGGTTCTGGCCGAATGGCCTTCAAGACTTCGACGAAGCGGAACCGGCGTGGCCTGATCGAACAGAATACGCATTACGGTGCGTAAGCTGGTTCTTTAGCAAGACTGCGGGCAGCGAACGCGATAACCGCTTGCACTTGTTCGCGGTCTAGCCCTTCGTACCATTCCATGATGTCGTCGATATTGGCTCCGGCTTCCAAGTTTTCGAAAATGGCGGAAACTGGCATCCGCGTGTCCTTGAGAACCCACGCACCGCTCACCTTTCCGGGGATGCTCTCCACGGCGGGACATTGGGACCAATCAAGCGCTGTTGCCATTTGCCGAACTCCTTCAGCTTCCATCGTACCTTCGTTACCGTAAAACATATGCTCCCTGCTGTCACGAAAGAGGGATCCTCGCTGTCGCCAGGATGTGATCTGTCCGCTTTAAAAAAAACGGCGGGAGGCTGTGGAGGTGGAAACTCCGGAGCGGTACTCAGCCGCAGAAAATGGAGCGGATGATGAAATTACAAGACGTAATTTTGAAAGCGATGGCCAAGAAGACCACCATGGGGGGATGCGGCCGAGATCATTGGAGTGAGCGACCGGACCATGCGGCGCTGGCTGAAGACCGATGGCGTCCGCCGGGACAGTGGCATAAATTGACAAGTCTTGCCATGTCATTTAGATTGGGAGTAGGAGGACATTTCGATGCAGACCATGAATATTTCTCTTCCCGATCCTTTGAAAGAGTTCGTCGATCACCAGATCGCCGACGGGCGCTATAGCAGCGTGAGCGAGTATATCCGCGAGCTGATCCGCGACGACGAAAAGCGCAAGGCCGAAAAACGGCTGGAGGCGTTGTTGCTCGAAGGGCTGGAGAGCCAGGAGAGCGAACTCACCCGGCAGGATTTCGACGACATCCGCAAGGAAGCCCTGGCGCAGCTCAAGCGCAAAAAGAACGCCTGATTGCTTCGGTTCAAAAGCGGGCCAGCGCCAAACGCGATCTGGTCATGCACTACGTGTATCTCGCAGAACAGGCTGGCCTCGAAACCGCGGAGGCGGTTCCTGTTGGGCGCGGACAAGAGTTTTGAGGATTTGTCCATGAATCCGCAGATGGAGTAGCGCTCTCTTTGAGTCGCCGGTCTTTGATGATGGGCGAACGGCCGCTCGCAGTCAACCCCCGGCTCTCGTACCAATCGTAAACCGGCATGCGGCCTTGTAAGAAGCCCGCCGTGTGTTTTGGTTGCGGATATCAGCGGTGAAGCCGAAGAACGCTCGGCGGCCTCAGGACGCGCACGACCGATACGCCGCTAGAGCGCAGCAGATAGAAAATCAGGAATTTTTCAAACCCGCCCACCTGCCACATGCGCAAGCCCGCCAGCTCCTGTGCCTGCGGCGAGAAGAACCTCTTTGAAACGTCTCCGCTACGGCTCAAAATGACTGAGCAGAAGTCAACAGGAGAAATGCTGCTTTGTTGGCAAATGGAGAGGGAACTGGTCGGCAGTTTTGCATTGTAACCCGATTGATCAGGTTGAGATGTGGCGCTTTTCGAACTGCCACGCAGTGGTAACGATATCATCCAACTCCGGATAGCGCGGCTTCCAACCCAGCGTCTTGCGCAACTTATCCGAGTTCGCCACCAGCACGGGCGCGTCACCATCCCGGCGCGCTCCAAACGCAAGGGGCACTTTCTTCCCGGTCACTTTCTCCACCGAGCGGACCACCTCCAGCACGGAATGTCCTTCGCCGGTGCCAACGTTGAAAGTATCCGAACTGCCGCCCGCCAGCAGTTTTTGGACGGCCAGCACATGCGCCTCCGCGAGATCCACCACATGGATGTAATCGCGCAAGCAGGTGCCATCGGGTGTCGGATAATCCTGACCAAAAATCGTGATCGGCTTGCCCGACTCAATGGCTCGAAAGAGCAGCGGGATCAGGTGAGTTTCGGGGTCGTGCTCTTCGCCTAGAGTGGAGTCGGGGTCGGCACCGCACGCGTTGAAATAACGCAGCACGATGCTGCGCACTTCCCTGAACTGATCCATCCAGTGCAGAACTTTTTCCACGATCACCTTTGAATCGCCATACGGGCTGAGCGGCGCGATGGCCGAGTCCTCCGGAATTGGCACTGTGCGGGGCATGCCGTACACGGCGGCGGTGGACGAGAATACCAGCCGTTTTACGCCGGTTTCCACCATCGCGGTGAGCAGCGATAGCGTGCCGCCCACGTTGTTGGTGAAGTAAAGCTCGGGCTTCTGAGTGGATTCTCCGACGGCGATGTATGCCGCGAAATGAATCACTGCATCGCACGCTTCGCATCGCAACACATCGATTAGAGCTGGCGTTTCCGACAACGTGATCTGGTGAAAGGGAACATTTTTGACGTTGTGTTTGTGACCGCGAGAGAGATCGTCAACCACCACAACATCGAATCCGCGACGCTTCAGCAACTGAGTCGTGTTGGACCCAATGTACCCGGCCCCGCCAGTGATCAAAATCTTAGGCATGAGTTCTTATTGTAGGGCTACGTTAATGATGGCCGCCAAGCTTCGGTCCACGTCCTGCTCCGATGTGGCCCAGGACGACACGCTGATCCGCATCGCGGCGTGCCCTTGCCAAACAGTGCCGCCGCACCAGCACGTCCCTTCTTTCTGAACGCCTGCGATTACCTTGTGGGTGTGCTCCGCATCGCCGAACGAAACGAGCACTTGGTTTAGTACAACCTCGTTCAAGATCTCGTGGCCAGCCTCGCGCAATCCGTCGGCGAAGCGGACCGCGAGCCGGCAATTCCGATTGATCATTTCCGCCAATCCTCGTCGGCCCAACGACCGCAAAGCAGCCCAAATCTCGATGCCTCGGGCACGGCGCGATGACTCTGGCGTGAAGTGGCACGGCTGGCGCTCTGGGCTCGTCTGCAAGTAGGCGGCAGTCACGGCCATGGCGGCCTGCAAAGAGTTGGCGTCACGCACGAGAGCGAGACCCGAGTCGTAGGGCACGTTTAGCCACTTGTGACAGTCGGTGGCCCACGAGTCTGCGGAAGGGACGCCTGTCATAAGATGAGCACGTTCGGGGTCGACCGCCGCCCAGAGTCCGAAAGCTCCGTCCACGTGAACCCATGCGCCCGCATCATTCGCCCGCGCGCAAATTTCCTCGGCTGGATCGAATGCTCCGGTATTGACGTTGCCTGCCTGGATACAGACGATCGTTCGTTGATCCATCGCGGGGAGCGCATCTGCTCGCATGCGTCCCTGGTCGTCAGCCTCAACCGATGATATGCGCGCCCTCCCGAGGCCAAGCAGCCCCAGCGCCTTGAGAACGGTGACATGGACTTCGGCGCCAACCACCACTTTTAGAGGCGGCGCGCCGAACAGACCATCCTCCTCCACGTCCCATCCCGCGCGTTTTAATAAAGCGTTTCGGGCCGCCGCGAGCGCGGTGAAGTTGGCCATGGTTGCGCCCGTAACGAACCCCGCTCCGCATGTTGCTGGAAGCCCGAAGATGTCGAGCAGCCATCCCAAGGCGATCTCCTCAATTGCCGCGCTGACAGGTGACATCACTTGCAGCCCAGCGTTTTGGTCCCACGCTCCAGCCAGCCAATTTGCGGCCATTGCGGCCGGGAGCACTCCGCCGGTTACGAAGCCGAAGTATCGCGGGCCGGTGGTGGCCACCGTGGCGGGTGAGCCAAACTCATCCAGTAGCGCGAGCACAGCGAGGGGATCGGATGGGTTGAGAGGAAGCGGGCCGCCTAATTCGCGAAGTTGCGCGACGTCGTCGGGAAGCGGTGCCACGCGCCTGTCCGCTATCGTTGAGGTGTATCGCTCCGCCCGCTTGGCCGCCTCGCTTAAGACATCGCTCATTTCTACAAAGTCCCCCGCTCAAAGAATGACAAGCAGTTATCTCCTTGCTTCACGATGCGTGAACGCCGCAGCCGCCCATATTCCTGCTGCAGCTCAAAGCGCGCCGCATGTTGCACGATTGCCGATCCACGATCTTTCGCCCCCAACAACAGCAATGCTTCGGCATACTCTTTCTCGAGTTCATAGGGCGGATCGAGAAACGCAATATCGGCATCCAGCCGCGCTAAGACGGTCAGCGTCTTACCTGCGCAAACTTCGGCTCGCTCGCTCAATCCCAGCGAACGCAGATTGTCTCGGATCACCTCGATTGCCCCGCGGCTTCGCTCGATGAAAATCGCGCGGCGCGCGCCCCGGCTCAGCGCCTCGATCCCGACCGCTCCCGTTCCTGCATATGCGTCCACAAAAACGACTCCCTCAATCGTGAACCCGAGTATGTTAAATAAAGTCTCCCGCAATCGATCCGGAGTCGGGCGCGTTTTCAAGCCGGGCAGGGCGCTCAGCCTGCGACTGCGAAACTCTCCGCCGATCACCCGCATCAGCCCACCTGCACCAGAGCGTATCGTCGCTGCCAGTGGTCGCGGATATACGCAACCGCGCGCTTCAGCTCTTCGGGAGACGACGCGTTGGCGATGTAGGCTTCCGCTTCGCTGCGAGCGATTTCAAGTATGTCCTGATCGCGCATGATGTTTGCGACGCGAAAAGCGGGCATGCCCGATTGGCGCGTGCCGAAGAACTCGCCCGCCCCTCTGAGCTTCATGTCCATTTCGGCGATATAGAATCCATCGGTGGATTCCACCATCGTCCGAATGCGCTGTTTCCCGGTATCGTTCAGCTTGCCGGTCACCAGGATGCAATAGCTCTGATCCGCCCCTCGACCCACGCGTCCGCGCAGTTGATGCAACTGGGCCAAGCCGAACCGCTCGGCTTGCTCGATCAACATAACCGTGGCATTCGGCACGTCCACTCCAACTTCGATCACGGTGGTCGATACCAGGATGCTGACTTCGCCGCGCTTGAAGCGGTCCATCACAGACTCCTTTTCGTCGGACTTCAGCTTTCCATGCAGCAGCCCGACGCTTAGGCTTGGGAACACGACTTGGGATAAATGTTCGTGCATCGTCGTCGCCGCTTTAATCGCTGAAGTCTCGGAATCCTCGATGATGGGATAAACGACATAGGCTTGATGCCCTTCGTCCACCTGTTTCTTGACGAAGCTGTAGACGCGCTCCACCTGATCTTCAGAGACCTGCTTGGTGACAATCGGCTTGCGGCCGGGCGGCAGCTCGTCGATCACCGAAACGTCGAGATCGCCGTAGATTGTAAGAGCCAGCGTGCGGGGGATGGGAGTTGCGGTCATAACGAGCACGTCGGGATGCCGCCCCTTCTCGATCAGTTTGAGACGCTGCATCACGCCGAAACGATGCTGCTCGTCGACAATCGCCAACCCGAGGCGCTGAAATTCGACATCCTTTTCGAGCAGGGCATGCGTGCCGATTCCCATATGGGCGAGGCCTGAAGACATCAGCCTTTTCAGCAGCTCCTTCTCGCGCGCTGTGGAAGTTCCGGTCAGCAGCACCGGAACGTAACCGAGCTTTTGAAACAGGCTCTTGAAGGACACATAATGCTGGCTGGCCAATATCTCGGTGGGCGCGAGCAGCACCACTTGGTAGCCGTTTTCGATGGCAATCACTGCGGCTTCAGCGGCCACCAACGTTTTGCCGCTCCCGACATCGCCTTGCAACAAACGGCTCATTGGGTGAGGCGCTTCCATGTCCTTGGCGATCTCGGCAAGCACGCGCTTCTGCGCTCCCGTCGGCTTGAAGGGCAGCATGGCCTTGATCTTTTCGCGCACCCGATCGTTCAATTCAAACGCAATGCCGGGCTGCACGCGAGCCTTCTGCTTTTTCAAGGCTAGGCCGCACTCCAGCCAGAAGAACTCTTCCAGAATCAGCCGGAACTGAGCGGGCGACCGGAATGCGTTCAGCAAACGCAGATCCTCATCCTGCGAAGGAAAATGCAGATTCTTAGTGGCTGTCCATCGATCCGGCAACTTCAGACGCTGGAGAATCGGTGGAGGAAACGGATCCCCGATCGGTTCTAGCTCCTCCAAAATGCGGTTGATCAAAACGCGAAACACTCGCGTGGTAATCTTTCCTGCCGCCTCATAGATGGGGACCACGCGACCCGTGTGCAGCGCCGCGTCCCCATCCTCATCGCCCGAAAGCGGCTCGAACTCCGGGTGCATGATCTGGATCTCACCCGTGTAGCTGTCCAGTTCCACCTTTCCGAAGAGCGCGAATTTGTGTCCCGCCGTGAAGCGATCGGCAAGGTATCCGCCGTGGAACCATTTGCAAGTCAGCTTTCCGCGGGATGCGTCCGTAAACACCGCCTCGAACAAGCCGAGATTCTTGCGCTTGAACCCGGACAGTTTTGAGCTATGCGCCTCCGCGACAACGGTGGCCATTTCGCCAGGCGCGAGCTGAGCGATGGTCTTCACGTTGCTGCGATCTTCATAGCGGAAGGGCGCGTAAGCCAGGAGGTCTTCCACGGTCAGCAGGCCCTTCGACTCGAGCATGGCTGCGCGTCCTGGTCCCACTCCTTTCACATATGTGAGTGGGGTCGAAAGCTCTAGCGGCAAACCACAGTGTACAATGGCCCGTGATGAGAACCTTGCTGCTTATAACCGCGCTTTTCGGGTGCAGTTTTTGCGCCTTCTCCGCGGAATTGCGCCTCGGAATTGTGGGTACGGATACCTCCCATGTGATCGCATTCACGAACATGCTGAACGATCCGTCAGCTAAGGGCCACATCGAGGGAGTGCGCGTCGTGGCGGCATACAAAGGGGGCAGCCCGGACGTGGAGTCAAGCCGGTCGAGAGTGGATGGGTTCGCCAGTCAACTTGAAGACAAGTTCAAGATCCGCATGGCCGCGAGCATTCCGGAGCTGTGCAGTTTGGTGGATGCGGTTCTGCTCGAAAGCGTGGACGGGCGGGTTCACTTGAAACAGGCGCGCGAGATCATTGCCGCTAAGAAGCCGCTGTTTATCGATAAACCTTTGGCCTCGACCCTGGAGGATGCTCGAGAGATCGCACGCCTCGCGAAGGAAGCGGGAGTGCCTTGGTTTAGCGCTTCAAGTTTGCGCTTCGGGGGAGTCGCGCTCATGAAGCGCGGGGTGGAAGGAGCTGAGACCTGGGGGCCCGGGCCGCTGGAGGAGCATCATCATTTAGATCTTTCCTGGTACGCCATTCATCCTCTCGAAATGCTCTACGCACTGATGGGTGAAGGCTGTCAGGAAGTGACGCGCATCTCAACCGCGAACACCGATGTTGTAGTGGGCCGTTGGAAAGATGGGCGGATTGGCACTCTGCGAGCACTGCGCCCTTATGCAAAGTACGGCGCGGTGGCGTTTCGCAAGGGAGTGAAAGACCAAACGTTCGACTTCGCAGAGAACCCGGACGGAGGTTACATCCCGCTCGTGGTAGAAGTGGTCAAGTTCTTTCAGACTGGCATTCCGCCAGTCCCGAACTCCGAAACGCTGGAAATGTTCGCTTTCCTGGATGCCGCGCAACGGAGCAAGGAATCAGGCGGCAAACCGGTTGCGCTTAGGTAAGTTACGAAAGCGATTCCAGCTTGCCGATCCAGAGAGTCTGTCCAGAGATAGACTCGTGCCAAGGGCCGCAAACGGTCAACTCACCAACATCAGGCGGCCGGAGAGAATGGGGCAGATTGACAATCTGCCCACAGAGCAGCATAGCCGCAACCTCGGTAGATTCCAAGCGAGCAGAGAAGAAATCAGGATGTTGTATTAAATGGCGGCGGATTCTTAGAAATTGTGATCAGCGTGATGTCATGGTCATTTCGTGGCAGAACCTTACTTTTGTTTGAGCAGCCCATACATATCGGGAAGCCGAATCGCGCGGTAACATGGCAAGTCCGCAGAGATGCGATAGACTTCGTCACCCTTTGGATCAACCTCAACCAACTCGGAGCGGTCGTCGGGCGTTACCAATCCCGCCAGGAACGAATGATTCCCGTTTATTAGGTGCTGCGCAGTTCCAAGCGCCTGCGAGTAGACGCCCAGATCGGCATTGAGCAATAATGCCGCTTTCCTGCCGACCTCATCTAGCTGAAGCACCTGACCTCGGCTATGGGCGTTCGGATTTAGCGCGCGCCGCGTATTGCCGTTATCGAAGACGGAGAAAAGGCCGTTCCCCACAAGTTCAGAGTTGGCGTCGTGCTGGTGAGAAAACCAGGGCCACGGGTCACTCGACGCGATCGAAAAATCTCCATCTTTCCCTAGCCGCCAGAGGACGCCGCCACTCCCTTTCCCGTCCCGGTAATCAAGCTTCACCACCCAGTCTTGCGAACGCATCGATAGAAGCAAGTTGCCGTCGGATGGCAGGTACTCGATTGAATTCGCGTGGGTCCAGTCATTTGCTAGCGGGCCGTTTGGATACAAAGGCCCGGCATCCTCGTCGACCGCCGCGCGTGCGACGTCCAAATGGGCGAAGGCATTCCAGCTCCAAACGACTTGGAAGTTCGCGTCGAGCACCACAATTGCGTCGCCCTCGACCAGCTTCGAGCCCGGTCCTTGAACGCCGCCAGGTTCCTGCCGCGCGATCGTGCCTAAAACGGCGGTAAAGTCTCCTGGAAGACGAATCGCTTCGTGGCTGAAGTAGTAGATTGGCTGTTCGCCTCGGGCGACGAGTTGCTCGGAAAGGCGAGTGGAGGTGGTCTCTCGCAAAGTGTTTCCCGCAACGTCGATTTCCCGGAGTATGGTAAAGGCCGCGCTGGAATCCATGGCGACGAGAAGGAGAAGGCTTCCTGCCGGGGTTGTTCGGCAGAGCAGGACAGGCTGCGTTTCGTTGTAATACCATACCAATCCGCCGCTCAGATCGGTAGCCAGCAACGGAGCCGCGTTCGCGCCGCTCGACCCGAGAAAACCCCATAGAATCGTTTCGTTGCCGACGGAGAGCGAGCCTTGCTGGTTTGACTTCAGAGTAAACTTCGGAAGACGAATACTAACGCTACCGGTCTTAAAGGTGCTGGGAACTCCAAAAGAGGCGGTCCCGTTTTGCGGTTCTATTAAAGGTTGGATGGAATACGTCGTCTCGGGATGCAACCCCGCGACATAGAAATTCACGCTGGCCAAGCCGTCGCACACCTTTGCAGGAGTCCAGTGCGCGGAGCTCTCGGCTGCGCTCCAGAATCGAACCCGCATGACGGATGGTCCCGAACACGGCGGGGCGCTGTAGAGCATCACCAAGGGATTGTTCGTGGAGCCGACAACAGGGACCGCAATCGATCGCGGAGTTATGGAGTATTCCGCCTCGACTGTCAACTCTTGCCGATTCCATATATAGCGAGCGATTACGCGAATTTTATAATTTCCCTCCGATTCCGCCGGCGTCCAAACAAAAGAATTGGATTTCGCGAAATCCCTTGCGATTTTATAAGCGGCCCCGGGCGGAGCAACGCTGAATTGATAGTCAATTAAGCCCGCCTCAAGCGAGTCCACTGTCCCCGTCCAGACGATCGGGGTGCCCACTGGCTGAGGGCTTGGGGAGGACGGAGTCAACGTCACGCTGCTGGCGGCGCACGTGAAAGCTATCGACCATAAGGCAGCAATACGCAGACTTAATCGTTTAATGTCGGCCACTCATATCGAAAACCAACAAAACGCAAAAAGTTGTATTAATTCTTCCCGCCCCTAAAAGCCGGCTGTGGTCCGGGAACGGTCGCTTCGCTTCAGCGCTTAACAATGACTTCGAGCAGATGTCCCGCGTGAGGAAAAACTTGACTGAATTGAACTCGTGGAAAAGCTCTTTGAGGCTTCGATTGTTGAAAAACTGCGCGGGCTTTCTGTTCGCGCGGGCGGAGCACGTAACGCAATCGCTCGATGGTCAATTGCAGCAGCGGAGGAGCGAGAAACTGAAGAGGTCTTCTACGGTCAGCAGGCCCTTCGACTCGAGCATGGCTGCGCGTCCTGATCCCACTCCTTTCACATATGTGAGTAGGGTCGAAAGCTTCTAGCGGCAAACCACGATGTACAGTGACCCGTGATGAGAACCTTGCTGCTCATAACCGCGCTTTTCGGGTGCAGTGTTTGCGCCTTCTCCTCCGAATTGCGCCTCGGAATTGTGGGCACGGATACCTCGCACGTGATCGCATTCACGAACATGCTGAACGATCCGGCAGCTAAGGGCCATATGGAGGGAGTGCGCGTGGTGGCGGCATATAAGGGCGGCAGTCCGGACGTGGAGTACAGCCGTTCGAGAGTGGATGGGATCGCCAGTCAACTTGAAGACAAGTTCAAGATCCGCATGGCCGCGAGCATTCCGGAGCTGTGCAGTTTGGTGGATGCGGTTCTGCTCGAAAGCGTGGACGGGCGGGTTCACTTGAAAGAGGCGCGCGAGATCATTGTTGCTAAGAAGCCGCTGTTTATCAATAAACCATTGGCCTCGACCCTGGAGGATGCGCGGGAGATCTCCCGGCTTGCGAAGGAAGCGGGAGTGCCTTGGTTTAGCGCTTCAAGTTTGCGCTTCGGGGGAGTCGCGCTCATAAAGCGCGGGGTGGAAGGAGCTGAGACTTGTGCTCGTGGTGGAAGTGGTGAAATTCTTTCAGACTGGCATTCCGCCAGTCCCGAACTCCGAAACGCTGGAGATGTTCGCTTTCCTGGATGCCGCGCAACGGAGCAAGGAATCAGGCGGCAAACCCGCCGCCCTCAGGTGATTCGCCGTTAAGGCAAAGCCCCCGACAAAAAGAAACTGGTCCACTGGACTGGACGTCCCCCACCGCGTGGACCCAATTGGTTCGAGCGCATCACGCGGAACGCAACAGCCTCGCCCGACTTCAGCGACGATTGAATCTTCCGAATATCTTCCACTGACGATACCGGCATGCGATTAATCGAGATGATTACGTCCTTCTCCACCAGCCCGATATCCTCCGCGAACGAACCTTGATCCACGTTGACCACCTGAACTCCGCGCTTGTCCTTAAGCTCCATGGTTTCCCGCTCAGCATCGCTCAGAGGCTTGATCTTCATCCCAAACTTCGCCTGTGTGACAGGTTCGCTCTTGTTAGTTAGTCCGGGCTCATCAATTAGCGGTCCGCTGCCAGCAACACGGGGATCGTCCTTGAACACCTGCGCGCGATCCTCAATCGTCACCTTGAAATCCATCCGCTTGCCGCCTCGATCCACGGTTAAGTTAACCGCTGTGCCGACAGGCGTGTCAGCCACCCTTCCCACTAGATCGTCACCGTCCTTGACCGACTTACCGTCCATCGCGACGATAATGTCTTCGTCCTTGAGTCCTGCTTTGTCCGCAGGTCCGCCCTTCTTCAAGGCATCCACCATCACGCCCTGGTTGGTTCCCAGCGCCTTCATCAGTTCAGGCTTATTGCCCTTATTCCAAGAAATCCCGATTGACCCGCGAACCACTTTGCCCGACTTGATAATGTCGTTATAAACACGCGCGACCAGGTTCATCGGCAAAGCGAAGCCGATTCCCTGGTAGCTTCCGGTCTGCGTCGCGATCATAGTATTCACGCCGATCACTTCACCGCGAATATTCAGCAACGGCCCGCCGCTGTTCCCTGGATTGATCGCCGCGTCCGTCTGAATAAAGCGCTGCATTTGCAAATTTCCAAGATCGCGGCCCAAGGCGCTGACAATGCCGGCCGTAACGGAGGCTTCGAGTCCAAACGGCGAGCCGATCGCCACCGCCCAGTCACCTACCTGGACCGAATCCGAATTGCCAATCGTAACCGGAGTAATTCCAGACTTCCCGTCGATCTTCAGCACCGCGAGATCCGTTTCCGGGTCGGCACCCACTAAGCGGGCTCGATACTCCGTCGCATCGCCATGCATTTTCACTTTAATCCGGTCTACACGGCTAACCACGTGATTGTTCGTAATAATGTAGCCGTTCTTGTCGACCAGGAATCCCGTGCCGGATTGCTGCTGCCGGAAAGCCTGTGGCGGATCCTGCCCGGAGGGCCCACTCTTAAAGAAACGCTTGAACAAGTCCAACCCCTCATCCCCGCCTGTCGTCGGTCCGCTTTCTTCATCTTCCTGAGGCGCGCCCCGGCGCTTGTGGGGGTTCTCACTGGCCTTGGGCGTGTAGTCCGCAGTGATATACACCACCGACGGCTCCAACTTTTTGGCCAGCTTGGTGAATTCATTCCCGAGCTGAACCGCATCCGGAATTACAAGGGGGGTAGCGTCTGGAGCGGCTGACTGGCTTCGGGCTGCGTGGACGCGCGGATTTGCCAGCGTCCCGATCATGATTCCCACGGCGAGCGTGACCAGCACGAGGCCGAAAGACAGCGATTTCTGTTGCCGCAATCTATTGAACAGATGCATGATTACCTTAAGTTCCTTATCGACCGACCCGAATTAGTTCCAGTATAAATCCATCCGGCGCAAGTTAGGTAGACAGATGCCGGCCAAACCGCAGCGGTTTCAATTCCACCAGGAGGATTCCAGCTAATATTAGGATCGCCCCCGCAATTCCCCTCGCATTCAGAATCTCGCCGAGCAACAGGTAAGACGTAACCCAAGCGAAAACGGGCTCGAGCGCGAAAATCAACGCAGTGCGAGTCGGACTGCTGTATTGCTGCGCCCAAGTCTGAAGCCAAAAAGCGAGTGCCGTCGCCAACAAGCTCGTTACGCCCAGTGCAATCCAGACCCTCCCCGACCAACGCACTCGCGGCGTCTCCGCCCACCAAAACGTCCCCCCACCCAGCACGGCAGCCGTTGCAATCTGCGTCATCGTCAGCACGGGAACGCTCGTCCGAGCGGCAAAGTAGCCCAGAATCAGGATGTGAATCGCATAAGCTACCGCGCAACCAGCCACCAGCAAATCACCCATGCCGATCGATAACAGATCTCCTTGCGCCGTCAGGAGCAGCATTCCAGCAAGGGCGCATGCCACACCCACTACTTCGGCGGATTTCGGCCATTTTCTATAGACCGCGGCCCCGAACAGAGGTACGAGCGGAATGTATAGTCCGGTGACGAAACCCGCCTTGGCCGCAGTCGTGTATTTCAACCCAAAAGTCTGCAGGACATAGCCGCTAAATAGAAAGATGCCTGCCAGCACTCCCGCTCGCAGACTCGGTCCAAGATCCGAAAGACGGGCAGCATCCGCCCTTCCCTTTCCCCAGAAAAAAGCGACCAGAGCCACGGAAGCAAAAGCGAACCGAAGCGCCAGGAATAAAAGAGACGAAACGTCTTGCAGCGCTTCCTTTACCAGAACGAAGGTAGTGCCCCAGATCATTGCGACGAAGACCAGCGCCGCGTCGATTTGCCATTTATTGGGACGCCGCCCGGGGCCCGCGATCATGCCCCGTTGGCGGCTTCGATGTCCTGCGAGAGCAGGCAGAGAGTCAGCAAAATGCGCCTAAGCCCGAGTTCCCGTCCGTCGGGGTGAAACCACTCCTGCGGGGTATGCGCTCCGCCGCCCTGTCCGCCCGCCCCGATGGAAATCGCAGGCAGACCCATCGATAGCGGAATGTTCGCATCGGTGGACGCGCAATCGAGATGCGAGCGGATTCCCAACTGAGAATCCACCGCCCGCACCCACCCGAGGATCGGCGCGTCTTCCGCAAGGCGCCCCCCGGGCCTGGAGCCAATCTCCTTGATTTTGGCCGAGAGCCGCCCCCCGGTAGCCCGCCCATTTTCCACTTCCAGCGCCCGCTCCACCGCGCTCGTAAGCATGCCAGCGATTTCGTCCAGCTTCACGCCGCTTTCGGAGCGTATGTCGACCTTGGTTCGCGCGTGCGTCGGAATGGAGTTGATACTCTGGCCGCCTTCCACCAACCCGAAATTATAGGAGGATCGAGCCGTCCCGGTGCCGTTGATCCGGGTCTCCGTAAATAGCGTGATCGCCCGGCTCAGCGCGTGGATCGGATTGCCGATCCCATAGTCGCTCCAGCTATGGCCGCCCTGTCCGGTGAAAGTCACGTCGAAACGCCGACTCGCCAGCGCCTGCCAGGTAATATGATCCGTGGTGGGACCGTCCAGCACGACAAACGCACCAATCTTGTTGCCAAGCGGCGATTGGCGGCAGAGATAGCGCATCCCGCTGAGATTCCCCTCTCCCTCCTCGCCAACATTCGCGACAAACACCAGAGGCGCGCACGCATCTTCAATTTCAGTAAAATGCCGAACGGCCCGCGCGATAGCAAGCAGAGCCGCCAATCCCGCGCCGTTATCGGAAACCCCCGGACCATGCAAGCGGCCATCAGGACTGTAGTGGATCTCCTCGCTGTTCCGCGCAGCCAGCACTGTATCGAGATGAGCCGTGAGCGCCAACAACGGACCTTCGCGCTTGTCGGATACTCGTGCCACCACGTTGCCAGCCCGGTCGATCTTAGCGTTGTAGCGCAGCGATTCGAATTGCGCAAGCATCCATTCCGCGCGTTTCTGCTCGAAGAAGGTGGGAGCGGGCACGCGGCAAAGTTGGAGGTGCTGATCGTTGATCCATTGCCGTTCACGGGTGAACCACTGGAGGCACTCGCGGATCCCAGGCGATTGGGCCAGTTCAGAAACAACTTTCCCCGCCGACACGCTTTCGCGCACGTTCCCGAGCAGTTTGGAATGGACCGCCAAATAGAAGTGTAGCAACGGAGGAATTTTGCCGTGAAGCAAAATCCGCGAATCCGCATCAACAAATGGAGGACTCAATGAGTACAACTACGCACGACGCAAAAAATGCGAAAAAGAACGGCGGCGCAACGCCGCTAGCGCATCAGAAAGGAAAGGAAGTGCAGGCCTACGGAACGGTGGTGCATCTGCCCATCGGTCTGGACGAAAAAGTACGGCTGGACAGCGTGAACGCGCTAAACCAGGTCCTGGCTGACACGATGACCTTGCGTGATCTTTACAAGAAGCACCACTGGCAGGTGTCCGGGCACACGTTCTACCAGTTGCATCTCTTATTTGACAAGCACTTCGAAGAGCAAGCGGAGTTGGTTGACACCATCGCCGAGCGCATTCAGTTGCTGGGTGGCCTAGCCATCGCCATGGCTCCCGATGTCGCGGAGACAACCAAGATTGCCCGCCCCCCGCGCGGACGCGAGGAGGTTCCCGTGCAGATTTCCAGGCTGCTGGAAGCCCACGAATTGATCTTAATTGAGTCGCGGAAGGCCGCGGGGAAGGCCGACGATGCCGGAGACGATGGAACGAACGATTTACTGATCAGCGATGTTATCCGAACGAATGAATTGCAGGTCTGGTTCGTGTCGGAGCATTTGGTCGATCTCCCGCTCGTTAAAGCCGACTGAACGGTGCACCGGGGTGCCCGGCCACCCCATGAACACAAATCGTGAATCTCTATCTTTCTTGCCGGCAACAACTTACAAATCTCGCCCCACCGCCAGGCAAGTAGGATCGAGCAGGTCATCTTCGATCAGTGGATCGCCGACACTTGGGATCTCCAGTCCCTTTGAGTTGTCATAGCTGCAACGAGGAAACCACGATCTGGCGGACATTTCACCGCTCCTGAACATCGCGGAAATCGCCGCTCGGTGAAAACTCCAAGATCTCCTCTTGATATCGGGCGCGAGCCAGACCAGCTCCATACTGGCTCATCCGCTCCCGCGTGAGGCAGCCCAAGGCGGGCCAGTCCGCGTAATCTCTGGCCTCCCGCTGGATCATGTCTTGGAACTGAATGGCCAAGTCGTTTGACCAAGCAGGCTGTTCCAGATCTCAATGAGCCCCACGGGGCAAAGTTCAACCGGAAGAAAGTTATTGTAGACCCACCAGCCTCCTGCCTAGCCGTGTGAGAGTTGCGGATGTCATCCCAGGTCGGGCAGCTAAGGCCACAGAAATTGAAGACATCGAAGTCCGCGTAACGGCACTGCCGGCAAGCTGGGCGGGTATCGGCCACGGGAGTACCCGCTAAGATTGCGATCATAGCGTTGGTGGAGGTGTTACAAAAATGAGCTTAGCGCCGGGACAGAACAAGGGCGAAATGCCTCTCGCGGAGGTCGTCCGCCTGACAGATCTTGTGAACTATCAGGAGGGGTCCGTTATCAGCCGGACGATTGTCAAACGTGCGACGGGGACTGTCACCCTTTTCGCTTTTGATGATGGTCAGGGCTTAAGTGAGCATTCGGCAGCATTCGATGCCGTGGCACATCTGCTGGAGGGTGAAGCGGAAATAACAGTCGGCGGCCAGCCATTGCGAACGACAGCAGGCGATGCGGTGTTTCTGCCAGCAAACCAACCTCACTCGCTGAAGGCCCTTACTAGATTCAAAATGCTGTTGACGATGATCCGCTCGTGAGCAGCGCTGCCTAAGGCTATTCACGCCGCGGGGAGTCGAAGACAGTCTAGCGGTCATGGCGCGAGTCGCGGTCCACTCGCCGAACAAATCCATACATCGCAAAGCACGCCGCGCACAACACTCCGGATACGATCGCGCCTGGTAGCGCGGTTTCGGTGTGCCCGGCGAGAAATGTGTCCAGGGTCGCCGAGAGCAGCCAGATTTGAATGACTAATAGGATCACAATCAGGGCCGTGATCGCGTCGATCGCGGTCAGCCCGCGGCGCTGATGCGGAATGTTGCGAGAACTGGAATATTGCGCCACGCCTAAACCTCGGGCTCCATTTTGACGGCGATGAGTTGATCCCCGCTCCGGTCCAGTACGACCCGAGGGAGAGGGCGCGTAGGCGGTCCCTGCAACACTGATCCATCCTTTACGGAAAAATAGCCCTGGTGACAGGGGCACTCCAGCCGGTCATTCTCGCGCGAGTAGAAGACGGCGCACGACAGATGGGTGCATTTTTGGCTGTAAGCGACATAGGAGTCTTCCGCGGTCCGGATCATGATGCATTGTTCGCCCGATTTCGGATATTGAAACAACTTCACGCCACCTACCGGAATCTCGCCGACTTGCGCGACCGGGCTCCGGTGATAAACCGGTGCCTTTCGAAGCCAGCTCTTCCCGAGAATCCAGAGATTGCCCGCGAACATTCCGATGCTTCCCAAAGTGAGAAACTTCGCGAGCTGCCTGCGGCTGACGTAGCGCTCATTTGCCCTGGAAATCGAGAACTCGTCCCTCCAGAGCGGTTCTTGTTCCGTGACCGGGTCAGGCATTGCTGTCCTCCCACATGAATTCCGTGATATCGAGATGTACCGACTCGGTACCTGTCGGTGTCATCATGTAAACCTGCGTCGTAATCGTCTGATTCCCAAACTGAAAAACATTCGACGGTTTCTCGCGCCGTTGGGCAATTTCTTCGGGCCGCAGGTAAGCGAGCGCTTGACTTGGGCAGACCGTCGCGCACATGGGACGCTTACCGACCGAGGTCCGGTCGTAACACATGTCGCATTTCATCATCTGTTCGTATTCCGGAATGATCTTCGGAATCCCGAATGGGCAGGCCAGCACGCAGTTCTCGCACGCAATGCAGCGAGGTTTGAGCGCCGACATCACGATGCCATCCTCGCCTTTCTTAATTGCGTCGGCGGGACAGACCTGCGCGCAGGTGGGATCGTCGCAATGCCAGCAAACGTAGGCGGCGGTGGCGATCGTTTCGGCTCGATCGACGAAATCAAAGTTGATCATCGATTGACCCCGGTGCGTGTCACATTCCTCACAAGCCTTCACGCAGGACTGGCAGCCGATGCATCGTGAGGGATCTACATAAAACTCGTATCCGTACATTTATTTGATTGCTCCCTGCGATCCGATCGTTACGAGTTGCTGGACTGTCGCCCATGACGGTGCGCCGTCGGCCTTACGGATCCGGCATGCGGACACTTTGAACTCGGGGATCTTGCTGCGTGGATCAAGTGTCCGATGTGTCAACATGTTCGCGCTCTTCTTGTCAGCCCAGTGATACGGAATAAAGACAGTGTCAGGCCGGATGGTGCGCACAACGCTGGCCTGAAGCGTAATTTCGGAACGTCGAGTCGTAATCGTCACCCAGTCTTTATCGACGATGCCTTGTTGCTCCGCCAGGCGAGGGTGAATCTCGATACGCGGTTCCGGATAAATGTCGACGAGCCCACCGATCCGGCGGGTCTGTGTGCCCGAGAGATACTGACTCACAACGCGGCCGGTCGTTAGGTAAGTTGGGAACGCGTCATCAACCGGATCGCCGCTCTCCCGCCACTCCGCCAATTGAAACCGGCATTTCCCGTCCGGAAAAAACGATATTCCGCCTTGCATTAAATGCGGTGTTCCCGGATGATCCAGGGTGGGGCAAGGCCAGAATACACCCATCTGAGCGTCGATCTTCTCGTAAGTAATGCCGTAGTAATCGGCGTGTCCACCCCGGGATGCTTCGCGAAGTTCCTCGAAGATTTCCCGAGGAGTTTCAAACGGGAAGAACTTGCCCTTCCCGAGGCGACGCGCCAAATCGCAGATGATTTCCGAGTCGCGGCGGGCGTTCGCGGGTGGGTCCACTGCACGTTGAATGTGAATGACCCGACCCTCGGCGCTGCAGGTAACGCCTTCCTCTTCCTCCTGAAGACTGCCGGCGAGCACTACGTCTGCATATCGCGCGGTTTCCGACAGAAAGAAGTCGCATACTCCGAAAAATTCCAGCTTCTCAAGTGCTTCCCGCGTAAAATCCGCATTAGGAAGAGATACTGCAGGGTTGAAACAGATCGAGAACAGTGCCTTGATCTCTCCTGCGTGAATCGCATTCATGATCTCCTGCGCCGAATAACCAGGCTGCGGCAAGTCGTCGGGCGAGATCCCCCAGACGCCAGCGACGTGTTCACGCGCCTTTGGGTCGAGCAAGGACCGTTGGCCTGGTAACTGGTCGCATTTTTGTCCATGCTCGCGTCCTCCTTGGCCATTGCCTTGGCCGGTGATCATAGTGCAGCCGCACCCCTCACGTCCGAAGTGGCCGGTGGCGAGCGTAAGATTGATCAGCGCGGAGCAGTTCTCCACTCCCTTCGACTGATGTTCCAATCCGCGCGCATGCATTGCGATGGCACGGTCGGCCTTCGCGAACATGTGTGCGGCTTTCTCGATCGCTTCCGGAGGAACGCCGGTCATCTCCGCCGCAGTACGCGGATCGAATCGCGCTACCGATGCCTTGACGGCCCCGAAACCGCTGGTATGCTGTTCGATGAATGCGTCGTCCTGCAGATTGTCACGCAGAACGATATGCAGCATGCCGCTCAGAAGAGCGAGATCAGTGCCGGGACGCAAGGGCAGAAAGAGATCCGCGTTGCGCGAGATTGGCGTCATGCGTGGGTCGGCGACGATCAACTTGCCGCCGTTGTCGCGGCAGCGCCAGATGTAGTCTGTGGTAATCGGCGCGCATTCGCCCACGTTTGCGCCGATTGTGAAAATCACCTGTGCCTTTGGAATTTCAGACCAGGGGATGGGACTTCGATCCACGTCGAATGCCAGTTTGTAAGCGACGCCGGCTGAAACCATGCAGAGTCGCCCGTTGTAATCGATGTGTCTGGTGCCGAGCCCGACACGCGCGAACTTCCCGAGTAAGTACGATTTCTCGGTCGTAAGCGATGCTCCCCCGTACACTGCTACGGAGTCCTTTCCATAACGTTCCTGGACCTCCCGCAGGCGCCGCGCGGTGAGCGCCATGGCGTCATCCCAGGTCGCCTTCACAAAGCCGGAGTCGGTTCGGAGTAAAGGATCGAGTAAGCGATCCTGGTGGTTCGATTGAAGGTAGCGCTTGACGCCCTTTGGACAGAGCATCCCGCGATTGAATGGAAAGTCCTCCCAAGGCTCGAAGCCAACAACGTGATTCCCTCGTACCTTGAGTTGGATGCCGCATTGTTGTCCACAGAAGCAGCAATGGGTCTTGACCAGTCGATCAGGCTGCGTTCTCGCCTCTTTGCTCCACCCGCCGTCGGGTGTGTAGTTGAGATGCGGTCCGTAGCGGTCGTGAAGCCGTTCGAGCGTTTCGGGAGGTTTAGCCACTGGCAGCCTCTGGTGCGGCGGATTTCAATCTAAGCTGGGACAACGAAAGCGTTTTCCGTTTGCAGGGTGGACAGAGATCCTGCCACGCAAAGGCTGTTCCGGGGATTCTGTAGTCGAAGCCCACTTGCGGAAGAACCGTCTTAAGATCCCGCACGTGCATCGCGGATGCGAAGCGCTGCTTGCACATCAGACAAATCGCGCCAGGCCCTTCGGCGCCGGTCAACTGGTAGAGCTTCACGCCCAACTGCGCAGGCCGTTGGAAAATATGGAAAAATTTCCCAAACGGCAAAAACAGGAGTGCCGCAATAACGGTGATGGCGTGAATTATCGCAAGAAAACTATAAGCTGTGCCGCGTAGCCACTCCTGCGAAACCGTTAGCGCGATCCCCGTCACGGAGATGGCGAACAGTAGTATGACGGGGAAGAAATCCATCGCGAAACTCTGAAGTGTCTGCGCGCCTTTGTCGCGGAGACGCCTCCAGAGCGAAAGGACAACGCCGGCGATCACGAGGACTGCTGCAATATCGAGCCCGTGAAAGAGCAATGACGCCACAACCGTGTGGAGCGGGAAACTGCCGGCCGGGAATCCGAAAAGGTATGTCACATATATCGACTGATCGGTTGGCGAGGATCGAAACGCGATCCAGCCGAAAACCAGGGGAAACGTGATGGCTGCGGCCAGAATGCACCCCCAGAAGAGGCACTGGTGCATCCACCAGCGGAGGAGGGACCGTTTCGCGATGAAGGTTTGTGCGACGATGTTCCGCCCGGTCAGGCCTGCGAGCGTAAGAGTGGTCCGTAAAACTCCCCGGCTGCGAAATAATTCCCATCCCCGGCGCCAATACATACGCGTGGGTGGCTTATCGAGCCAGACATTGTAGTGATAAACAATGCCCCACGTGGCAAAGATGATGGCAAACGTGTAGATCACTAGGGCGGGATCGAAATTCTCCAGATTGCGTGACCCCACGACAATCGCTGCAATCAGAATAAGCGTGAACAGAGTCGCCCATGCGGCCGCTCGGACGCGGTCGGCTGCTCGGGTCAGATGGGCAGGAAGGGACAGATCCAATGCATCCTGACGGGGAATGAACACGCGTGCGTTCAGCAGCCACAGCATTAGCGATACGAGTGCGAGCAAGATATAACCTGGCCACACCGCCCCCATGCGGTCACGGAATACGCCGAGCAGGAGGGGTGGAAAGAAGCCCCCAAGTCCCCCCATTGCTCCCACCAGTCCTGTCACGGTGCCTGTTTCGCGCGGGAAGTATTGCGGTACCAGCTTGAAAACAGCGCCATTGCCCAATCCCATCATGACCGCGCATCCTAACGCTCCGATTGTGAAAGGCAGCATCGAAGGCCACGCGAGCAGAAGTGCAAATGGAATGACGATGGAGAAGACGGCTGACAGCACTCGAGCGCCACCGATGCGGTCAGAGAGCCATCCCCCGACCGGGCGTAATAGAGTCGCCAATACAACAAATCCCGCAGTTCGAAACCCGGCGTCTGCGGGCTGGAGATGGAACTGATCCCTCAAGAGGCTTGGCAGGTAGATGGAGAAGGCGACGAAACCGCCGAATGTCAGGAAATAGAATGCCGACAGCGCCCACGAGAGGCGTTCTCGCGCAAGCAAACCGACCATTTCGCCGATGGATTTCGGACGGATAGTAACCGGCGCGTTCCGTGCGAATATCCAAAACAGAACCGCCCATACCAGGAGCACCACGGCCACACCGCGGAAAATGTTTTGCCATCCAAACGAGACGGCCAGAAGCGGCCCGAGAAAGACCGCCGCAGATTGGCCAATATTTCCTAGGCCGTAAACGCCTAATGCGCTGCCTTGTTTCTCCGCGCTGAACCAGCGCGAGACAAATCCTACTCCAACAGCAAAAGAGGAACCCGCCAGCCCAAGAAAGAAACCACCCAGCAGTAATTGCTGGTACGTTTGCGCCATGGGCGTCATGAACGCGGGTATTGCGCAGACTATCATGAGGAGCGAGAAGACAAGCCGCCCCCCAAAGCGGTCCGCCAGCATTCCGACGGGGAGCCGCGCAAGCGATCCCAACAACACGGGCACCGCCACCATCAAGGCCGCCTGCGTGGCGGAGAGGTGAAAAGCATCGCGGAATCGTGGGGCAAACGCGGCGATTAATCCCCAAGCCGCAAAGCAGACGGCGAAGGAGACTGTACCCAGCGCCAGGGGCAGCACTTCAGCTCGTTTCGCCGGGTTGTTTGGTTTCACGTTTGATTCACTTGCCCGCTTCGCGGATTGCTTTCAGAGCTTGGCTAAGTGATTATAGGCACGAAAGAGATTCGATTCTCGTCGTCCTCTTCCGGGGAAAGCGAGACGAAGTCGAGAGATACTCCGATCGGAACTGAGCGCGGCATCGAGAAGTTCACGCCATTTGGATAGAATCTGCGGATCTAATGCCAGTTCTGCAGCATGGATGCCAAGAAATGGAAACCGAACCGCTCCCCGAAGGCAGCCATCTCCGGCACCGGCACCATGTCGCGTCCACTTCCACGCAGCACCACCACATGCGTGTTGTCGATCATCACGCGACTTGTGGTGCCACCCATAAAACGCAACGCATCGGTGAGGAACACCTTGCGGTCGAAGCGCCCAGTTCGAGCTCGTGGGGAGAGGTGTCATGTTGCAGTTCCTCGCCCGGGTGTTGCTCAACCGCTCGACTCCGCGGCTAGGGCACCCGCTAATCTCCGCTGAGCGGGGTTCACGATCCCTGCCACCATCTCCAGGTCCTGCAACAACTCGCCACCCGCACCGAGACAAGGCTTCGGCTCGGCCTGCCGCTGCGTCTTGAAAAATAGCTCAGGCTGGTCCAGAACGCGTTTGCGGACTACCGGCGATACAAAGAATTGCGATGAGAATCGCTGAAATGCGACAGAGCTGGAAATGCTGCATGGCGCAGCTCCCCCCTGACAAGAGCTGATGGCGGGCGCTTACACGCGCTCAAACAGCAAATGCAATCCTTGCTTGATGGCTTCCACTCTGTCTGTCGTGAGTTTCCCGACCCGATCCACCAGCTCAGACTTATCTAGGGTCAGAACCTGCGAGATGTTCACCACACTGGCTTTCGAAAGATTCGCGTCGCCTGCCTGCAAGGCGACGTTCCCAGGGGCGGCGGCTCGGCCTAGATTTGACGTGACGAGACAGATTGCCGTGGTAGCAATTCGACTCCGATTAAACAGGTCGCTCTGCACAACAACGCACGGATGACGATCAGCGGGAGCCGAGCCCGAAGCGGGTCCGAAGTCAACCCAGTACACTTCGCCTTGGCGAACGCCGTTCACCAGCTCTCCGTGCTCGTCTGCCTGAATTTCGCTTTGATCTGAGGGAGAACGCGCTTTTCACGGGAATCGAGATCGGCGTAAACGGTGTTCAACTGTTCCACGATTCGGTCGTTTTCGCGGTTCCTAAGATACTCTTTCAGCGCAAGCGAAACTAAGCGACTCCGACTCACGCCGAGTTCACGGGCGGCGCGATCTGCCTCTAGCATGAGGTGATCTTCCAAGGAGATGGCGGTCTTCATGGTGTGCAAATGTGTTATACCACAGGGCACACCCAATTTCATACCGTGCCGCGCTCCCCACATGAAAAATGATTAAGAATGCGTGCCATAATAAAAATCGTGTCCAGAGTAAAAGAGCTCGAGCAGCGGCTTGCGCGCGCCGACCAGCAATTGCGCTTGCTGCAGCGAATCAGCCGTTACACGGTGCGCGAAGTGGCGCTGCCAGACGTGCTTCAGAACGTGGTCTCCATGGTGGTTGAATTTATGGAGTGCGATTCCTGTTTCGTGTATCTGCTGGACGGCAGCGAACTCATCTTGCGCGCCTCCAACGCGCCGCATCCAACCATTCTCGGCAAAGTCAAGCTGGCGCTGAACGAAGGTCTGACCGGATGGGTTGCCCGCGAACGCCGCCTGCTGGCAATTTCGCGAGAAGCGTACAACGATCCCCGCTTTAAATTCTTTAGCGATCTCCCAGAAGACACCTATGAAGCATTCTTATCGGCCCCCGTTATTTCACGCCGCAGGATGGAAGGTGTCATCAACGTGCAGCATCGCGATCCCCATGCCCACACGGGTATCGAAATGGAAATGCTGACCACCATCGGCGAGCAACTTGGATCCCTGGTGCTGTTGTCGCGATCCGAGAATAAGACTTCCCTGAGCGGAGAATTCGCTCTGGCGGCGTTGTCACCACGCTCCAGTGAAAACTGACCTTTATCTGTTCGCTCTCTTGTTGGCGCTCGCCTGCTCGGCACACGCCGAAAGCCGCTGGAAGCTTCAGTTCTTTCACGATAAGGACAAGTCCAGCCTCGAAATTCGCGATCTGCAGTGTCCGTCCGCGAGTAACTGCCTCGCGGCTGCAATTCTCTCGGAGCAAGGGAAAGCCAAGCCAAAGGGAACGCTGGTGATCACCTCCGATGGCGGCGAGCATTGGTCCTACACCGAAGTAAAGGATCTCCCGTATTCTCTTTTTTTTCTGGACGGGTCCACGGGATGGATGACCACGGACAAGGGTATTTACCAAACTCTGGACACGGGAGAGAGTTGGAAGAAGCTGAATTCGCTCAAGGGTGTGGAACGCGTCTGGTTCCTGGATGGCGTGCATGGCTTCGCGGTAGGCGAGGGAAAGTCTATCTATGAAACCAAGGATGGCGGCAAGGACTGGGCCAAGCGCGAGGTAGCCGATCCCCGTCCGATGGAGGCCAAAGATGTGGTGTTCGATGGCATTACATTCATCGGGCCCAAACGCGGCATGATCTCCGGTTCCTGGAATCCGATGCAGGGCGTTCAACAGATGGAATGGCTGGAGATGGACGCATCGCGCCGACCGAAGCTGCCGATCTCGGCGATCCTGGTGGAGACCGTAGACGGGGGTCAAACCTGGTCAGCCGCAGAGGCCAAAGTTCAAGGACGTCTCACTCGCCTTCGGTTCCAAAACGACACTGCTGTGCTGGCCCTTGTGGAATTTGTGGGCGCGAGCCAAGTACCGTCCGAGATTTTCTCGATTGGACTCAAGAGCCGCGATACAACCCCTCTGCTTCATCAGACCGGGCGCGTGGCTCGCGACTTCGTGATCTTGTCGAGCGGCGAGGTGATTACCGCGGCGGTGGAACTGCTTGGAAAATCGAACGATGTTCCAATTCCTGGCAAGCTGAAGATGATGGCGAGCACCAGTCTGACCACATGGTTGGATGAGAAATCAGATTATCGAGCTGTCGCGATGAAACCGATATTGGCGGCGGCCGATGCTAAGCATGTGTGGGTTGCGACCGATACCGGGATGATCCTGAAGAGGGTAGATACTTCCGTCAAGTGATCTGATAGTCTCTTAGACGGTATGTCTCAATTGACTCGACGTTCTGCCATCACGAGCGCATTCGCGGTGATGGGCACCGCCGACGCGGTGGCTCAGAAAAATCCAGACGCGCCCATCAGGCCCAAGGACAAGATCAAGATCACCAAGCTGGAAACGTTCCTGGTGAAGCCGCGCTGGCTGTTCTTGAAGATTCATACAGACGCGGGGATCGTCGGCCTGGGCGAGCCGATTACGGAAGGTCGAGCCCTGACTTGCGCCGAAGCGGTGAAAGAGATCGAGCCTTACTTGGTGGGGAAAGATCCGCGAGCCGTCGTCCATCATTGGCAGGCGATTTACCGCCACGCTTTTTACCGGGGCGGCCCCATCCTAACGAGCGCGCTCAGCGGTATCGACCAGGCGCTTTGGGATATCAAGGGCAAAGCGCTTGGCGTTCCAGTGTATGAACTACTGGGTGGTCCCACTCGCAATAAGGTGCGCGTCTACGCCCATGCGGGCACGCCTGAACAAATGAAAGAGAAGCAGGCGCAAGGCTTCACGGCTTTCAAGACAGGTCCTGCGAAGAGGCGGCCGGCTCGCTATATCGAGACGCCAGCCGCGGTGCAGTATGCTGCCGAGAAGTTTGCCGAGCTGCGCAAAGCGATGGGCAATGACGTGGATATCGCGATCGATTTTCACGGTGCGATCAGCCCCGCCACCGCCAAGCTCCTCATCAAAGCGCTGGAGCCATATCAGCCTATGTTCGTCGAGGAACCCTGTCAGGCGCAGAACCACGATGTAATGGCCGAGATTGCCCGGGGCACCTATCTTCCCATCGCGACCGGGGAGCGCGTGTTCACGAAGTGGGGCTTTCGAGAAGTGCTGGAGAAGAAGGCGGCGGTAGTTTTGCAGCCGGATCTCTGCCACGCGGGCGGCATCACCGAAGTACGGTTGATCGCGGGCATGGCTGAAGCTTATTACGCATCGATCGCGCCGCACAATCCCCTGGGTCCAATTTCACTGGCTGCGGGAGTACAGTTATCGGCATCCATTCCGAATTTTCTTTGTCAGGAACAGGTGAGCTTAGGCGAGGGCTACCTCAAGCAGCCGTTCACCGTTCACGAAGGCTATTTGAACCTCCCTACGGGACCCGGACTCGGCATCGAACTCGACGAACACGCCATGGCGGACAAGATTGGGCACGACTGGAAAAACCAGGAAGCTTACGACTCCGAGGATGGAAGCGTGGTGGACTGGTAGCAGCAATGAAACACAGCGAGATTCTTTCCTCAATTATTGAGATCGGCATGGTTCCGGTAGTTCGGACCGAGAGTGCCGACGGCGCAGTGAAGGCGATACAGGCCATTTATCGGGGCGGTATTCGGGCCGCTGAGATCACCATGACGGTGCCGGGCGCCATCCACGCTCTTGAGAAGGTGGCCGATGAATTCGGCGACAAGATGGTGCTGGGCGCGGGGACTGTTCTGGATCCTGAAACCGCGCGCGCCTGCATGCTGGCGGGTGCCGAGTTTTTCGTCACGCCAAGTTTGAAGCTCTCCACCATCGAGATGGTGAAACGCTACTCCAAGGTCATCATGCCTGGCGGTCTGACACCGACGGAAGTGTTAACAGCTTGGGAAGCGGGCGCCGACGCAGTGAAGGTCTTTCCTTGCGGGGCCGTGGGCGGGGCGAAGTATATCAAGGCGCTGCGAGCTCCGTTCCCGCATATTGAGATGGTGCCGACGGGCGGGGTCAATCTGGAAACCGTTCCGGATTTTCTGCAGGCTGGAGCTTGCGCCGTGGGGGTAGGCGCCGAGCTGATAGACGCTGCCAACATCAGGGCGGGGAACTTCGATATTTTCGAGAAACGCGCCAAGTTGTTTCTAGCTGTGATCGCAAAGACTCGCGAGCAGATGCGAGCAGCTTTGGCGGATACTTCAACCAGCTAGCTTGGAGATATCGTTGTAAAGCACGAAGGCAACCACGGCCATGAGAAACACGAAGCCAAGTTTAAACACGGCTTCTTTCACTCTCATGCTCAGATCCCGGCGCATCAGCATTTCAACGAACAGCATCAGGATGACGCCTCCGTCCAGGATCGGGATGGGCAGCAGGTTGAATACCGCCAGGTTGAGGCTCACCATCGCCATCAATAATAAGAAGGCAGTGACCCCCTCGCGTGCCGAAGCTCCCGCCGCCCTCGCAATTCCAATGGGACCTTGCAGCGATTTGGGCGACATGCGGCGCTCGATAATTCCATGCAGCACCTGGTAAATCATCGTCGCCATCTTCGTGTTCTGCCGGAGCGATTCTTTTAACGCCTCAGGGAACGGAAGCTTCGTGTACACCAAACCGGGTTTCAGTTGGACGCCAATCATCCAACGCTTGGTGCCGTCCACATTCGATTCGCTCGGTTGAACTGTAACTTTATGAGGCTGGCCGTTTCGGGCGTATTCCAAATCCACAGCTTTGCCGCCGTTCGCTGTAAATACATCCAGCAGCGTTGGTGTGGAGCGGATCGGTCGACCGTTCACGCTCTTCAAAACATCGCCAGGTTGCAGCCCAATGTTTGCGGCACCCATCCCAGGAACGACATCGGCAATCTGCACTTCCGTCATCGGCTCCCAACCGACAAAACCAGTGCCTTCCTTAGGCTCTAGGATCGGCGTGACCGTGAAGCGCTGCCGCTGACCAGCGCGTTCAATCCAAACGGTCAACGGATGCTGAGCGCTGGCCGCCTCTTTCACCAGGATGTCTTCCCACGTGGGGTCAGCGGTATTTTCAATCTGAACGATGCGATCGCCTTCTTTTAGCCCGGCCTTGGCAGCGGCGCTGTCCGCGATAATGTAACCGATCATAGGCGAAGGATTGTTGGGAAGTTTCGGAAACCGAATCATGAACAGGCCGGTCAAAACCGCGACCGCGAGCAGGATATTCATGAACGGCCCGGCGAACGCGATGATCACGCGCTGCCATCGCGGCTTAGCCATAAGTCCACGTGGATCCGCAGAGGTCTCTTCCCCTACCATTTCGCCTGCCATCTTCACGTACCCGCCAAACAGAATCAGGGAGAAGCGGAAGTCGGTTTCGCCTCTGCGGAAGCCGAACAGGCGCGGCCCGAACCCGAAGCTGAAAGTTTCCACCCGAACGTCGAAGAGCCTGGCGGCCCAGTAATGTCCGAGCTCGTGGATCAGGATCATCACCCCGATGAGAACGAGAAGCCACCACGCATTTTGAAGGAAAACCATAGGCCCTTTTATGATACAGGAACGCTTGTGCGCAGCACGTCAGCCGCCGATTGCGCCCGTTTAGACACGATCTGAGAAGCCGCCAGACGCGATTCCCGATCAACCTCCAGGACATCAGCAATGGATTTTGGAGTCCGGCATGACACTCTCGCGAGCGTGTCCTCGACAACCTCGGCGATGGCCGGAAAGGAAATGCGACCACGAAGAAACGCTTCGACGGCGATCTCGTCAGCCGCGTTCAGCGTGCAAGTTGCGGAACCGCCGGTCCGCTGAGCCTCATAAGCCAAGGCCAGAGCCCGGAACTTTCGCAGATCAGGCGGGTAGAAATTCCAGGTGCGCGACTCGCTCCAATCCATTCGAGGCACCGGCGCCTCTTCCCGATCAGGGTAAGTTAACGCATACTGGATCGGCATACGCATGTCCGTTGCCGAAAGCTGAGCAATCACACTGCCGTCTGAATACTCCACCATTGCGTGTACGGACGATTGCGGGTGAATTACGACGTCCACTTGGTCAGGGCCGAAATCGAAAAGCCAGCAAGCCTCAATGACTTCGAATCCCTTATTCATCATGGTTGCTGAGTCGATTGTGATGCGCTGACCCATTTTCCAGGTTGGATGCTTTAAAGCTTGTGCGGGCGTCACGGATGTTAGCGCTGAGGTTGCTGTCTCGCGAAACGGCCCTCCCGAAGCAGTCAAAATGAGCCGGGTCACCTCGGAGCGTCTCCCGCACCTGAGAGCTTGGTGCATTCCATTGTGTTCGCTATCTACGGGAAGAAGTTCTGTCCCTGACACGTGAGCCGCTTCCATTACCAGCTTGCCGGCGGCAACCAGCACTTCTTTATTCGCCAAGCCAATCCTCTTGCCCAACCGGATTGCCTCGTACGTGGCCTCCAGCCCCGCGACTCCAACAATTGCCGACATTACGAAATCCACTTCGGGTTCAGTTGCGGCCAAGACGGTTGCTTCCGCACCTGCGAGCAATTCCGGCCAATCTGCTTTGGGAAAACCCAAGGACTCGAGCCTGTCTATGAGATTCGGGAGATCTTCCGCCGATGCGATCACTGCAATCTTGGGACGAAACTGAACGATTTGGCGGGCCAGGAGATCAACGTTCTGGCCTGCAACAAGAGCGAACACGCGATACCGGTCCAGATCTCTGCCGATCACATCCAGAGTGGACACTCCAATGGATCCTGTTGAGCCTAAGATGGTAATATTGTGCAAACGCCTCATTATATCGTTGAGAAGAGGCAGAACGGGCGATTATTCCAGAATCATCCAAGCAAGAGAAGACCCTTGCGGGCGCCGGGGAGGATGCTTCAGGGGTCTTTATATGAGGTTAGTCTCGCTTTGGTGGGAGTTGCCTCCCCGGCTTAATTCCAATACTAATATATGGAATTACGGAATGCAAGACTTTTCTGCACAATTTGGAATATTTCTTTGACTAGCGAGGAACTGCTGCGTAAGCTGCGCGAAAGGATCGTGGGGTTCGCGGCATCTCGTATGCAAAGGGACTCAGCGGAGGACTTGGCGCAGGAAACACTCATTGTGCTCCATCAAAAATATCCAGACTTGGATCGTATCGAGGACCTTCTTCCACTGGCACTGCAGATCGTTCGATTCAAGATCATGGCGGCGAAGCGGAAAGCCGTGCGCCGGGGCGAGTACACGCAGGAGGCGGTGGACGACCTGCCTCTCGCCGAGTCCGGCGCAAGTCCGCTTGCTTCGGCTGAGCGCAAACAAATGAGAGAGCGACTAACTGCCGCAATCGCGAAACTCGGGGAGCGCTGTCGACGAATGTTTGCGCTCAAGCTGGAGGGCAGAAATTTCGGCGAGATTCAAGAGATTCTCGGTGCCGCTTCGATCAATACCGTATACGCGTGGGATTTCCGCTGTCGCAAGCAGTTGCTGGATCGCATGGGCGGAACCTGGGAGGGCCCGCGATGAGGAGCGAAGAAACCGAGCGGCTATTGGGTGGTTACGCGACAGGCAGCCTGACTGAATCCGAGCGCCGCGTCCTATTTGAAGCGGCGCTGGAAGATCAGCAGGTCTTCGACGCTCTGCAGGACGAAGAAGCCTTGCGGGATCTGCTAGCGGATGGCGAATCGCGGACGGCGGTAGAACGGGCGCTCCGGCTTCCCGTGCCTGAGAAATTGGGTGCGAGGTGGTTCGCTCGGCCGTGGGTCTGGGGATGGGCAGTCGGGTTGGCAGCCTCCTGCGTTCTGGCGATTGTGCTGCTCCGTCCGGAAAAGCGCGAAATCGCCTCAGTGTCCATACCGCCGATGGCTCCGAACGCGAGTCTTCAGAGCGCTCCCGAGGAATCCATCGCGAGCAAGCAAAGACCCCGAGCCAAGAAACAGAAGGCGAATGTGCCTCAGCCTGGAGTAGTGGCGGCCGACCGCGCTCCGGAGCCAACTGAGCAGATTGTTGCGAGCCCCGCAGCGCCGATGGCTATGAGCTTGCGGTCAAGCACGACGCTGCCTCTGGCATTCGTCGTGGTAGCGCCTTCGGATGTGATTCAGGCGGGAGATGCGATCCGTATTCGCGTACGACCCGATGCTGCAGGAGTTATGAGCTTGCTTCAGCGGGGTGCCGCGGGCACTTGGACGCTACTCGAACCTGCGGTGGATGTCTTGGCTGGCCAGGAGTATACGATCCCCCGATTGCCATTTATCGTCACATCCGAATCGAATTTTCGGCTGATGCTCGTTCCCACTGGGGGCTTGCCGCGTTTCGCGGTTTTTACCGTGACGCCGGGGAAGGCTGCTCCCTCTCAATAGTCCCCTTCTTCTTGTGCCAGACAAAATAGACGGGAATGCCTGCTGCAATGAGTGCGAGTCCAGCTAAAGCAGGCACGGGTCTTGTCACGATCGTATTCACGAGAAACCATAGCGTGACTGCTAGGAAGAGAATCGCGGTTAGCGGATAACCCCACATCCGATACGGTCGCACCAGTGCAGGCTGGCTTCGGCGAAGCACGATGACACCCGCGACCATTAATCCGTAAAAGAGCCAGGTAGCGAACATGGCATAGTCGACTAGCGTGTCGTAGGATCCTGTCAGGACCAGCGCCGCGGACCAAAGCGCCTGGGCCACAATCGCAAAAGCCGGAGTCTTAAACCTGGGGTGAACTTCGCCGAACTTTCGAAAGAACAGCCCGTCGCGGGCTTGAGCAAAGTAGATGCGAGGGCTGGTGAGGAAACATCCGTTCAGCGTCCCGATAATCGATAACATGATGATGATGGAGACCAACGTCCCGCCGACCGGGCCCATGGCGCGCTCGGCCGCCGTGGCTCCAACATGGGCACTGGCGGCAATCTCGGGAATCGTGAGCACGCGCAGGTAAGCCGCATTGGCCAACAAATAAACTCCGATCGTGACGGCGAGCCCAATCGCCAAAGCCAGCAAAATGTTGCGCTGAGGACGTTTGATTTCTCCCGCTACGAAGCTGACTTGAACCCATCCGTCATAGCCGAGCAAACAGGCGATCATCGCGACTCCGAAAAGCGAAAGAGAGACGGGCGGGTGAGCGGTCTGCGGTACGGGGACGTGCGGGTGCGCCAGAAAGGCGCTGCCGATAATGATGATCAGTCCTGCCAGTTTTGCGAACATGAAGATCTTTTGTGTCAGCGCGCCGGCCTCAACTCCTACGTAATTAATTGCGGCGAACAATGCAATGGCAGCCAGCGCGAGCAACTTTCCACCGATCGGACTCATGGGTAGGAAGTAAGACACGTAGAGGGTGAGCGTGACTGCGAGCCACGCCACTTGAGCGGTGCGAGCCACCAGAAAAGTGGTCCAGCCGCAGAGGAAGGCGGCGAAGCGTCCATATGCTTCGCGAATAAAAACGTACTGGCCTCCGGTGATCGGCAGCGCCGCACCCAGTTCCGCGCACGCCAGGGCTCCGAAAAACGACACTAAGCCCGCGAAAGACCAGCACAGGAGAATCCAACCCGTGGATGGAAGACTTCGGGCCACAAGATTGGGGACAACAAAAATACCCCCTCCAATCACGATTCCGATGACGATGGAAATGGAATCGAGGAGCCCTAGTCGGCGGGGAAGTTCGGCTGCTGGAGTCAAGATCTTTCGATTTTACCTGTAGACGAGAAAAGCAAAAGCGCTTCTGATGTGTTAAATTGAAATTGCCCGACGTTTGAGCAATTTCGGGGACGTAGCTCAGTTGGTTAGAGCGCCGGCCTGTCACGTCGGAGGTCGCGGGTTCGAGCCCCGTCGTCCCCGCCAAG
>JBBRRB010000063.1:0-32572 GCA_038225555.1 Bryobacterales bacterium
CGCATCGGCCTTGAATCTTCCTCAAGAGCACGACCTCCCGAGGAATCAACTTCAGTCTAACTCCCGCCTCTCCAACTGCCCCTCAAAACAGGACATTTCTACTTGGCAGAGACTAGGACATTTCTACTTGGCGTTGACAGGTCAGACATTCTTGATTGACATGGCGGTGAATAGAGTATACAATCCTCCTAATTCGGCCAACCAGACCGTTTGAGTTTTCAAAACTTACTCGACCAAGTGTACAGTCTAGTCAGCGCGCGTACCCCCTGCTCTAATTAAACCTTGTAGACGGGAGGTGAATGATCCAAGTGAGATCTTAAGGAGACCAAGATGAAAAAGTCCAGTCAACGTAGACTGCTCGGACTTTGTGTTTTTCTCGCTGCTACCTTTTGTGCCTCCGCCCAGGAAGCCACCATCGTTGGAACCATTACGGATGCGTCCACGGCCGCCGTTCCCAACGTGGCAATTACAATCACCAATACTCAAACAGGCCAAGTTCGTCACCTTAAGACATCCGATGCCGGCCAGTACGTCGCTGCTGACCTTCAGATTGGGCGCTACACGCTTCGGGCCGAAGCGCCAGGATTTAAGGTTTCCGAGCAGAAAGACGTTAACATCAGCGTCGGCGACCGTACCCGCATCGACTTGAGGCTGGAGGTCGGCAGCACGACGGAGAGCGTCAACGTGGAAGCGAAGGTGGTCGCGGTTCAGTCGGAGTCCGGAGAAGTGAGCGACGTCATTACGGGCCAGCAAGTATCCCAGCTTGCCACCAATGGACGCAGCGTGTACTCGCTCGCCACTCTGACTGCGGGAGCTTCCAGCAACATGTCCGACTTTCAAACCCCGACCCCGGTCGGAGGGGATGCCAGCGTAAGCTTCAACGGCCTGCGGCAGAACCACAACATTTGGCTGATCGATGGTGGAGAGAATGACGACCGCGGCGGTGCGGGCGGCATCAGCATTCAGCCCTCGATTGACGCAATCGCAGAGTTCCGCGTCCTGTCTTCGAATTACAGCGCCGAATACGGACTTGCTTCCGGCGCCACTATGACCATGGTGTTTAAATCCGGGGAGAAAGACTTCCACGGAGGCGCGTGGGAGTTCGTGAGGAATGACGCTCTAGACGCAGGCAACTATTTCACCAATGCCGCGGGCAAGAATGCTCCCGAACTCCGCTTCAACACGTATGGGTTTAACATTGGCGGACCAGTGGCGATTCCGAAGCTGTACAACAAGGGCCGCGACAAGACCTTCTTTTTTTACAACATGGAATGGCGCAAACTCGTCAACGGCGGATTGGTGAACCAGACCGTCCCGTTGCCCAGCACCTATGGCGGCCAGTTCAACTCCACAATCAACGTGCCCACGTCAGATAAGCTTTCAGCAGGCCAGCTCGCCAGGTTCACAGGCCTTGGGCTAGTGCCTGGCCAGCCGTTCCCCAGCAACCGGATTCCTTCCACACTGCTAGATCCTAATGCGCAGGCGCTGCTCAAGGCGGGAATTTTCCCGTCACCAAACAACGGCGCGCAGTTCGTCGGCGGAAACAAGCTTCCCACCAGTGTTCGCGAGGAGATGTTCCGCATCGATCACCACTTCTCGGACAAGTTTTGGATTTTCGGCCACTGGGTTTCCGAACAGATCAGCCAGAGCTTTGGCACATCGCAATGGACTGGCGACAACGTTCCCACGGTAGGCGACGTATTCGGCAACCCCTCGTTCAGCGGCGTAGTTCACGCTACGTACTCGATCAGCCCGACGCTGCTCAACGAAACCGCTTTCAATTACAATGGCAACCGCATCAGCATTCTGCCCAACGGCACGCTGGCTCGCCCGAGCGGCTTCAACGTTCCCGAGTTATTCGCCGGCAACAACCTGACCCGAATTCCAAGCATCAACCTCGCCGGATCGACCGGCACGAATTACGACATCGGCAGTTGGCCCTGGAACAACAAGGCAGACGACTATCAAATTCGCGACGACGTTTCCTGGACCAAGGGAAGCCATCAGCTTAAATTGGGCGCAAGCTGGGCGATCTACAAAAAGATTCAAGACCTGTTCGGCAATACGCAGGGAGCCTTCAACTTCAACGGCAACTACACCGGAAACGACTTCGCCGATTTCCTGCTGGGCTACGGCAACTCCTACTCCGAACTCGCCGTTCAGGACAACGGCCACTGGAATAACGTGTCGTGGGCGGCCTACGCGCAGGACAACTGGAAGGTCAACTCGCGGCTTACTCTGAACCTCGGCCTGCGCTGGGATGGAGTGCCTCATACTTACGAGGCAAACGGTCGCATGTCTAACTTCTACCCCAACCTTTACGATCCGTCCAAAGCGGCGGTCCTCTTATCGCCGAACGCAATCAGCCCGAACAGTCCGGGACTGGGAGTCAGCCCGAATCCGATTCTCGCCGGCGTTCAATTTTATCTGAATGGCATCGGGGTCGATGGCAAGAACGGGATCCCCAAAGGTCTAGTGAATAACCATTGGGCCGCCTTTGCCCCGCGCCTCGGTTTCGCCTACGATCTCACCGGTCAAGGGAAAACGGTTCTTCGCGGCGGCTTCGGAATCATGTACGAACGCATTCAAGGCAATGATGTGTACAACGCCGGCCCCAACCAACCGTTCAGCACGAACGTTACTTTCAATAGCGTTTCCCTTTCGAACCCGAACACCAGCATTGCTACCGGGCAAACGCTGACTGCGCCCATTACGGTGGGCAGCATCACCGGAATTTCCCAGACGGATTATAAACTGCCGGCGAGCTATCAGTTTAGCTTTGGCGTGCAGCATGAAATCCGGCCTGGGTCAGTGATCTCGGTGTCGTACGTCGGCAATCAGAATCGTCATCAGAGCGACGCCCGCGACATCAACAATCCGAACCCCAGCGCTCTGGCCGGCCTGATCGCAAATAATTCGAACTACAATCGTTTGCTGCCGTATGTGGGCTATCACTCGATCGTGCTTTACGAAAACGCGGAGAATTCCCACTACAACTCGCTGCAGGTCAACTTGCACTCGCGGATCGGGAAGGATCTTACGCTTCAATTCGCTTACACTCTGTCCCGCTCCATTGACCCATCTACAAGTTTTGGAGGCGATCTGTATACCCTCTCCAATCCCTACAGCCGCGCCTATGATATTGGGCCAAGCCAAGCGGATCGAACCCATATCGCGTTGGTCAATTTCATTTATGCGATTCCGGTGTTTCGGGGCAATAGCAACCGGCTCACGAAATCAGTTCTCGGCGGATGGGAGCTATCGGGAATCGGAGTTATGGAAACGGGCTTGCCGCTCAATATCACTCTGGGCGGATCACAAGGCAGCAACGGCTTGGCGAACGCAACCAACCGCCCGAATCTGGGAGGCAGCATCAGCTATCCAAACACAGTAACCTCGTGGTTCGACAAGTCAAGCTTCTCTACTCCCGCAGTCGGCCAGTTCGGCAACCTCACCAAGGGTGCGGTACGGGGTCCGGGGCGGGATAACTGGAATGTGTCGTTGTTTAAGAACTTCGCGCTCACGGAACGCGGCGCTGCAGTCGAGTTCCGAGTTGAGTCTTTCAACACATTCAACCACACGCAGTTTCACGATGTCAGCACTGGCTTCTCGTCCAGCAACTTCGGCCAAGTCACCTCTACTTGGGATCCCCGAGTCTTCCAACTCGGTATTAAACTGAAGTTCTAATAAACCGCAATGTGGCCGGAAGCTGCTATTTGGCAGCTTCCGGTCTAATTGTGACTAAGGGCTTTTCAGCCTTCTGCTGGTGTAGTTTCCGCACGATCACAAACTCCCTATCGGCTTCTACTGTCTTCCCTACATCACGATACAATCGAGCTAAGCGATAGTGAGCGTCGAAACGCGAGGGCTCGATTCGGATCGCTTTCTGCAACTCGGCCAGCGCCGGTTCGTACCTTTTTGCATCGCTATAGAGAATCCCCAGGTCAACATGAGCGATGGCCAGTTCGTTGTCCAGGCGGGTTGATCCAGCTAGCAGTTCCACTGCCTCCGCCTTCCGTCCGGCCCTCATCTCTACATCGCCAAGATAGGCCATCGCCAAAGGATGCTTGGCATTATTCTTCAGTTCGCTGCGAAACTCGCGTCCCGCATCGTCGTATCGCTTCAGCTTCCAATATAAGTATCCGAGGCCAAAATGCACTTCTGGTAGTGACGGCGATTGCTTGGCTGCGGTTTCGAATTCCAAGGCTGCATCGTCTGTACGGTAGTACGCGTCCAGTGCTTGTCCGAGCAACATGTGTACGGGCGCCGAGTTCGGGTCCTGTTTGAGCAAACCTTGGAAAACCTCCATTGCTTCGCGATACTGCCCGGAAGACAAGTAACACTTAGCCAAGACATAAGAGAGCTCCGCATTTTCGGGCTGATTGGCTGCTACGGGCCTTAGACGGTCCGCCGCCTCACTGAACTTACCCAGGCCGAAGTAGCTCATCCCCAGCAATGTTGTAACTCGATCCGAATGCTCGCGCGCGTTCTCTGTATCGAATGCGGAGATCGCTTCCCGAAAGCTTCCCAGTTTGAAATACGCCAACCCGAGGTTTAGATGCAGTCCGGGCAAATCGGGATCAAGACGAATGGCTCGCTGGTAGGCATGGATCGCTTCTTGGTAGTGCGACTGCTTCGCTTGGCTAAGCCCCTCATTGGCTTCTTTCAGAGCTTCCGACGCGTGCTGGGCCAATAGCGGAAGACTGATCAGGAGAGGCAGAATACATGTTGAACATCGCAGAAGCATGCGGCTGCATCCATCCTAACGGAAGCGCGTTCAACGAATCGTAACCTCAGCTTGTTTACAATGAACAATGCCCACAGTGCCGAAAAGAACGTTGCTATTGCTCCTGTCAGCCGCCGCAGCCCTGGTGATCGCGCGCGAAACCGCTCTCTTCCCGATACTCTCCAGCACTGCGGCGATTGGCAAGCAGGCTGGCGGATTTTATCTGTTGCCTACCAATCAACTGCTCCGGCCATGGGGAGAACAATCGCTCTTCAAAGGACGTCCTGTGGATCTGGCGTTCGACTCCAGAAAGCATCTGCTTGCAGTCTTGAATTCGCGAGGCGTCAATTTGCTGGATGCTGTTTCCGGTGCGGAAATGGCCCAAATTCCCGCTCGATCCACCTCCTATACCGGGCTCGCATTTCGACCGGGCGACCGCGAACTCTGGGCAAGCGAAACAAGCCGCAACGGTCCTGACAGCCTTCTCATCGCGCTGCTTTCGGAGACCGGCAAGTTCGACCGAAGCGAGCGCATCGAACTCAAGGGACATCCCCTGCCGTGCGGAATTGCTTTCTCACAGAGCGGCGATTTGGCGTACGTCGCTTTCAGCCGGAATAACTCCGTGGCGGTTGTCGATACTAAGGAACGGGCGGTTGTGCGGGAAATTGCTGTGGGCATCGCGCCGTTCGGCGTGGCTTATTCCAGTAAATACGGCAAGGTATTCGCGTCGAACCGCGGTGGACGGATCGCATCCGACAACGACACCGTCGCTCCGAGCAGCGGGACTTCGGTGGTCACCGATCCGGTAACGGGATCTACCAGCACGGGCACCGTAAGCGTGATCGATGTGAAGACGAACACAGTGAAGGAAGTGGCGGTAGGGCTGGCACCATCGTCGGTCGCCTTGAGCCCCGATCAGTCGATGCTCGTGGTGACGAACAGCCATTCGGATTCGATCTCCATCTTGGATGCGCAGAAGCTGGATCGAACCGACCTGAAGATCCCAACTTATCCTGATAGCGCAATCGGCAGTATTCCAAATGGGGCTGCCTTCTCTCCAGACGCAAAGCGCATCTATGTCGCTTGCGGCGGAAACAATTCGATCGCCGTGGTAGCTCGTGCGGGCAAGCATTGGAAAGTGGAAGGCGTCATCCCAACCGGCTGGTTTCCTTCGGCGATCGCGGTGGACGAGGGCGGGGCCTTGCGCGTTCTAAATATCAAAGGGACCGGGAACACTCAGCGTCCGGGCGGCAACTATAACTCCAAAGTGTTTGAAGGTTCGCTTCTGAAAATTCCGTCCCCTCTTCCATCGCAGATCGCGGCAGGCACTCGCGAGGTGATCGCGGCGAACAGCCCGAAGTTCGAGGACATCGGGGGCGTGGCGAATTTGACTTCGCTCGGAATCGAGCACGTGTTCTTCATCATTAAGGAGAACCGGACGTATGATCAGCTTTTTGGCGATCTGCCCAAGGGCAATAACGATCCTAAGCTGACGATGTACGGCCGGGACATCACTCCCAATCATCATGCGTTGGCCGAGAAATACGTCACGCTCGATAATTTCCACACCGGCGGCGCGATTAGCTTCGACGGGCATCAATGGCTAATGCAGGCGTTTGTGAGCGATTATGTCGAGCGCGCTTTCGCCGCTTCGCCTCGCGGATACGCCTGGAACATGAGCGACGCTTTGACGGTCTCTCCGGTCGGCATGTTTTGGCAGTCGGCCACCAAGCCACTCAACGTTCGTATCTATGGAGAATTTTCTCTGCCGGCTCGCTGGAATCCCGCTACTCAGAGCGCCGTCGACATCGATGAAAAGGAAGAACTCACTTGGAGCGGCTATTGGGAGGCTTACCAGAAAGGCAATTGGCAGACGCTGGTGGGGTCGCGCAGCGGCGTTCCCGCGCTCGAGAAGTTCATGGACCAGCGCTATCCGAACGATTCCACCAGCATTCCGGACCAGCTTCGCGCAGACGAACTGATCCGCGAGCTGGGCGAGTTTGGGACCAATGGAAAGCTGCCGCACTTGCTGGTGATCACGCTCAATAGCGATCACACGAACGGCACTAAGCCGGGGTCGCCCACGCCGCGCGCCATGGTGGCCGATGACGATCTGGCGCTCGGCCGCATCGTAGAAGCGGTTTCCAAGAGTAGCTACTGGGCGAAGAGTCTCATCCTCGTGGTTGAGGACGACGCGCAAGACGGGATCGACCATGTTGATGGGCATCGCACCGTGGCACTCGCCATCGGACCCCATGTTCGGCGCGCGACCGTGGATTCCACGCACTACAACCACACCAGCATGGTGCGCACCATTCAGGAGATCTTCGACATCCCATCCAAGACTCGCTTCCTGACGAGCGCGCGTGCGATGCATAGCATCTTCACGGGGGATGCGGATATTTCTGGGTATCAGACGCTGACACCGAAGGTCGCGCTGGATGAAATGAACAAGCCGCTGAATGCGCTGAGCGGGCGTCCGCTGTGGGCAGCGCGCCAATCGGCTGCTATGAATTGGCATCATGTGGACGATGTTCCGTCGGATACTTTGAACAAGATTCTTTGGTGGGATGCCAAGGGCTACAATACCGCTTACCCCCTTCGAGAGAAGAAGTGAATCGACGAACTTTCGTGGCATCTATGGCGGCGGTGTCGGCCCTGAAAGCGGCTGATCGACCCACCGTGATTCGGCCCGCAGCGCTTCAGGAGGGCGACACGGTAGGGCTGATTACGCCTTCCACGTACGTCTCCGATCCCGATACTCTGGCAACCGCCGACCGCACCATGAAGCACTTCAATCTGAAAGCTAAATGGGGCCGGAACGTTCGGAAGAAGTCGGGGTATCTCGGCGGAACGGTCCAGGAACGCATCGACGATCTGCATGAAATGTTCCGTGATCCGCAAGTGAAAGCTGTCTTCGCGCTGCGAGGCGGCTACGGGTCGGCGCAACTTCTGGACCGCATCGATTACGATCTGATCCGCACGCATCCGAAGATTTTCCTCGGGTATAGCGACATCACCGCGATGCATCTAGCCATTCATCAGAAGACGGGGTTGGTCACTTTCCACGGGCCGGTGGTTCTGTCGCATTTCACAGATTACACGCAGGAGCATTTTCGCAAAGCTTTGTTCGGGAGCGGGCCGATCGGTGCCGTGACAAACCCGGTTGAAGCTAACGCGCTGCGCCCCGCTCATACCCTGCGCCCGATCCGGCCCGGTAAGGCAAGAGGCCCGCTGATCGGCGGCAATCTGACGCTGATCTCGACGACGATGGGCACTCCATACGAGATCGATACGCGCGGTCGTATCCTATTTATCGAGGATGTTGACGAGGAGCCCTACCGCATCGATCGCATGCTGACTCAGTTGCGGCTGGCGGGAAAGTTCGATGCCGCAGCCGGGATCATCTTCGGGGAGTGCGCGGACTGCCGTCCGAAGGATTACAAGCCTTCGTTAAACTCCACCTTCACGCTAGGCGAGCTTGAAGATGCATTCTTTGCGGAGCTGAAGATCCCTGTGCTTTCGGGGCTGACGATCGGACACACGGACGATCAGTTGACGCTTCCAATCGGAGTGACGGCGAGCTTGGATGCGGATAAAGGCCAACTAGTGATTGAAGACGCCGCAGTGTCGTAGCAGCGTTGGTGGCTGACGTTTCAGCCGAGTCCTTCAAGTGCTCAAACGTCAGCATAAGCGCGTCGCGGGTGGGCACGATCTGCCGCCATCCCATAGCTTTCAAGCGCATTGGAGAATCGGTTTCCCTTCCAGAGCGCCGCAGCCTTGTAGGGCGTGATTAGAGCGGGTAACTGGCCTATCGAGTCCGCGTGATACCACTCGAGCATGCGCGCAAGCAGTATTGTCGCGGAATAAGGCAATGTTAGAAATCGAAGCTTCTCAACGTGCCAGCGATACAGATTGAGGTAGCGACGCTTCAACTTCAGGCGGCGACTCGGCGCGCCGCCTGCCAACAGATTAAAAACGTCTAGAACTGATTCCAGAGATACTGATTGTAAACTTCGTGATGATACTGCACTTCGGGTGCCTTCACCACCGTTCCCAGCAAACGCGAACACCGGTCTGCTGAAGCTTGTTTTAAGTCCGCATAGCGGCCCTTCACATCCTCTCCCAGCAGCTTTGTAATCCACTCCGATTTCCTGAAATTGTCCAGCGCATCGTAAATATTGTCAGGCAAAAACCGCGGTGCGGAACGCAAATTATCTATCTGCGCGATGTCGCCCTCCAAGCCGGTCCGGAACACCGAAAGCAGCGTCATATACGGATTCGCATCCGGGGCAACCGAGCGAACTTCAACGCGGGCGCTTTTTTCGTTACCGATCGGAACGCGTACCATCGAACCGCGGTCGACCGCCGAAGCCTTGAGCTGGTTGGGCGCTTCGAAGTGCGGATCAAGCCGCCGATAAGCATTCACGCTGGCGTTCAGTAGGAGGCAAATATCGTTGCCGTGCGTCAAAATTCGGTCGATGAAGTCCCAGCCGAATTTGCTCATTTTTTCTTCGCCATTCGGGTCCCAGCAAAGATTTTTTCCGCCCTTGGTGACCGAAACGTTGGTGTGCATGCCGTTGCCATTCACACCGACAACAGGCTTGGGCAAGAAGCAAGCCGAGAAGCCCATTTTCGTCGCCACTTGGCGGCAAATCAGCTTGTAAAGCTGAATCTGGTCGGCAGCCGACACGACTTCCGAATAACTATAATTGATTTCGAACTGAGAGGGCGCGACTTCCGGGTGATCCTTTTCGTTCTGGAATCCCATGGCGCGCTGGACTTCGGCGGCGGAGTCGATAAAAAGGCGCAGGGAGTCGCCGGGCAGCGAATGGTAGTAGCCCCCGGTGTTGACGTATTCGAACTTGCCGGTTTCGCCGTAGTGCCGCTCGGCATCGACGCCTTTGAATAAAAACCCTTCTATTTCATTCGCCGCATTCAGAGTGTAGCCTTCCTTCTTATACAGGCTGTCGGCATAACCCTTCAGAACGCCTCGAATATCCGCTCCATAGGGGGAGCCGTCCTTATCGATTACTTCGCCGAACACCATTACTTTGCCTGAGCCGAAGAAGTCCGAGGGTGCCCAGTAAAATGCTCCCCAATCCACGGTGAGACGCAAATCGCTCTCGCGCTGGGCAGTGAATCCCCGAATCGACGATCCGTCGAAGGTCATGTTGTCCCAGCTCTTCACGAGCCATTTCTTGTCGTAGTCCAGCATGTGGAGACGACCTTCCAGGTCGCTAAACAGCAGAGTGACGGCCTTGATGCGCTTCTCGTCCGTAAGATACTTCAGGCGCTCTTCCTGAACCTTGCCGGGGTCGACGCGATTCATCCGCTGTTCCTTGGCGTGCAGGTTCAACTCTTCGAGTTCCGAGTAGGAGAGGTTTAAGAAATCTTGCAATTGGTTGGGCATGGGGCTAATTTCTCATTATCAGCGAGCGCGTGGCTTCTCCACCATCAAAACATTTTATCGGGCGGATAACTAGATCCCGAGACAGAGCGATTGATCTGGAAGGCTACGATGGTTGTACTCATGAGACGATCGATCATCGCCGGCAACTGGAAGATGTACAAAGACACCGGCCAAACCCGGACCTTCTTCGAGAACTTCCTCCCCTTGATCGAGGGACCGAAAGGCTGCGAGGTCGTAGTTTTTCCACCCTTCGTCAACGTGCAGGTTGCGGCGAACCTGACGGCCAATACCGATGTCGAGATCGGCGGTCAGAATCTCTTCTGGGCCAAGGAAGGCGCCTACACGGGTGAGATTTCTGGCGAGATGTTGAAGTCGGCGGGTTGCCGATGGGTCTTGATCGCCCACAGTGAACGCCGCCAGTATTTTGGCGAAACCGACGAGACGGCGAACAGGAAAACCGTGGCAGCCCTCGGCGCGGGATTAACTCCAATCGTCTGCGTAGGCGAGGTCCTGGGCGAGCGCGAATCAGGGCAGACTAAGGTCGTTCTAGAAAGGCAGTTCACGGATGGAATCGCGCCCCTAAGCCCCGAACAGTTTGGGAAAATTGTCATCGCCTATGAGCCCGTTTGGGCCATCGGGACTGGCAAGACTGCGACCCCGGCAATTGCCGAAGACGCCCATAGGGCAATTCGGAATCTGGTGCGCAAACAGTATGGGGACGAAGCCGCCGAGAAGTGCCGGATCTTGTACGGCGGAAGCGTGAAACCGGACAACGTCAGAGACCTGATGTCTCGGCCTGACATTGACGGAGCGCTAGTCGGAGGCGCAAGCCTCGATCCGGTCGGGTTTGCTGCCATTGTGAATTACGAAACGTCCAAACTCCAGTGACACGCATATTCGTTTTCTTCGCCATCGCGGCGGCTTTGTTGGCCGACCTGAAACTGCCCCTCGAGTTCGAGCCAGTCGTTCGGTTGGCTCTCGCCGCTCCGCCCGAATTCGCGGCTGACGCGTTGTTGAGATTGCTCGAGTCGGGCAAAGTCGCCGACCGGGAAACCTTCCTCGCTCTGGCCCAGCAGGCTTTCGATTCGGCGGCTAGCGCGCACTTTCGGGTGCCGATGCGATCCACTTCCACGGTAGCGGCGGACACCCGCCCCGGTGCGCTCGCCAAGGCTTATGCGCTGAATCTGGACACTGTGTCGCTTCAGTCGCGAGTGGTCCTGGCGACGCTACCCGTTGATCGATTGAGGGCTCGTCAGATGTTCCTCTCGATGGTGAGACCCGAACTCCCCGCGTTGAAGTGCGAGGATGCTTTGGTTTATGATGTGTCGGCGTTTTATCAGGCGCTCCGTGCTGTGGTCCGGAGCGGATTTACCGCCAAGGAACGGGCCCGGGAAGACCATGTCGCGCTCTTGCTCGAATACATTGGGCAAGTTCATTCCCCTTCGCAGATCGCGCCCATGGCTGCAGTCCTAAACTCGGCTGGACTTGCTCCCTCTCAGAACGACCTGCTGATAGTTCGTCTAAATGGTCAAATTGAAGCGATCTCCGGCGACTTCCGATCCTTTTCCGCTTCGTTGAATGAAGTCAGTGGCGCGATCGCGCCGGAAATGTCCGCATCGTTCAAGAAGTATGTAGAGAAGAATCAGAGCGCGGCCTGCGAGGATGCCACGGTTGAACAATATTGGAAATCGGAAGCGGCGCAACGTCTGATGGTGGGAGCACGCAAACTCCGCTTTGGCCATCCAGCCATCAAAGTCCTTAGCGATGCTGAGCGCGGCACTCCTGAGTGGCGCCAGCAACTTGCCGACTTCGAGAAGGATTTGAACGAATGGACTCCTGTATCGGAGACGTCGGAGACTGATTACTATCAGGAGAAGTCAATCGTGTTCGAGGCTTTGGTGGAACTCATCCCTCCCGGACCTGATCGGGACAATGCTTTACAGGCCTTTGTCTCGTTTCTTAATGGATCGTCCTTACAAACAAGGAGTCCCGTTGAGTGGTTTGTGCCTGCCACCGCGATGCTGCAGAGAGTTCGCAACTCGAATAATGGAGAACCAGGCACAGTCTTGGAGGCGTTGAAAGGGTCAGGCAGTCCGATATTGTCCCTGTACGCAGCACTGGAGGGGACTTTTGACCGTCCTCTGCCAGCGTGGGTGACTGCGGGAGTCAAGTCATTTTAACTGGCAAGGGACCGTGCATGGCTCATTTTACACAGCGGCTTTCGCCCCCAATCGCTAAGTTATTGAAAAAGCTGGTCTAAAATGTTGGCAACCTGAATGCAATAAGCAGACCGGAGGATAAAAACATGTTGCACTACGCGCTGGTTTTTCTGATTATCGCTTTGGTGGCCGGTTTCCTCGGATTTACGGGAGTGTACGTGGCTGCCGCTGGCGTCGCGAAAATCCTGTTCTTCGTGTTCCTGGTCCTGTTCGTAATCAGCTTGGTCACCGGACGCAGAGCCGTATCCTGACCGAAAGCAAGACGGTATAGTCTCCAAACAGCGGGTTGGGCTGTTCACCCAACCCGCTTCTTTTATCTAACCCCTCCCGCAACCCTCCCCAATTGCTATTTTTGCTGCCACGTAGAGCGCTAGTTTCGCATCCAAACGGGTTAGTAGATCTATGTGGATAGTTAGACTCGCGCTCCGGCGGCCCTACACGTTCGTGGTGATGTCGATTCTCATTGCCATCCTCGGCGGTGCGGCGATCGTCACGATGCCCATCGATATTTTTCCGACCATCGACATTCCGATCGTCAACGTAATTTGGGCCTACGGCGGCGTTTCGCCCGATGAGATGGCCAAGCGAATTGTCACCATCAGCGAGCGCGCCTTCACTACGACCGTCAACGATATCGAACACATGGAATCGCAATCGTACAACGGCGTGGCAGTGATCAAGGTGTTCTTTCAGCCCAAGGTGAAGGTGGAACTGGCCATTGCCCAGATCACGGCCATCTCGCAGACCATTATTCGCGTGATGCCGCCAGGAATGTTTCCGCCTGCAATCGTTAAATACAATGCATCCAGCGTTCCCATCTTGCAGTTAAGCATCAACAGCAAGACCCTCACCGAGCAAGAGCTTTACGATTACAGCCAGAATTTCATCCGCACTCAGCTTGCGACCGTGCAAGGCGCGTCGATTCCGCTCCCCTACGGAGGGAAGGCTCGACAGATCATGGTGGACCTGGATCCGGATGCGCTTTACGCTAAGCACCTCTCGGCCACAGATGTGTCGAACGCCTTAAATCTTCAAAATCTGATCCTGCCCGCAGGCAACGTGAAAGTGGGAGATCGCGAGTATCTCGTGCGAGTGAATAGCAGCCCGGAGCTTTCTTCCGCTCTGAACGATCTGCCCGTGAAGACTGCGAACGGCGCGACCGTTTATATCAGAGATATCGCGCAGGTTCGAGACGGTTTCGCCGTGCAGACTAATATCGTTCGAGAGAACGGCGCACGCGCGGCTCTGCTCACCGTCCTCAAGACCGGCGGCGCTTCCACTCTCGATATCGTAAACAATGTAAAGAAGGCTCTGCCCCGCATTCTCGCCGGACTCCCTTCGGAGTTGCACGTCACCACGCTTCTGGACCAGTCGCTGTTCGTGCGCGCGGCCGTTAAAGGAGTGATTCGCGAGGCGCTGATCGCGGCTGGCCTTACCGCTCTCATGATTTTGCTCTTCCTGGGCAGCTGGCGAAGCACTGTGATTATCTGCATCTCGATCCCGCTCTCAATCCTGACCTCGCTTTGCATCCTCAGCTTGTTTAACGCGACGATCAACGTGATGACGCTCGGCGGCTTAGCGCTCGCTGTCGGGATTCTCGTGGACGATGCGACTGTGGAGATCGAGAATATTCACCGCAATTTGGCGATGAGGAAACCGATCACACGCGCGATCCTCGACGGAGCGCAGCAGATCGCGGTTCCGGCGTTTGTCTCCACCCTCGCGATTTGCATCGTATTCGTCCCGGTGCTGCTGTTGACAGGCGCGGCAAGATATTTGTTCACGCCGCTCTCAATGGCTGTGGTGTTCGCGATGCTCGCTTCTTACCTGCTTTCGCGAACGCTGGTGCCCACCATGGTTCACTTCCTGCTCAAGGCCGAAGTGGCCATTTACGCCGAAGGCGAAGAGAATTATCACGGCGGGGGCTTTATCTGGAAAACGCATCACGCTTTCAACGGACTCTTCGAGCGCATGCGCGACCACTATCGCGACGGCTTGCACTGGACACTCGATCATCGAGGGCTGGTCACCGGCTTGTTCGGAGTTTTTGTAATCGGATCGCTTTGCTTAGGGTTTATCGTCGGCCAGGACTTCTTCCCGTATGTCGATTCAGGGCAGATGCGCATGCACGTGCGCACGCCTGAAGGTACCCGCATCGAACAGACCGAGGTAACCTTCGCGAAGGTTGAAGACGCCATTCGTCGTGTGATCCCGCGCGAGGAACTTGGCAATTTGCTCGATAACATCGGGATCGCAAACGGCGGCATCAACCTGGCTTTCGGAGACAGCGCGACACTGGGAAGCGGAGACGGCGAGATTCTTATCTCGCTGAATCAGGAAAAGCATAAGCCAACTCTCGAATATGAACGCCAGATCCGCTCCGCTCTCGAACGGGATTTTCCCGAGCTGACGGTTTTTTTCCAGCCCGCCAACATTACCAACCAGATCCTGAACTTTGGCCTGCCTGCTCCGATTGACATCCAAGTGGTGGGCCGGAGCCCGGCGAACTACGGCATTGCCAAGCAGATTGAGCGAAAGGTGAAGCTTGTCGCGGGAGCGGTGGATGTACATATTCACCAGGAAATTAATTACCCCGAGGTGCGCGTAGACGTAGACCGAACGAAGGCCAGCCAGGCTGGTTTAACGCAGCGCGATGTTGCCAATAGCCTTCTCATCTCGCTTAGCTCCAGCGGACAAGTGGCTCCGAACCAGTGGTTGAATCCCGCGAACGGGGTCAACTACACAGTGGCAGTGCAAACACCCCAGTATCGGGTGGATTCCTTCGATGCACTGAACAGAACGCCTATTTCCGCCGCTGGCGGGGGGGCGTCGCAGTTGTTGAGCAACCTCGCTTCCATGAAACGCGGAACCTCGGTTGCGGTTGTGAATCACTACAATGTGCAGCCGGTGTTCGATGTCTACGCCAACGTGGATCGCCGCGATCTGGGTGCCGTGGCCAACGATATTCAAAAAATCGTGAAAGAGGCCAAGCTGCCGCAGGGTACGTTCATCGATGTGCGCGGCCAAGTCTTGACCATGAAGACTTCGTTTGTGCGGCTGGGCCTGGGGCTGATTTTTGCGATCCTGCTGGTCTACCTTCTCATGGTGGTGAATTTTCAAAGCTGGCTCGATCCGTTTATCATTTTGATGGCTCTTCCGGGGGCGCTGGCCGGCATTCTGTGGATGCTTTTTGTCACGCAGACCACATTGAGCGTCCCGGCCCTGATGGGAGCGATTATGAGTATTGGGGTCGCGACGGCGAACAGCATCCTCCTGGTATCATTCGCCAATGACGAACGGATGAACGGCATGAACGCGCTTGAGGCAGCGCTAAGCGCGGGGTACACGCGCATAAGGCCGGTCACCATGACGGCCTTGGCTATGATTATCGGCATGTTGCCGATGGCTTTGGGGCTGGGCGAGGGAGGCGAACAGAACGCTCCGCTCGGCCGCGCCGTGATTGGCGGCTTGCTGGTAGCGACGTTTACGACCCTGCTTTTTGTGCCGGTCGTATACACATATCTGCGAAACGAACAACCAGTGGATCTCGATCGCCAGATAGAGGACGAGCAACACGAGTTGGAAACACAGGAGCATCCGATCTGAGGCGATTTAAAGAAATTGTGGGGCAGCCAATCCTGGCTGCAGCCGGCTTTCAGCCGGCTCTCTCCAGCGGCCCGAAAGAGCCGCCTGGAAAGGCGGCTGCAGCCAGGATTGGCTGCCCCACAAAGCAGCATAGCGCGAGGAGGAGAAATCAGGGTGTAGTGCAAAGAGGTGGAACAGTTATTTCGTGACGGATCCTAAGCCCATGACAGATTACCCCGAAATTGGGACAGTAGTGTCCGGCACCCACGCCTACTCCCACGCAGCGCCTGAAAAGAAACCAGAGAAACCCCGCCCCAGCCGGACTAAGCCCATCCTGATCGCCATCGGCATTCTCCTGCTCCTGGCGGTTCTCTTCGTTGTCGGATACCTTCCCCGCCGTGAACGGCAACGCGTTCTGGCTGCCGGCGTCAAGCACGAAACCACTACCTTGCCGGAAGTGAACGTGGCCCAGACCTCGAATTCTCCGGCCAACAGCAATCTGCTGCTGCCCGGCAACATCACCCCGCTCACCGAAGCCGTCATCAACGCTCGTGCCGAGGGCTACCTTCGCAAGCGCTACGTGGATATTGGCGATCGCGTCAGGGCAGGGCAGCTGCTCGCCGATATCGAAGCGCCTGAACTGGATCAGCAAGTGCAGCAGGCTCGCGCCAGTTTGTCACAGACTCAAGCGGCTCTCGGGCGAGCTCAGCATGTGCTCGCTCAATCGCAGGCGAACGCGCATCTATCGGACGTTACCGAGCAGCGCTGGAAGACGCTGGCGGATCGCGGAGTGGTGTCCCGCCAGGAGTTCGATCAAAAGCACGCGCAATCGGAATCGGACCAGGCAGCTGTCGAATCGGCGAAATCCGACGTTCGAGCGGCACAGGACAACATTCGCGCCAGCGAAGCCAACGTTCAGCGCCTGGTGGAACTGCAAGGTTATAAGAAGATCACCGCCCCGTTCGCGGGTGTGGTCACGGCTCGCAACGTCGATGTGGGCTCGCTGATCTCCACCAGCGGGAGCACGCCCCTGTTTCGCATCGCTCAGATTGACATGCTTCGGATTATGGTGAACGTGCCGGAGCAGAGCGCTCCTTTTATAAAGGTTGGCGAGCCTGCCGAGCTCACCTTGCAGGAATTTGGATCGCGCAAGTTCACCGGGCTTGTGACTCGAACCGCAAATTCGCTCGACGCCAATACCAGAACGCTGCCTACAGAAGTTCAGGTGCGCAATGCCGACTACACGCTGCTGCCCAATATGTACGCGCAGGTGAACTTTATCGGCGCGAGAAAGGCGCCAGCTGTTCTGGTGCCGGGCGACGCTCTGATTGTAAAAGCGGATGGCACGCAAGTAGCCGTCGTATCGAGCGCCAATCGAGTGCATTTTCAACCCGTGGAGGTAGGCCGCGACTATGGTCCGGAGATCGAGATCCGCAGCGGCCTCTCCGGCGGGGAGAGAGTGGTTGTGAACCCGACGGACGACGTGCGCGAAGGGGCCGAGGTGACTCCCATTTTGCAGAAGCCGAAAACGCAGCCAGGCATGGCGGGCAACAAAGGAAAGCACTAGGTGGCAGCCTCGAGCAAGATACTGGCATTGACGGCTCTTTTTTCAAGCTTCAGTTTGGGTCAAACCAGGCAGGACGATCAGCGGCCTCAAGTGCTCACCGAGCAGGGCGGCCGCTGGTACGAGCGGCTCAGCCAACCCTATCGGGCTCGGTCAGTGTCCCGCATCTCTCTCGAAGACTCTTCCAGGATCGACAGCCTGATCCGAGCAGGCCAGTTGTATCTCTCGCTGCAGGATGCCGTCGCCCTTGCGATCGAGAATAACCTCGACATAGAATTGCAGCGCTTCGGGCCGCGGCTCGCCGAATCGGATACTCTTCGGGCGCATGGCGGCGGACTCCTCCGCGGCATCCCGCTCACGATTCGGCAGCTTCCCGCGGGCGTTGGAGGCCCTGGCGCCCCGCTCCTCAGCACCGTCGGCGGCACTGCGCCATCGTCGAACCTGCCCAGCAATTCGGCAGACCTCGCCTCGATCACCGAACAGACTACTGACCTTTCGATACTGGGTTCCACTCCGCTATCCCCGGGTTCGCGGCTGCCTTCTTACGATCCTGCAATCGTGGGAGTTCTGAATTGGCAGCGTCAATCCACGCCTCAAGCAAACACCGTCAGCTCAGGCACCACGGCTCTTGATTCCACCAACGCGATTGGGAATTTGAGTCTGCAGAAATCTTTCGAAACGGGCGGAACTGTCAGCTTGGGTTATAACAACACGCGCCAGAATAGCAACACATTGCGCGCCGACTATAATCCGTACCTCACTTCGAACCTTGGCCTTACCGTAACCCAGCCCTTGCTCCAGGGCTTCGGAATTGCCACCAATCGACGATTTATCACCATCGCCAAGAACAATGAAAGGATCACCGATTATGTTTTCCGCCAGCAACTGATTGAGACTGTCTCATCGGTGGTCCGCCTGTATTGGGACATGGTGAGCCTGGTGGAGGATGTCCGCGTGAAGGAGCAGGCGAATGCGCTCGCCAAGAAGCTCTATGAAGACAACAAGTCTCAAGTGGAAGTGGGGACGCTCGCTCCGCTTGAGCTCAAACGCGCGCAAGCCGAAGTCGCTCGCAGCCGCCAGGATCTTACCAATTCGCAGCACCTGGTACTGCAGCAGGAGCTGCTGCTCAAGAATGTCTTGACCCGCTCTGGAAACACTGACCAGCTACTGCGTGGCGCCAGGATCGTTCCGCTCGATCGCATCGAGATTCCGGCCCAAGAGGATGTCCAGCCAGTGCAGGACCTGTTGGCGAAAGCGATGGAGGCCAGGCCCGACTTGGCCCAGGCGCGCATTCAGATCGATAACTCCCATGTCAGCCTGAAGGGATCCAAGAGCGCCCTGTTGCCCGAGCTGGATTTTATCGGCAGCGTGCAGAACAGTGCGCTGTCGGGACAAGTGAACAATGCTACGTCACCCGCTGGGTCCACGCTGACGCGTACTCCCGATCAATTCTTCATTGGCGGATTCGGCAATACGCTCGGACAATTGTTCGGCCACAACTTTCCAAATTACGCAGTCGGGGTGCAGCTCAACATTCCGCTGTATAACCGGGTAGCCCAAGCCGATGTGATCCGCGATGAGCTGCAGGTGCGCCAGAGCGAGGTGAGGTTGCAGCAACTGGGGAATCAGGTGCGTCTCGAAGTTGAGAACGCATTGGTAGCCCTGCAGCGGGCGCGCGAGACTTATGACGCGGCGGTGGAAACGCGGCAACTCCAGGAAGAGGCGCTTGGGGCAGAGCGCGAACGGTACGCGGTAGGTGCCTCCACCAGCTTCTTCGTTATTCAATACCAACGGGATTTGGAGCAGGCCCGATCTACTGAAGTGATCGCAAAAAACAATTATGCGAAGGCCCGCAATGCTTTGGATCGAGCTACGGGCGACATCCTGGTGCGGAACCGGATTGAGATTGAGGAGGCGTATCGCGGACGTGTATCGCGTCCACCCTCGCCATTGCCGGCTCTGGAGCAGAAATAAGCTACACTGCGTCGGAGATCGAGGTAAAGCTGAAGTCGGTTGAAACCAGCGCGGGCGCGATCATGGTTGCTCCTTCCAGCCCGCGCATGCGGGAAGCCTGGCCCAGTTTCACGGTGTTCTTCAGAAGATTCAATGGCCCGTCGTTGAATCGGAAATTCATCACCGGTTCCGAAATTTCGCCTTTCTCGATCAGGAAAAGCCCGTCGCGCGTCAGTCCCGTGTACTGCTGAGTCTGAGTATTTACAAACCTGATATACCAGAAGTGCGTAACTAGCAGACCGCGCTCGACGGACTTGATCAGCTCTTCGGTGGACGCGCTGCCTCCATCCAAGATGAGAGAGTTGAGCGCGGGAGTCGGCTGGCGATTGGTCTTCGCGCCCCAGTAACGATCCACCGCGAGGTTCGCTATCACGCCTTTATCGATCCAGTTGATCTTGCGCGTGGGCAGTTGATCGCTGGTCCAAGGCAAGGCGGGCAGTCTCGGATCGAACGGATCGGTGCGAAGCGTGATGAAATCTGGGAACATCTTTTCGCCCAGCTTTGTTCCGCCGCCTTTCTTGCTTAGGAAGCTGCGTCCCTCTTCTGCGGAGCGTGCTTGAAAACCCTGGCCCATGAACCCGCCCGTAAGAAGGTGAACAATATCTCCTGTTGCCGTGGGCTCGAAGACCACCGTATACTTGCCTGGATCGAGCTTGCGAGGATTCTTCCAGCGGGCGCATTTGCCGGCAGCAGTAGCCGCCAGCGACTCGCCTCCAATCTCTCCAATGCGCGTTGCGGCCGCCCCCGCCCACCCCGAGCTCGACCCGTCCGCCATGCGCACCGTGGTGGTAAGCTTGCAATCCGCGGCGACGTGAAAGCCGAACAGGCCGGCTTTGTTGGCGATGGATGATGCAGTAGTCTGGCGCTCGAAGAGACCGGCGGCCACGAGTTTCTGCTTCTGAGAGGATTCGATAATGGCGCGGATCTGCGGGATCATCTCCGGAGCGCGGGCCCGGGCAGTCTTCTCGTCGTAGTCGTTGGTCTCGGGAAATTGCTGCTTTCCGAGCGGAGCTCCGTGCTCCGGATTCGGCGGCGCGATCAACGCGAGTTCCTCGGCTCGTTTGACGGACGCGCGCAAGCTGTCCTCATCCAAATCGTTCACCACCGTGCTGCCGGTGCGGCCATCGCGCGTGGCGCTGATGGAGACCGAGTGGCGATTCACAAGCGCGGCCGTAGTGATGCCGTTATTGGCGAACCGGGTGAAGGCCTGCTCGGACGAGGAGATCGAAACGGAACACTCCGGGACGGTAGAGAAGGAGAGAACCTTCTCGGCGAGTTTCTGGGCTTGCTCTCGGGTCAGCATGTTCGTTAGTCCGTGACAATCGTATCTATCTGGCGAAAGCGCGCTGGCGAGCAGCCGTGGCTCATGGCGTTGATCTGGGTGGGTTCGCCCTTAGCGTCGCCGCTGGTTCCAAACTGCTGCCAGTAGCTGGGACCGGCGATGCCGTCGCAAGCCTGCCAGAAGTCGGGCGTTCGAGCCTGATAGGAAACCCGGGACAGCATGCCGCGCTTCTTGCCGCCCTTAATTTCCCAGAACGCGTCGCCGCCGAATTGGAAATTGTAGCGCTGCTGATCAATGGAATAACTGCCTCGGCCTTCGATCATGACGCCATCGTCTATCCCGCCCACCAAGTCGTCCAGCGTTACTTCCGGCTTGCCAGGCGCTAGCCAAACGTTGGGCATGCGCTGGAACGTAACCGTCGCCCAGGAATCCGCATAAGAGCATCCTCTAGATTCGTTTTCACCCACGAGGTGCGCCTGATCGCGCGTGGTCTGGTAATGCTTGAAGATCCCATTTTCGATAATGGGAAACTTGGTCGTCTTTACGCCATCGTCGTCATAGCCGCAGGTGGCCAGCCCTTGCGGATAAATTTTGTCGCCGTAGAATGTGACCAGATCGGATGCGATCCGCTTGCCCATTTTATCGGGAGTGATGTAGCTTGTTCCGGCATAGTTGGCTTCATAGCCCAGCGCCCGGTCCAGTTCCGTCGGATGTCCCACGCTTTCGTGAATCGTCAGCATCAAGTGGCTGGGCATCAGGAGCAGATCTTTCTTTCCTGGAGTGACCGGGGGTGCGGCGAGATGCTCCAGAACCTCTTCTCGGATTCGCTCGGCGTTCTCCATGAGGTTCATCTTCGCCACGTACTCGTATCCCGCCGAAACTTGGGTCGGTTGATAGTTGCGCTGGCGGGACAGGCCCTTTTGAAAATCGACCGCCGTCGCGGAGGCGCCTCCAAAGGTTTGCAAAACGAGTTGCTGGATGGATGAGCCTTCCGAGGAAGCGAAGTATTTATCCTCCGACCTGAAGTTGAGGTTCGCATTTCCGCCGAACACTCGCTTGCTCTTTTTGATTTCGGAGACGACGTTGTGCAGCAGTTCGACTTTCTCCGCGACGGGCACTTCGAATGGATCGCGCTCGTGAGGCGAGACCCAATGTTCACGGTACGCCTTTACTGGTGCGAGTTGCACTGGCCGGGGCTGAATCGTCGCGTTGGCTTTGGCGATGGCGACCGCCTCGCCGGTGATGCGCGCGATTTCTTCCTGGGTGACGATGGGCGACGAGGCGAAGCCCCAGGCCCCGTTTACGATCACACGAATGCCAAAGCCGAAGCTCGAGTCCTCGCTAATGACCGGGACTTCGAGCGTCTTGCCGGTGCCGCGTTCCGTGGTGGCTCGAAGCATCACGTTCTGAGTGCGGTAGCGGCCGATGCGAACGTCGCAGTATGTGGCTTTCAGCTTTTTGGCTTCGCGCAAGCCGACTGCGGCTAGTCTTTCGAGATCGGGGCCGGGTTTGGGAGAAGTGGCAGGCGCTCCGAAGAGGTGGGCGGCATAGACAGCCGAAGAGCCGAGAAAGGCACGACGCGAGAGCATTTATACAGGATACGCTAAGGGGGCGGAATTGGCTTCGTTCTGAAATTTCGGGTAGTGGGCTACTTTGAATCATAACGATTCGGACCAGCCCAGATCCCAAGGCTGGAGCCGAGCCACACTGCTAATGGGTAGACTATCCAATTGACCAAGTTTGTAGAAGTGGGGCACCGAAGCCCACAGTAGAAGTGCCATGGCAACTCCCGAAACCTCACCCACTATGACGAGAGCTAGTGTGGCGTTGCGCGCCTTCCGCGAGACCGTTGCGCAAAGCCAGCCGCCCAAAATAGCGAGTACAGTATCGGTGGCCGTTATGACCATCAAGTAGTCTGTGCGCGGCGCATCCGCCGATGGCACCAACAGGGCGTATAGCAGCTGGTGCGTCATAACTGTCGTGAGTCCGATAAAGATATAGCCGAGCAGAAAACCGATAATGATTCGCATCTCACGTGTTTTGGGCTGACGAACTACGCCTCTCTTTCTTCCTCCCGCTCTGATGCTTCGATCAATGCAACGAAGTCGCTCACTTCCCATATCCGATCCGTCACATTAGCGGCCACTGCTCGCGTGCAACGCAGCGTTCGGTGAATCTTGATGAAGTTGTAGGCGAAATAGCCAAGCGCAACAGCGGCTGCATGATTTTCTATCTTTTTGCTGAAGCCGTCAGTCAATCGCGTGTAGCGGCGGTTAGTCATCCGCACACTTAATGATTAGTTGGGATGAATGGCAAGGAGTTTTGCTGTTCGTTTCGTCGTACCCAAGCTTGGCATGGATGCGTGAACCGTTCAAGCTAGATATTTTCAAAGTAGCACACTACCAAATTTCGGCATGCGGGTGCTTGACAATGACTGCCACATCGTGCATCCTATGCATAGGATAACGATGCATCATGAATTTTAGAGGGACACTTCCCACGTTGATTCTCGAAGCGTTGGAGCAGGAGCCGAGCCACGGCTACCGCATCGCGCAGCGGATCAAGGAGCGCTCGCAGGGCGTCTTGGACTTCAAGGAAGGGACCCTTTATCCAGCGCTCCACAAGCTAAAGAACGAGGGGCTGGTAGAGTCGTTCGAGGGCATTGAAAAGGGGCGCGCGCGGCGATACTATCGGATCGCGGAATCGGGGCGCGGGATATTGGCGAAGGACCGCGCGGAATGGCGGGAACTTTCACGAGCGGTTACGTTGATTCTAGGGGAGGCATAAGTGATCACCGAATTGGAGACTTGGCTAAAAGAGGCAACTCGAAAATTATCTAGTGACTCGACCGCACAGGTCCGGACTGAAATCCAGGAACATTTCGAATCGGCGCGAGAGGCAGCAATGGTCTGCGGCTCGACTCCCGAGGAAGCAGATCGTTCGGCTGCGACCGCGTTGGGAAATGCAAAGGCCGCGAATCGTCAATATCGGCGCGTGCTGTTGACGTCCGCCGAGGCCAGGATGCTACGCCAGTCGAATTGCGAAGCTCGGGCTGTGTGCTCCCATCCGTGGCTGAAGCGGCTGCTTGCCGCGATACCCGCAGCCGTAATTGTCGCCGCTACCGCTTTCTTTTTTGCCGGTGAATTCGCGCTAGCGCGGGTGCTGCTTGCTGGTGGGTTGGGAATGGGTATTTTCATGGCGGCACCCTTCCTGCCGCTTTATACTCCAGCTCGCGGGCGCGTATTCCGCGTGGTGAAGTGGGTCGCTCTGGTAGGCACACTGGGGTTGGTGCTCCAATGGTCCTGGCTGCTGATCTCATGTTTATGGCCTCTGGCTTGGATCGAATGGACGAGGGTTTCCATTCGGCGGAAACTGCCGGTCGCGCAGTGGCCCCAGCAGTTGTATCTCTGACGCCTCTCAGCAGGCGATCCAATGAGAGTGGACCGCCTTCGGCGCTTGCGAAAATTTACCCACTAACGCTTGCTTAAAGTGACCCACGCTGAGAACGGCATTGGGAACGAGATGTGAGTCAGAAAAGAAGGCTTGTAGTGAGGCAGGAGGCAATGGCAACATCATCCACGCCGCGGGCGCGCATGCCTCTGGTGGTTGGATTCTGATCGGGTGAAGATTTGGCTTCCCTACCGGAGCTGGGTAGCCCGTTGAACTTTCTGCCGCAGATAGAAAAAATACTCCGGGTGCACGGGCAGATGCAGCACTTCTTCGATCACTGGAAGAAAATACGCCAACGAGCGGACCGTGGCCAAGGCTGCGCCCCCTCGGGACGTATGAGGCGGCGCGCCGCTGCCAAGATCAGGGCGTTTCAATCGCCAGCAGGGATACAGGCGTGTGATTCCGGATGCCGCCTGCGACCGCCTCAGAAATTGCAAGACATAAGAGCGTGTGGCGGTGTCGAGGACCGTTAGTGATTCGTCCAAGATCAACAACCCCGTCCGAGTGCTGATGCAGTTCGGGCAATCGCAACGCGCGCCCTTTGCCCTTCGCTCAACTCACTAACTCTTTGATCAAGCCACAAGCCCGGCAGGTTAACTCCTTCTAACAATTCCGGACGCGCTTCGCCCATCGCCTCGCGCAGGCAATCGGCGACCGTCCATCGTGGATTCAAACGCTCTGACGGCTCCTGTGCAACAATCTGAACGCGTCTGGCGCTTGGCGCCCTCCCCGGCTCCCCCATTCAACTGCTGGAGGGAGACATCGCGCGAACGCTGTTTTCCGAAGTGCTTGGTCAAGCCGGGGGCACTTGCTTTCCGGCGAACACTTCAGCGTGGATGGACGCTGATCGAAGCTTGGGCGAGCCAGAAGAGCTTCCACCGCAAGGAAGGCTCCAGCGCTCCACCCAGGACAACGACCCATGCAATCCGACGGTGGATTTTGATGGAGAGAAGCGCAGCAACGAGACCCATTAATCCACCACCGATGCGGACGCGAGGCTGGCGCGCAAGAGCGGGGGGCAGGAGGCGAAGCTGGCATACTGCGGCAATGTGATGATCGAGAACCGGAACGGCTTGGTGGTGGATGCCGAGTTGTTCCTGTGCAGTGGAACGGTCGAGCGCGATGCGGCGATGGCGATGATCGAGCGCGTGGAAGCGACTGGGCAGGTCACGGTGGGAGCCGACAAAGGCTACGCCACCAAGGACTTCGTCAAGGAACTGCGGAATATGAAGGCGACGCCGCATGTGGCGAGCAACCACCAGTGGCCCGGCGGGGAGCGCGATTGACGACGGCGCGGCGTGCGGGCTATCGCTGCGCAAAACGCGGCATCGGGGGCTCTTCCGGGTCGGATGGGTATTTACCTTTTGCGGCGGCCGCCTACAATCTCGTGCGAATGCGCAAATTGATGACCCCGGCAGTTAGCATCGCGTAATTCCAGGGGAGAAGTGTGTTGCGCCGACAGATGGTCCACGCGCCCTTGACAAAGTATCAAATTAGACTTAATCTAATTTTGGTGAGCGCGGAGGAAATCAAACAGTCCATCGAGGACAGCGGCTTGCGTTGTACGCCGCAACGCTATGCCGTTGTGGCGTTCCTGCTGAAACACCACGGGCATCCTACGGCTGCCGAAACCTTCGAAGCGGTGAATCGTTCTGACCCGCGCTGCTCCAGGGCCACCATTTATAACAATTTGCGGGATCTGGTGCAGGCTGGTGTCGTGCGCGAAGTGGCGGCTGAGGGCCGCGCTGCCCGGTTCGACGCCAAATGCGGGCAACATCATCATTTCATCTGCGACCGTTGCAGCATTATGGAAGACATGGACTGGAGCGAGGTGCGCCCGCCCTCCCCAGCCGCGTTGGGCAAGCGCACTCTGCGCGACTCAGAAATCATTTTCCGTGGGCTATGCGAGAAGTGTGCCCCCCGACGCTCCTCCCGGTCTGTGAGACGTGCTTCCAGTCCGTGACGTAGGCCTGCAACTTTGACTCACAATGCCTCGCAATCCAACATCTGCCAATCCAAGGAAAGAACCCTTATGCAAAATATAGACACTCCCACAATAGAGACTCCTGGCCATGCTCATAAAGAGCACGCGGCCGATGGCGCAAGCAAATGTCCTATGTCCGGAGGTTCGAGGCAAGCCTCGGCCGGGGCACGGACCAACGAGGACTGGTGGCCGAATCAACTAAACCTCAAGATTCTGCACCAGCACTCCAAGCTATCTAATCCGATGGGCGAAGCGTTCGATTACGCCCGGGAGTTCAAGACATTGGACCTGCATGCCGTGGTGGAGGATTTGCGTGTTTTGATGACCACCTCGCAATCATGGTGGCCCGCGGACTACGGCCATTATGGACCGTTCTTCATCCGGATGGCCTGGCACAGCGCGGGCACATATCGCATCGCGGATGGCCGGGGCGGTGCGGGGTCTGGAACCCAGCGCTTCGCTCCACTGAACAGCTGGCCCGACAACGCGAACCTGGATAAAGCGCGCCGTCTGCTCTGGCCCATCAAGCAGAAGTATGGCCGGAAGCTGTCCTGGTCAGACCTGATTGTGCTTACGGGCAACGTGGCCCTGGAGACCATGGGCTTAAACACCTTTGGTTTCGGCGGCGGCCGCGCAGACGTTTGGGAAGCACCAGAGGACATTTACTGGGGCCCTGAGACCAAATGGCTGGGCGACGAGCGCTACAAGGACGATCGCCAGTTGGATCAGCCGCTCGGCGCGGTCCAGATGGGCCTGATCTATGTGAATCCGGAAGGGCCCAACGGCAACCCCGATCCTTTGGCTGCGGCGCGCGACATCCGTGAGACGTTTGGCCGAATGGCGATGAACGACGAGGAGACCTTTGCGTTGATCGCCGGCGGACACACGTTCGGTAAAGCGCACGGCGCGGCTGATCCGGCAAAGCATGTAGGCCGGGAGCCGGAAGGGGCCGGCATCGAAGAACAAGGGTTCGGGTGGAAGAACAGCTTCCAGAGTGGCAAAGGCGACCATACGATCACCAGCGGCCTGGAAGGCGCATGGTCCAAGAACCCGATTCAGTGGGATAGCAACTATCTGGAGAACCTGTATCACCACGATTGGGAGTTGACGAAGAGTCCTGCCGGTGCGCATCAATGGACTCCTAAGAACGGGGCAGAGGCAGGCACGGTTCCCGATGCGCATGATGCATCAAAGCGGCACTCGCCGATGATGTTCACCACCGATATCGCGCTGAAAGAGGACTCGGCTTATGCGGAGATCGGAAAGCGGTTCCTCGACCATCCCGAACAGTTTTCTGAGGCCTTTGCTAAGGCCTGGTTCAAGCTGACCCACCGCGATATGGGACCGATTTCCCGGTACCTTGGCCCGTTGGTTCCCGCGGAGCCGCAAATTTGGCAGGACCCGGTTCCCGCCGCCAACCATAAAACGATAGATGAGCAGGACATCGCGGCACTGAAGGCGAAGATTCTCGCTTCAGGAATGTCGATTGGCGAGTTGGTTTCCACTGCATGGGCTTCCGCGGCAACCTTTCGCGGCTCCGACAAGCGCGGTGGTGCTAATGGTGCGCGCATTCGCCTGGCGCCGCAAAAGGACTGGGAAGTAAACCAGCCGGCGCCCCTCGCCAAGGTTCTGGAGAAGTTCGAGGGCCTTCAGAAAGAGTTCAATAACGCGCAGACCGCTGGCAAGCAAGTCTCTCTAGCGGATCTTATTGTGCTGGGTGGCTGTGCAGCCGTGGAGGAGGCCGGTAAGCGAGCGGGCCACAACGTTGCGGTTCCGTTCTCGCCGGGACGCACGGATGCTTCCCAGGAGCAGACTGATGTGGAATCGTTCGCTGTGTTAGAGCCGGTGGCCGACGGCTTCCGCAACTATCTGCGCGGCGGACAGCAAGGGCCAGCCGAGGAACTGCTGGTGGATCAGGCCCAGTTGCTGACGCTTACCGCGCCAGAAATGACCGTTCTGCTTGGCGGCATGCGCGTGCTGGGTGCGAACTTCGTGGGCACCAAGCACGGCGTGTTTACCAAGCAACCGGAAACTCTGACGAATGACTTCTTCGTGAATCTGCTGGACCTGAACACGAAGTGGAGGAAGTCGCCGTCACAGGAAGGCGTTTTTGAAGGCCAGGATCTCGCAACGGGCGAACGGAAATGGACCGGAAACAACGTGGACCTGGTGTTTGGGTCCAATTCACAGCTTCGGGCAATCGCAGAAGTGTATGCAAGCTCCGACGCACAAGAGGCGTTTATCCGCGACTTTGTGGCCATCTGGAACAAGGTGATGAACCTCGATCGCTTCGATCTCGCCTAAACCAGCGGATTTGTAATCGGTATGGGAAGCGCCCCGATGATGGGGCGCTTCTTTTGTTGATGCTTTTCTACTCGGTGTAGCTGCATGGGCATGATTGTGACCTGGTAGGCCGTCGAAACGAGACAGTGACTCCGCCGTGCAACCATACTGAATCGCGCGAGTCCTGGAAGATTCGCGTCAACCTTTTGCGTGACAACCATCCGTCGGTATCACTCCGCGACAAGAGGTCACCTTGAGGGAGAGGCCGAGAGTTCGCCTTGCACCCGCGTCACTACTGTTCTTGGCATTTCATGCCGTCGCAGCTTAGCTCCTGAAGAGGCCTTTCCGCACTCATGGCCATTTAGGGACCGGCTGTCGCGCAGTGCGAGAACGCATCGCGCCGTGATCCCGGAATTCGGCTGGGAGCGAGCCGTTGGCGGCGGTGAGATAGTTGCTGCTGGTGCCACTTCTGTACGCTTTAAGCCGGAATTTCAGGACAGTGCCCCCGCATAAGCGCCAGCGTCTATTGGAAGCATTTTGGCAAGAAGGGAGCGAGTTGAGTGTCCTAGCCCCGAGGCCGCCGCTGGTACCATTGGCGTTGGTGCCCATTCCTCAGCAACATGATGCTGTGAACGAATGCCGCGTAGCGAACGGGGAGTTGTTCACACGCCTGCAGCAGTGGGTCCTGAATGCCCCGGAGTTAGCTCTGGCTTGCGCGGGCATGCTCGATAACCGCCTGCAGAGAGATCGGATTTTACGCGATGCTTTCGTTACGGCTGCGTCACTCAAGCCTGACGTCGCGGTGCGCTACTTGCCCCAAGCGATGGGGCGGCCTTGGCTTGCCGACGCCGGATTCTTTCCTTTGGCGGCGCTGGCGGCGATGTCACCGGGAAATGCGCGACTACTCCTCCTGCGGGCTGCCGAACGTTACCCCGCACTAGCTTTGCGCGAATACCGGGACTATGCGGGCCTGCCGTTTGGACCCGAAGTGTTCGAGCGAGCCGCATTGGCCGCCCCCGATGAGGCGGTCGGAATCGCCTGTGGGCATTCGGTTAGGGCAGACGAGGTTCGTACCGCTTTGTTGAGCGCGAGCGGACCCGATCTTCGGGTGTTGGCGAGCCTGGCCGAAAATGAATCGGTGGGCGGCTATGTCCGTCAGAGGGCGGCGGTCTTCTATCGCCAGATCGCCAAGGCCGAAATGCCTATTTCCAAGGCGATCGAGGTTGCCGGCGGGACGCGCTTCTTCCCGGCGGTTGCGGCGCTGCGGATCGGAGCTTTGGGGGACGAAGCCGCCCTATATGACCGCGTGCTGGAAAACTACGCGGAAATGTTGTTTCGCGCCTGCGCCGACGGCGGATCGTTAGGCGAGCTTCAACAGTTGTCCGCGGGCGACGTTTACCTATTGTTAAATTATGGACGCACCGAGGCAGACGATCTGCTGTTCGGGCGCATCTTTGATGTTTACCTGCTGCCTAAGCTGCGCGTCACGCGGCCCTCAAGGCTAATAGATGAGGTACGCGAAGTCCACTTGCGGCGGTTTCTGAGCGCAGCGGCCGCGCACCATCGGCTGGACGCTTTTCTATCGATGGACCTGGGCCAAGGCGACTTGTTGGCGCGAGCCCTGCGAGGAGTAGAAGGCGCAAGCCGCCCGCTGGACGATGCGTTGGAACTCGCTGAGATTGTCGAGGCGATCCCAGATGGGCCGCGGCTTCTGCGCATGAAAACGGTAGCTATGGAAGAGTACAAACGCGATCAAGCCAGCCGCGCCCTCTACGGGCTGATGGTTGCGGCGATTGCTCGAAAATTGCCCGCCTCGCAAATCAACGCTGATCCTCACTTCCAGCAAGTCGCGGCGCAATACCAGCCTTTTTTCAAAGAACCGAGAGTGCTCGATGCGGCCAGTCTCTTCAACAGCGCCGGATTGTGCGTGCAAGAAGAACTGTTTTATGACGATGAGGATGCGGCAGAATCCTTCAAGTCCTTTCAGCGCATCCACTCCCAAGATGAAGCGTGGCATTGGGAGGATTGCGGCTGGTATGTTCGTGTGACCGCCGGGACAGCGTTCGGGCGCCGCATAGAGATTTACGCCAACGTGCCGCGTTCGCTCCGGCCTGAAGGGGGGCCGTGGTCGAGTGCTGATCGGCGCCATGCACTGACGAAACTGTTGGGCGAAAAAGGACTGGTGCCCTCGGTTCTGGTACATCGCGGCCATACTTGGTATGTCGAGCAGTCCCTACGGTATCTCGCGCCGTCCACCCGACTCGTTTTTCTAGGGAGTTGTCGGGGATTCACGAGTACCTACGGCATCGTTGCCGTTGCAAACCGGGCGCAGATCATTGCGACGCGCGGGGTGGGAACCCATGTAATTAACGATCCGCTGTTAAAGGCGATCAACGATGAGCTGCTGAGAGGGGCGAAGGTATTGGAATGGGATTCGTTCTGGCGGGCGCAGAAGGCCCGGCTGGGCGCGAGGCCTGAGTTCGCCGACTACATTCCGCCTCCGCGCAATGCAGCTGCGATCATGCTGGCGGCTTACTACGATTGTCTGGCAGACGGCAAGGTGGATTCAGACTCAGGGACGCGTCTTTAGGATTCGGCCATAGTTAGGGTGCTTCGGGAGTTGGCTGGCCCTTATCATTTGCAGGAGCAACTCGGCCCGCCCGAAGAAACTGCCGATTAACCTAATAGATAGCTCAAGGCTTAGTAGTCTCGAAGCCTCTGGTGCAAATTGAGAAGGCACGCAGTTCTGACCGATCCGGCCTCTCGATTCAGTGTGTATTTCGATTACGCCGCCAGCGCCGCCTGCCAGATCCCCGGCATCGTCGCTTGGCTACCATCCGGCTTGCCGATCTTGACCGCCCCTTCTTGATCTTCTCCGCCGGTTCGATTCCACCGATCACGACCGCTGCGGTCGTGAAGCTCTTTAACCCGAGCATCGTTCGCAGCCGTTGTTTGACCCGGCGATGAGCTTGCTCGATCATAGTTGTTCAAGTACTCGCTGCTGCGCACTCGCACCCGCCTGGACAACTGGCCGCTGTCTTGCAGGTCCGCTACCGCTCGATGTGAGGCTGCATAGGCGTAGTCATGCTTTTTGGTGACGGTCTTATGGAGTTGGATGAAGTGGCCGAACTCCGGCGGATCGTAGTCGAGATCACTGAACCGTAACCCTTATCTTTTTACGACTGCGTAATCGTCGAGCGTGTTTGCAATGTCAGATCGCTGAATCCACTGACCTGTTACGATCCCCATAGGCGTCCACGGTCGCAATCATGGGAGGGGCTGGCGGGAGCTAGTGTCTTCGGGGCCCGCCTACGAACTTTACACCAGAGCCGAGTTAAGATAGTGCTCAGCCATGCGCGACCGCGACCGTAGCTTACCGAGTGGCGTTTTTTGTCTTGCGATCCTATTCCTCGCCATTCCTCTTGGCGCACAAGATTCGGATTCGGATAATCAGAACCTGTTCGAAACCAAGATCCGTCCCGTGCTGGCCTTGCGCTGCTATGTCTGCCACAGCGCTAAAGCGGCGAAAGTGCAGGGCGGTCTGCTCCTCGATTCGCAAGCCGGCTTGAAGCGCGGCGGCAACTCGGGCGCGGTGATCGAAGCCGGCGATCCGGATAAAAGCCTGCTTCTGCGCGCGCTGCGTTATCAGGACAAAAACCTTCAGATGCCTCCAGGCAAGCCGCTGCCGGCCGCAGTGGTTGCGGATTTTGAAAACTGGATTCGCTCGGGTGCTGCCATGCCCGCCGACGCGATCGCGATTAAGCCGCTCGATGAGAGGAAGCAGTTCTGGTCTTTTCAGCCACCAAAGGATCATGTTCCGCCCGACGTAAAGCAAAAGGGTTGGGCGCGCAACGACGTAGATCATTTTATCCTCGCAAAGCTGGAACAGAAGGGCCTTGGTCCCTCCGCTCGGGCCGATGCGCGCACGCTCATCCGCCGGGCGTATTTCGATTTGACGGGGCTTCCGCCCACGGCCGAAGAGTCGGACGCCTTCGCGGCTGACAAGTCCCCCGATGCATATGCACGGCTAGTCGATCGTCTACTTGCATCGCC
>JBBRRB010000064.1:0-31906 GCA_038225555.1 Bryobacterales bacterium
ACCCGGTCCACAATACCAACTTTCTGGCAAAAGTGGATCATCAATTGAACGCGAAGGATCAGCTCAGCGTTCGCTACAGCATGTATGACGTTCAGAGCGCCAACTCGCGCGGGGCGGGCGCATTGAGTGCTGCAAGCGCTTCGGCTGGATTAAACAACATTGACCACACGATTGCTATCGGCAACATTGCGACACTCTCTCCGCACACCGTCAATGAGACTCGCGGGCAATTCACCTACAGCAACCTGGACGCGCTGCCAAGCGATGCTGTCGGACCGGCGGTCAGTATATCCGGCGTCGCTTCATTTGGGACGCTCTCGGGCTCCCCGACCAAGCGCGTCAACCAGCTCTACGAAGTTGCGGATAACATTTCGCATCAGTCGGGAGCTCACGCCTTCAGAGCCGGCGCGGATTTTCTCTACAACAACGTGACCATTACTTTCCCCCGTTCCATTCGCGGCAGCTATTCATTTTCCTCGCTGCCGAATTTTTTGCAAGGCACCTACAACAACTCGGGCTACACGCAAACATTTGGCAACACGGTCATTCCCCAGACGAATCCGAATATCGGCTTCTACGCTCAGGATGAATGGAAAGTTGGCCGGAACCTGACCTTGAATATGGGCGTCCGTTACGACCTGCAATTCTTGAATACCATCGCAACCGATACCGATAATTTCGCGCCGCGCGCCGGATTTGCCTGGTCGCCTTTCGATTCCCGGAGCACCGTCGTACGCGGAAGCTTTGGGCTTTTCTACGACCGTATTCCGCTTCGCGCGCTGGCGAACGCGCTTTTGTCGAAGGGAGGCCAAATCAGTGTGAGCCTCTCTCCGACTCAAACCGGAGCGCCCGTTTTTCCCAACATCCTAAGCAGCTTTCCCTCTGGAGTGTTGGTGAACTTCACCAGCATGGATCGCCGCATGCAAAATGCCTACTCTGAGCAAGGCAGCTTCGAAATCGAGCGGCAACTCAGCTCTTCCAGCACCTTCAGCGTCAGTTACCAGCATCTGAGCGGGCTGCACCTGATTGCTTCGATCAATCAGAATGTGCCAGCCTGCGTGGCATCCGGAAATAACAATGGGTGCCGGCCCAATCAGACTTACGGAAATAACAGTCAATATTCCTCTTTGGCGGACTCTCACTATGACGGACTCGCAGTGTCGTTTGTGCAGCGTCCCGTTCGCTGGGGAAGTTACCGCATTTCGTATGCTTACTCGAAGGCTCTCGATAATGTTGGAGAGTTCTTCTTCAGTTCTCCTCTCGACAACTACAATATTTGGCGGGACTATGGGCGGTCGGATGACGATCAGCGGCACCGCCTGGTTTTCGACGGGTCCCTTCATATCAGCCATGGTTTTCAATTCAGCGGCGTCCTGCAGTATTACTCGGCGCTCCCGCTCAACATAACTGCGGGATCGAACACGATTCAGGGCACGTCGGCTCGCCCCGTGGTCAACGGAAACTTTATCGGTCGAAATACGGGAATCGGATCCGATTATTTTAACGTGAACATGCGCTTCAGTCGAGTGTTCGCGATTGGGGAGCGGGTACGCGTGGAAGCGATCGCCGAATCGTTCAACGCGCTCAATCATCGCAACAACCTGACCAGGAACGGAACGTTCGGCTCTGGCGTGTATCCGACGAATCCAGCGTCGGGCTTCCGACAGGCAACATCCGTTTACGATCCTCGATCCGTTCAATTGGCGGTGCGGCTCAGCTTTTAAATATGAAATGAATAAACTCGGCCAAGGCGGCCACGGGCGGGAGCAAATCGGGCATCGCGGACGCTCTGTGGGGTGCGTTCGGCGATGCGACCATGCGCTAGAACGGTTTGCTTGGATTTTCGGTGGTAACGAGCTCGTCTGCACTGAGCAAATATGCCGCGGCTAACTAAATGAAGTGCATCCAGTGCTCCAAGTCCCAGCCGCGCGGCTTCAGATTGTGCGATTTCGCTCATTCGCTCCCATTCGCGGCACACCGACGAATCACTAAAGAAGCTCGTGTAAAACGCTAATTTGTGCTCGCGGGCGGTGTATCGAGCCTTCGAAACGCACTCCAATTGCACAAGTGGGCTAGTGAGGTAAGTTTTCTGCGGTCGTCAAAGTAGGTTGGAGCGCGCCTTGAACGCAGAGTCGGGAAAGGAGCGTTTCACCGTCGGGCGCTACTGACGGTCCGCCAAGCCGCCTATGCGGTCGGCTTGATCCACTTCAAGTTCTGCCTCGCTCGCTGCAAGTTCAACTCCTCGATTGCACGCCGAGCCGCTAGCAACGCGCGGCCCAAGGGGGTTAGCGTGCGCTCGCCGCGCGCTACTTCCGCTTCGATTCGACGCCGCGGCACCGGATGGGAGATAACCCAGATTCGAATCGTGCCTGATCATCTGCCCCAAGCTTCCAGCCTGGCGCGATTCGACGGATTCGGCTCGGAATTCCCTGTGATATTCTAGATCGTGCGACCGCGTATTCTGGGCGTGATTCCAGCCCGGTTTGCCTCCTCCCGATTCCCAGGTAAAGCCCTCGCCACCATAGCCGGAAAATCCATGCTGCAGCACGTGTACGAACGCGCCTCCATGGCCCGCTACCTCACCAAGCTGATCATCGCCACAGATGACGACACAATCTCTTCCGCAGCCCGCTCCTTTGGCGCACCCGTCAAAATGACGCGCTCCGACCACCTCTCCGGTACGGACCGGGTGGCGGAGGTGGCCTCGACCGATGGCGCCGAGCTCATCATCAATATTCAAGGCGATGAGCCGCTCATCGATCCGGCGGCCATTGATGCGGCCGCGCTTTCCCTCCTCGACGAGCCGGATATTCAAATGGGCACGCTAAAGAAGCGCATTGACGACCCCGCTGAAATCGACAATCCGAATGTCGTCAAAGTTGTAACGGACCGCGATGGCGACGCACTTTACTTCTCCAGGTGTCCCATCCCGTACGTTCGGGATGCCAGCATCGTTCATTACAAACATATCGGCTTGTACGTGTATCGGCGGGACTTCCTGCTGCGGTACTCGGACCTGCCGGTTGGTCCGCTCGAAAGAGTAGAAAAGCTGGAGCAGTTGCGCGCGCTGGAGAATGGTTTCCGTATTCGCGTGGTGGAAACCGAGTATGACTCGCTGGGGGTTGACACGCCCGCGGATTTAGAGCGAGTGGCGTCTTTGTTCGAACTGTCTCTATTGAGGTGAGACGATGCCGATGGCCAAGTTTATCTTCATCACCGGCGGCGTGGTTTCTTCCCTGGGCAAGGGTATAGCCGCCGCATCGATCGGTTGTTTGCTGGAGAGCCGCGGGCTAAAGGTCACGCTTCAGAAATTCGATCCTTATTTAAATGTGGATCCGGGCACGATGAGTCCGCTGCAGCACGGAGAAGTCTTCGTCACAGACGACGGCGCCGAGACCGACCTCGACTTAGGCCATTACGAGCGCTTCACTCACGCTCCGCTCACCCAGGCGAATAACCTCACCTCGGGCCGCATTTACGAGCAGATCATCCACCGCGAGCGGCGCGGCGACTATCTGGGCAAGACCGTTCAGGTGATTCCGCACGTTACGAACGAAATTAAGGCGGCCGCTCGAAAAGTCGCTGGCGAGGCGGACGTGGTGATCGTGGAGATCGGAGGCACCGTCGGGGATATCGAATCGCTGCCGTTTCTCGAAGCGATTCGCCAGCTCCGGCACGAGCTGGGTCGCGAGAACACGCTGTTTCTACACGTAACTCTGGTGCCTTGGATCAACGCCGCGCAGGAGCTCAAGACCAAGCCCACCCAACATAGCGTAAAGGAATTGCGCGCCATCGGCATTCAGCCGGATATGCTGCTCTGCCGTTCGGAGCGCAGCTTGCCCTATGAAGTGAAAGAAAAGATCGCGCTCTTCTGCGACGTGGACGTCGATTCGGTGATCACCGCCAGCGACGTCAGCTCCGTTTACGAAGTGCCGCTGGTGTTCGCCGAGCAGGGCGTGGATGAAACGGTGCTGCGGCTGATGAAGCTGAAGTCGCCCCACGATCGCGACTTGAGCCGCTGGACCAGTATGTTGGAGCGCATGCAGAATCCCGAGGATCAGGTGGACATCGGGCTAGTGGGCAAGTACGTCGCCTATGAGGACGCGTACAAGAGCTTGAAGGAAGCGCTCTTGCACGGAGCGCTGGCGCACAGACTTAAGGTGAATATCCACTGGATCGAGTCGGACGATCTCACTTGGCCCGAGTGCGCTGCTGAACTCGAGCGATATGACGGTATCCTGGTGCCGGGCGGCTTCGGCAAGCGCGGCGTGGAAGGCATGGTCAACGCGATTCGCTACGCGCGCGAGAGCAAGACGCCCTACTTCGGCATCTGCCTGGGCATGCAGACGATGGTGATCGAGTTCGCGCGCAACGTGTGCGGACTGGAGCGCGCCAACTCCACCGAATTCGATCTCGCAACCCCGGAACGGGTGATTTACAAATTGCGCGAGTTGAAGGGTATTGACGAATTGGGGGGCACCATGCGGCTGGGCGCCTACGTATGCAATCTCACCGAGGGAAGTTTCGCCAGGCAGGCTTACGGGTTGCCATCCATCAGCGAGCGGCATCGCCATCGTTACGAGTTCAACCGGGAGTTCGAGAAGGCGTTGATCGAGGGCGGCCTGCGATTAACGGGACAGACGCCGGACGGGGTGTATGTCGAAATTTGCGAGCTTCCCGATCATCCCTGGTTTCTGGGCTGCCAGTTTCATCCCGAGTTTAAGTCAAAACCGCTCGAGCCTCACCCGCTATTTTCCGCCTTCATCGCGGCAGCGCATAAGCATCGGAAAGCGAAAGCCCGTCCGAAGCAGGTTCGCTCCGGGCAGTTCATCCACGCGGATTAAGCGTGCTGCCGTTATTCGGACCGCAGCATCCGTTGGGACTGATTGCTGGTCCTTGCGTAATCGAAAGCGAAGAACACGTCCACTTCTTAGCAGGCGAGATTCGGAAGGCAGTTGGCGCGTTCGTATTTAAAGCTTCCTTCGATAAGGCGAATCGGAGCAGCGTGCAGTCGTATCGCGGACCCGGCATAAAGGAAGGACTGCGCATTCTGGGCGGGTTGCGAAAGGACGGGTACGTCGTTTTGACGGATATTCATGAGCCTTGGCAAGCTGGGCCGGCTGCGGAGGTTGTCGACATTTTGCAGATCCCCGCATTCCTTTGCAGACAGACCGACCTGCTGATCGAGGCGGGGCGGACCGGGCGAATGGTCAATATCAAGAAGGGCCAATTTGTCGCCCCGCATGATATTCGGCATGCGGCGGATAAGGTAGCCTCCACGGGGAACGATCGCATTTTGTTGACGGAGCGCGGGTCTACTTTTGGGTACAACAATCTGGTTGTGGACATGCGCGGGCTGGTGATCATGCGCGAGTTTGGCTGGCCGGTGATCTTCGACGCAACTCATAGCGTGCAGCTTCCGGGCGGTGCTGGAGCGGCATCGAGCGGACAGCCGCAATTTATCGAGCCGCTCTCGCAAGCCGCTGTGGGCGCGGGGGTGGATGGATTGTTTGTCGAAGTGCATGAGGCGCCGGAGCGTGCCTTATCGGACGGGGCCAACGCGCTGCGACTGGAACTGCTGGGTCCATTGTGGGCGAGACTGAATGCGATTGATCGAATTGTGAGGAAGCCGTAGGATGACGCGACGGTCGATTGCGATTCTGTTGGTCCTCTGTTCGATCTTGAGCGCTGCAGATACCGTGCGGGAATCCGTGGCCAAATGGAAGCAGAATCGGCGGATCGAAGTGGTGCTGAACACAGGCGACAATCTGATTGGCAGGCTGGGTCCTGTGCAGCCCGACAGATTTCTCTTGAAGCTGGAGAAGCGCGGCGCAGGGGAGCGGGAGCTGAACTTCGACGAAGTCCGCTCGGCTAAGACTAAGATGACCACAGCCCGAAAGTGGGCCATCGCCGCAGAAGTATATGCAGTGCTGTTGGTGGTCGGTCTGATTTTAGGAAAATAATGGAGTGGCGCACGGCCAATGAAGAAACTACTTTCCCTCGCACTTCTGCCCCTGACGCCGTTTGCTGCCGGAGAGTCCAAACGTCCCAAGATTCTCGGAGTGGCGCACATCGCCTTCTATGTCTCCGATCTAGCCAAGACGCGGGCGTTCTGGACGGACTTTCTCGGCTACCAGGAATGCTTCAACTTGAAGCGCAAGAACGACGACAGCGTCCGAATTGCGTTCATAAAAATCAACGATAACCAGTACATCGAGCTATTCGCCGAAAAGCCGCGGGACGAACAGATGCTGAATCACATCTCGTTCTACACCGAAGACGCCCAGGCGATGCATGACTATCTCGCGGCCAACGGAGTGAAAGTGCCGGAGAAAGTAGGCAAGGGCCAGACCGGCAATAAGAATTACAACATCACCGATCCGGACGGCAACATTGTCGAGATTGTCGAATACCAACCCGATAGCTGGACCTCTCGCGAGCGCGGCAAGTTTATGCCTGACACTCGAATCTCCGATCACATTGCCCACGTGGGCGTGCTGATAGGGGGACTCGAGCCAGCCATGAACTTCTATCACGGCATTCTGGGGTTCAATGAATTCTGGCGCGGGAGCGGCTCGGGGAAATCGCTGAGCTGGGTGAATATGCGCACCCCCGACGGCCAGGATTATCTGGAGTTCATGCTCTATGACAAGCTTCCGGAACCGTCCGGCCGGGGCGGCAAGAATCACCTCAGCCTCGCCGTCCCCGATTGCGAGAAGGCGATTCAGATCCTGGAAGCTCGGCCCGCGTTTAAGGACTATGGGAAGAAGCTCACCGTCCAGACTGGCGTCAACCGTAAGCGTCAAGTCAATATTTTCGATCCGGACGGCTCGCGGGTTGAGCTGATGGAACCAAATACCGTCGACGGCAAACCTGCGCCGTCCTCCGACGCCCCCGCTCCCCAGGCGAAGGTAAATAGGATTTAGCGTAACTGAAAGTTTCGGGAGTCATCCTAACTATGGATGAATGGAGATCGATGCTTCGCGGTGCTGTTAAAAAACGGGCGCCTGGAAGTGTGCGAGTGTCTTCGATCCGAGTTATTCGAGACAGCAGCGCAGCGGGACGCGGGTATCTGCGGCGTATTTGAGGAAAACGACGACGCGGAGCGGTTCCTGCACCGTCATTCCGCGCCTGCCAAGCGAATCGAAGCGGCGGCAAAGCCTTTTGTGATCTGGCGCGCCTCAAATATGTAACCTCATGCCGTGCTGGTATGATGGCTGTGCCATGCCATTGGTGAAAGCTCTCCTCATCTCGGCAGCCGTGGCGCTCGCATCCGCCGCCCAGCCCCTTCCCGAGCAGGCGGTCGGCATCCTCGATCAGCGCTGCGTACAATGCCACGGCAGTTCAAGCCCCATGTCGGGCTTGAAGCTCACTTCTCGCGACCAAGTCTTGGCAGGAGGGACTCGCGGGCCGTCCATCAAGCCGGGAGATTCCGCCGGGAGCTTGCTGTACCAAGCGGTCGCGCAAACGGGCAAGCTATCCATGCCGCCCGGGGGCAAGCTCACCGCGCCCGAACTGGAAATCATCCGCTCCTGGATCGACCAGGGCGCTCAATGGCCCGCCAAAACCGTCGCAACCAAGCAACCGGCTTGGTGGGCCTTTCAAAAGCCGCACCGGCCCGATCCGCCCCGAGACTCCGCCCCAAACCCAATCGACTCATTCATTAATGACAAGCTTCGGAAATCTGAGATCGAGCCCGCGCCAGAAGCCGGGAAGCTAACCCTGCTGCGCCGCGCTTGCTTTGACTTGCTGGGTCTGCCGCCCACCGCCGAACAAATCCAGTCGTTCTTGAACGACACCGCTCCGGGCTCCTGGGAGCGCACCATCGACTCTCTGCTCGCCTCGCCGCGTTATGGCGAGAAATGGGGACGCCACTGGCTTGACCTCGCGCGTTACGGCGACACTTCGGGCTTCGAGCAGGACCCTTACATTCTCGAAGGATGGCGCTACCGCGACTACGTGATCAAGTCGTTCAACGACGATAAGCCGTATGATCGTTTTGCCAAGGAACAGATTGCCGGCGACGAAATTTATCCCGAGGACCCGGAGGCGCGCACCGGAACCGGCTTCTATCGGGTAGGCACAAATCGCGACATGCTCTTCAAGGTGGAGGACATGAACGCGGTGGAGAAGCTGACGGACGCAGTGGATACCACGTCGGCAGTGTTCCTCGGGTTGACGGTCGGGTGCGCGCGGTGTCACGATCATAAATTCGATCCGATCCCGCAGCGCGACTATTACCGGCTCCAGGCTGTGTTCGCGCCCGCCGTGAACGATCGCGTTTTTCTGGAATACAACGACGCCCGCTTTTACGATATTTCCGCCAATCAGCGGGAGTTCAAGCTGCGCCAGATCGGGGAGCAGATCCGCAAGATCGAGCAGCCCTACAAGAAGCGCCTGCTGGACGCAAAGGCCGATCGGCTTCCCGAACCGGCGCGCACGGCTCTGAAAACTGAAGCGTCGAAGCGCACTCCGGAGCAATCCGCGCTGGCGGCACAGAACCCGGATGCCGTCAAGATTGGGGATGACGAGGTGCTGGCTACCCTTTCGTCAGCCGATGCCGAGCGCATTCAAGCCATCCAGAAGCGGCTGGTTTCGATGTTCGCCGGGTATGGTCCGCCTCCCATGGCTCCCGGCATTATCGATGGAGGTCGCGAGGCGCCGCGCACCTACATCGCGTTCCGAGGCAACTATCTAGCTCCCGGAGAGGAAGTGCATCCGGGCTTTCTGACTGCGCTCGGCGGCGGCGATATTGCCGATCCTCCTCTGCAGGCTAAAACAACGTTCCGCCGCAAGGCCCTTGCCGAATGGACGGCGAGCGCGGACAATCCGCTATTCGCGCGCGTGATGGCGAACCGCATCTGGCAGTATCACTTCGGAACGGGCCTGATCAGAACATCCAGCGATTTCGGCGTTCGCGCCGGTGCGCCCTCTCACCCCGAACTGCTCGATTGGCTGGCCACCGAGTTCGCCAACCGGAAATGGTCCATCAAGGCCATGCATCGGTTGATCATGACGTCGCAAGCATACCGGCGCGCAGCCGATCCCACGCCTTCGGCGACCCAGAAGGACCCTGCTAACACGCTGCTGTCGCACATGAGCCGACGGCGTCTGGAATCGGAAGAGATCCGCGATTCGGTGCTGCAGGTCACGGGCGAGTTGAATGTGAAGATGGGCGGCAGTCCGGTGGTTCCACCGCTCGAAGCGGAAGAGTTGTTCGGGATCATCGGGAAGCCGGAAAACTCCTGGCTGGTTACGCCCGATCAGGAAGAGCACAAGCGGCGGACGGTTTACCTGCTTGCGCGGCGGACTTTCCAGCAGCCGATGTTCGAAGCCTTCGATTCACCGGATGGCATTCTGTCGTGCTCGCGGAGAAATGAAAGCACCACCGCTCCGCAATCGCTGGCATTGCTCAATGGCCGCTTCATGGTGGAGCACGCCCGCCTGCTGGCATCCAAACTTCAAACTCCCGCAGACGCGTGGTCACGTGTGCTGGGCCGCCCGCCCAGCGGCAAAGAATCGGCGGCGGCGGAGGCCTTCTTGAGCAAGCAGGCATCGTTGCTCGGGTCGCGCCCGGCTGCCATGGCTGAGTTGGTCCGCGGTCTGATGAACCTGAACGAATTTCTGTACGTGGATTAGGAGGCTGGCCTTGACTCGAAGAGAATTGCTGCTTGGAACGGGCCGGGGGTTTGGAGCGGTGGCCCTATCGACTCTCCTGCAGGCGGCTGAGACCGATCCTCTCGCGCCCAAGCCTCCGCCTGCGTTCGCCAAAGCCAGGAGCGTGATTTATCTATTCATGCACGGCGGCGTGAGCCATGTGGACACGTTCGATCCCAAGCCAGAATTAACCCGGCTCAGCGGGAAGCCGCTGTCGCTGGAACTCGCCAAAACGATCAAGACCAGCTTCATCCACGATCCAACCAAGGCGATTTTGCGCGGCAGTCCGTGGCAATTCCGTCCAGGCGGCGCGTGCGGCACCCCCGTGTCCGATTTGTACCCGCACCTGCGCGATCGCATGGACGATGTGGCGGTGATCCGAGGCTGCTTCGGCGATGTCTTCGATCACGCGCCCGCGATTTACCTGCGCAACAGCGGGTCGCAATTTCCAGGACGGCCATGCTTGGGATCCTGGGTAACGTACGGCTTGGGCACCGAAAATCAGAATCTGCCCGCCTTTGTGGTCATGTCGGACGGGTCCACGAAATCGGGTCCGCCAGCCTACAGCGCAGGCTTTCTTCCCGCAGTTTACCAAGGCACGGTTTTCCGCAGTGGCCAGACTCCGATCCTCTATCTCAGAAACCCCGCTGGCATCCCCGACGCCTCTCAGCGCGAGACTCTTTCGTTCATTAATCAGCTGGATCGCCAGCATGAGGTGACTCGGCCAGGAGACTCCGTGCTGGATGCGCGGATTGCGTCCTACGAACTGGCTTACCGGATGCAAAGCTCGGCGCCGGATGTGGTGGATTTCTCCAAGGAGTCGGACGCCACCCAAAAGCTATATGGCATCGGCGATCCGGAGACTCAAGACTTCGGACGGAAGTGTTTGCTGGCGCGCAGGCTGGTGGAGCGCGGCGTTCGCTTCATCCAGATCTACTCGGGCACGAATGTGGGCTCGGATTGGGACGAAGCGCATACAGACCTGGTCGGGTCGCATACTCGCATGGCGGGCAAAACCGATCGGCCGATTGCCGCGCTGCTTCAGGATTTAAAGGCGCATGGGCTGCTGGATTCCACGCTGGTGATCTGGGGAGGCGAATTCGGGCGCACGCCGCTTTCTCAAGGACAGAACGGTCGCGATCATCATCCGTATGGCTTTACGATGTGGATGGCGGGAGGCGGAGTCAAAGGTGGAAAAGCCCTCGGCGGCACGGACGATTTCGGCGTGCAAGCGGCGGACATGCGGGTGGATGCTCACGATGTGAACGCCACCATCCTGCGCTTGCTGGGGATGGATCACGAAAAGTTGACGTTTCTCTACCAGGGCCGCAACCAGCGGCTTACGGACGTCCACGGCGAAGGCGAATTTACCGCAAAGCTGCTCGCCTAACCAGTAGGGCGGGACCCCTGTCCCGCCGCCCGACGCCCTCGTCGGCTTGCGGGCGAGGGCGCCCGGAGCGGCTCAGGGGAGCCGCCCCAACAGCGTACCCATATTTGGCCAATCTAAGTGGGGCAGCCAATCTTGGCTGCAGCCGGCTTTCAGCCGGCTCCTCAATGTTCTCTCCAATCTGGCGTGACCGATCTTCACACCTGTGAGCTGAATCGCCCGATGCAAATGTCTGTACATTCAGGTAAAATAATGACTTCAGCATGCAATCCGTTTCGATTCCCTCTGTAACCGCATGGTCGGAGGGGACGTCTGGGGAGAGAAGCGCAGAGTGGAAAGGAACTGGTTTTAGATGATGTTTTTCAGGCCTGGCCGCCTGCAATCGGTACTGCTGTGTTCGGTGTGTCTGACCGCTGGCGCTCTTCAACTTGGCGCTCAGCAACCGGTCGCTCCCGCCCCACCGCAGCAGCCTCCGAAGCAGAGCAAGCCCAACCCTTTTGAGACAGTCCCGACGGCGCCGGCGGAACCGAAACCGGAGCAGCCGCAGCCACCGCCCAACCGCGCGCCATCTCCCGCTGTCCAAACTCCCAAAGGAGTTTCGCCCAGCGCCACTCCGCCCTCGGACACCGTCGAGGCGATTGAATTTCGGGGCTCCCGCCGCGTGCCGCAAGACACGTTGCGCGCTCTGATCTACACCCGCAAAGGCGATCGGTACGACGAAGACAAGCTCCGCCGCGACTTCGTGGCTCTCTGGAACACCAGCAGGTTCGACGACCTTCGGCTGGAGCGGGAACCCGGCCAGACCGGCTGGCTGGTACGCTTCATCGTGACCGAACGTCCGGTCGTTCGCTCCATAAAATATGAAGGGAACAAATCCATCACGGTCTCTGAAATCCTCGACCGGTTTAAGGAGCGCAAGGTCGGGCTCGTGGTGGAACAGCAATCCGATCCCAATAAGATTCAGCGCGCCAAGAACGTTCTCCTCGAATATGAAGCCGAGCGGGGCCATCAATCGGCAAAGGTCGTCGATGACATTCATCGCGTTCCGCCTTCCTCGCTGGAAGTGATCTTTAAGATTGACGAGGGCCCGAAAGTAAAGGTCGGCAACATCAATATTGTCGGGAATACGGTATTTAATGATCGCGAACTGATCCGGTCCATGAAGAATCTGCACCCGATCGGCATTCCCTATTCGATCCTGTTCGAAAACATCTTTGCCAAGACTTTCGATTCCACCAAGCTCGAAGAAGATAAGAGCCGGATGCAAAATTTCTATCAGGAGCACGGCTACTTCGTGGCAAAGGCTACTGATTCGTCCGTGGCGATGCGCAACGTGGTGCCGCACGGCCTGCACATCCCGCTGATCCTTCCGAAAAAACCCGGCACGGTAGCCGATCTATCCGTGACTATCGAAGAGGGGCGCAAATACCATCTCAACAAAATTGCCTTCACGGGAGTTAAGTTCTTCCGCACTCCGGAAGCTTTGATGCGGCCTCTTTTCCAAATGTCGGAAGGCGACACGTTCTCCACCGCCAAGCTCCGCAAGGGCCTTGAGAACATGCGCAAGCTCTACGGCGAATTCGGATTCATCGACTTCGTGGGCGAGCCGAACTTCGAGCCGGACCCGAACTCCGACAAGATCGACATGTCCCTTGCGGTCGATGAAGGCAAGCAATTTTTCGTGCGCCGGCTCGACTTCGCCGGGAACACGACCACCCGCGACAGGGTGATCCGCCGCGAAATGCTGCTCGATGAAGGCGATATGTACAACACTCGCCTGTGGGAGTTAAGCGTCCTTCGCTTGAACCAGCTCGGCTATTTCGAGCCGCTCAAGCCCGAGGAAGCCGCGGACATCAAGCGCGACACTAAAACCAACACAGTGGACCTCACCGTTAAGGTGAAAGAGCGCGGCAAGAATTCGATTCAGTTGAATGGCGGGGTATCTGGAATCTCGGGCAGCTTCGTCGGGTTTTCTTACTCGACGAACAACTTCCTGGGATTGGGAGAGACCCTAAGTTTGAGTTCGCAGCTCGGCACCCGTCTGCGCAGCGTTCAGTTTGGGTTCACCGAGCCCTACCTCTTCGACAAGTCCATTCAGAGCGGTGTTACGCTTTACACCCAGCGATTCAATTACGATCAAGCGCGCGAAGCGTCGGTTTTGAGCGGCCAGAACCTGATCCCTTTGTATAACTCGCTCGGGACCAACAACCTGCTGAATTACGTGTCCAACGGGTACGGAGGAACGGTCTTTGCGAGTTATCAACTGAAGCGAAGTTTTGCCCGCATCGGGATCAGCTACGGCTACGACATTTCGCACATTCGCACGCTGACCGACGCGGCGAGCACTTATTTCAACTACATCGATTTTCAGGGGGTCACCGGGCCAAATTCCTTAAGCGGGATCAAGACCAGCAAGGTAACTCCGTCGTACACGTTCAACACCGTCAACCACCCGATCACGCCCACCGGTGGAAAATCGTTGTTTGCGTCAATCGGCTTAGCTGGATTGGGCGGCAACGTAAACACGATCGAGCCGACCATCGATGCCAAGTACTTCCGGGCCGGATTCAGGAAGGGCCACGTAATCGGGGTCCACTTCCTGGGACGCTTCCTGGTGGGTTACGGCGGCAAGGTTGCTCCTCCATTCTCGAGATATTACACGGGCGGTGAAAACGACATCCGCGGATTCGAGATCTGGGGAATCAGCCCCATCGCGTTTCTGCCCAGTTCGGCTTCGGCCAACGTGTTGAACGCCGATGGCACGCCTCGTCAACAAAAAGTGGTCGTGAACGGGCAAGAGCAGTTCCAGAACGTCACCTTGCAGATCCCGATTTATCAGTTGGTATTTCCCGGCGGCGATACGAACGTGGTCACCAACTTCGAGTACCGCGTGCCGATCATTGGACCAGTCACGCTCGCCTACTTCTTCGACGCCGGAATCGACAAGCTCTCGCTGCCGGGCCAACTGAAGCTGAATCCCGATCGCGTGGTGCAGTTGAACGATACGTTTCCGCAAGCCGCTTTCGAGGGACGCGCCGTGATCGCGCCCGGCACTCAAAAGATTCGCGCCTCCACGGGCTTGGAATTGCAGGTGTTGATGCCAGTGGTCAACGCGCCGTTCCGTCTTTATTGGGCTTACAATCCGCTCCTCTTCCGAGGATTCCTCCAGCCGCCGATTGTAGCCGACCGGTCCTCGTTCCCGAACGAAGCCACGTTTAACAACGCGTTGGCCAGCTTCGGCAACCCGATCCCGTTCTTCGAAAAGCATTCGACCTTCCGATTCTCGGTGGGACGCACTTTCTAGAGCAGCCGGGTAAAATAGTTTAGAATTTAGAGTAAGTCAATTTTCAGGAGTTTCACCGTGAGAACATATGCAATCGGCCTGTCCGTGCTCGCCTCGGCGGCCAGCACGCTGTCTCAGGCGCAGACCAACAACAAAGTTGGGGTCATCAACATACAGAGTGCTATCTCCAGCACAAAAGACGGACAAAAAGCCGCTGGCGAACTGGAAGCGAAAACGCAACCGAAGCGGAAGACCATCGAAGGCAGACAGAACGACATCAACGCTCTGAAGGATCAGTTGCAAAAGGGGCAGAATGCCCTCAGCGAGACGGCCAAGAACCAGTTGATCCGCGACATCGATGTAAAGACGAAAAGCCTGAATCGCGAGATTGAAGACGCGACGGCGGAGGCGGACGCAGATTCGCAGAAAGTACTGCAGGAACTGGGCGGGCGCATGATGGCCGTGATCGACAAGTACGCGAAGGATAACGGCTTCACGCTCCTTCTGGACGTCAGTTCTCCGCAAACGCCAGTGCTCTTCGCGTCGAACACAATCGACATCACTAAGGACATCATCGATCTTTACGACAAGAACTCCGCTCCGGGTACCGCGACACCGGCGGCCACAAAGCCAGCCATGAGCAATCCTGCCCCGGCTCGGCAACCTGCTGCTATTCCCCGGTCGACTCCGCCGACTCAGCCTAAGCCTCCCGTTAAGTAACGTGCACTTCAGCTAATCTAAGTCATGACCGACTACGAGAAAGATGAGTTCTGGAAAGCCCTAGCTCGGCTGTACGATGAAACTGTGGAAATGCGCAAGAATTCCGAGAAGGACCGGGAGAAAATTCTAGCTTTGTTGCAGTTAGCCGAGAAGGACGGGGAGAACATCCGCTCATTGGCACACATCGCTGAAATCCACGAGCGACGGATAACGGCGATTGAAGGCGGAGCGGAACCGGCACCATGACCCTCCAGTAGGGTATCTTCAATTCATCGCCTCTTTTCTCGCTCCCGTCTTGTCCGCAATCCCCCTGTCCAGGCGCACGCGCCAACTGGTCAGCTTTGCATTGCTCCTCTCTCCAGCCGCCCTGCTCGCTGGCATAGCCCTGCGCTGGATGCGGCCCGCACCTCCGCCCCTCGCCATCGAATTCAACCGTGAACAATGGACAGAGCGCAGCCGCTCAGCCGCCCAGTCCGTCGGCTTCGATGCAAGTCAATGGGCCGCGGCTCTTCAAGTGGTGCAAGACGAAAGCGCAGTCCGCACCCTAAGCCGCAGCGGCCCCGGCAATCCGTTTCATGCGCGTTTCCAGCCGCCTGCGACCATCATTGTGCGACTGCGCCCTCCCAACTCGGACGGCGCCTTTGAAACACGTTTCGGACCCTCAGGCGAACTCCTCTCGTGGTCTTCCGACAAATTGTCCGGTAGCAATCAAAAACCAGACGAAACCCCCACTCCTAAAGCCTCAGCAGCAGTTGATGCCTGGTTAAATCACTACGGCACGCCCGCCCGCGAAAAATGGAGGCGGTGGATGTCGGATGACGATGCAGGCACTCGCTTTGAATCCGACCTGAGCTTCAAAGAAGCGCCCGCTGACAAGTTTCGGATAGAGGTAAAGGTTCAGGGAGACCGCCTGCGTGCGGCATCCATCCATCCTCGGTTCGAAACCTCCAGCTCTAGCGGCAGCGCCTCGGTATTCGAGCAAGTCCTGGAAATCTCCGGCAAAATTCTAACCGGATTCTTCGCCCTGTATAGCTTGCGGCTCTTCCGGCGCCGTCGGCGCGAAGGAGAGATCCCGCAAGCCAGAGCGTTGCTCCTCATCGCAATTTTCGGATTCTGCGGCTTTGCTTTCGTAGTCCTGAATCTTGACTCAATCACCAACTGGATCGCCGTTCTCAAAGGACTCGGAACATCGCTGCTATTTCTGCTGGGCGGCCTGTTCGTGTCCGCAGCTTATGCCAGCGGGGAGGGGGAAATTCGAGAAGGATGGCCCGGAAAGCTCGTCGCTTTCGACGCGATGCTTTCCGGAAAATGGCTGACCAGCTCGGTCGGGATCTCGGCTGTGGCAGCATTTACGGTAGCGGCTTGGCTGTTCTTCATAACATCCATCGCCTGGTCTCTAGGTCCGCCTCAGAACGCCGTGCTGATCGATAGCGATCTCCTCGCTCTCGCTCTGGGGCGGAACGCCTTTCTGCGGAGCGTGGTTGACCTCCCGTTGCGCGTAAGCTTCCTCATTGTCGCGGGTTTGTTCATGCCCCTGGCATTCGTTCACCGGAGACGTTGGCAAGGCTGGAAGCTCTGGGCCGTGCTTCTGATCTGCCCCCTGCTGGCGGATGCTGGACTGCGTACTTTCTTCCTGGGCGGCATCGGCCCGATCTCTACGCTGGTCGGAGCAGCGGCTGCCATTGCAGGCTCGTTTTATTTCGGGGACGTGCTGGCCGCGGTACTATGCGCCCTTCTTTACAGCGCGCTCACCAGCATGGCGGCGGTGGCGGCGGCAGTGCCGGCGGTGGCCGGGATGACCGCATGCCTGTTAGCCTCGCTCATGCTCGCAATTGTTCCAATGATGGTGGCGGCGTGGCGCGGCCGAACAGTGGATGAGCTGGGCATACGCCCCAAATACGCTCGCAATTTGGACGAGCGCTTATCGATGAAGGCGGAAGCCACGGCTGCCCGGGAAGCTCAGGTTCGGCTGCTGCCTGTAAAGATGCCCCTAAGGCAGGACCTCTCAATCGCAGCCTACTGCCAGCCCGCCGGCGTGGTCGGAGGGGACTTCTTTGACTTCTTCACCCCGCCGGCCCAGCGGCTTGGCGTCTTCGTTGCGTCGGGGGGCGGCCTCGGGATGGCCAGCGCGCTCACCATCGCTCTCGCCAAGGGCTTCTTAGGGTCGGAGGTCAACCGCGGCGAGGATCCGGATACCTCGCTCAAGGCTCTGCTTACAGTCTTGACGGGGCGGGTCGGCGCCGCTGCCGAACGGACCGGACTTTTGCTGATGGTGGTAAACCCAGCGGGTCAGGAGGTTCAGATCGCGCGAAGGGGTATTTTCCCGGTGGTCTGGCTGATCCGGGGACGAGAATGCAGGGCCATTCAACTCGAGCGGGCCGGCGCCGATTCAGTCGAATGCGCTACGCTGGCTTGGCATCCTGGCGATGTTCTGGTGGCTCACACCGAAGGTTTAACAGCATTGCTCGATGACCAATCCCCCAGCGGGCAGAGGCGTTGGTTCGAGACGATTGCAAAACGAACCCAAGGCGCAGAGGCGGAGGCTATCGAGCTTAACTTGCTCGCTCGATTAGGCGGTCGCAGGAGGAAGAAGCTGCGAGCGCTGCGCCGCGATCTGACTCTCGTGGTTCTGAGGAACCGAACGGCGTGAACAAGCGGACAGTCAGCCTCGCCGTGATCGGGGCAGTGGCTCTGGTCACCCTGGTTCGCTTAGTGGATGCGACCGCGCAGGTGCCGCGCTGGTCAAGTCGGGAGGCGCAGCGCCGCTTTCAGACAACGGCGACTACCTTTGGCGTGGATGCGTCGAAGGTGTCCGTCCGGGCCACCACGGAGTTCAATCCGGACGCGTCGCACGCCCCCTTGCGCTACGTGTTGAAAGCCAAGCGCGGCGCATCTTTCCGGGCCGATTACGCCCCGGATGGAACTCTTCTGAATTGGGAGTGCAGCAAGTGCGGCGACCTCGCTAAGACTGCACCCGTTCCCGACGCCATTCTCCGCTCGATGGCCGGGGATCGCGCTGCCCGGTTCACCCTCAGCGAACATGACGAGAGCAAAGGCCGGTGGCGCTGGACGTTGGGCGACCTCACAGCCACTGCGCTGGTCCAGAACGGAGCGGTGACCGAAGCCTCGCTGAACTCGCGGGCGACGGGCCTGCGCAACATCTCAAGGGGCCAGCAAGTATCGTCCGTGGTTCGCGCCGCGAATGCGACGCTATCCTCCATCGCGCTTACCATCGCAGGTTTCGTGATCGCATTCCGCATGCTGAGAAGGCGTGAATTGTGGCGTTTAGCGGCCGCGATTAGCGGCTTTTGGATCGGGCTGTTGCTGCTCGTACTGCTTTTCGAAGGCCGGGTGGATTCGAGTTCGGTCGCGTTCTATCTATTGGGTCGGCCCCTGTTATGGCTGCTGCCCTGCGCGGCCGGATTGAGCTTGATTCGGGGCGAGCGGATTCATTCCTGGTTAGGCTTTCTGCACGCTGCCCTGCGCTGGCAGCCGGCCCGACGCACCGGCGATGAACTCTTTCAGGGCTTGCTGCTGGCGTGGCCGCTCGCCGTCGTTCCCTACTTGGCCGGAATGCTGCGCGGACCGGTTTGGCAGGTCCTAAGCCCCGACATTGCGTTTCAGAACATACCGGCTCTGGACGGTCTTCTTCGTAAAACTCCTGTGGGCGGCAACGAAGTTCTGTTCTTCGCCTTTATCGTTCCGCTGCTCGCCAAATGGGTGGTCAATCAAAAATGGCGAACGCGTCTTTTGATTCCAATCGGGCTGCTTCTCTTTGGGGGGATGGCGCGCATCTCAACGGCCGATCCAGCGCTGGACGTCGTGGTTGGCATGCTGCTTTTCTTAGCTTCGGCGCCGATCTACCGAGCTTATGGATTGCTCGGACTTTTTGGAGCGTCACTCGGAAGCGCTATGGTAACCCCGCTTGCTTGGCTCATCACGACTCCCCTCAATCACCCCGTTCCACTGATTGCCAGCGTCGGCGTTTATGGAGGCGCCCTGGCTGGCGCGGCGTGGCTCCGGCGTCAGGGCTTCGCCGGAGAAGATGACGAACTGGCCTCCGAAATCGCACGACGCAACGAGGGTCTGGGCGATTCCGCGGCCAAGAGCGAGCGTGAACGGCTGCTCGCAGAGCTGGCCGAAGCACGCGAGGCGCAAATGGGCATGTTGCCCGCGAGCATGCCATCGATCGAAGGCTATGAGCTGGCCGCCGTCTGCCAGCCCGCGCGCGAACTGGGCGGCGACCTCTACGATCTGCTGGATTTTCCGGACGGCCGGTGGGGGCTCTGCGTCGCCGACGTCTCGGGAAAGGGCGTGCAAGCCGCGCTTTACATGACCATGACCAAGGGGCTGCTTGCCAGCGAGAGGCGAGTCACCACGGATCTGAATCACTTGGCGCTCGCCTTGAACGAGAGGCTGCATGAGGCGGGCCGGAGGAAGACGTTCGTCACGATGGCGCTCGCGCGGCTCGATCCAAAGACACGGCGCGTGGAACTGATTCGAGCCGGGCACAATCCAGTGCTTTGGAGGCGGGCAAGCCGCAATGAAACCGTGTGGCTGAAGCCCGGCGGGCTGGGCCTGGGTCTAGTCTCGAACAAGACCTTCGCTAAAAAGTTGGAGTCTGAGCTGATCGAGATGGAGTCCGGCGACACGCTGATGCTCTATTCGGACGGTCTGACGGAAGCGGAGAACCCGAGGGTGGAACTGTTCGGCGAGGATCGGCTGCAGGGGATCGCAGAACGGGCGGACGGACTGAGCGCGGATGCATTGTTGCAGGAAGTGCTCCTGGAAGTCGAGCGCTTCAAGGAAGGGGCCGAGCCGCACGATGATTTGACTCTTCTGATACTGAAAGTCCTGTAATCGACAACTGCTGGAAACGGCCTGATTAAGCTTGCGCTCCCCAAGGCGCGATCCCCTTCCATCTCCGTGCTGGAAATCAATAATCCGGTCGCGGCTAGACACCCTCGATGAGTTCCTGAAAGAGTTCTCTCACTTTCTTCTTCGCCGCCGTCAACGCTTTGCGCCCGCGCGGAGTCGCTCGATAGACCCGGCGTAACGACTTGCCATTTCGAATGCACCTTTGACCTCAGATAGCCTTTCCTTTCCAGTCCCCGGAGGAGCGGATACAGACTGCCCGCGCTGATTCGGTGCTATTCAGAGGATGGTTGTCGATATCTATCTACGTGGCCCAGCCATACGGCGGCATGGATCCGGCCCAGATGGAAGGCTACTTGACTTATTACTACGAGTATCACTTCCTCTACCTCACCGGGATCGACCACGTGGAGAGCAAGAGCATTCAAGGCGCGGCTCTCATGAAGCTGGTCTTCCATCACCGGTTGCAAATAAAAGCGGGGGAAGTAGGTTCGCTCCAGGGCTCTGAGCTGGGCTTCCGCCTGCGTAACCGCGGCGTTCTGCTCGATTGCGATTGACGCAAGCTGGAGCGCCGCCGAAAGGTGTCGCGGTGAGAATGCGGGGCGAGATTCCCGCGCTGGAGCAAACCATCGCGGGCTTGCGGATCGGCTTACTGCTTGCGGTGCTTGTGATTTTCTTACTGTTGGCCGCTAATTTTCAGTCGGCTCGGCTTGCGCTTGCGGTGGTGTTGACGATACCGGCGGTCTTGTGCGGAGTGCTGTTGATCTGCTGATCACCGGGACCACGCTCAACGTTCGAACTCCATCCTGTTGGTCACTTTTGCCGAACAGTCCCGCCGCGATGGCGCCGACATCTTTGCCGCTACGAAAGAGGGAGCGATAGGCCGCTTACGCGCGATCCTGATGACCGCCGCTGCCATGATTTCGGGCATGCTTCCCATGGCCATCGGATTCGCCGAGGGAGGTTCGCAATCTGCGCCGCTTGGTCGAGCCGTGATCGGCAAACTGACCGTATCCACCTTCACGACACTCACGATTCTTCCTTCCATTTACGCAATTCTGCAGCGCGGAGCTTCCATCCTGTCACCCTCGCTCCTTTTGATTTGTCTCGTTGCGGTGCTCCCGGCCGCATGGTCCCAAACTCCCGACATGGCCGCAGTAATCTCCAAGCCTATCTCGCGCACCATCGATCTGCCGGGTGAATTTCTTCCCTTCCTTAACGTTTCGCTGCACGCCAAGGTAGCTGGATACGTGGACCGCGTGCTGGTCGATCGCGGGAGTGCGGTGCGAAAGGGGCAGTTGCTCGCTGAATTAAGCGCGCCGGAGATGAAGGCGCAACTTGCCGAAGCGCAGTTCAGGTGGAAGCGGCGGAAGCGGATCGACTGCAAGCAGAAGCGCAACTCGCCGCTGCCCAGAGTACCCGAGATCGGTTGCGCAAGGCAGCGGAGACACGTGGTGCGGTGGCAGGCAATGAAATAACCTTGGCGGAGAAGCAGGTGGAATCGGCCCAGGCGGCTGTCCCTACAGATTACGGCACCCTTCGAGGGAATCATCACGGAACGGCTGGTCCATCCTGGCGCCCTGGTCGGATCGACCCCGGACCAAGTTCTGCTCGTGCTTCAGCAGATCTCCCGCCTGCGGCTGGTGGTCCCTGTGCCGGAGGCAGACGCGGGGCAGATGCTCAGGGGAGCCATCGTTGCCTTTCAAGTCCCGGCCTACCCAGAGCGGTCCTACTCCGGAAAGATCGCTCGTATCTCGCACGCACTAGATCCGAAGACTCGTTCGATGGCTGTCGAGCTGGATGTGACGAACCGGGATGGTCGTTGTCACCAGGCTTGTATCCTTCTGTAAAGTGGCCCGTTCGGCGTTCCCGTCCCGCGCTCTTTGTGCCCAAAACCAGCGTAGTGACTACTACTGAACGCACTTTCGTGATCCGAAGTCGAAGTGGAAAGGCGGAGTGGGTGGACGTTAAGAAGGGTTCTTCGGATGGAGACTTGATCGAAGTAGTTGGATCCCTGCAGCCTGGAGATAAAGTGGTGCGCCGGGCTACGGACGAGTTAAAGGAGGGGTCGGCCCTTTGAACGAAATCTTTACCTTCGCGCCTGCATCTAATAATTAAATGGCACAAACTACACGATTGCTAACGCTAGGAATCGCTCTCGCTGCTCAGCTCTGTCTGGCGGCGAAGCATGACAAGAATCACAACGACGCGTTTATGCCCGGGGATACGGAGGAGAACCGCATAGCCCGAGAGGTTCGGCACCAGTTAGTAACATTGCCCTATTACGGGGTTTTTGATGACCTCGCGTTTCGAGTGGAGAACGGCACGGTAACTCTCATGGGAGAAGTGACACGTCCAACTCTGAAATCCGACGCGGGCAATGTAACTAAGCGCGTGGAAGGTGTAACCAACGTCGTAAACAACATTGAAGTATTGCCCCTGTCGCCAATGGACGATCAGACCCGCTACGCCGTGTATCGGGCGATCTACGGCGATTCGGCTCTGTCCACCCGCTACGGCTATCGCGCGGTTCCTTCCATTCACATTATCGTCAAGAACGGACACGTGAAGCTGGAAGGGGCGGTAGCCAACGAGTTCGATAAGAACATCGCCAACGTGCGGGCGAATGGGGTGGCGAACGTCTTTTCCGTGGAGAACGACTTGCAGGTGGACGGAGGCAAATAAGTTAACCTTCAAGGATGAGCAGAAGGCTCCGTGAAGGTTGGCTGGTCATCGCGTTAACGGTCGCGCTGGGCACGGCTGCGGTCCTCGCGTATCACGCCGTCAACGTCGGACAAAGGGCTCATTCAGGCGACGAATCGATTCGGCCCTGGATGAGCCTTCCCTACCTCGCACACTCCAGAAGAGTCCCCCAGAGAGTCCTTTGGACCGCACTCGGCATAACGCCTCACCCCCATGACCATCGCCCGATAGGCAAAATCGCTCGAGAACAAAAGCGCTCGGTCGACGACGTTATTTCAACGTTGAAGTCCGCGATAGATCACGCTCCTAAGCAACACCCAGGCCAGCCATGACGATGTTCGGCGAGCAATTGCTGAGCGCCCTGTCATCCTATGGCGTGCCTCTGCTCTGTGTTGTCACGTTCGTTTCGAGCGCGGGCGTTCCGCTGCCGGTCAGTCTGCTGCTGATTGCGGCGGGTTCCTTTGCCGATCATGGCGAGATGAACGTCGCAGTTGTGATCGCTTGCGCAACGGCATCGGCTGTAGCGGGGGATCAGGTCGGCTTTGCCATAGGGCGTTGGGGGGATCGACGGCTGGCTCGCAAGGTCAGCGCGTGGGTCGGCGGCGAGGAGCGACTGAAGCAGGCTGAGACGCACGCGCGCAAATGGGGAGGCCTGGGAGTCTTTATCACGCGATGGCTGCTCACGCCGCTCGGGCCGTTCATCAACCTGATCAGTGGATTTGCCGGTTACCCATGGCCGCGCTTTGTGTTGTGGGATGTGCTCGGCGAGCTGCTGTGGGTCGTGTTATATGTCACCCTCGGCAAAGTCTTTAGCCATCGCGTGCAGACGCTCGATTCGGCGATGGGCAATGCAAGCTGGTCGGTGGTCGCTTTGGGTGTCGCGGCGTTGCTTGGCTGGAGGCTGACAGCGTACCGGCGAAGCGCGTGAGAACGTACTTTCATATCGACATGGACGCGTTCTTCGTTTCTGTCGAGGAACTGTTCGATCCTACGCTCAAGGGCAAGCCTGTGGTGGTGGGCGGGCGTCCTGATCAGCGGGGAGTCGTGTCGGCGGCGTCTTACGCGGCTCGGAAGTTCGGCGTACACTCAGCAATGCCGTTGCGCACCGCGTATCGGCTTTGTCCTCAGGCCATCTTTGTGGAGGGCCACCTGGACCGCTATCGCGAATACTCGAGCCGCGTGTTCCAGCTTTTGAAGACCTTCTCACCGCTGGTGGACATGGCATCTATCGATGAGGCTTATATGGACGTGACGGGCACCGAGCGCCTGCATGGTCCGCCCCTCAAAGCCGCCCACTTGCTTCATGAGCGGGTCAAGCGGGAGATCGAACTGAATTGTTCGATTGGGGTCGCGGCGGCTCGCATGGTGGCTAAGGTGGCCTCGGATCAGGCTAAGCCGAATGGGGTCCTGTGGATTGTTCCGGGACAGGAGGCGCGTTTTCTGGCTCCTCTGGATGTCCGGAAGATTCCGGGCGTTGGCAAAGTGTCGGAGCAAAACCTTGCGGCGCTGGGCATTCGCAAGGTGGGCGATCTTGGTCGCCTGGATGAGAAGTTCCTGGCCGAGCGCTTCGGACAGTGGGGACTGGCTCTGGCAGGCAAGGCGCGAGGCATGGACGCAGGGGGCTGGTTCGATCATCAGGTCGGCGACGAGAGCGATCCCAAGTCGATCAGCCACGAGCATACGTTCAACGAGGATATGGCTGAATTGAGCGTGCTTGACGCGACTCTCGCGCACTTGGCGGAGAAAGTGGGTCGCCGACTGCGCGAGCACAAGCTTTATGCCCGGACGATTCAGTTGAAGCTGCGGTATTCGGATTTTTCCACGATTACGCGGGCGCACTCGCTCGATCACGGGACGCAGTTGGATCATGAGATTTTCAACGCGGCTCGCGACCTTATGCGGGACAATCGCAAGCCGGGGTCGACGATTCGGCTTCTGGGGGTGCATGCTTCCGGCCTGGAGCATGACGAAGGGCAGATGAGCCTGCTTGCCGAGCCGGTGACGGAACGGTGGCGCAAGGCCTTGTCTGCGATGGATCAGATTCGAGACAAGTTTGGCGAGAGCAGTGTTTCGCTGGCGAGCGGGCTTACGGGACGTTTCCGTGAGCGGGTACACGAGGCGTTACCGCCAGAGGTCGGCGATGCGAAGCGGAGGACTGAGGATTAAGGTTCTCGCACGGGCTCGGATCTGGGCTTTCAGTGTTGGGTCCTGAATGTATTCCGCTGGGGACTTTCCGTCGATTCGGGACAGGAGGAGCGCGCCCAGGTGCTCGATGGTAGCGGGTTCAAACCAGTCTGCGGGAGCGGGGATGTGCTCCATTAGAACTTTCCAGAAACGAAGTGCGGCCGCCTGATACTTTGTGCTCCATTCGGGACGGAGATAGCTCTTGAGCAGCAGATGGTTCAGCAGGAAGGCTGCATCGAAGGACGGATCGCCGAAGTGGATCACCTCGAAGTCGATGGCCATCACGCCTGCTTGGGAAACCAGGAAATTCTTTGGACTCCAGTCGCCGTGGACCAGCGAGAATCGGCGCTGGCTGGACCGTTCGATCAGCGCGTGAAGATGAGGGGCGAGGTCGGGGTTGCGCGCGGCTGCGGTTCGATAGTACGGATCCAGTCGTAGCTCGTCGAAGATGGTCTGATCGCCGAACTCCGCTTCCATGGCTTGACTCTTCCAAGTGCCGGCAATCATCGCACCCAGGATGCGGCCAACCGACTCGGCTACTTGCGGGTCTACTTCCCCGCGCAGCAGCAAGTCTTTCCAGGGTGAGGCATCTTCGGGCGCGGCTGACATCCCGAACAGGAAATTTTCACGGTCCTCGAACAGGATCTCTGGAACGGCTCCCGGCGGAAGCATGGGCGCCAATTGCCGCATGGCGGAGCACTCGCGGAAGATCCGCTTGCGGTCAGAAAACCAGTCCTGCTCCACTCGAAGCTTGCCCAGGGATTGCTTCCAGACGACGCGCCCTGCGTCCGTGTCGGCCAGAATCACGGTATTGGAAACGCCTCCGCCTAAGAGGACGGCGTTCCGCCCGACGCTTTCAACCGTTAGCTCGTACATGGGTCAGCGCGGGATGCTGCTTCAGCCTGATTTGCAGGATCAGACGCATGACCATTTGCTCAAGCAGGTCGGCCGTCTTGCGGAACTCGTCTTCACCTCGCGTGATAGGGTCCGGCACCTTCCACTCTTCGATGGGCAGCGCCATTTTGGGGAGCTTCTGGCCGGACATGTTCACCAACAGATGGAAGGACGAGAGGTCGATTTCGTCCAGGCCTTTCGGATAGGCTGTTGAGATATCGATATTGCGATCCTGCATCACCTTGACGCTGAACGGGTCGACGCGGCCGATGGGCATGAGGCCCGCGCTGGCTGCAAGCAGCACGTCTGAGCCGTACTTCCGGGCCAACCCTTCCGCCATGGGACTGCGGCACGAGTTGCCAATGCACATGAACAGAACCTTAAGCATTCCCTTCGATTTTATCGAGAAAGAGCTTGTGAATCGCCGAATCGCCGCTTAACTCCGGGTGGAAAGTCGCGACCAGATGCCTGCCTTGCTCCACCAGAACCGGATCGCCATCGAAGCGGGCTAGGACCTTCGCTTCTGCGCCCACGCGGCGAATGATCGGTGCGCGGATAAATACCGCTTCGAGATCGTGATCGATCCCATCTGGCCTCAGGTGTCCGATCCGGCTATCCACCTGCCGCCCGTAGCCATTGCGCTCCACGTCAATATCCATCAGGCGAAGGGAATTTTGCGCAGGGTTGCTCACACCGGTTGCGAGCAGAATTGCGCCCGCGCACGTCCCGAAAATAGAGCGTTTTTGGCCGAACAAACGAAGGGGCTCAAAGAGTCCCTCCTCGTTGATCAGCTTGAGCATGGTGGTGCTTTCGCCGCCCGGGATGATCAGCCCGTCGACGCCGCTCAACTGGTTGGCGGAACGAATTTCTACTGCATCGGCTCCGGCAAGGCGCAAGGCTTTCCCGTGCGCTTCGAAGTCGCCCTGCAAGGCGAGCACTCCGATTTGCCGGCGGCCCGACAAGCTACCAGCCCCGGGTCTGCATCAACTCGGACTCGTGGAGCTTCGAGATGTCGAGACCCGGCATCCCGATTCCGAGCTCCTCGCTGGCTTCCAGGAGCTTCACGGGATCTTTGTAGTAGGTGGCGGCCTTCACGATGGCGCGGGCGCGAGCTTCGGGATCATCCGATTTGAAAATGCCGGATCCAACGAACACTGCTTCGGCACCCAGTTGCATGACCAGCGCGGCGTCGGCGGGGGTGGCGATGCCGCCTGCCGAGAAGTTGGGCACGGGCAGTTTGCCGTGCTCGGCTACCCATTGAACGAGCTCGAGTGGCGCACCGAGGTTTTTCGCTTCATGCACGAGCTCTTCGCGGCCAAGGACCGTCAGCTGCTTCATTTCCTTGATGATGGTGCGGATGTGGCGGACCGCTTCCACGATATTGCCGGAGCCGGCTTCGCCTTTGGTGCGGATCATGGCTGCGCCTTCGGCGATTCGGCGGAGTGCTTCACCCAGGTTTCTGGCGCCGCAAACGAACGGGACTTTGTAGTCGCGCTTGTCGATGTGGTGCTCTTCGTCGGCGGGCGTCAACACTTCGCTTTCGTCGATGTAGTCGACCTTGAGTGCTTCCAGAATGCGGGCTTCGGTGAAGTGGCCGATCCGCGCCTTGGCCATGACCGGGATACTGACGGTGTGCATGATCTCGCGGATCTTGCTGATGGGGGCCATGCGGGCTACGCCGCCGTCTTTGCGAATGTCGGAGGGAACGCGCTCCAGTGCCATGACGGCGGTGGCTCCGGCTTTTTCGGCGATCGCGGCTTGTTCGGCGTTGGTGACGTCCATGATCACGCCGCCTTTTAACATTTCGGCGAGTCCGACTTTTAATCGATACGCATCGTCTAGAAACATGTAAGCTCCTTGTGAACTTGGGTTGCGGCAACTGCCTTGCTGCGACCCTTTCTCTTTGAAGCCGGCTGAAAGCCGGCTGCAGGCAAGATTGCCTGCCCCACTACACCATCGCTGGAATTGGCTCCTGCCTCACTGTCTCGCGGGCTTTGAAGATTTTTCCCAGCTTCGCAATTCCTTCTTCTATGCGGGACGGTTCCAGCCCGGCGAAACTGATTCGCAGGCTATTTGCTTCCACCTTTGAAACACCAAAAAACTTGCCTGGAAGATAGGTAACCCCTTCGCGCTCAGCGCGCTGGAGCAGTTCGCCTGCATCCAGCGGCTCTGGCAGGGAGACCCACAGGTTCATCCCACCCTGGGGTTTGGTGAATTGGGTTCGTTCTGAAAAATGCGTCCGGCAAGCGTGGAGCGCGGCTGCAAGCCGTTCCCGTCCTGCCTCCAGCATGCGCTTGCGATGCTCTGCTAAACGCCCGGATTGAGCGAATCGCAGCAAGACTGCCTGCGAGAGTTGGTCAGTGTGCAGATCGCTCCACTGTTTGGCTTCCGTGAGGCGCTCAATCAGCGCGCGCGGACCAATTACCCAGCCTACTCGGAGGCCTGGGAATGCCAACTTCGAAAAGCTCCTTAATAAGACGGTGCCGCCGGTCTCGTCCAACTCCTTTAGGGTTGGCGCGGGGTCACCTGCATATCTGAGGTCGCCGTAGATGTCGTTTTCGACGAGCACCGACCGTGTGAGACGTAGCAGAGCCTGACGGTTTTTCAGAGGCAGCGTGGCACCCGTGGGATTTTGGAAATTCGAGGTGACCACTACCACTTTCGGGCGCTCGCCAGCCAAGGTCCGTTCCAACTGTTCCAGGTCAATCCCGTCGGGCCCGACCGGTATGCCAATGAGGCGTGCTCCAGCGCGTTGAAAGACATTTCGCAAGCCAGGCAGGACCGGATCTTCAATGATCACGGTATCGCCGCTCGACACAAGGACGCGCTGCAACAGATCAAAACCTTGCTGGCATCCGCTGGTAATGAGAATATCGTCGTCTTCCCGAGCCGTGCCTTCCGCTTTGGCTTTGTCCAGCAAATATCGGCGCAGAGGCGGATAACCCGATGGCGAGCCGAGTTGGAGTATATTCTGAGCTTCCGCGCTCTGAATTACCTCGGTGCAGGTGGCCCGAAACGCCTCGAGCGGGAAGAGAGCTTCCGACGGGCGGGAAGTTGCGAAACTGATTATGCCGGAGGGGCTGCTGATGGCGCGCACATAACTGCCTCGCCCAACATGGCCTTCAATCAATCCATCCGCTTCGAGCAGGTTGTAAGCGGCCGATACGGTGGTGCGGTTCAGTCCAAGCAGACCAGCCAATTCGCGCGTTGGAGGGAGACGCGAGCCTTGGCCGAGATCGCCGGAATCGATTAGCTCCTTGATTTTACCGTGGAGTTGCCGATAAATTGGCGAGTTCGAGTTCGGATCGATTCCAGTGATGGCCAGCATGCCAATAACCTGAAGTTTACCAGATTGGCTTCCAAAATCGCAAATTGGCTGGCCTTAGTGGCCCTCCGCTTCGAGGAAACGCTCGACTTCGATGGCCGCCATGCAACCGGTCCCGGCGGCGGTGATGGCTTGACGATAAACGCGATCCTGCACGTCTCCCGCATGAAATACGCCGGTAATGTTGGTCTTGGCCCCACCGCGGGAACAGATGTAGCCGTCCGGGTCCAGATCAAGTTGGCCGATGAAAGGAGCGGTATTTGGAATGTGTCCGATGGCGACGAAGAAGCCGTCGACGTCTTGCTCCCAAGCCTCATTCGTCTTCAGATTACGCAGGCGGACAGAGGTGACCATGTGCTGGCTGGCGTCGAATACATCCTCCACGCCGGTGGCCATGAGGAACTTGATCTTGGGATTGTTCTTCACGCGCTCAACCATGATCTTGGAAGCGCGGAACTGATCGCGGCGGTGAACAATGGTCACCTCGCTGCCAAAGCGCGTGAGGAAGTTGGCTTCCTCCATGGCGGTGTCGCCGCCTCCGATCACCATAATCTTTTTGCCTCGGTAGAAAAAGCCGTCGCAGGTGGCGCAGGAGCTGACTCCATGGCCGATCAGCTTCTGTTCATTAGGGAGATTCAGCCAGCGGGCCGAAGCACCGGAGGCGACGATCAGCGTGCGGGTTTCGTGCCAGTCATGATCAATCAGGAGGCGAAAAGGGCGTTTGGAAAGGTCGGCCTCGACCAGCGATCCGTGCAGATATTCGGCTCCAAAATGCTCGGCCTGCTTCTTCATGTTTTCGACGAGCACTGGTCCGTCGACGCCCTCGGGGAATCCAGGAAAGTTTTCGACGAGGCTGGTGATGGAGAGCTGGCCGCCCGGCTCGTGGCCGCCGATGACGAGAGGCTTCAAGTTGGCGCGCGCTGCGTAGATGGCGGCTGTGTTTCCGGCGCACCCGGATCCGATGATGATTACGTTTCGCATGAATTTGCGGAGTTAGGTTCATTTCATGCTAGCAGGACGTGAGGTTGGGTTCGTTTTGAAATTTTGCGATTGCGTGGGTTTGCGGCGGAATTCGGTGAGGTTCAGCAGGGGCGAGACGTCCGCCAGATCCGCAGATTCCTCGTTGCAGCGGTTGAGGACGCGCTGGGTCTGGAGGTGCGAGAGTTCTTTGAGGGCTTTGAAGTAGGAGCGCTCGATGCGGGTGCGGTGGCGGGCGATGCGGTCGAGCTTGGTTTGGAGGGCTTGGTCGTCGAGCGCGGCGAGAGGGTCGAGGCCTTGGTTGAGGGCGGTTTCGAGGCGGCGGATGCGGCGGAGGTTCCAGGTGTCCGCGATCATTTGGTCGAAGATGGTTTGCTCGATGCTGCCGTTGGGCTTGATTTCGGCCAGGTGGAGGGTGAGCAGTTCGTTGAATTCGATTTGTTCGGCGGGGGTGGCGATGACGACGTCGTGGGCGGAGAGGGCGTAGGTGCGGGAATTGGCGGTGGCTCGGGCTTGGGCTTCGGGTGATTTTGGTGGGTGGGGATGGGGTGCGGTGGATGCGGAATGCATGTGTGTGTCTCCTGAGGGTGTGTGTACCCGGCTCGAGGGTAGCAGGGGTGGTGGGGCAGTCTAGCGCGTAATTTTTGTAAGTTGTTGAAATCGGGGTAGATAGAGTTTGATGTATTATGCTACTCACGGGATTCTGGACAAGTCACTTGCCGCAGGTTTTCTCCGTCTTCGTGCTCTTTTCTTCCAACGCACAAATTGCTTGGCCGTCAAGGCCGCAGGAAAATCCCGCCCCGGTTCTGCCGCAATCCCACTCCTGGGCATCCGGTTTCGCCGTCTTATACCGGTACAGTGTCGTCGCGGCAAAGCCCTTGCATAGCTTTTCCGCCTTACGTTGCGCCCTCGCCCGTGCCTCGGTCTTCGCCATTTCCAAGGTAGGCGACGCTTTTTCCGGCGGTGCCTCGTACAAGACCAACTCATGTACTCCGGGAGTCCAAACGATGATTTCTCTCTCTCGGGGAGCAGTTAGCAAACTATGCGCTCGCCCTCGGTATGCTCCCTCAGGAAACCGGTCCAGATAGGTCCGCAAATCGTCGCAACTCCCCGGCTGAAGTGCCTGCCATGCCAACCGCTCTGCCTTTGCCGGTCTGCCGCCGAAGCCCATCGCCCCGCAAACGTCCGAAACCATCTCCGGCGCTGCGCACGCTTTGTCCTGGATGTGGAAGGTGTTCGAACCGAAAGCACCCACTGCGGCGGCCACGAGGCTGAACAGAGTGCCGTAAGTGAGTCGCCGTTTAAGCCGCATGAGCGGGCCTTTGGCGGCGGGCACCGCGCGGCCTTCCATCTTTGCCCGCACGGCGGCAACTAAATCCTGGAAGAACGGGTCCCCGGTGGATCCCTTCCAGCGAGTCAGGTCAATGGCTTGAATCTCGCCGAAGCCGAGCGGCGGTTCAATCGGCTCCAGACGGACTGGCACCAAGATTCCGCGCTGCTTTCCCTGGCGCGCTTCGTCACGGACGAAGTCGCCGGATGGCCCCACGCTCGCGCGGGTCCATGCCACGATTACACACTTGGCGGATTCGAGGGCGGTCCGAATCTGGGCATGCCAATTCTCACCGCCGGGCAGATCGCGATCCCACCACACATCGAAACCGCACTCTTGGAGGGCTGCGGCGAGTCGGGAGACGCGGTTGGCGTCTTCGCTCTTGTAAGAGAGGAAAACGCCGTTCATTGGTGCGCCAATTGTTGGAGCTTATCGACCATCCATGCATCTGCGGGAGCGAGCCTGCCAGATTTCTGGAGAGACTCCGTGATGTCAAAAGCGCGTTTGAAGTAGGTCTTGTCCCCGCTCGCCGTGACAACGCGCGTGCCGTCGGGGCTCCACGCCGCCGCG
>JBBRRB010000065.1:0-31158 GCA_038225555.1 Bryobacterales bacterium
CGGATACAAGATCAGTAATCCGACGGTGCTGGCCCGCATCGAGCGTGAGGAACTGGAACAATTTCTACGCGGCTGCGGTTGGACACCTTATTTTGTCGAAGGCGACGATCCGGAGAAGATGCATCTTCTGATGGCCACGACGCTCGAAAGAGCCATTGAGGAGATCCGCCATATTCAGCAGAATGCCCGAACCCATGGTGATAATACCCGGCCGCGATGGCCGATGATCGTGCTCGGTTCGCCCAAGGGCTGGACCGGACCGAAGGTGGTTGACGGCCTGCAGATCGAAGGCACGTTCCGGGCCCACCAAGTGCCAATCCTCGTCGATCCCGAACATCCCGATCACGTCGCGCTGCTCGAGAGTTGGATGAAGAGCTACAAAGCCGAAGAGCTATTTGACGAGACCGGCCGGCTTATGCCGGAATTGGCCGAGCTCGCACCCAAGGGCGACCGGCGGATGGGCGCGAATCCTCATGCGAACGGAGGCATTCTGTTGCGCGACCTGCGCATGCCGGACTTTCGGGTCCATGCGGTGAACGTGCCTGCACCCGGCGCCGTGGCCGCTCAGGACACGCTGGTGCTGGGAAAGTTCTTGCGTGACGTAGCAAATCTGAACCGAGATAATTTCCGTGTGTTCGGTCCTGATGAGACGCTGTCGAATCTGCTTGGCGCCGTCTTTGAAGTGACGAACCGCCAGTGGGACGCGCGGGAAGCCAGGAACGACGAATTCCTGGAACCTTCCGGCCGGGTACTTGACTCCATGCTCAGCGAGCACCAGTGTGAGGGTTGGCTGGAAGGGTATCTGCTGACCGGGCGTCACGGCCTGTTTAACAGTTACGAGGCTTTCATTCGTATTATCGACTCGATGTTTAGCCAGCACGCCAAGTGGCTGAAGGTTACTTCGGAGCTGCCTTGGCGCCGCAAGATCGCCTCGTTGAACTATCTGCTTGCTTCCCATGTTTGGCAGCAGGATCACAATGGTTTCACGCACCAGGACCCCGGCTTTCTGGATCATGTCATCAATAAAAAAGCCGATATCGTGCGTTGTTATCTGCCGCCCGATGCGAACTGCCTTCTTTCCGTCTTCGATCATTGCCTGCGCAGCCGGCACTACGTCAACGTAGTGGTTGCAGGCAAACACGCACTTCCGCAATGGCTAACGATGGAAGCCGCAGTGGTGCATTGCACGGAAGGTATTGGCATCTGGCAATGGGCGAGCAACGATCAGGACAGTGAGCCGGACGTAGTGATGGCCTGTTGTGGGGATACGCCGACGCTGGAGATTCTGGCCGCTGTTTCCATCCTTCGGGAGCACCTTCCAAAACTGAAGATCCGCGTAGTCAATGTTGTCGATCTCATGAAGCTCGAATCCAGCAGCGAGCACCCGCATGGCCTTACAGAGGCAGGCTACGATTCGCTATTTACGAAGAACAAACACATCATTTTTGGCTTCCACGGCTACCCGTGGCTGGTGCATCGCCTCACCTACCGCCGCACCAACCGGAACCTCCACGTTCGCGGCTACAAAGAAGAAGGCACCATCACGACGGCTTTCGATATGCGCGTTCAGAACGATTTGGACCGCTTTCATCTTGTACAGGATGTGATCGACCGTTTGCCGAACCTTGGGTCCCCGGGCGCATGGCTGAAGCAATCGATGCAGGACAAGCTGGTGCAGCACAAGATCTACATCGACAAACACGGCGAAGATTTGCCGGAGATCCGCAACTGGAAGTGGCAAGGCACGCACTGAGACTCATATTATGCCGATTCAACTGAAGGCAGAAGACAATGGAAGACTTGTCGTCTTTCACGTTAGCGGGGTCCTGACAAAGGAGGAATACGAACGCATACTTCCTCAGGCGGAGCCCTTGGTTCATCAGCAGGGAAAATGGCGGATTCTGTTCGAGATGACGGATTTCCACGGGTGGGAGCCCGCCGCGCTGTGGGAGGAACTCAAGTTCGACTGGGCACACCGCTCCGACTTTTCCAATATCGATCGGTGCGCAATGGTTGGCGACCAGAAGTGGGAAAGCATCATGGCGACGCTCTCTAAACCGTTCACCAGTGCGGCGATCCGGTACTTCGATCGCACGGACCTGGCCGGCGCGCGGAAGTGGCTGGATGAATCGCCGTCGGTGGCAAATCAGAAAAAGGCTGCCCGATGACCGGCACACCGTATTGGAAACGCGCCCATCACGACTGGAAATTCTGGCTTGCCATGGTCTTGTCGTTCGCCGCGATCGCCATGTACGTCATGAGCAACGATCTCTCCCGGATCCCCAAATTGTGAGCGATACTTCCGCCAAAAATATCGGCTCGGTGGTTTCCATTCGTGGCGGTGTTGTAGACATTCGCTTCGATCACTCGCTGCCGCCGATTCACCGCGTCCTGCATACCGGCGCGGAAGGAAGCATCGTGATCGAAGTGCTGGAACAGCTTGACTCGCAGCGCGTACGAGGGATCGCTCTGAGTCCTACACAGGGTCTCGCAAGAGGAATGCGCGTGGAAGACACGGGGGAAGCTCTACGTGTACCGGTCGGCAAGCAAATCATTTCCCGAATGTTCGACGTCTTTGGACACGCGATCGATCGTCAGCCCGAACCTAAGGATGTGGAGTGGCGAAACATTCTGCGCGCGCCGCCGCCGCTTGAAGAGCGATCCACCAAGTCGGAGGTCTTCGAGACAGGCATCAAGGCGATCGACGTTTTGGTACCGCTGGAGCGCGGAGGTAAGGGCGGCATGTTCGGCGGCGCTGGCGTTGGCAAGACCGTCTTGCTGACAGAGATGATCCACAACATGATCGGCCGTCAAAAAGGGGTCAGTATATTCTGCGGAATCGGTGAACGCTGCCGCGAAGGCGAGGAGCTTTACAGCGGAATGAAGGAAGCCGGCGTCCTCAAGGATATGGTGATGCTCTACGGGCAGATGAACGAGCCGCCCGGCAAGCGGTTTCGCATTGGTGCCGCCGCATTGACCATGGCGGAGTATTTTCGCGACGACGAGCATCGTGACGTTCTTCTGCTGATTGACAATATTTTTCGGTTCATTCAGGCCGGTATGGAAGTGTCCGGGCTCATGGGCCAGATGCCTTCGAGACTCGGATATCAGCCGACCATGGCCACGGAACTCTCAGGCCTTGAAGAGCGCATAGCCAACACCCATGCGGGCGCTATCACCTCGATCCAGGCCGTGTATGTACCAGCCGACGATTTGACCGATCCGGCGGCGGTTCACGTATTCTCGCATCTCTCCGCGTCAATCGTGCTCTCGCGCAAGCGCGCGACCCAGGGACTCTACCCGGCCATCGACCTGCTCCAATCGAGTTCGAAAATGGCCACCCCAGGTATTGTTGGCCAGCAGCATTATGACTTGGCGCAGGAAATCCGAAAGACCTTGGCTCAGTACGAAAACCTGAAAGACATTGTCGCGATGCTCGGGATGGAACAGCTTTCTCCGGAAGACCGCAAAATAGTGGGCCGGGCCCGGAGGCTGGAACGCTTCCTCACGCAGCCCTTCTTTGCGACAGAGAAGTTCAGCGGGATTAAAGGCCAAATGGTCAGTCTGAAAGACTCGCTGGACGGTTGCGAGCGCATTCTTCGCGACGAATTTAAAGACTACCCGGAGAGCGCGCTCTATATGATCGGGGCCATCGGCCAAGCCAAAAAACCGGCAGCCGATGCGAAACCGGAACCACCCAAGCCTAACTCGGGAGCGGCCCATGCATCTTAAGATTCTTCTTCCCTCCGAAGTCTTCGCGGATAAGGACGGCGTCTCGAGCGTCATTGCCGAAACGCGGGACGGCTCGTTCCAACTCCTTGAGCACAGATTGGACTGCGTGGCTGCTCTGGTTCCGGGCATCCTCACATATCTCCCGAAAGACAACGCGCCTGTCTACCTGGCCGTTGACGAGGGTGTTCTGGTAAAAACTGGCTCGGAAATACTGGTCTCCGTACGTCAGGCGATCGGCGGAACCGATCTGGGCCAGCTTCACGACGAGGTCAAGCGCAGGTTTCTCAATTTGAACGCGGAAGAGCGGAACGTTCGGGATGTGCTCTCCAAGATGGACAGCAGTCTTGTTGGACGATTGGCGGCGTTTCAACATGAGCGATGAAACGCGCTATAAGCTCCCAAACGATAAGCCCGCAAACAGTGAAGCGTCTTTCGACAGCGTGGTCGCATCAAAAGCGGCTCGTAAGCTCAGGGTGCAGCGCGAGGGTACGCAGAGCGCATGGTTCGGACTCGGGATGTCGGGACTCATCGGCTGGTCGGTGGCGGTTCCGGCTGTATGCGGCGTGCTGCTCGGCCTGTGGCTGGACGCGAAGTATCCGGGCCGGTTCTCGTGGACGCTCGCGCTCCTGTTTGCAGGACTGTTTATCGGCTGCCTCAACGCGTGGCACTGGGTCGCCCAACAGGATCAGGCTATGCACCGCGAGGACAGCGAAGATGACAAAGACGCAAGCGGTCAGGAGAAGGACGATGCTTGAAATATTACCTTTCATCCTGGCGTTTCTCGTAGGCGTCTTGGTAGGTGCGGTGTTCTTCGGAGGCCTTTGGTGGACCATCCGGAGAGCACTGCCGTCGAACCTCGCGGGTATTTGGTTCACCGGAAGTTTTCTACTCCGGACAGCGATAACGCTCGCGGGCTTTTATGTGGTTGGGCAAGGCGACTGGCGGCGTTTGGTTTGCAGCGTTGCGGGATTTCTGGTGGCGCGCTTGCTCGTGGTGCGCCTCACGCGAACCATCCGGATGGAGGCGCCGCTCGAATGCTCGTAGTCAATCTCACTTCCGATCAGCAAATCTTCTGGCAGCACGGCTTCTTCAAGCTCAACGAGACTATAGTCACCACCTGGGCCATGATGATCGCGATGGCTGCCGGCTCGAAGCTGGTAACTCGCAAGCTGCTGACTGAAGGCCCTATCTCACGCTGGCAGGGTTTGATCGAGATTGTGGTCACCAATATTGAGAAACAGATTGAGGAAGTAGGTCTTAAGCACCCGGAAAACTATATTTCTTTTCTGGGAACGCTGTTTCTGTTTGTAGCGATCGCGAGCCTTTGTATTGTGATTCCCGGCTTTCAGCCGCCCACCGGATCGCTTTCCACCACCGCGGCACTGGCATTGTGCGTCTTCATAGCCGTGCCCCTGTTCGGGATTCGAGCGCAGGGGCTCGGCGGATATCTGAAGACCTACACCCAGCCGACGATCATCATGCTGCCCTTCAACATCATCAGTGAACTCTCACGTACTCTGGCACTGGCCGTTCGTCTCTTCGGCAACATGATGAGCGGGGTGATGATTGTCGGCATTTTGCTGACAATAACGCCCTTTCTCTTTCCCATTGTGATGACCTCGCTTGGTCTGCTCACCGGAATGGTTCAGGCCTATATCTTCAGCATTCTGGCGACCGTATACATTGCCGCGGCCACGCTGGCCAGCAAGCCGAAGCCTGTTGCGGTGAAGAAAACCACCTAATATCACGGATTAAAAGGAAGACCAAAATGGACAACAGCACCATGATCGCAATGTTTTCAATCGCTACTTCGGGCCTGACGATTGCCGTTGGATCGATGTGCCCGGCGCTCGGCGAGGGTCGGGCTGTCGCCACGGCATTGACCTCTCTCGCCCAACAGCCCGACGCTTCCGCCACCATCACCCGGACGTTGTTCGTTGGGCTGGCAATGATCGAGTCGCTGGCAATTTATTGTTTCGTCGTTTCCATGATTCTGATCTTCGCGAATCCATTCTGGACAAACGCACTTTCACACGCCGGGGGAAAGTGAACTATGCTCATCGACTGGTTCACCGTCGGTGCCCAGGCGCTGAACTTTCTGGTGCTCGTGTGGCTGTTGAAGCATTTTCTTTATCAGCCAATACTCAACGCTATCGATCTGCGGGAGAAAGGCATTGCCACGAAACTCGCGAGCGCTAACGAAAAGGAAGCCGCCGCGAAAAAGGAGCACGATGATCTGGCCGGCAAGAACAAGTCATTCGATGAACAGCGGGGAGCGCTGCTGACCAAGGCCACCGACGACGCAAAGGCCGAGCATGATCGGCTGGTCGGCGAGGCGCATAAAGAGGCGGATCAGTTCCGCGCCGCGCAAGCAACTGCGTTGAAGAACGACCAGGCCAGGCTCGGCAAAGAGATAACGCGTACCGCCACTCAGGAAGTGTTTTCCATCGCGCGAAAAGCACTCGCAGATCTGGCAACGGTTGGTCTGGAGGAACGTCTTGGAGCAGTGTTCACTCGGCGGCTGCGCGAGATGGACGGGAAGGCGAAGGAAACTCTGGCCGCGGCGCTCAAGACTTTGAAAGAACCAGCCGTAGTGACCAGCGCCTTCGACTTGCCTGCCGCGCAAAGGGCGACCATACAGAACGCGCTGAACGAGACGTTCTCGGCCGCTGTCCCTTTGCGCTTCGAATCGGGGCCTGACACGATCTGCGGAATCCAACTGACGGCCGGCGGGCAAAAGGTTGGCTGGAGTATTTCGGACTATCTCGCTTCGCTCGACCGCGCGGTGGGCGTCCTTCTCGACGCCAAGCTTGGGGCGCCGGCCGCCCCACCGAAAACGGCCACACCGTGAAGTTAGCCTTATGAGCGAACCCGGAACCTTGCAGGCCGCGGTGGATAATGCATTCGGCACTGTACACGAGGGGCTCGAAGCATTCAAGCCTCAACTGACGCCTCGCGAGGTGGGAATCGTAACGAGCGTCGCTGTTGGAATCGCAACTGTATCCGGCCTTCCCGGAGTCGGGTATGAGGAACTGGTGCGCTTTCCGGGCGGCATCCTTGGAATTGCCTTCAACGTAGACGCCGAGGAGATTGGTGTCGTGTTGCTGGGCGATTTCCAGGACATACATACCGGCGACGAAGTGGAACGAACCGGCCGTGTGATGGACGTAGCGGTGGGTGAAGGTCTGTTGGGCCGTGTGATCGATCCGATGGGTAACGCTCTCGATGGGCAAGGACTGGTGGCTTCGGACAGGCGCTTGCCGATCGAACGCCCCGCCCCGCCGATTATGGATCGGGCGCCGGTCGATGTACCATTGCAGACCGGGCTGAAGGCCGTCGATGCGCTTGTTCCAGTGGCACGTGGACAGCGTGAACTGATTTTGGGAGATCGGCAGACAGGTAAGACCGCGATCGCGGTCGACACGATTCTCAATCAGCGCGGGCAGAACGTGATCTGCGTATATTGTGCGATTGGCCAGCGCGCGTCCGCCGTCGCCAAGGTGGTCGCCAACCTCCGCGACAAAGGCGCCATGGAATACACCGTGGTGATGGTGGCGGAGGGCAACGTCGCACCGGGCCTTGTATATATCACCCCTTACGCTGCGACCAGCATTGCCGAATACTTTATGGAAAAGGGCCGCGATGTGCTCATCGTTTACGACGATCTGACGCATCACGCGCGCGCATATCGAGAGCTGTCCCTTCTTCTCCGCCGTCCGCCCGGCCGTGAAGCCTTTCCCGGCGACATCTTCTACATCCATTCGCGCATGCTCGAAAGAGCAACGCATCTGAGCAAGGAGCGTGGTAGTGGATCGCTCACCGCGCTTCCTGTCATCGAGACTACCGCCCAGGATATTTCCGCCTATATTCCGACCAATCTGATCTCAATTACTGACGGCCAGATATACCTTTCGCCGACGTTGTTCGAACTGGGTGTGCTGCCCGCGATTGAAGTCGGCAAATCTGTTTCTCGAGTGGGCGGGGCGGCGCAGCGGCCGGCTTATCGATCAGTCGCCGGTGACCTTAAGCTGGCCTATTCGCAGTTCGAAGAACTGGAATCCTTTACAAAGTTCGGCACGCACCTCGATGACGCCACTCGAAAGACAATCGACCACGGAGAGCGCATTCGGGTGTGTCTCAAGCAGGCGGAATCGAAGCCGTGGTCGATCGAGGAGCAGATCTGTGTTCTGTTGGCTTTAGCGTCCAGGCTGTTCGACCCGGTGCCACTGGGGAAAGTGAGCGAGGCCGAGGCAGCACTGCAGAAGGCTGCGAGTCAAATCCCTGCCGATGTTGCGGGGCGGTTCAAATCAGAGGACAAATTGAGTGACGCTGATCGGAAGGTGGTTCTCGATATTGCCAAGCGCACGCTGGCCCCATTCCAGCCCAAACCCGAGGCGAAAAAGTGAGCGGAAATATCGAGAGTCTGCGCCACCGAATCGATTCCGCAGGGGACCTGGAAGGCGTGGTTCGAGCCATGAAGGCGTTGGCCGCATCGAGCATAGGACAGTACCAGAAGGCCGTCGAAGCGCTCGACGACTACTATCGCACGGTGGAACTTGGCCTGTCGGTGTGCCTTCGGCAGGCAAGTGCCGCGACGCCGGCACCGGACAGAAAGCCTAAAGTGGGACAGCCAATCGGCGTTCTTGTATTCGGTTCGGATCAGGGTCTGGTCGGCCGTTTTAACGAGGTTGTCGCGGATCTGGCCGTTAACACCGTGAAGGCGTTGCCGGGAAAGGTACAGAAGATCTGGGCAATTGGGGAGCGCGTGCATTCATTGCTCTTGGACGCGGGGATCGCGTCCGTCGGCCTTCTGGCCGTTCCTGTCTCCATCCATGCCATCACGCCGCTCGTCGGCCAGATCCTGATTGAGCTTGGAGCCGCCCGTGAGAAGGGCGAGGTAGTCGATGTCTACGTCTTCCATAACCGTCCGAAATCCGCAGCGGTTTATGCGCCTGTCAGCCGGCGGTTGCTGCCGCTCGACGATTCGTGGCAAAGCAAGCTCACGTCGACACCGTGGCCTTCCCAACGACCCAACCAGAAGGCACTTCCGGAAATTATTGGCGACGCCAGTCTGACGCTTAAGTCATTCGTCAGGGGATACCTCTTCGTGTCGCTGTTTCAGTCGTGCGCGGAGTCCCTCAATAGCGAGAACGCCAGCCGACTGGCGGCAATGCAGCGGGCCGAGAAGAACATCAAAAACATCGTTGAAGATCTCAATCAGAAATTCCATCGCGTTCGGCAGGCGTCCATCGATGAGGAACTGTTCGATGTGGTCTCTGGCTTCGAGGCGCTCAGCGCGAAGGGCAAATAGGAGTAGGTCGAAGAATATGAAAATCAACCCTCACGATTATCGTGTTTCGCACGGCAAGAAACTTAAGCTCGACGAATGGCCGACGGTTGGGAAGCCTATCTGCAAGTCAAAAAAACAGTACCGCGAACTTCTGGAAGAAAACGTTGAGCAACTATCCGCGTTGCAGCGCCTTCACTACGCATCGAATCGGTACGCCTTGCTGATTATTTTTCAAGGCATGGACGCGGGCGGAAAGGACGGCGCCATCCGGCACGTCATGTCCGGAGTGAATCCGCAAGGCTGCGAGGTTCACAGTTTTAAGCAACCGACGCCAACTGAACTGGAACACGACTTTCTATGGCGAACCACACGTGTGCTTCCGGAACGCGGGCGGATCGGCATCTTCAACCGGTCTTACTACGAAGAAGTATTGATCGTTCGAGTGCATCCGGAACTTCTTCTCAGGCAGCAGTTGCCTGAGGATCTGCGCGACGAGAAACACATCTGGGATGAGCGGTATCGCTCCATTGTGGACTTCGAAGGCCACCTCCATCGCAACGGCACTCGAATCATCAAGTTGTTCCTTCACCTTTCAAAGGATGAACAAAAACGCCGCTTCCTCGAACGCATCGACGAAGCGGATAAGAACTGGAAATTCGGTACTGCCGATCTTAACGAGCGGCAGTATTGGGCGCAATACATGGATGCCTACGAGAAGTGTTTGAAAGCAACTAGCAGCCATCATGCGCCGTGGTACGTCGTCCCCGCCGACGACAAACACGACGCTCGCCTGATAGTCTCGCGAATTGTTCTAGATACACTCGGCGAACTTAAGATGGCGTATCCAAAAACCACCCCGAAACGCGAGCAGGAACTCGGAGAGATTCGCAAGTTGCTCGAGAATAAAGAAGACCGGAAGTGCTGAGCAGATAAAAAGAAATGATGGACGGTACCGTTTGCACATTGGCGGACCGCTAGTGGAGGACGCGCTGCCACTTCCGGTGCCGCATTGTGGCCTCCGCGAAAGGCTGAAGGAGAGGAATGGATGAAGATAAATCCCCGGGCCGGCCAGTTGGCTGCTGCGTCAGATCTTGTCGACGTGCCAAAGCTGATCTCGGCCTACTATGAGGACCGTCCTAATCCCGAGGTTCCGGCGGAGGCCATCGCTTTCGGCACGTCCGGGCATCGGGGCTCTTCCTTCGACCGGTCCTTCAATGAATGGCACATTCTGGCTATTACACAGGCAATTTGCCTTTACCGGAGGCGCCAGAATATTGACGGCCCACTCTTTCTTGGCATCGATACTCATGCACTGTCCAGGCCTGCGCTGGCAAGTGCACTCGAAGTCCTCGCGGCCAACGGCGTCGACGTCATGCTTGCGGAAAAGGATAACTACACGCCAACCCCCGTTATCTCGCACGCAATACTGACACACAACCAAGGGCTCACTTCCGGCTTGTCAGATGGAATCGTCATTACGCCGTCCCACAATCCTCCGGAATGCGGCGGATTCAAATATAACCCTCCGCATGGCGGCCCGGCAGAAGAGCAGATCACGTCCTGGATCGAGACGACCGCGAACGGTTTTCTCAAGGACGTGCTAAACGGGCTGAGCCGCATACCCCACGAGAAGGCGGTCTCAGCCGTAACAACTCACAAACACGACTACATGACGGCTTATGTACATGATCTTGAGAACGTCATAGACATGGAGGCAATTCGGGACTCTGGAATCGCCGTGGGCGTGGATCCGCTTGGCGGAGCCGGCGTTCACTACTGGGCACTCATCGCCCGGCACTACGGCCTGAATCTCAAGGTCGTCAATGACGTCGTCGATCCGACTTTCCGTTTCATGACACTCGACTGGGACGGAAGGATTCGCATGGATCCTTCTTCGCACTATGCGATGCGCTCGCTCGTGGCATTGAAGGATCAGTTCGACATATCCGTCGCCTGCGATACGGACCACGACAGGCATGGCATTGTCACAAAGAGCTTCGGTTTACTACCGCCCAATCACTATCTGGCCGTGTGCATTCACTATCTGTTCGGACATCGTCCCCAATGGGGCAAAACTGCGGCAGTAGGAAAAACAGTTGTAAGCAGTAGTATGATTGATCGCGTCACGGAGAAGCTCGGCAAGAGCCTGTATGAGGTTCCGGTGGGTTTCAAATATTTCGTGGAGGGGCTGCTGCACGGCAAGTTAGGCTTCGCGGGTGAGGAGAGTGCCGGCTCCTCATTTCTCCGACGTGACGGCACAGTTTGGACCACGGATAAGGACGGTATCATCGCCGCCCTGTTGGCTGCGGAGATCGCCGCAAAGATGAAGCAGGACCTCGGGCAGATGTATCGTCAGCTTACGAAAGACTGCGGCGACCCGCTTTACAATCGGAGCCAGGCGCCCGCAACCCGCATCCAGAAGGCAGCTCTTGAAAAAATCACTGCCGGGAACATCTACGCGCACGATTTGGCTGGTGACAAAATCTTAGAAATACTGACGGACGCACCTGGGGATGGCATCCCGATCGGTGGGGTCAAGGTCGTCACGCAGAACGGCTGGTTCGCCGCTCGTCCTTCCGGTACCGAGGATATCTACAAGATCTATGCAGAGAGTTTTTCAGATAAAGAGCATCTCCAAAAAATCGAGACGGAGGCACAGGCGATTGTCAGCTCCTCTTTTGACGTTTGATTGACGTTTTTGCGCCCACACTTGATGACAGGAGCGATCACCAATCATGACTAACAGCGAAAACAAGAAGTGTGCAAATTCAGTATGCCGTTGCACCGTGCCGGACGGTAAAGAGCATTGCGGTCACCAATGCGAAAGCGCGACTAAAGGCGCGAACAGTTCGTGCGAGTGCACACATCCCACTTGCGTGGCTTCAAAATAGCTTTCGGCAGGATTTGAGAGACCACTGGATTGAAGAAGCTAAAAGGAAAAACCCAATGTCAAAATTTGATTCAGCAGTAGCAGTATTTCATACCCATCCCGATGCCGAACAGGCCGTCAAGGCGCTTCAGGCGGCGGGGATCGATATGCATAACATCTCGATTGTTGCGAAGGATTTTCACACCGATGAGCAGGTCGTCGGCTATTACAACGCCGGTGACCGGATGAAGCGCTGGGGCGGGACAGGCGCTTTTTGGGGCGGATTTTGGGGTCTTTTGTTCGGTTCTGCCTTCTTTGCAATTCCCGGCATCGGGCCTCTTCTCGTAGCAGGTCCGCTGGTGGGCTGGATTGTGGGAGCCCTGGAAGGCGCGACCGTGGTGGGTGGTCTAAGCGCGCTCGGCGCTGGTTTGTTCAGTATCGGAATTCCGAAGGATAGCGTTGTCGAGTATGAAACCGCGGTGAAGAGCGATAAATTCGTTTTGATCGTCAACGGGTCGGCATCCGATGTCGCTAAAGCGAAGGACGTCCTCGGCACTACACAAATCGCTCATCTTGCACATCACCCGCGGGAAACACTTGTCGTTGCCAGTAGGGGATTCTGAGGAGCTTTCTTCGTATTACGGATATTCGGATGGTGCGGGATCAGGTCCATGGACCGCACGATCTCGCAGATCGGCTCCAAACGCGCAACGAATCTGGAAGAACATGCTCCAGCTTTTGTTGCGGGGTTCCTTGATCAACTCAAGATCGACCGGCTCGGTCCTGACTCAGGACCTGAACGCCTTACTTCTCAATGCGTAGATTGCCCGTCACGGAGAGTACGCCTTCCACGCCTTTCGCCTGGATGTTCGCGATGTTCTTATGCCCTCGTTGGCGACCACGTCCTCCAAGGGTCTCTTCCATTTCTCATTACGGATGGACGGAACAGCTTGATAACTCCATCCTTACTGGCCCGCAGACAAGACGCTCGTGAATATCGAGATCCAAATTCCGACAAATGCGAAATACAGAGCGATCAGGACGATCCCCTGTTTACGCGTGAGTTTGCCTGCGCGCGCCGCAAGAACAACCGCTACCGCCGTCAATATTAGAAGGCTGAAGATGTCGAGCATAGTCAGGGAGGTGAGGACGCCTTGACCGACGACCAACGCCGGTAGAAGAAGGCCCACCAAAATATTGATGGTATTGCTATTAAAAGTTTCCGTGATAGCAGCCGCGCCGCTACCTTTGCGTGCCAGACGTATCGCCGTGATCGAGTTCGGCAGACCAGTGAGAGCGGCGAGCACGAAAGTGCCAAGTATCGGCTGGGGTAACCAGTGTTGCCCCAGAGCAGTAGCGGATCTTATAAGACCCATGCTGCCCGCTATGATCGCGCAGACTGCTGGGAAGATCCAGACTACGGGTTCCCACGAAGACACGCTAACCTCTCCCCTAGATTCGCGCTTTTGAAGGGCGCGCTGGTCATTCACTGCTCCTATTTTGCTTATTTCTCTTTTTGTGTCATGGCAGGCGCGGGTCAGGTACTGTTTCCACGAAGTGGGCAGCGGGAGGCGAGCCAACGTTTTGGACCCGACAGCCAGGATACACACATATGGGACAAAAATCAGAAGTATCAGTATGCTTGACGTCAGCGGGCTCGTAATGCCGCCGAGCAACGCTCCCGCGATCAACGTGATCGCCATGGCAACAGCGCCATCAAGGATGGTTCCGGCGGAACTGGCGCTTACTTCGCCGGCGATAACGCCTCCCAGGCCCAGGAGCGCCGCCAAATTGAAGAGATTCGAACCCAGTACGATGCCAACGCCCAGATCCCGTTGATTCGATAATAAGGCTACAACTGCAGAGGAAATCTCGGGAGAGTCCGCTCCCAAGGCCACCAGTATGCCGAGCGCTCCGTCAGACAGGTGCAGCTTGGATCCCAACCGGTCCAGTCCTTTCGCAAGCGGCTGGCAGGCCCACAGTACAACAATCAGTGAACCCGCGAAGAGCAGAGCGTTCAGCCACATGTCAAAGGACCATCCTAGCGGAGATCGCAGCCCTCCACGCCGCAGTTTATCCGCCATTCACATTTCAATTCGTGCCAGTTTTCAAAGTCGCCAGCCGCATCTGCATTTGCCAGTGGCTCCTCAATAACAGTGGGATTGAAGTTAAATGAGCGGAGCAGCTGAATCCCGATCTGGTTTCATTAGCCGCTGGTGGCGAGTAATCGCGCTGATTGCTGGCGTTCTGATTGCATTTTTTGTCGGCTTTGTACCCCACTACGTTCGCGCCTCCCACCTGAAAGCGAGTCGTCCACTCTTCGGCAGGAGCGGCAACATTTGGTGGAAAGGGAAAGCTTCTACAGTTGCGTGGCGCAATCAATCAAGTCTTCGTGCAGGTTACCCGAAACAATTATGGATGGGCTTCCCACGGCGCTTCAGAGTTTTTCAGCAACGCGCGCAACCTGATGGACCAAACTCGGATACGAATCTCAGGAACGCCCTCAAGAAAATTGTGGTCCGCCGTGGCGCAGTGATCGCCGGTCTGTCCAAAGCCGATCCCGGAGTGCGAACGCCGATTGGCTGACTTACATCAAAGCATTCCGGTGGCGTTGGAGCTCTGACGATGCCGCGTTTCGACGAGGCGGACCGCCTCAGCCAATGCGAGAGAGCCCTCCTTTTCCAGCGGGCGACGAACTTCCACGTGCTCTATCCGTGAGAGCACAAACTCAATCCGCTCGGCGAGATGCCGCAGTACCCACGCATTTTGAGCTGCCGCATCATGGATGTGATGAAAGGCCGCCTCCACCACCCGGTCATATGTGACCGTTCGGGCAATAACCCGAATGTTGCCATTCTCGTCCAGGTGATTTGCGGATGGAATCTCCCTTTCCGCAAACAGGCAAAATGCGGCGGAAGTCCGGTCAAGGCAATTGACCGCCGTGAACGGATCGTTTATGCCTGGCGAAAGGGCTCGTACGCCAATTTCCGCCAACTGCAAGAATCCAAATTCAATGTCTTGCTCGGGGCTACGGTCCGATCCGACGTAAATGCCTGAATAGAGATCGTCACAGTCCGCTTCTTCGAGCAAACCCGGCTCGAACACAATGATGGGCATGCCCGCGACGAGATAATCGCCGGGTTGAATCAGGACGTGAAAAACGCCATTCTTTCGTATGGCGATCTTTGTTAGTCCGTAGTAGTCGATCTGTAGCAGGTATCCCTGCTGACGTGCGCGGACAGTCTGGCCCTCGGGCAAGTTATCTAAGGCAGGTATTTCAGAGCGCTCGTCATGCGTTCGGTGTACTCTCTCAGGACAGTTTCGGAGGAGAGTCGCATCAAGTTCTTTACCGACAGAATCGATCAGGCTGGAAACCTGAATTGACGCAGCCGTGTGATGAATGAAGAATATCAGGACCGCCAAACTTAGGCAGGCGAGGACAACTCCAAGGGTCACAGAGAGGTGAGGAACGTAGGTGTCCGACTCGGTACCTCGAACCGTCCGCAAAACTAGCAAACAATAGAGAAACGTTGCGATAAACGTGCCGAGGACGAGTTGATTTCCGGTATCCCGCCGGAAAGTCCGCAGGACGCGTGGCCCAAACTGGGAAGATGCAAGGGAAAACGCCGCGATCGTGATCGAGAACGTAGTGCCAGCCACGGTAATGATCGAACCGGCAATGGTTGCGAGGACGGCTCGGGCACCCGCTGAACCGCCTGCATAGACCCAGCCTAATTTTGCCTCCACCGCGCCGCGTACGAACTCGTCCAGCTTTATTGAGCCAAATGCAAGTGCAATCGCCCCCAATGCCATAACACCGGGTATGAACCAATAGGCGCTACGAAGTGTGGACCAAAACGCTAGAATACGGGTGCGCAGGATTTAACCTCTTTACCTCTGACGTTTCCTTGCATGCTTTTGTCAGCCTTTGCGGATTCGAACCGCTTCCGATCCGGGAGAATGGGCGTCGTGAATGGATTCACCGTGGTAGGCGCCGGAACCTGCTACCCCTTGTCTGTCGCCTTCTCGAGTCCCCGTCTGGTCATGAAAGAGTAACACTGTGTGAGGATATGGCATGTCGATATGGGCGGCATCCAGAGCAAGTTTGATGCCAGTGGCCACGCGATCGCTTACAGCCAGAACGTCTGCCTGTTCTGCTTTGACCCAAAAATAGACTGTGAAGTTGACGCTTGATCCGGCGAGCTCGGTAAGGTACACCGCTGGACTTGGCGCTGAGAAAACACCTTCGGTAGTTTTCAATACGTTGTGGATTATCTCTCGGGCCTTCTCGATGGAGTCCGGGTACCCGATTCCGACTGAGAACTTGACCCGGCGATGCGGATAGGCGGTGAAAACTACGATTGGATTCACGTACACGTCACCATTCGGCAGAATGACCCGTTCCCCGTCATATGTTGTGATCCTCGTCGACCGCATGTTGATCTCCTCTACTGTTCCCTCAAAGTTGTGGGACCGAATTTGATCCCCGACAACGAACGGCTGGCGCCACAAGATCAGAATGCCGGCAAAAAAGTTTTGTAATATGTCTTTGAACGCAAACCCGATTGCCACGGACGTGATGCCCAAGCCGGTTACCAGATCTCCGGGCTTGAATGCGGGAAAGACTACCACCGCCGCGACGAAGATGCCCAAAATTGTGATCGCACTCGACACCAAACGCCCGAGAATAGTAGCGACGTTTATGGGGAACCGCGTACGGGCGCCGGTCTCTCTCAATACCCGGCTGACGATCCTCGCAGCGATTAGAAAAAGTAGAAACACCACAACCCCTATGACGAGGTACGGGATTTGGCGGAGGAAGGAACCAGCGAGGCCCTGGATGCTGTCCCACAGCGAATCGAGACTGAACGCCGTAGCCCCGGGAACGGCACCGCCCTGCTGGAGCAACAACAGGGCTGCCAATGTGAGCGTATTGGAGAATAGAGCGGCGGAGGTGAACACTATACTATTGAGTTGCTCCTATCGCGGATTTTCGGTTCAGCCCGGAACCAGTGCTCATCACGGGCTCCCGCAAAACGGTCGCTCTCCTCCCAATAGCGGTACGCGCGTTCCCGTATTTCTCTTCGGTCGCGTGCCGCCAACACAGAATGTTGGGCGGGCGGTTCGGATTTAGAACATCGCGTGACATCGTGATCGGCGGTAGGAGCAGTCTCCCAATTCTTACTGTAGTCCAGCGTAAGGTCTCCATCAGGGATTACCCCCCGAACTCCAAGCGATAGTCGCCTTTCCGCGTGGAGATCGACTACGCAGAGTGCAAACCAATGACTGAAAATGCCTATTCTTAGCTTCGTCAGGGCGTCCGCCGATTTCCGATAACCGAAGTACACTCGTCAGGTATTGCCTGCGACCCGCTCGGCAGGATCCTCTGCCGTTCTCCGCGAGTGATATCGAGGCTGATTCGCCGCGTCTGCCCGATTCGCCAAGGGCTGAGTGGAGTCAATGGTTTCGGCCGCGATCAAGGCCAGTGCGGTCCCGGACGGCAACACGACTGGCTCGCTCACGATTGTCGAAGGAGTGATCGCAGCGACGTGATGCCGGCAGGACGCCACGAGAAGACAGGGCGCTCACCGCGAAAATCAGCCGTCCTTGACAAAGCCTCCTCATAATCGTCAGTGTAACGCCGCTTCCCAAAAGAAAAGAAAAAGGGCGGAGTCTCAAGTATGAGACCCCGCCCGATTGCGGACTTTGCCGCCCGGCTTGGATTAGACAGCCAGGTATAGCTTGTTGCCGTTGCGGTTCACCAGGAGCAGCGATTCCCCGTTGGATTTGGCAAGAGCGCTCGAGAGATCGTCCGTGTTGGCGATCTTGCTATGGTTGACTTCCTGGATCACGTCGCCTTCCTTCAGCCCCGCAACCGCGGCGGCGCTGGCGGGATCGACCCCCGTCACCACTACGCCCTTGGTGTTCGGCGAAAGCCCGCTTTGTTGAGCGGTCTGAGCATCCAGGCTCTCCACGGAGACTCCGTCCAGTCCGCTGTTCTCGCCCGAATGGTTGCCATCGTTCTTGGCGATTTTCGTCCCAGGAAGCGCGGCAGTCATTGCAGCCAACTCCTGCGTCTGCCCGTTGCGGAAAACCTCGAGCTTCACGGATTGGCCGGTCTCCATCATGGAAATGTTCATGCGGAGTTGATTGCTTTCGAGGATCGGCGTGCTATTCACGGCAAGGATCACGTCGCCTGATTGCAATCCGGCTTTCTGAGCTGGGCTATTCGGCGATACATCGCTCACCAGCGCTCCTTTGGGGCTATCGAGGCCGACCGCCTTCGCGATTGCCGGGGTCACTTCCTGAACCGTAACGCCAAGATAGGCGCGCTGAACGCTTCCATGGCTGACGATTTGGTCCATCACCTGCCGGGCGAGATTGACCGGGACAGCGAATCCGATGCCTTGGTTGCCGCCGCCGGAGCCGTTCGCCAGGATAGCGGTGTTGATGCCAACTAACTCACCGCGGTCGTTCACAAGGGCGCCGCCCGAGTTGCCGGGGTTAATGGAAGCGTCGGTCTGGATGAAGTCTTCGTAGTCCTCAATCCCCAGGTTCGCCCGGCCCGTAGCGCTGACGATGCCGGCGGTAACCGTCTGTCCCACGCCGAACGGATTGCCGATCGCCAGGACGGCGTCACCTACCTGAAGCTTGGAAGAGTTGCCGATCGTGAGCGATGGCAAGTCTTGAGCGTCAATGCGGATTACTGCTATATCGGTCTTCGGGTCCGTGCCGATCACTTTGGCCTTAAACTCGCGGCGGTCCGGCAGGGTGACGCGAACGTCGGTAGCGCCGTCCACCACATGGTTGTTGGTCAGGATGTAGCCGTCTGGGCTGATAATCACGCCGGAACCGAGGCCGCCTTCGCGGTGGGACTGCGGCGGTTGCATGCCTCTGCCTCCGCGCCTGCCGTTGCCGAAGAACTGGCCGAACATGTCGTCGGCGTCGCCGCCCTGGCCTTCGAACGAAGTTGTAGCTTTGACAATCTTAGAGGAGGAAATCTTCACCACGGCAGGCATAGCAGCATGGGCTGCGGACGACATGGTGACGCGCGCCGGACCTTCATTCGGGTCGGCAAGTTTCAGGTGAACGTGGGCGGCATCAATGGCCGCGTGCGCAGCGATCAGACCTCCGCCGAGAATCAGGGCCGCAGCGGCGATTTGAAGCTTAACTTTTTTGATGTGTAAGAACGGTTTCAATGGAATCTCCTTATAGATTTCGGCCTTTTCTTTGCGCCTAATGAAGTGACGCTTGGGCCGGGGAACCGGTGGGTCCCTGCGAGTGGGTATAGTTGCACCGGAGAGTCGGTATGATTAGGAGATTAGTCCCTTGCGAACCGCGTAGAGAATGAGTTCGGGCATTCCGCGCAAATGCAGCTTCTGCATGAGGTTGGAGCGGTGTGTCTCTACGGTATGCACGCTTAGATTAAGCAGATTCGCCACTTCCTTGCTGGAATTCCCTTCCGCTACCAACTGCAGGATTTCGCGCTCGCGGGTGGACAGAAGATCGAACGAATCTTCCGCTCCCGATCGCGCCAGCTTCCGAATGTAATCCTCTAAAAGCACTTTGCTGACGGCGGGGCTGAAGAACGATTTGCCTTCCTTGACGGCCAGAATGGCGCGTCCCAGATCGGCTTCGGCGGAGTCCTTGAGCAGATACCCCCGGGCTCCGGCTCTGAGAGCGCGAAGCACATAGCTTTCGTCGGAATGCATGCTCAACATCACGATGGCCGCTCCGGGTTTAGCATTTGCAATCTGGGCCGCCGCTTCCACACCGTTCAAACGGGGCATACCCACGTCCATCACCACAACGTCGGGTTGCAAGGAGTTAAACAACTCCACCGCTTCGCGCCCGTCGTCGGCTTCCCCCACTACCGTGAAATCCGGACTCTGCTGTAAAAGCAGCCGCAGGCCGGAACGCATCAACTTGTGATCGTCGGCTAAAAGGACGCGAATCGGAGTCATGCGAGAGGCAGGGTCGCCACGATGCTTGTGCCCGCGCCGGGCGAGGATTCGATCCTCAAAAGGCCATGTAGCAGCCTGAGCCGTTCCCGCATTCCTACCAGTCCCAAGCCGCGGCTGCGGTCGGGGTCGAAACCTTTTCCGTCGTCCCGTACAGTCAATCCGATTTTGCTTTGATCCTGACGCAGGGTGACCCACGCATGCCGCGCCCCGGAATGCCGCGTCACATTATTGAGAGCTTCCTGGACCAGGCGGTAGAGGCAGACTTTCACGTCCTCACGGAGCTCTCCGGAAAGCTCGGGAGCATCCACTTCCACCTCTACGTCGGTCCGCCGGGAAACTTCTCGCGCCTGCCACTCGATGGCGGCTACCAAACCCAAATCGTCGAGCATCGAAGGACGAAGCAGAAGCGCCATGTTCCGGACCGAAGTCACGGACGATTCCGCAGAGGCTCGAATCTTCCGAAGTGCCTCCTGGATGCCCGCGTTCTTCTCTGGCAGGATCGACGTCAATCTTCCCAACTCCACCAACAGCGCTCCCAACGACTGCCCTACTTCATCATGGAGCTCACGCGAGATGGAAAGACGTTCCTGCTCCTGGGCATTCATGAGGCGGGCGGAGAGGTCGGCTTGCGCTTCGTGATTCTTTGCCAACTCCGCATACCGCTTCCGGATTTCCCCCTGCTGGGAGGCTATCAGGACCATACCACTCAAGGCGATAGCAAGGGCGGCCCCCAGCAGAAGGAACAATAATCGTTTCATGTGATTTCGAAGCTGGTTAAAGCTGGAGAGGAGCTCCGAATCTGCGGCCCGGAGTCGACCCGTATTCCAGGACACAATCTCCTCCGCAGCGGCAAACGCCCGTCGCTGACCGGGAACCACTTGCGAATCGAGCAGGAGTTTCATTCGTGGCGAATCGCGCAAGCCGATCATAGCGCGGTAATCCCGGTCTTGTTCCGTCAGCAGCATTTGGAGACGTTCGACCAATGTTCGCTCGTCCGGCTTTCGAAGAGGCGGATAGCGGCCCAACTCCGTTTGCAACTGGTCGAATATTTCTTTGGCTTGAGACGACGCCACCCCCTCGGCGGAGACCGACTCCTGGATTAAGTTTCCATATACAGTCAGTTTGGACCGTACCTTGACGATCGGCTCGGTGCGGGATAGGAAATCGAGTCGCGCCGATTCTTCGCGGACGTGCATCTCGCCTAAGGTAGTCAGCGCGTTCCACCCGGCGGCAAGCACGATGACCACTAGCGATCCGAACGCGATGCCGAGGAAGAGTCGCGCCCCGCGCCCAGGATGGTCGTTCGTCCGATCCGTTTGGAGCATCGACTGCATAACTCCATGATGACGCAACTGCATCCTTATAGGAGGAGCGGCATGCCGCCAGGCTGGCTGCAAGATTTCGCGCGAGCCTATCTAGTCTTTTCCCCTACGTCCAGCGGCGTACCACGGCCGGATACGAAAAAAGCCTTGGATCGTCCAGCCAGAAAACGGTCACGCCGCGGCGCATATGGTGACAACACCGATCGCTCGACTCATTACCAGACAATACTTGCCAAACTTCGTCTCCCGAATGGTGAGGATGGCTTCCGTCAGATCCACATTATCTGATTGCAGGTTGCGAGCCTCGCTAACGCGGATGTCCGCCACAGACAACAATCCGAGGAGATGGTAGTATGTTGAGCCTCGCAGACCGTTTCGGGATTAGCGGAATGATACTCGGACCGTTGATCCTGACGACCTCTATCGCCTTACTCCAACTCTGGACTCCAGCCGGGTTCGCAGCGAAGACCGATCTCGTGCCGTCAGATTCCGATTAAGATTCGAAAACATGCCGCGGGGTGAACCAAAATGAAAAACATTCTTCCAGGGAGCGCATCACCTGGATGTCTTACGTAGCGCGGGCGCCTGGGGAATTCGGGTTGCGTTCAGGTTGATACCCGGCGTCTTGAGCTTATCCCGCAGGTCGCGCAGCACCATGGCGAGCGTAATTGGTTCCAGATCTTTGGCTGCCCGATACCGGATGTTGCACAAAACTCCATCGGGATTGAATGCCACATTGAAGCTTTCCAGTGGCGCTTCGGGCGGCCACGTCTCCTTGATGACCGGCGTTAAATGAGCCAGTACTTCCCGACGGATTTCTTCCAATGACTTTTCGGGAGGCGGTGCTGGAGCCGACGCGGCCTCGTTCAGACGCGCTGCAAGTTCCGCAACCTCAAGCCGACTCGCCACTTCCTGAATAGACAAATCGACCTGCCGACCGGTTCGTTCAGCGATCGCCTCTTGGGCGGTCTTAATCGCGTCAGACGAAATGTTGCGAGTCGAGATGAGTCTGATGACGATGCTCTTCCGGCCAATTTGAACTCGCTGCGACACCAGAGCGTTTGACGGTACCAGCTTTTGAACTACGGACTGAACCGAACTGCGCGAAATGGTTTCGCCTGTGACCTGAATCAAGGCGCGACGTAGAGGCACGGCTATGGAACCGAGAAGCACTAGCAGAATGAGAATGCGCCAACCCACCTTTCCCCCATCGCCAAACGCGCGCCATAGGGGGCCTCGCGAGAGGCGTTGCGCCATGCGATCGTCTTTTTGGGCATGCTGCATCTGTGCGCGAACCGCCGGAGAACTCATCCCTACCAGGTAGAAAACCAGGAATGCGCTACTGACAATCGCAACAAGATTCGTAAGAAACAAAAGACCAGCGCCGCCCATGATCTCCAGATTGCCTCCGCTACCTAAGCCGAATCCCATGGTGCCCAAGGGAGGCATCAGTGCGACGGCGATCGCCACTCCGGGCAGCGCGGTGACACCGTCGCCTCCCCCACGGCAGACAACAAACGATCCGGCCAGTCCGGAGAAAACCGCGACTCCAAGGTCGAGGAGATTGGGGTTCGTGCGCGCAAGAATTTCTGCGGTGGCGGAATGAAACGGCAGCAGCCAGACTATCAATGCGGTTAATCCGATTGCGACAGCCACGCTCGCAATCAGATTCAAGACTGCTTTGATCGCCAGGTAAAGATCGCCGACAGCCAGCGCCAAACCGGTCGACATGATAGGACCCATCAAAGGGGAGATAAGCATCGCCCCAATAATTACCGCCGGGCTGTTTAATACCAATCCAAAAACCGCGATCGCGGCGGAAAAGACGATTTCCAGCCAGTAGCTCAGACTCGAAATGCGCGCGGCTTCAAATGCTTGAGCATACACTCCAGGCATTTTCCCGGGATCGATTCTAAGCCATGTCTGTATGCGCGTACGCATTACAAAAACGGTTTCAGGCGGCTGCATCGAATGCATATGGTATCGCACCCGGCCAGCCGCCGGAAAACACGCCGTGATATTTTATAAAAGACTGCGCCCTTGGTGGCTTGAACGAGACGATGCCCTGCTTCCCGGACCCCATGAGGAACCTCGATAGCTCGTCGCGCAAGCGCTCACGGAACCGGACAGCATGCGTGACCCTGGTTGCCCTACTCTTCGGTAATAGCCTAATGCTTTCGGCCGCTCAGCGCCGACTGCTTATTGGGTCGGTGAGCGCAAATGGCAGACCCGTGAAGGGCGCGGTTGTGAAGCTCGAGAACATCAGGACTCTGCGCATGCGGTCGTACATCACAAAGAAGAACGGAGACTTCCATTTTGCCGGGTTGAATCCAGACGTGAATTACGAAATCTGGGCACAGCATGGGCAACAGAAGAGCTCGAAAAAGAGTGTGAGCAGATTCGACGAGGGAGACCCCATTCGGGTTGAGCTCGCCCTCGAATAGAGAGCGGAAAGTGATAGAGTCGTTCATCGAGGTGAAATGAAGATGGTTCGCCCAATTCCAGCCGGAGCGCTGGTTTTGGGTTTGAGTTCGAGGGGCCATTGCGGTTAGGCCGGAATTGAATCCCACCTGGAAGTACCTGAGCTGAAGGAGAAAACATGTTGCGCAACATGTACGCCATGCTGGATTACCACATTACCGCTAGCGACTGGGAACTAGGGCGGGTTCAGGACTTCCTCTTTGACGACAAAAGTTGGATCGTTCGCTACCTGGTTGTCGAGACCGGAGCATGGGGCAGCGGCGAAAGAATATTGGTTGTTCCCTTTGTTGTGGGCTTCTCGGAATGGAAGTCTAAGCAGTTTCCTATACTACTCACCCGAGAACAATTGCAGGCAAGCCCGCCGCTGGAACGCGACAAGCCGATCTCGTTGCAGTACCCTTCCGGATTGAAACAGCCCGGCGCTCATCTTCGTAGCATGAGGGAAGTCTTCGGATACAGAATTCATTCTTCCAAGGGAGAGATGGGTAGTATCGACGACTTTATCGTCGAAGACGCCATATGGTCGGTTCGGAGCGTGGTGGTCACTCTGTCCGGCGAGTCCGGCCCCGTTCGCTTCATTATGATCTCGCCGGAAACGATTCGGTCGATTTCGTGGCAAGCAAAATCCGCTTGGACCAATCGGCTGCTCAGCGAAGGGCTGGCCAGCCCCGCCTTCGATCCGAGAGAGCCAGTCAATCAGGGCGAAGAGCAACCCAGGTTCGACTACCGTGGAAGGCCGGTCGATGCCCGATGCCGTATATGAAGTTGAGCGCTCTCATGGTCTTCCTGGTCGTCGCCTCAGTGCTGAGTTGTAGACACTCTTCAACCCAGGTTCTTCCCCCCACGCGCCTCACCAGCGCCATTTTGTTGGAAGCGGGGACAACGCTGGCATTTAGGACGGCACAGGAGATTGATTTGCCGTCAGCGCAGTTAGGTCAGACCTACGCCGTCGTAGTGAACCGCGATGCGAATGCCGCGGATGGACAGACAGTTTTGCCCAGCGGGTCGCCAGCAGTCCTGATAGTACTAGCGGCACAAACGCCAACCGAATCCAAACCCTCATTCGTTTTGGGGATCGCGTCGGCCACTCTGAACGGCGACACCGTCCTGGCGCGGAACCAATCCAACGCTGATGATATGGTCGGGAGCGCGAGCCTGGGGGCTTTCATCGGTGGTGTCGCGGGAACCGTTTGGCAATCGGGACTGAAACCTGAACTAGATTCAGCCATTGCAATCCGATGCCCTATAGGTTCTCTCCTTACATTTCGTCTTGATCGGCCAATACAGTTGATCGGATCGCATAAATGAAGGAATAAGCGGACTTGGCAATTGTATCCCGTTCGGAGAAGTTGGAGGCACTACCCGCCCTGAGAACCGAATGCTGACCTTTTGCCGGTTATCATAGCGCCTGGGCACAAACACTGCAGGCACGCCGGAGTTGACGGCTGAAGCGAGGTCCGGTGGGCGTCGAATCGATGAATGTGAATTTGGGATTGAGTATCGAAAGCATTGAACTTCTGCTGCTAATCGCGGCGGTCGTCGCCATGCTTGCCCGGCGGCTTCACGTCCCCTACAGCATAGGATTGGTGCTCGCCGGAATCACGTTGGCCCTCCTGCCATTTTCGCCCAAAGTACAACTCACAAGAGATCTTATTTTCACAGTCCTCCTGCCGCCGCTCATTTTTGAAGCGGCCTTCTATCTGAATTGGAAAGAACTACGTCGCGATCTTCCGGTGATCCTGGTTTTGGCCAGCGTGGGGGTTTTGCTCTCCGCCGCCATCACAGCTTTGGGGATGCACCTTATCGTGGGTTGGCAGTGGCCTGGCGCACTCGTTTTCGGCGTGCTTATTGCGGCCACCGACCCGGTTTCGGTCATCGCCACCTTTAAAGAGGCAGGAGTAATTGGACGTTTGCGCCTGCTTGTTGAGGCGGAGAGTCTCTTTAACGACGGCGCCGCGGCGGTCACGTTTGCGATCGTAATCGGGTTAGCGACAGGCCATGATCTCACTCCAACAAATATGATCGGCACCTTGGTAGCAATGGTTGGCGGCGGTATCGTATGCGGAGTTGTTGTGGCGGGAATTTTACTCTTCATCGCCGGCCGAACAGATGACCACCTTGCTGAAATAACGTTCACTACCGTCGCGGCTTACGGATCGTTTCTGCTTGCAGAACATTTTCATTTATCCGGCGTGTTGGCGACTTTGACGGCAGGGTTGATGCTCGGGAGCCTCGGCTCTCTTGGGTCGATCTCGGACAAGGGCAGAGAGGCGGTCGAGGCGTTTTGGGAATATGCCGCTTTCGTCGCCAATTCTCTTGTGTTCCTGCTCATTGGAATGTACGAGGCTCATCAGAACTTTACGTCCGTTTGGAGATCGGCCTTGGCCGCCATGTTGTTGGTGATTCTCGGCCGGGCCATGGCCGTATATCCATTATGCTTTTCGTTCTCATGGTCTACTCGCCGGGTCAGCCGGCAGCACCAACACATTTTGTTCTGGGGCGGCCTGCGCGGCGCGTTGGCGTTAGCCCTGGCCCTCGGGCTGCCTGTTGAATTGCCCGGGCGTGAAGAGATCATCACAGTCACATTCGCAGTGGTAGCTTTCTCTACGTTCGTTCAAGGACTCACAATAACGCCTTTGTTGCGCCGTATGGGTGAGTTGCCTGGGTAGTTCCTCCGGCCAAACTGGTTTCGTTTATCGCTCGTCGTCAACATTCAACGTAGAAGGTCCTCTTGCAGCGCAGTAAGAGAGTGCGCCGTCTGGCCAACTCTGCGAGTCAGCGCGGAGAACGCAAAGTTCCACGGCCTCCGCAAAGCAGATCAGTGATGCCCGGTGGGCGGTCCACATGCTTGTGTTGGCGGGCAGTCTCGGACCGCTTTTCGGTCACAGGCGCTGTCCTGCTGCCACTATTGGCCTTCAATCGAACTGCCAGTCCAGGAGGTTGCCAGCAAGAGTGAAGTTGCGGATCTCATCTCCAGCCTGGCTTGGCCGCTCTTGCCCCTCCATTTGTGGCGCAACTGCCATCATGTACGCGTCACCTACGGCGTTTCGAGTTCGCGCGCAGGTTGCCAGGCATGTATGGCTCGACATCGGTATCCGCGCCCGGTCGTCATATCCAGGATTGCTTTCCGTAATCGCAACGGCAAATCCTCCCTCCGCTCCGCCGGCGAAAAGAGGGAGGAAAGACGGTCGTAACGATATTCGCGGAACTCACTTGCGAGGGTCCGGGCCTGCAGGTTTCTGTACGTGGCCGCAGTCACATGGACATCAGCCTTCCGGGGTTTGCGAGCCGACCCGCTAATCTAGAGAGGAGCCCGTCCGAGAAATCATTTCGAAAGGTCAATGGCTTAGCCGCCCGATGCCGGGAACCCGGCTCGAATAGATGTCCAGTTACACTGACCGAACAAGCGCTTTCATCCGTCATCATCGTCCGCCTGTTCAGTTCAATGTAAATGCTGACGATACGAACTGGCGAGCTGTTGTTTTGTGGCGGCAAGGTGTCTGTCAAGCGCTTCCCGAGCGCGTCGCTCCACAATGGCCCGCGATATGGATGAAAACCAGCCGCGAAGACCATCAGTTACGGAGCGATTGAAATATGCCATGGACAACAGGGGAGTGTTCTTGTCCGCCGCTTCGGCCGCCAGCACCGTCAGTCCCAGCGATCCTTCCAGATAGTGATCGGCGTAAATCTGTTTCGAGGCGATAAACGCCCAAAGCCTGCCATCGATGAGCGTTTTGTAAATAAAAACGTGTGTGAAGCTGATTACCGGCTTCAGCCCGAAGTCCTCTTTTGACCAGTAGAAAAATTCCTCCAGTTGGCCATCCGCGCTCCGGTAAGGCCCGTTCAATGCATCCGTAAGACCGGGAGCATAGTCGCGCAGCCAAGTGAACTCGGAAAGAATCCCGGAAAACGTGGAGGAACTGTTTGTGGCCGGATCTCTATCGGCATAACTGATCATTGCAGGTGTTCCCTCCTGAATGTACTTCGCCACATATTCCCGGAGAACCTTGCGAAAGGCCCGGTTCACGGCATCAAACCCGCGCACAACGCGGAGCTGATTCATCATGGCGATCGAAAGCTTAATCCCACACTTTCCGGGCCTGCATCCGCCGAGAACAAGTGTTTCCTTCGGCTCCAATGAGAGGCTGGCGAGAGTCTGCTCGACGGGGTGATCGCCGAACCGGACAACATTCGACACTTCAGCTCCCTTTTTGAACGCGGCAATGTCGCGAAAGCGATCGAGGTAGAACTCCACTGTTACCGGAATACGAACGGCGCCGAATACTGCAACTTCTCCAGCGCGGTGGTGGAGCGAGGCCGCTATCGTCCCGGAGCGCAATTCACTCTCCAGACTGTTCTCACTGCGCTCCGCGTGTCGGCGGAGCAGATCACGAAAGGCTGTTGACTCAGACCCGAAGGCGCAGCAGGGCGATAGTATTAACGCGAGGGCGAAAGCAAGCGCAGCAGAGTTGGATCGCATGTCTTTCAAAGTATTCTCCATTATCACCGGAGAGATGCTGTTCTACGTTCAGACTGAATCGCAGCAAGATAAAAAAACTAGATTAGCGGGGCTGGGAAGAAATGGAAAGAATCTATGAAAACTCAAGCCGAACGTTGCGCGCAATTCTCTGGATCGCGGCAGGAGTCGTTTTCGGGAGCATCGCGTGCTTGTGTCTCCTGCTTTGGCCGCAGCGGTTGCCTCCCTATATTTCGCAACCCCCTTTCAGGCCGGAAGTAACGGGTACCGGAGTCCGGCTAGTTTGCTCGGGTGGTGTGGTTGCCGAACGGTTAGGCAATTCGATGATGAACTATTTGCGTGGCTGATGTTCGATTATTTTCGGTCCCGCAAGGCTCTGGCGAACAAACAACTGACGCTGATCTCCGGAGAGCTTTCAGGCCAGCCACGCTATTCGATCTACGTCATCCTGCATGCCGACATTGAGAAGGCCATCTGGACACTTGCCGACCTGAGGGGCAGGGTCCTCAAGTCGGAAGTCGACTGGATGTGCGTCACACCGGCCACATTTGAGGACTGGCAGAAAGAAACCAATCTTTTCATCGATGCCTACGGAGGGCCAGCAAAACGAGTAATCAAGCATATGAAGCCCCTGAACCTGCAACGCTACCTTCGTAGATTCATCCGGTTCAAGTCCATTACGGATCCGCGAATTCGCAATCAGGTCGAACCCATTCCCTCACTGCTTACAGGAAGCGAGGCTAACCGGCTGGCGGCCGATATCATCGCGGTGGCCCGGTTTTATGATTTGCCCATCGACATCTTCCTTGGAATCGGCGCTATGGAGAACAACTATATGGATGTTGCCGGTGATCTGCGGAATACCATCTGGAAGCGGGCACCCCAAACGGGAGACATCATTCTGAGGCGGAAGGCTGGAAGGGTACTGGTGCGCAATGACTCGCAAGGCGTTTGGCAGATTACGCGAGAATCGTTGCGGTATGCGCATTCTCTTTTTCTGGCGGACACAAGGACCTACGCGTCGCTGCCGGAAAGACTGCGGCCGCCGAAGATTCTGCAGGTGGATCACGTTACGCCTGATGTGCTGACCACTTATTCCGGGTTACTGCTGAGAAATCTGATCGATCGCTTTCACGGAGATATCACACACGCTGTCGGTGCCTACAACGGCGGACCTGGGGCGCCAAATTCAGATTACGCCGCAGGGGTCGGGATGGTGGCCTCGTACGCCCGCAAGGTACTTGAACGCTCGGCCGCGATTCAGGGTCTTTCAACCTCGCAGACTCGCATCAAGCGCACACGATGAGTTCATGCCTTTCGCCGAAAGTCTTTCGAGAGATCAACAATCCTTGCGGATGCAGACGCTATTTCCCTGAGACACGATTGTGCCCGTCGTGTCAACTCCCTGCGAACGCATGACTAGAAAGTAATGCGATCCCAAACAGCACGTATAGTCCCACCAGGAGCACGCCCTCGAATCGGTTGGTCTCCCCGCCGGCGGCAATGGATCTGACCCGCGAACACCGGCCGACACCGCAATCAGCCTCAGCGGATTAAAAAAATCAGGCTCATTCGGTAGCCCATCACACTCGGGATCAGGATCAGCGCGGTGCAGGGGAAGGTTCCCAAGGACGTGCTGTTGGCAGGGAGGGAAGACCAAAGCACCCCAAGAAGAAATGCACCAATACGGAAGTTATTCCGAACGCATGGGGAACCGCCCAACGCCCTTGGTTGACACCCGCATCAGCTGACGACTCGCATCGAGCCCACCGGTGCGCTTGCGCCCGCGTGTCGCCCTTGAGTTCGTGCACCTCGTCGGCGATGCCATAATCGAAGAAACCCGGCATGTAGCGGTCGATGAATTCGAGCGGCGCAAACCGCCGGATGCGGCTGGCGTCCGCCTGCTACAGAGCGCTGTACATCCACTGGCGCGCGTTGGGCAGCGGTGTGCGTTGCCACAGGCGCCGATCAATTCCGAACGACGAACTCTTTCGAATTCCTGAGTGCGTTCTGGGATATCCTCAGCTTCGTAATGAAATACGATCCCGTGACCGGGTATACTCACGGATCATGACCGCGCACATAAACCGCTTGCGGGCGCTGCTGGCCCAGGCCGGCCTTGCACGAACCGAAGTCTTTTTGACGTGCTTTTGACTTTTTTCCGGCTATTGTGGGGACGTAGGGTTCGGGCGGCCTCAGTCTGCTTCGGCATCGAGCTTGGCGTCTGATACGGGCGCTGAGGAAATGCATTGACCACGGCCTATGTGGCCACGTGAAAGATGCTCCTCGCCCCAAGGAGGTTTGTGTGCGCAAAAAAGGAGTTTTGAATGTTACGAAGAGCCAAAGACCTAAGCGGCTACAAACTGGCTGCCTCCGATGGAGAGATCGGCAAGGTCAAAGAGTTCTACTTCGATGACCAGAGTTGGACGGTTCGCTATCTCGTTGCCGATACCGGAGGCTGGCTGAGCGGCCGGCAGGTTCTCATTTCTCCTTACGCGTTGGATCCGGCGAACGAGGGTCGCAATGTAATCCCTGTGGACCTGACCAAGCACCAGATAGAGAAGAGCCCCTCCCTCGATAGCAACAAGCCGGTTTCGCGGCAGTACGAATTGGAATACTACCCGTATTACGGCTGGCCAGGATACTGGGGCGGCGGCTACGCATGGGGAATGAATGCCTACCCGATGCGCGGGCAGGGTGGATGGTCCGAAGCGTCTCGCCAAGCGAAAAATCAAGATCTTCATCTCCGCAGCACGGCAGATGTGACGGGCCGCGATATCCAAGCCAACGATGGAGAGATCGGTCACGTCGAGGATTTTGTTATCGACGATGAAACATGGGCCATTCGCTACCTAGTTGTCGATACGGCGAACTGGTGGCCGGGGAAAAAGGTTCTCATCTCCACGCGATGGATTGAACGAATCAGTTGGGAGGAGTCAAAAGTCTTTATCGACCTGACTCGTGAAGCCATCAAACAGGGGCCCGAGTACACGGACGCAACTCTGATCACGCGCGATCACGAA
>JBBRRB010000066.1:0-31110 GCA_038225555.1 Bryobacterales bacterium
ATCAAGAATGTCTGACCAGCTCGGAAACAAAGATAGCCGACAGCTCAGCTACGGCAATCAATCGAATATCCTCAGGAGCTTGGGACGCGTTGAGGATGCCGTTACTCTTCTCAATCAAAAAGAAATCATCCGTCGCGATCTAGAAAACAAACCAAGCCTTGCTTACTGTTAGCAACGGGGCTTGCTCTTATCCGAGCAGAATGATATCGGCACAGCCCGCGAGAAGCTCCAGGCGCTTTAGCTCTGTCCACCGAAGTTGGCTTGCCGCGCGTCGCCCAAATCAAGCAGGCTCTTGATGCACTCGACACCCCGCCTGTTGAACCTACGCGCCGCACAAGATCATCTGAGCAGCCTTACTTGCCGATGCAGAATGTTGAAAATATCCTATTGAGAATATCGTCCGCGCTTGTCGCGCCGGTGATTCCGTCGATCGGTCTGAGAGCGGCGTAAAGGTCTAGGAGCAGCATCTCATGCGGGATGCCGACTTCCACCGCCTTCGCCGCTTGATCCAGCGCTTCCAGGCTCTCGCTCAACAGCCGTTCATGACGCAGGCTGGTGATGAAGCCCGACTCTTCCCCTTCGCTCGCGCTTGGCCGGATCCTCTCCCGCAATTCGTCCATCCCTTCCCCGGTTACCGCCGAAACGTGCTGGATCTCCCCGCTTACACTCGCTCTTCGCGGCAGATCGGATTTATTGCCCGCCACCAAATAGCGTCCATGCCCTCTCGCTCGCTCGATCAGCGCGAGGTCCGACGGTTCCACGGGCGCCGAGAGATCAATCACCACCAAGGTCAGATTGGCATCCGCCATCGCTTGATAGCTGCGCTCGATGCCCAGCGTTTCCACTAAATCCTGGCCAGCGCGAATTCCCGCCGTGTCCACCAGCTTTACCGGGATGCCGCCAATCGAAGCAACCTCGGAGACCAAGTCGCGCGTAGTGCCTGGGATGTCGGTGACGATCGCGCGGTCCTGCTCCAAGAGCCGGTTAAACAAGCTGCTCTTTCCCACGTTGGGCCGACCCACAATTGCCAACGTCAAGCCCGAATGGACCAGCTTGCCGTAGTCGTAAGATGCGATCAACTTGGCGACCCCGGCGCGAATCGGCGCGAGTCGTCTCAGGATTTCGTCCGCCGGCGCCACGCTGATGTCATCTTCGGCAAAATCGATGCCCGCCTCCAGCAGAGCAATCAGTTCCAGCAGCGGCTCCTTGATGGGACGAATCCGTCGCGAGACGGAACCTTCCACCTGCTGGGCGGCTACTCGCGCCTGATACAAAGTGGTGGATTCAATCAGGTCGCGCACTGCTTCGGATTGGGGCAGATCGATGCGTCCGTTCACGTAGGCCCGCAGAGTGAATTCGCCCGGCTCAGCTAGACGCGCTCCCAATTCGCAGGCTCGTTCCACGCAGAACCGCAGAACTACAGGCGATCCATGGCACGCAATCTCGATCACATCCTCGGCGGTGTAAGATCGCGGTGCGGCGAAAAACGTCGCGACTACTTGATCTATCACCGCTCCGCTCGCATCCAGCAGTTCCCCGTAGGCAGCCGTCCACGACTTCCATTCAAGACCGGAGTCGAATCGAAGCATTTGGCCGGCAATCAATCTGGAAGCGGATCCTGAGATTCTTACCACGCCGATGCCGGCACGCGCCAGGGGCGTTGCGATCGCGACAATCGTGTCTTGAAGCTTCACTCGCTAGCGTTTCAAGCGACGCGATATTGGACCCAACACGGATTTGGTCGCAAGTTCAAGTTCAGTGACCCGCAGCAACCTGCAGGACACATACAGCACAAACATGCCTAGCGGAATCGATGCTCCCAGATCCAGAAGGCGTCCTGCTCGTCCAATGCCAGCAACTTCGCGAATGGCATGGCTCGTAAAATAGACTGCCACGCCCATCACCAGCGACGCCACCAGGATCTTTGCAATACTCGCCAGCAATTCCCTCCCATGGACCCCGCCCACCTTGCGGCTCAACACAAAGAACAATACGATAGAACCGAAGATCGCGACCGCTGAAGTGGAGAGCGCCAGTCCCGCATGACCCAGGCCGGTGGCGCTCATCATGGTGAACGCAGTGGTGTAGTTGACGAAGATCGAAACCACGCTGACGATCATCGGTGTCCGCGCATCGTGGAGCGCGTAGAACGCGGGATTCAGCACTTTCAAAGCAGAGTAACCTGCGAGGCCGATAGCGTAGCAGGACAAGGCCAGCGCGGTTTGCCGGGTGTCGTAAGAGTTAAACTTGCCACCCTGATAAATGGCGCCGATCATCGATTCGCCTAAAACTACCAGCCCTACCGACGATGGAACGGTCAACAGTAAAACCATTCCCAGCGATCGGGAAAGCGTGCGCCGAAACTCTGCCATATTGCCAACGCCAGCGCTGCGCGAAATGGACGGAAGGGTCGCCGACGCGATCGCAACTCCGAAGATCCCCAATGGAAGCTGCATGAAGCGGAACGCGCAACTCAGCCAGCTCACGGGTCCGTTGCCAGGGATCCGAGAGGCGAAGTTCGTATTCACCATCACGTTGATCTGCACCGCGGCGTTTCCGAGAATCGCCGGTCCCATCAACGTGATGATGGTTCGCAATCCCGGGTGCGACCAGTTGATGGAGGGTCGAAAGCGGAAGCCCTCGCGTATCAGGCTAGGGACTTGCCACAACAGTTGCAAAGCGCCGCCCAAAACCACTCCGATGGCCATCCCGGTAATGGGCGCGATGCCCACGGCGGGACCAAGCAAATATCCAATCAGCAGGCCGAACGTCACCGAACCGATGTTGAAAAACGTGGATGCGGTCGCCGGTACCGCGAACCGGTTGCAAGCGTTCAAGACACCCATCGCCTGAGCAGCCAGTGCAACCAGCAGCAGGAACGGGAACATGATACGGGTAAGGAACACCGCAAGTTCGAACTTGCCCGGAACTTGATGAAAGCCCTCCGCCAAAAGATTAACCAGGACGGGGCTGAAGATCATGCCGAAGATGCAGAAGCCGCCCACCAGCATCATGAGCGCGGTGGCGACAAGGTTGGAAAGCTCGGCCGCTTCTTTCTTGCCTTTGGTGGCCAAAGTCTGGGTGAAAATCGGAACGAAGGCTGAGGACAAGGCTCCTTCCGCAAACAGATCGCGGGTCAGGTTTGGAATTCGGAATCCGAGCAGGAACGCGTCGTAGATGAAGCCCGCACCGAACAGCCGGGCCATCACGATCTCGCGCACGAGACCGGTCAGCCTGCTCGTAAGCACTGCGATGGAAACGATGCCCGACGAGCGCATTACGCTTTCGGATGCGGAGGGCGCGGGTGACTGGGGCGTTTGGAGCTCTGCTGGCAATGCGCAACTACGGCTGCCTGCCGTACTCCTCCAGGAAGTGCGCGACGGTCATGATACCTAAGTAATAATTCTCCAACTTGTATTTCTCGTTCGGAGAATGCAGGCCGTCGTCGGGCAATCCGAATCCCATCAGAACCGTGGGAATACCGAGGTGAGTGGCGAAGTCGCCTACAATCGGAATCGATCCGCCGTTTCGCGTGAACACTGTCGGCTTGCCGAGCATCTCACTGAAGGCCCGTGCGGCGGTCTTGATCGCTGCATGGTCCGGGTTCACCAGAATCGCGGGGCTGGCGTTCAGCATCTTTATTTCGATCCGCACGCCTTGAGGAGTGTTCGCGGCGACAAACTTCCGAAATGCTTCGATGCATTTGGCGGGGTCCTGATTCGGGACCAGCCGGAAGCTAACCTTGGCGGTCGCTTTAGCGGGGATCACAGTCTTCGATCCCGCTCCCGTGAAGCCTCCAGCGATGCCGTGCACCTCGAGCGTTGGACGCGCCCACACCCGGTTCAGCACCGAAAATCCGGGTTCGCCAGTCAGCGACGTCGCGCCCACTTCCTTGCGCAAAAAATCGGTCTCATCGAACGGCAGCCGTTTCCAGCTCTCGCTTTCCTGCATGGCCGGTACCGCCACATCCGCGTAGAATCCCGGAATCTGGATCGTTCCATCGGCGTTTTTGCACTTGGCGAGCAACTCGATCAAGCCCCATATGGCGTTCGGCGAAGCGCCTCCGTAATATCCGGAATGCAGATCGCGGGATGGACCGGACGCCTCCACTTCCATGTACACAAGTCCGCGCAATCCCACGCAGAGGGTCGGCAACCCCTCGGCATAAAGAGCTGTGTCGGAGACAAGGGCTACATCGGCCTTGAGCTTGTCGGGATTCTCCGCAACATACTTGGCGATGGAAGCGCCCCCAACTTCCTCCTCACCTTCAATGAGAAATTTGACGTTCAGCGGCAGCGAGCCATTCACCGCGCGCAAAGCTTCCACCGCTTTGATGTGCATGTACATCTGGCCCTTGTCGTCAGCGGAACCGCGGGCATAAATGTTGCCGTCGATGACCGTGGGCTCGAACGGTGGATTGAGCCAAAGTTCCAAAGGATCGGGCGGCTGAACGTCGTAGTGCCCGTAACAAAGTACGGTCGGCTTGTCAGGAGCATGCAGCCAATCGGCATAAACTAGCGGATGTCCGGCTGTCGGGATTACCGCGACATTTTCCAGCCCGGCTTGCGTTAATGCGGACGCCACGAAACGTGCCGCCTTTTCAACATCGTTCTTGTGGTCTGGGAGGGTGCTAATGCTCGGAATGCGGATGAAGTCCTTCAACTCCTCAAGCAGGCGATCCTTATTTTGGGCTACAAAACGGTCGATGGCTTGCGACATGGGCGCGGGGTACCTTTAGTATAGAGGACCTCCCGCTTCGGGCTAAATTTATTCCAAAATGCGGCGGGAGGTTAGTGGCTGCGAGGCAACACGTGTTCCTTCAACGCCTTTGACTTGATATCCAGTGTACTCAATCGTGAGTTCAGCCTTACCTAAAAGGCGAGAATCGGAATGGGAGCTGTTCCGGGAAGCCATCCAGAAATCGCCAACTTTTTCGAACTCTTGCACCACGAGCGGCTTGCCTACCCAAAACGACAAGTTGACTGTTGGACGACCTTCCAGTTTCACCAAAGCGAAGTCGCGAGCGTCGATCCAGGCTTTCCCTTGAAGTAGATACTTGCTTTTCGACTTCGGACGAACCCCCATTACATAACAAAGGTGTCCGGCGTGGCTCTCCATCCCTAGCAGTTGAAAATCGTAATGGGCCGGGGTAACGCCGCCGTTTTCGTGGTGACCGGGGCGACTTGCGTCCACCTCGGCTTCCAGCACTCTGTCCAAAATTCTGCGCCCCATCCCCTCGGCATTTTGAGCATCGATCACTTGATACGTCTTGCCTTGGCCCTTACGATAGGAAAACCGAACGGTCAGAATTGCATCGCGGCCGAGGTGCGAGTTTCGCAGAATGTAGCGGCGGGTGCCTGAGTAATCCTGAAGATCCAAATGTTTCCGCTCCTCGGTTTGAGCTATCCGAGATGTAATCTCTTCCACATTCGTCAGGTAAATGCGGCCGTTTGGAACCGTGGCGCTGGTTGCCATACTGGCCGAAAGCCCTAAATAAAGGGCTACCGAGGCGCGAGAGAATGACGTTGCGGTCGCCATGATTACCTCTAAAGCACTTTCCCTGCCACTAACCGAGGCCTAGATCGTCAACTCGTTCCAGGGGTGTCCCACAGCGTCGGCAGATGACGCCGGTACAATCGCCGCAGACAAGCGGATCGGAAACCGGTGTTTTGCACTCTGGGCAATATAGATCCAGAGACACCCGTTCGTTTTCAGCCACTACTGATACACTAGCAGTAGATTCGTTCAAAGTGTGAAATCTTTCCGAAGTCTTTGTACTACAGCGATTTGTGCGCTTCTTATCTCCTGCGGTACGCAACAGGACCGAACCCCTGCCATCGGTCAGGCGTTTGTCGGCCCTACCACGCTTGCCCTGCGCCAGGAGCTAAGCTCCAAAGCCGCCGTGTCGGCGACCGTCCACCATGGAGAACCTCTTGAAATATTGGAGTTCAAGAGGCGCTTTATCAAGGTAAGAACTGCGGGCGGAATCGTGGGCTGGACCGATGTACATCAGCTGCTGACGCCCGATCAAATGGCCGATCTCCGGCACATCGCCGAAAGGGCGGCCGCCTACCCATCTCAAGGCGTGGGAACCACCTTTGAAGCGCTCAACGTGCATACCGAGCCAAACCGCACGTCGCCTAGTTTTCTCCAGATTCTGGAAGGCGGCAAGATAGACGTGATTGGCCACAAAGTGACGCCTCGAACGCAGGTAGCCACACCCATGTCGGCTCCCGCTCCTCGACCCAAGCCCCAGCGAAAAAGGAAGGAGAAGGCATCCAGCAAGATCCCGCCGCCTCCCATGCCTCCCACTCCAAAACCGCCGCAAGATTGGCTGGAAATGTCCCGCACGTCTAAGAAGATGGCAGACCCAAACGAGGAAAGCGCGAAATCCAAGGGGCTACCTCCTCAACCGGTACACCTGGATGACTGGAGCCTCATTCGCACCAAGGACGGCCGGGTTGGGTGGATTCTCTCACGGATGGTCAACATGGCCATTCCTGACGATGTCGCGCAATATGCGGAGGGGCACCGGATTACGTCCTATTTTTCGCTGGGCGACGTGCAGGATGAAGACCAGTTGAAGCACAACTGGCTGTGGACAACGATTGGGAAAGGTCCGCAGAACTACGAATTCGACAGCTTTCGATTTTTCATCTGGAGCAAGCGCCATCATCGCTACGAGACGGCGTACATCCAGAGAAACGTCACGGGGCACTACCCTGTGATCGTTAATAACGCAGGGGAAACACCCAGCTTCGCCCTGATTCTTGAGGACGATGACGGCAAGCTCGTGAGGAAGACGTACACATATAATGGATACCGCGTCACGCTGCGAAGCGCCGAGCCATACGACGCCCCGCCGACTAGCGACTCGCAGTCTCAGCCGAGTCTAGCGGTGGCGAGCGCGCAGCCCGAACAGAAACGGCAGAGCTGGTTTGAATCGATGAAATCGCGGGTTACCAAGCTGTTTGGCCGCTGACTTTGGTGTTTCACACGTTGATTCGAGCGTAAATTCGACTAAGTTGAATTGCCGCGCCAATGGAATCAACCCGCAGTTCCTCAGCGGGACCTTCATAAACGCGATAGGTCCATGTTCCGTCCGATTGGCGTGTGAACTGCTCCACTCGGGTCTCTTCCTGATCGATCAGCACGTAGTCTCTCAAGGACTTGATCGAACCGTAGTATTTGAATTTAAGCCCCCGGTCATATTTTTCGGTGGAAGGCGAGAGCACTTCGAAAATCGCCGTCGGATTCAAGATATTGTCCTGATGCTCGTCCGCCAACAGCGGCTTGCCACAAACCACCAAGACATCGGGATACGCATGCATCTTGCGAGAGACTCGGACTCGCAAGCCCGCATTGAAGGCCTGGCATCCCATACGCACTGCGGAGCGTAGCTCGAAATAGAGGTTGCCTTGCAGGTTGGCGTGCTCCAGAGACGCTCCCGACATGTCAATGACGTCGCCGTCCAGGAACTCATTCCGAAAGTCGGCCGCTCGCTCGAATTCCAAGTATTGCTCTTCAGTTAGCTTGGGATGAGGGCTCGACGCCATGCAAGTATTCTCGCATCCCTCCTTTCTCATCCTAAGATGGAGGTATGCAGAAGCTTTCCGATCCAGACTTGCAAATGGCCCTCGCTAAGCTAAGCAACTGGACCATCATTAATGACAAACTTCACCGCGAGTATAAATTCGCCGACTTCATTCATGCTTTCGGATTCATGGCCACTTCCTCCCTCGCGATCGAGAAAATGAATCATCATCCCGAATGGTGCAACGTGTACAACCGAATTACGGTGGATTTGACCACGCACGACGTCGGCGGCATCACTTCCAAGGATATCGAGTTGGCGATCCTCCTGGACGCCAACGCTAAAAAGCTGCAATGAAGTCGCTTCTAATACTCCTGTGGGTCGGCATTGCGTGCGGGCAAGGCGTGTTTCCCGGCGCCGACGCAGTCGATGCCGAGATCGAACGAGCCATCGACAAGCAATTGATTCCAGGTGCGGTCCTCGAGATTGGCCACGAAGGTGTCGCCGTTTATCGTAAAGCCTACGGATCACGCGCCCTGGTTCCGAAGAAAGAGCCGATGACCCTCGACACGATCTTCGATGCCGCGTCCTTGACCAAAGTGATCGCAACCACCTCCTGCCTCATGAAGCTGTTTGAAGAAGGCAAGATTCGGTTGAACGACCCCGTCACGGCGTACTTGCCCGAGTTTCAGGGCGGCCATAGCACCATCACGATCCGCAACCTCATGACGCACTTCTCCGGATTGCGGCCCGATCTCGACCTTTTGCCGGCTTGGGGCGGGTACGAAACTGGAATTGCGAAAGCGCTGGCCGATAAACCCGCCGGGCCTGCGGGAGTTCGCTTTGTTTATAGCGACATTAATTTCATCCTGCTCGGTGAAATTGTCCACCGCGTAAGCGACAAATCGCTCGATCATTTTGCGCGTCAAACAGTCTTCGATCCGATAGGCATGAAGCACACGCGCTTTCTGCCGCCTGCCGATTGGTTCTCGAAGATCGCGCCCACCGAGCTCGATGCCGCGAGCGGAATGCCAATTCGGGGCGTGGTGCATGACGGGACATCCCGATTTATGGGCGGAGTCGCTGGACACGCGGGCATGTTTACCACAGCGGACGACCTCGGCCGATTCGCTCAAATGATGATCGATCAGGGCGTCATTGACGGGAAACGAATTTTCAGCGCCGCCGCGATCGAGAAATTCACAACGCCTCAATCGCCTCCCGATCAGCCCATTCTGCGCGGGCTCGGCTGGGACATGGATTCCCCCTTTTCAGCGAATCGAGGGGAACTCTTTCCAATCGGATCTTACGGGCACACCGGCTTTACCGGCACTTCTATTTGGATCGATCCATTCAGCAAGACTTACGTCATATTGCTGACGAATTCAGTCCATCCTCACCGAGGCAAGTCTCTGACCTCGCTGCGGAGCCGAGTTGCCACAATTGTCGCTGCTTCGTTTGGAATAAAAGGTCCCAGGCTCAAGCTGACCGGCTATAACGAGGCGCTCGCGGGACCCGGGTTGAATCGCGAGTTGGCGCGAAATGCAACGGTGCTCACCGGCCTGGACGTCTTAGCCGCGCAAAACTTCGGCCCGCTCTCGGGAAAGCGCGTCGGATTAATTACCAACCATACAGGCCTCAGTAACGACGGAAAACGAAATGTCGATTTGATGATTGCAGCGGGCGTAAACGTGGTGGCGCTATTTACGCCTGAACATGGGTTGACCGGGCGGGAGGATAAGCAAGACGTCGGGAATACGAAAGATGTTTCGGGCATCCCCGCATTCAGCCTCTACAATGGCCCCCGGCGCCGACTTACTCAGGAAATGCTCCGCGGAATTGACGCGCTGGTTTACGACATTCAGGACGTTGGTGCAAGATTCTACACCTACTCGTGCACCTTGATTTCCAGTCTTGAAGAAGGCGCAAAGAAAAGCATCCCATTCTATGTGCTGGACAGGCCAAATCCGATCACGGGGAATCATGTAGAAGGCCCGATTCTCGATCAGGATCTTGAATCATTTGTGGGCTGTTTCGAAATGCCGCTCCGCCACGGGCTCACGTTTGGCGAGTTGGCCTCGATGGTGAACGGAGAACGCAAACTGGGTGCCGATCTACACGTGATTCCCGTTCAGAATTGGGAGCGGGGCGACTGGTTCGATTCTACGGGACTGCGCTGGGTAGATGCTTCCCCGAATATGCGAAGCCTCAATGCCGCCACACTGTATCCGGGAGTGGCCATGCTGGAGGCATCCAGCAACTATTCGGTGGGAAGGGGAACCGATGCCCCCTTCGAGCAGGTCGGAGCTGATTGGATAAACGGCCGCCAGCTCGCCGGATTTCTGAACTCCCGCTTCATTCCGGGAGTTCGCGTGTATCCAACACAGTTCCGTCCGGCTTCGTCCAACTACCAGGGCAAAACTATCGAAGGAGTTCGTTTCGTCATCACGAATCGCAAATCTTTCGATAGTGTCCGGCTCGGATTGGAGCTTGGGTACGCATTCGAGACGCTGTACCCAGGCAAGATCTCTTGGAACGTCGATCGATTCCTGATAGGAAACCACGCGGTAATCGAGGCATTTAAGCATCGAGAGGATCCTAAGACCACTCTTCAGAAGCTGGAAGAGCCGCTCGCGGAGTTCCTAAAGAGACGGGAACCGTATTTACTTTATCGCTAATGTTTGCCTTTGACGGTCAGGCGGCGCTCATGGCCTTTAAGCCGCCCTTGGCCTCGATAGACTTGGTCTTATTCTTGCTCCCTGGAGGCCTGCCTCTCTTTTTGACCTCCTGCATCCAGGATGGGGGGCGTCCCCGGCGCTTGCCGCGGCCGCGAGCCAGCCGCTCGAGGCTCAGGATAGCTTCCTCAATCTGCTCACGCTCCTGACGTAATTCCGTCAGCATTTTTGAAACGTCCATGATGAGTATATTTCTCCAAGATCAGAGCCGATAGTGCTTCAACGTTCTGAAAAGCGAACAGACGTTTAGTTTCTCAACGGTCTCGTAATAAAGTTGTACTTCATTTTGAGAAGAATTTCAAGCGCTGTGTTCGGCTTTCCGAACAAATTGTACCGGCTGAAATGATTATTTCGCTTTTCCGACGGGTTTATGCGGATTGCGCGAAATTCCGCCGCTTCCAATAGTAATAGAACGGAAGCCCGAGAGCAATGAGACCTAAGCCCATGAACGACTCGCGAGGAGACTTTATTAAAGTGGACCCCACCAGGCATGCTATCGCCAACACAAAGGCGATCGGAACCAGCGGATAACCCAGGGTGCGGTATGGCCGCTCCATCGCGGGCCGCTTGAAACGCAGAACAATCACCGAAGCAGTAGCCATGCCGTAAAGGATGGAACTGGCGAAAATCACGTATGTATAGAGTTGATCGTAACGCCCGCTTAGAACCAGCAGAGCCGCCCATGCGCTCAACAGCAATATGGAAACGCTGGGTGTTCGATGCACCGGATGCACATGCGCGACCGGACGAAAGAATAGACGGTCTCTTGCCATTGCGTACGGAACTCTCGAGCCCGACAGAATCGAACCGTTTAATGCGGCCAGAATCGAGATCATCGCCGCGATACTTACCGCGTTGGCGCCCCAATTTCCCAGTACTCGCCGCATCATTTCGCCCGCCACCCGATCGCTTCCAGCGACTTCGGCCGGTGACAAGACGTAAAAATACGCCACATTCGTCAGGAGGTATATGCCGATTACCGCGAGTGTTCCAAAAATCAGCGCTAGAGGCAGATTTCGCTGGGGATTTCGGATCTCCGATGAAACCATGCTTACGTTATTCCAGCCATCATAAGCCCACAGCGCAGCTACCAGGGCGGCGAAAAATCCGGTCATGCCGCCCGGAGCGGGCGTCGATGCCGAAAAATGGGCCGTGTCCCCCTTTCCAGATGTGAGTCCGATCACGATAATGGCCCCAATTAAGGAAATCTTTAGAATGGTGACGACGATCTGCAGGTCTCCGCCAACTTTCACGCCAAAATAATTCACTATTCCCAGGCCGCCGATCACGCACATCGCGAGCAATTGGCCGTACCGGATTTCCAGCGGCGCACCCCCTTCGCCCAGCCCAAGCGGAATGGTGGCCCACACTCCTGCCAACTCGGGGCGAAAATTTGTGAGATAAATAAAAAAGCCAGTGGCCAGTGTCGCAATCGAGCCGCTCTTGGCTACCCAGGTTTGCGTCCAGCCATAGAGGAAACCCCACAGAGGTCCGTAGGCCTCCCGCAGGAACACATATTCTCCCCCCGCTTCTGGCATCGCTGCCGCCAATTCGGCATAGCTGAGCGCGCCAAAGAGCGAAAGCAGGCCGCCCGCGACCCACACGGCGAATAGCATCCATGTGGAGCCGACGTTCTTAATCATCGTCGTGGGGACCAGGAAGATCCCGCTGCCGATCACGGTTCCGACCACGATCGCAGCCGCGCCCCAAATGCCGAGGTCGCGCTTCAGGCCGATTTCAGTCGGGGTATGCGTTGGGGGCATTCTGTATAGTAACCGAGCTGGCAAACAGCGAGGCGAGCAGTCCCACGGCGAACGTCATCGATGTGCCGATCAGAACATACCACGTAAACGCGATGTGAGTGAAAGCCTTGATGTACACCATCGTCAGGAGGCCAGCCACCATCGCGATCATGGCGGCATTCTCTTGAACGCGTTTGGTTAGCAGGCCGAGCAGGAACACGCCCAATAGCGAGCCGTACAGGATGGAGGCGATGGTGAGCCCCGCTTCCAGCACCGACCCCCAATTTCGCGCCACCAGACCGATCGCAAATAGCACAACGCCCCATGCTACTGTCGCATACCGAGCCATTTTCAGGATGTGAACTTCGCCGGGATCGGTTCGCCTCTTCGCGATGAACGGCTTGTAGAAATCCATGATCGTGGTGGAGGCGAGGGCGTTCAGAGCGGCACTCAGGTTCGACATTCCTGCCGCGAGGATCGCGGCAATAACAAGTCCGGCGACGCCAGGCGGCAGATTGTTCCAGACGAAGGCAGGATAGATGCCATCCTTCACCGCCGGAGCCGGGCGGCCCAGGTCGGCATAGTGGACGAACAGCAGAACGCCAATGAAGAGAAAAAGACTAAATTGGAATAGGATTACCGCCCAGCTCGAAAACAGCGCGGCGCGGCTTTCCCCTTCCGTTCGCGCGGCGAGCAAGCGCTGCACCATCAGTTGTTCGGTGCCATGGCTCGCTGTCGTAAGAAAGCAACCGCCCAGGATGCCTGCCCAAAAACTGTAGCTGCGGGCGAAGAACGCGGCGGTGGGCGAGAATCGGAAGTCGAATACCTGGAACTTGTGCGCCGCGCTGGCAAGATCGTAAACGTGCGCCCATCCGCCGGGAATCTGGTGCAGGATCACGATGAAGCTCAGGAACGCACCCGCGACATAGAGGAACATTTGAACAACGTCGGTCCAGATAACGGCGGTAAGTCCGCCTTCAAACGTGTAGAAGAGCGTGAGACAGACGATCACCGCGATGGAGGCGATTTCTCCGGTGCCGAGAATGATCGAAATCACGATAGAGATCGCGAAGACGCGGACTCCTTCCGCCAGGGCTCTGAGAATCAGGAAGGTGCCAGCAGTTAACTTGCGGATGCGTTCTCCGAAACGGCGGCGCATGAGTTCGTAGGCAGTAAACATTTCGCCCCGGAAATACTGCGGAAGAAACAGTGCGGAAATAACAAGACGCGCTAAGAGATACCCGAAGACAACCTGCAAGAAGCCGAAGTTGCCGGAGAAGGAGAGCGCTGGAGTGCCGATTACCGTTAGCGTGCTGGTTTCCGCGGACACGATGGAGAGGCTGATGGCCCACCACGGCGCGTTATTTCCACCTAGGAAATAGTCTTTAAGAGTGCGCTGGGATTTGCGGAATCGAGAGCCGAACCAGGTGATGCCGATCAGGTAGAGAACGATCACTGCGAGATCGGCAGAATGCATGGGGAAAGGCGGATGATATCATGACGGGCATTGCAAACTCAGGGGCACTGTGGGCCGCAAATGTGTTTCCCGTTGATCGTACAACAACGGAACGAGCCTTCGGAAAGTAGGGGGGCCGTCGAAAAATGGATTGCCTCGACATGCAGGTCAATGCCTTTCTGCTGAAGAAAACCATTGACGGTTTGTCGCAAATCGTCCCTCACCGCAGACAACTTCTCGCGGTGTTTTTGCAGGTTCTTCTTCGCTTGACGTTCTAGCTTAGTCATTTGAACTTCTCCTTTGGCAAGGTTCAAGGTACAACAGCTACATGGATGATACCGGCCGGGTTCCCCTGCTTATCGAGCATTAGAAGGTCGATCTGGTGTGGCGGATCTTTCGTTAAGCTGCGCGGAATTAGCACGGAAATCGACTTGCCGTCGTCGGCGGAATTGAACGTAAGCTTTATGCTCCCGACGAGCACTTGACCTATTTCACCGAGGGCCGCTCCCGTGAAGGACAGAGAGACTTCGTCAAAGCGGTGAATGGTTTGCTTCTGATCTTTATCGAGCGAAGGCTTGGGTGCGTCCGGTTTGGAACTCGGCAAACTTATTGGGTAAGTGCCGACCCAGGTTACTTGGTGAACCGCACATCCATCCAGGCCTTGGATAGGATTGCCGCGCGAATCCAGAACTGGAATTGGTTTCTGATCGGGTCCAAATACTGTGAGGCCCATTTGCAACAGAACCGTTTTGGGCACGGGAACCGTCGGCGGGGGGGCGCTCTTCACCATTGGCTTGGATTGCAGGGGGTGCTTTCCCTTCCGCAACGGTGGAGTTGGCTTCGATACAACTGAAGCAGAAGGCGGATCGGGGAAGATCAGGCGAGCCATGTTGTCATGGGGGGTTAGAAGGCAGAACACACTGGAGGAGGACGCGCGTGTGGGACAGCCGTTTGTGAGCTTGATTGTCTCGCGATTCGCCAATATCCGCCAATTCTCGGGAGAAAAAGCACATTCGTTGTTGGGTCTAATGAAGGGACCATCGGAACGCACCACGAGGAAGTCGCGATTGCCGGAAAGCAGCTGAGCACTGAATGCGGAATTCGGATCGTACACGCGTTGAGCCGCTTCGAGAAGCTTGCCTCGGAACGGAAACTTAACGCTGACCACGCCGCTGAGATCTTTGGCCACGGACACCGGCAGGCGGGCGAGGATCCGCAAACATTCGGGGCGGTCCGGATCATGGAAGAACTGATAAGGACCGGGAATGAGACTGCCTGACCAAGCCACTAATGGCTGACCGAGTGCGTTATCGGCAAGGTCACTCTCCACCAGGCAGGAGCCTTTCGGAGACTGAAACTCGGGGAGAATCGATAACTCGTAAACGCCGCTCATGGGACTGCTTGGATCAATCTGCTGAATGAAGGCTCCGCTTTTGTTGGGCGAAACTTCCAGAGCGGTTGCGGGGGCATACCGGGAGAGAATGGAGCCGTCCGACAACAAGGCCGACATATCTGTATAGATATCAAATCCCTGGTCGGAGGCGATGCGCAGGCCATCGGCGGCCCCGGTCAGCAGCTTTCCTCCGATTGCGACTTGGGTGTCATGGAAGAAGTTCTCCCCGCGCACTGACACGAGCGCCCGATTTCCTCCAATAGATAGCCAGGAGATTCGGTTGAGTTTGCATGAAAGTGTATCTAGATAGGCGGAAGTAAACGGCACCTGGATCGTGTAGCCGAGTTCGTGGGTGTCGCCTTTAGGGGCGTACGTGAGACTGGTGCCCAAAGAGAGCACATGACCAACTTTGCTCCACGGCCTGATCTCCTCATTGTTGGCGGTAGTCAGCGTGTGCGGATCGAACTTGCGCCAATACGTGCGCACATCAGCACGAAGCTCCACATAACGGGGCTGCTTCAGATCATACGCCTCTGTGGTTTGTTTCTGTAACAGATCCACTGCGAGCGAATCGGCTTGAGGAAGAGAGACCACGGCGAACATTTGCCGTGTGCCAGGCGCCACCGACTTGCGGCCGAGCACCGGGCGAAAGACCCATCCAAACGTAATTTCGCTCGCATCCCGTCCCAACTGACGCTCGAACGCCACGGTATCGTTGTCCCGGAAGAGAAAATAGGTTTGGGCGCGACGCCTTTGCGTGTAGCCCACAGTTACAACCTTGGCAATTGCCGAACCGCCGAAGGCAGTTGCCTTGGAATTCAATGTGGCGGAATTGTAGGTGTGTTCCTGCGGCATAACGGCAACGAGCGAAGGACGAGTGTTTTTATCTTTTCGATCGTAGTACAGGGTGATCTCGACCACCGCTGCCGAATTTTCGGCATCCCTCGGAGGATCGATCGTAACGTTCATCCCGATCACAGTCTCGAGGCGTGGCGTTCCATTGCCTTTATTTTGACGATCATTGACGGGCCATAGGACTCGGTCGCTCAGCGAACGGTCCAGGAGCATACGAATGTTGAAGATTTGGTACGTAAGGTCGACCTGTTCGCTCAGCAAGTCTGAAGCGCCAAGACCATATTGCTGGTTCGCCAGCGCCGGGATCGTAGCCATGTCGCTGTTCCAGGGCAGCGGTGCCGGCGCTTTCTGGGCTCCGGTAATCGATGGAGGGGCACCCTGGACTGTCAACGCGCTGGAGCTTTCTGTCACGCTCGATCCTTGGATCGTTCCAATTGCTTTCGCGAGCGAGGGCTGATCGATCACCCTGAGTCCCGAAAGAGACTGATTCAACGTATCAAGCATGAGACTGAGGGTGCGATTGTCAAATGCCTTTGGAATCCCAACCGCAATACCGCGAGCTTCACTGTGGTCTTTTGTCGCGGCCCATTGTGCGCCGACGAAACCTAAAGCAAGAAACAGCGGAATGAGTGCTCTCTTCAATGTCATGTCAGTTCCCTTTCTTGGCCGGAATTGATTATCGCAAATTCCGGAAGGTTAGGGAAGAGAATTCCTAAATTGACCTTACGGGTCTTGATCTCGAGTTCAAGACTTAGTAACAACCGCCGATGCCTGCCTTTCATTCACTTCAAGCCTGAACACATCGGGACGGGCATAGTGGCCGACAACATCAAGGTCGTACTTCCCCTCCGCGATCTCGGCCAAATCCACCTGAGCCGTAAGGATGCATTCGCGATCGTAAACCGGACCGGCCAGCAAACCGCCCAGCGGGTTCACAATCACGCTGCCTCCCCGAATCAACACTGCCTGCGGATCATCCGCCTGGTTTGCTTCGTACTCAGCCGGATAGTCACCGCGTCGAATGAATTGGCACGCCGACAGCACGAAACAGCGTCCTTCGAATGCGATATGACGCATGCTCAGAGCCCAGGTTTCGCGATCATCCACCGTGGGCGCGCAATAGAGCTGGATGCCCTTGGCGTACATCGCCATGCGCATCATAGGCATGTAATTTTCCCAGCAAATCACGGCGCCCAGTTTCCCGATGGGAGTGTCCAACACCGGGAGCGTGGATCCATCGCCAAAGCCCCAGATCAGCCGTTCCATCGCGGTCGGCATCAGCTTGCGATGCTTGGCTGCCAGCAATCCGTCGGGGGAAAAGATCAGAGCCGTGCAATATAGCGTTCCGCCATCCCGCTCGATGACTCCGATGACTAGCCACACTCCGTGGGACTGGACGGCTTGGCCGAGCCGCTGCGTTTCCGGTCCCGGAACTTCGATGGCGTTCTCGAAGTAGCGGCGGAACCACGCCCGACCCTCAGCCGACCGCTGGCCCACTCGGGCGCCGAAGTCCATGCCCTTCGGATAACAGCCGACGAAAGCTTCGGGAAATACCACAATCCGCGCGCCCTCGGCGGCCGCTTCCGCAATCAGCTTTTCGGCCTTGACTAGAGTCCTTTCTTTATCGAACGGGACGGACCCCGCTTGCACCACGGCTGCCAGAATCGGATTCACCTCTGGATGGTACACTCCCACCGGAATCAACGCCAGTTCAGTTGCTTGTGCAGGAAGCGGAACGTCCCCTCGCCGTTGATTGTATGACCGCCGTTGAAGTACTCGATTTCCGTCTTGTCGCTGAGCCCCAACTGGGCGTAAAGCCAGCGCACTTTCGCATACTCCTGCGCCACCCACTGGTCGCGGCTCACCCGATCATTGTGGCCCCGCTCCACCATGAACGGGCGCGGCAGAATCAGGTAGGTCATCTCCGCATAATCAAAGGTGTTGCCCATATTGAAATAGGGCATCTCCCACTCAATGCTATACATGAAACCGAAGCGCAAATCCGTGGCGGCCACCTTCTCCGTCCAGCTATTGAAATCGCCGGAACAGATCGAGAGAGCGTACCCTTCCAAAGCGGCCGGAAGACGGACCGCCGACTCGCCTCCGTAACTCAGACCATAGAAGCCGATGCGCGCCGCATCCACCATCGGCAGCGACCCGAGCCAGCGCAGAATTTGATCGTGCTGCGCAATGATGAACGAGAATAGCGTGGCCTGAACGTTGTTGCTCTTGCGGCATAGCCAGCGATAACGATCCTCGCCTCGATACATGTTATGCGGAGCGAAGGTGACGAACCCCTGTTCGGCCAAGCGCGCCGCGAAGTCGTGATAGTACCCGCTGTCGCCCTCCACGGTTTCCTGCGGAAGCCCGCGACGGCCGTGCTGGCACACCACGACAGGCCTTGGCTCCCCAGCTCCGATGTGAGTAGGAACCAAGAGAAGCCCCCAGGCGAATACTTCCGGCCACACGTCCAGAACAACCTCGTACTCGGTCCACTGAGCGGTCGCGCGGATAAGACGCGTGCGCGCGTTCGCCGGCAATAGCGGCTCGTCAAATTTCCCCATCACCTGTTCGTTGAAGTAGCGCCGATATTCGTTCGCCCCCTGGATAAACTTCTTGGCAGGAAAAGTTTTGTGCCGTAGTTCGGTCGACCACTGATCGTCGGCCAGCTCAGGCATTATCTTGTAAAGAAAGAACTGTTCTCGGACTTGGCCGGCGGCCCGAATCAAGGTCTGCACGTGGTTCTCGGCCTGCCGCACCTGCCGTTTTTGGCGCTCGGCACCATCGAATGCGTTCCGGGCATCCACAGGCGTCTGGTTCGAGAGCGGCAGTGAAACGTTTGCCCCCAGCATGTGCACGAAAGCCTCGAGTGCCGCCCGCGATCCAGGACCTGCGGGCGCTCGCCCTTCCCCGCTGATGAGTTCGCGTGCTTGAAACCGGTCTGGAAGCAGCGAATCGATGCGATGGTACTCAGCCGCGACGCTCTCAAAATCGGGCGTTCGCAAATCGCCCTTGGGGCTGGTCTGATCCGGGACGCGGCTGTACTCAATTGCCAAACCGCGGGGCGCGATCAGCGTGGCGATTTCTGCGTCGCCGAACTCAGAGAGCAAGCCCCAAACGTTGCGATAAATCGGCTCCGACCACACCCGCTGCCTCGAATCGAAGTATCCGCTTACCAGCACGGCTGCAATGCGCGGGTCTGCTGCGGCGGCATACAGCGCGACCAGTCCCCCTTCGCAGAATCCAGCCACGCCGATGTTGCTCCGATCGGTTTTCGTGCGAAACCAGTCCACGGCGGCCAGCACCTTTTGCACTTCATAGCCGATCACGTGCCGGCCCATGTGGTAGGCCTGGCGATAAATCCATTCGCGATGCGGCTGGTCAGTCATACGGATTTCAGGATGCCCGGACCAACGGGCCGAGCGGTCGATCAGCGTCGGGATCACCACCTCAAACCCGTTCTCCGCAAGGCGACGCGCGAATTGGTTTTCGGCGGGAACGCCTTTCGAAAGTCCCGCGACCTGTTCAGGTGTCTGATCGGCATCGGGCATAGCGACAACGAACCCGACCGGGCTTCGCTTCGGTTCCAGCAGCAAGCCTTCTCCGAAAAGCCCTTCGAGCACCGGCCAGCGCACCTGATATATGCGATAGTTCTCCGCATCGGCAACGAGCCCCCGCGCGGCATCGCCCCCAAAGCGCTCCATAGCGGGAGTCAGACGCTGGTCGGCCAATCCGATCTTGTGGGCGAATCTTACCCGGTTTGGGGCGATGGATTTCTCATACGCTTCGCGCGAACTGAAGTCGCGATTCCAATGCGTTCCGCGCAGCGCTATCGACTCGGCGATCTTGCGCTCCGCAAACCGATGTGCGCCGTCCATCATGCGCTCTGACAGGTCGCCTTCCCACGTCAACTCTTTGGTACCAGGCAGCGCGCTCGGCTCGCCATGCAGGCCCAAGGCGCACCCGGCGCCGATGAAGAGTTCTCGTCGGGAGATCATGCGTCGTTCCTGTTGACCACTCCCCTCACTTTAAAGGAAAGAGCTTTCATAGCGCTAGGTGCAGGCTTGGTGATTGGAATTGCAATGGCCCTCATCGGTGGCATTATCGCGGCGCTGATCGTGTCGGAGTGCCGGGAGCCAACCAGGACGGAGGGGGCGCGATGGCTGGAATGTTCCAGATTGGCTCCGCCCCTCAATGCAGCGTGCGCGAAGCCTGAAGCGCTGCCGCTCGTCCAAGTTGAAGCGACGTTTGCAACTCTGGGTCCACCCCCGGCGTCGGCTGTCTACGATGTGAGGAGGGAACACTCACCGGCTCCACATTTCAAAAGGAAACTCGAATCGAAAACGGTGGCACCGTTGTGCCTGGCAGCTTCCCGGTGCACGGTCTCGAGGGATTCGTGATTTTTCGGAGTCGTGAACGGCGGCGAGCAGCGCGATCGGGAATTGACTCATCGCTTCTAGCTGATAGCTAATGCGCCGCTGTAAAATAGCGTTAAAGCCGGAAGCATGAAATCATTGAAACTGCTCGCCTCGTTAGCGATCTTCGCACTGCCCTTGAACGCGCAAGTTGCAACCTCCACCATCTCTGGAAGCGTCTCCGACAGCACTGGCGCAGTGATGCCCAATATCACCGTCAAGGCGACCCAAATCGAGACCAACTTCAGCCGCAGCGCGCAGACCAGCAATGCCGGCCAATATTCCATACCCTTCCTGCCCATCGGCCCCTATCGCGTCGAGGTCGACGCGCCCGGATTCAAGCAGTTTCGTCAAACAGGAGTAACGCTCGATATCGACCGCAACGCCCGCGTCGATCCCGTTCTCGAACTCGGCGACATGACCCAAACCGTCACGGTTAAGGCTGACGCAGCCCAGGTAAACACTGCCGACGCCACTATCGGCCGAACAGTTGAGAATCGCGAAATCGTCAATCTTCCTCTAGTCAATCGGGACGTTTACACCCTGCTCACTTTGACTCCAGGCGTCGATTCCGTTAAAGCCGAGAACCCCCTCGGCAGTCCCACTGAAACCGTTGTCGTGAACGGGTCACCGACCGGCACGGGCTCGGTAAATTATTTCCTCGATGGCGGCAACAACACCAATGGACTCCGCAACACCGGCAACCCCGCACCCAACCCTGACGCTGTTCAGGAGTTCCGCGTCATCACCAACAGCTTCGGCGCCGAGTTCGGCCGCTTCGCTGGCGGGGTAGTGGACGTCGTCACAAAATCCGGGACCAACGAACTACACGGCTCTTTGTTCGAGTTTCTGCGAAACGACAAGCTCAACGCGGCCGATTGGGGCAGCCTCCAAAAGTCTCCCTTGCATCGCAACCAATTCGGAGGCACTGCAGGCGGACCCGTCCTCAAGAACAAGCTGTTTTTCTTTGGCGGCTATTCCGGACTCCGCCAGCGCCAAGTGGCCCAGAAAAGCGCCGCGGTAGTGCCCACCGCTCTCGAACGCGCCGGCAACTTCTCGCAGACGCTTGATGCCAAAGGCAAGCCCGTCGTCATCATCGATCCCGCGACCAAGCAGCCGTTCCCCGGCGCGATCATCCCTGTGAATCGCCTCGATCCCACGGCGCAGAATATAGTCAAAGGATTCATCCCTCAAGCGAATCTTCCTGGGAATCGTTACCAGGCCACCGTTCCGCACCCGCTCGATACCGACGAGGTAAATTTCAAAACGGACTACATGTTGACGGCCCACCAAATCTCCGGCAGCTACTATCGCAACAGCGGACAGGATCTAAATACTCTGATCGGAAATCTGCCTTGGGCGAGCCAGTTCTTTACGTGGACCCAAAACAACATCAATGCAGGCGACACTTGGACCATTTCGCCGACCGTCCTGAACCAACTCCGTCTCACTTACGTGCGCGATATCGGAGGGCGCGTGCCCACGCCGATGACCCAGCTTTCGGATTTCGGGGCCAACTACTCTGTCCAGAGCACGCCGAGTCTTCCGCAAATTGGGGTCAGTGGATATTTTACGCTGAATAACGCGATTTCTGGCCCCGTAGCGGGAAGCAATTTCTACGGGCTTCGCGACGTGGTCAGCCTGGTGAAGGGAAAACACTCGTTCAAACTGGGAGCGGATGCCAACCTCGAAAAAATCATTCACAACACGTTGCTCAACAACTACGGCGTGTTCACGTTCGATGGCACTAAAACCGGCAATGCGCTGGCCGACTTTATACTCGGCACCCCAACCAGGATGACTCAGGACGCTCCCATAGTGAAAGCGCAGAATAGCTGGTATTACGGCCTATTCGTCCAGGACGATTTTCGGGTGTCTCCGCGACTAACGCTGAATCTGGGACTGCGCTATGATTTGCAGCTGCCGCCCACCGATCCGCAGAATCGGTATCTCGTGTATATCGCCGGACGGCAATCCACAGTCATTCCGAACGCTCCCGCCGGGCTCCTCTTCCCCGGCGACAAGGGCGTGTCCCGCACGATTATCGGACCCGACAAGAACAATTTGGCGCCTCGTGTCGGCTTTGCCTGGGACCCGACGGGTTCGGGCAAGAACTCGATTCGCGGAGCATTCGGCATGTTCTACGGCAACGTGTCGGCGAACGAGTTCAATATCTCGTCCGATCACCAGCCGTTCACGGTGCGGCAGTCTTTCCCGAACGTGGCCACGCTGACCAATCCATACGCAAACAATCCGGGCGGCTCGCCCTTTCCATATACCTACACCCCCGGTGCACCCCGTTTTCTCCCCAACGCGGATGTCTCCGGCGTGAGCCCTGATTTCGTTTGGCCCTATGTGTATCAAATGAACTTCTCGATTCAGCGGGAAGTGGTCAAGAACACCGTGCTGACGGCCGCCTACGTCGGTTCGCTCGGCCGCAAGTTTCCCTTCCAGCTCGACATCAATTATCCGCTCTCAACGCCGGGGGCCACCACCTCCAACGTCAACACCCGTCGACCCATCGATACGGGGGTCTTGAGTAATATCTTGGTTCTTGAATCTTCCATCAGCACGGCTTATCATGGCCTGCAACTCACGGGGGAACGCCGCTTTGCCCAACACCTTGCGCTGCGCGGATTCTACACGTTCAGCAAGGGACTGGACGGGGTCGATCTGCAGCAGTCCAATGTGCAGGTGAACGCGGAGGACCTGCGCAATCTGAGATTGGAAAAAGGCCGCACGGCGACTGACCGACGCCACAATTTCGTGCTCTCTTTGGTTTGGGACACGAACTACTTTCACGACAGCCGACTGCTGCGCTACACGCTGAACGGATGGACCGTATCGGGCATCGTCACGGCGCGCAGCGGAAGCCCCCTCACCTTCACCGCCGGTAAGGACGTGAACCTGGATGGCAACAGTACGGATCGCGCGAACCTGACTGGCAATCCGTACCTCGATCCCGGTCGGGCGCGCTCGGCCGTAACCCAGGCCTGGTTCAACACCAGTGCATTCGCTGTCCCCGCTAACGGTCAGGACGGAACTTCGGGACGCAATATCCTCGATGGACCTGGCGGGGCAAACGCGGACATTGCCGTCTTCCGAAATTTCAAGATCGTGGAAAAAGTGGCCTTGCAGGTTCGCGCGGAAATGACAAACGCGCTGAACATTGTAAGGCTCAGCAATCCAGATACTAACGTGGCTTCAACCACGTTCGGCCAGATCAACTCCGCCAACGCGATGCGAAACACTCAACTCGGCCTGCGCCTAACGTTCTGAGTTGCGGGATAACTGAAGCACTGCTGGCAATTCTCTCCGCCCTGTGGGCCGTAACGATCATCGCGGCTCAGGAGCCCCCGCCGCCGGAAACACCCGCACCAACTCCCGCAGCCGGTCCGCAACGGCCTGCTTCTGGCTATCATCCAGCAGTGTGGAAGCCCCGGGCCGCTGTTTCTCCGGAGATTAAGATAAGCGTTGCACCGCGTCCTTTTGTAGGGGGAGCTCCTTACCGATGCTCTCGTTGAGAGTCTTCATCTGCCTTTCCATCAGATCCAGCCGCTCCAGGAACGCCAGCATATTCTGGTGCTCATCGATCCCTGCTATTTTTGAAGTTTGTCTCCAAGGTTGGTTCTCCAGGACATGGGCGGAGAGCAAGCGATGGTATTTTCAAGCACACTCTCGTGCGATAGCACCGGTCCAAAGACAGCGGCAACGCACGCTCATTCTTTCGAACCTGCTCCGGGTCAGACAGGTTGCCGGCCTTGAAAGCGCCACTGCGCCAGCGACCTCGCCGTTCCGCGTCAGCTTCTCAGATGTTCACCGGCTAACGGGCGGCTCTCCGTTTTCATTACCTTTCGTGGGCCGCAGGCCGCTAACTACGTCCGCATTGGAAAAGAAGGAACTACCCGCGCTGGCTCCGGCTTGATTTCGTTCCAGCAAGCTGACGTATGAGAACCTATCCATTAGAAGCGAGCCTTCCTGGAGCAGTTCAGCGAGCCTTCGTGGTGCATACAGCAAGAATGAAACTCTCAATCAAAGCCGCACTGGCGGTTCTTTTGAGCGTCGTGTTTCCACACGCTGTCAGCTCCGCTCCTGCCGACGCTAGAGACGGGAATGCTCTGACGGCCGTGACCCACGACCTATGTCATCGCCAGGTTGCCATGCTGGGAGAAAGCGCCACGCACGGAGATGGTCATACAGAGGCCTTCAAGGTTGCGCTGGTCGAGCGGCTTGTCAATGAATGCGGGTTTGATAGCGTCTTCTTTGAGGCGAATCACCATGAATTCATCAACATCTCCAGGCGGTTTCGCACTGGACGGTCCGTTTCCGTGGACCAAGTCTCCTCTGCGGTCGGAGGTCTGTGGAAGTTCGATCGGGAGTTCCAACCCCTCGTTCCGTTTCTTTTGGCAAAGGCGCAGGCCGGGCAGATCTCCCTCGGAGGCATAGACGATCAGTTGGGCGGATTGGGCCAGGATTACGCCAATGTGGCGATGGTCACCGAATTGACGGGCTTCCTCCCGCAGCAACAGAGTCAGGACTGCAGCCTTTCGCTACATCACCGTATCTACAGCGATTACACCGACGCTGCTCCCTATTCCAAATCGGACCGCTCCCAGATCACCGCGTGCCTTTCCGATATTCAACTCGCTGTCGCAGCGGACAGAACGACCGATCTCGCGGGGAAAGAGGAACGGCAGGAGATGATCTCCGCTGTTCAACGTTGGATCAGTCGAGACTTCACTTCTGACGCAGAAAAGATTGTGGAACGAGATCGGTCGATGTTCCAGAACTTTGAATGGTTGCGTCAGCAGGAACCTCGGCGACACAAGGTTATCCTCTGGGCAGCGACAGTTCACATCGCCAAACAGGGTGACCCAGCATGGGCGGACCACACAGGGAAGAACTTTGGTTCGTACGTGCATCAAGAATTCGGCGTACGTGCCTTTTCTCTTGGGTTTTCAGCCCTTACCGGTTCTTACAGGCAGGGTCGGCACGACATTCACGATTTGCCTGTAGCGCCACCGGATTCGCTGGAGGCGCAAGCCATGCGAGCGAGTGGATCGGATGCAGTCTATGTCGGGTCAGCGCAGCTTGCGGCGGCGGGGGCTGGGCCGGGAGCCATTTTCCGGCATTCCTACCAGACACTCCCCTGGTCCAAGTTACTGGATGGCGTCGCGGTCTTCCGGGAGGAGCGACCGCCAAGTAGTGCCAGTGGAAAATGATTCGCTATCACTGTCGAGCATCCGTTGGAACTAGAGGCCATCGCAGCAATCATCCGAATCTCGGGCGGCAACTCCCGGCTGCTGAACCGTCTGCTCACTCTGATTGAACGAATTCTCGAAATCAACGCCTTACCGCAGGTAGCTAAGACCGTTGTGGAAACCGCCCGCGACGGCCTGGTAACTCAACGTTGGCCGCTGCCTGACCGTCATTAAGTCAGGGAGGACCGCGCATCCACCAACGATGCGCATAAATAAGCTGACTACAATTGATCGGGTGGGGCTCACGATAGTAACGCTCCTTGGCATCTTCATAGGGTTGGGGATCGCATCGGCTTCGGACACGAAGCTGACGCCGATGCTGGTAGTGCTGTTTCCAGGCCTTTTTGTCGGCTTCGTGGTCGCACGAGTTCTTGGGGTTGTCGCAGGTGTACTCGCATGCGCGGTATCGAACGGTGCTGCTTATGGCCTTGCTCTATATGGCTGGTTGCGGCTATCGAACGTACTCGCGCAAGCCATGCCAAAATGGCTCTGCACACTTGGCGCTCGCCTGTCCCAGCGATCAAGCAGGATGTAAGAAGCACAGTGCCAGCCCAACGGAATGATGGGATCGGAAACCGGCGCTGGCTGTCTGAGGCGTGCACAAACGTTCGTTTCTGCAATGCGGGATCTACCCGCCGCCCACTGGTACGTCGCCACTCCAGGTACAGCTTTGCGGAACACTGCGCGACAAGGCCGGAGTTTTCGACGACCACGACTCGTGCTGGGTAGACGATCTACTAGCTGTGATACCCTCATAGGTAGACGAACTACCCAAAATGCCGCTGAACAAACCGACTCGAATAGAACTCGTGCAGGGAACTCTGGACATGCTCATCCTCCGCACGCTGCAAATGGGCCCTGCTCATGGACATCAGATAGCGAAGCATCTGCAGCGTACAACCGACGATGTGCTTCAAGTCGAACACGGCTCCCTCTACCCAGCACTCCATCGCCTCGAAAAGAAGGGTTGGCTGGTCGCTAAATGGGAGTTGGCCGCCAAGGACTCCAAGCGCCAGCTTAAGTTTTATCGGCTTACCGCAAGTGGCCGGAAGCAGTTGCTGGCAGAAGAGTCTCGTTGGAGCCAGATGGCCGAGGCAATAGCTCGCGTCATGTGGCCCGTCCCGGAGAATTGATATGACTTGGTGGAAGCGCAAGAATCCAGGGGATGAACTAGAGCGCGAGTTGCGCGTTCACCTCGAAATGGAAGCAGAGGAGCGTCAACAGGAAGGATTGTCCTCCACCGAGGCTCAGTTGTCTGCTCGGCGGATGTTTGGCAACTTAACTCGGGTCCAAGAGGAGATACATGAGATGTGGACATGGATGTGGCTTGACCATCTATTACGGGATCTTCGATATGGGTGGCGGGGACTTTACAAGAGCCCTGCATTTACGCTGACGGCCGCGCTCTCTCTCGCACTCGGGACCGGCGCCGCGCTGATTGTTTGCGGTGTGCTTGAGTCGGCCTTCTTCAATTCGGTCACGGCAACAGATGCCGACCAGCTCAAGAATGTCGAAATCGACGGGCAACGGTTCTCGTACCCTTACTACAAGCAGCTTTCAACATCTGCCCAAGCGCTGGCGGACTTTGCCGCATACGATCAAACCAAGCTAAGCTTCAGTTCGGGAGACGAACTCAGGAGCGTTGCCGCCGATATCGTCAGCGGCAACTTCTTCCAGGTTCTCGGCGTGGCTCCCGTGATCGGAAGATCTTTTAGCGGCGATGAACTGAGAGCGCGGAGCCAACCTCGTGTGGTAGTTCTGAGCCATGGGTTCTGGCAGCGTGAATTCAAGGGGGACATCGGAGTCCTTGGCCGCTCGGTGAAACTGAATCGCGTGCCGTTCACGGTGATAGGCGTACTGCCCCCAAGCTATCGTTCGATTCACGGCTATGGGATCACTCCCGATGTGTACACGCCAATCAATTCCCTTCTTTTGGGCGAACTGGATCGCCCGGACAACGAAAGACTACAACTCATTTGCCGTCTTCGTGCCGATGCCGGCATCGTTCAGCTCGAAACGTCGCTTCTGGCATCGGCGGTGCGCTGGAAGCAGCAATTCCCAACAGAGATCAATCGAAAACATGTGGTGCGGCTCTCTCCCCTTACGGGACTTGAACGGTTACGCAACGATGGAGTCCCGATGGAAATGGCTCTGTTTTTAGGCTTCCTGATTCTCTCGGCCGCACTGGTCCTGCTAATCGCGTGCGGCAATGTGGGAAGCCTGCTGCTCGCGCGAGGAGCAAAGCGCTCACGGGAGTTCGAGGTCCGGCGAGCACTCGGTGCTCCGAGATTCCACCTGATACGACAGCTTTTCATAGAAACTTTCCTGCTGGCGGTATTGGGATCTGGATTCGGCCTCGCGCTTTATCTTGTTGCCTCTTCACTCATCGACAAAATGCAACCGAGTCTGTCCCTGCCGGTGGAAGTCCATCTACATCTAGATGTGCGCATCCTCGTGCTTACGGCCTCGCTCACATTGCTAGCCACCTTGTTGGTCGGCCTCACACCCGCGATTCAAGCGGGCCAGCGTTATGCGCTCGTCTCAGCGCGTCAAGTCGGCGGCGAGCTCCCACTGCGTCGAATCCTAATAATGAGTCAGTTCGCTTTCGCTTTTGTGCTGCTAGTTTCGGCGGGATTGCTCCTCCGCAGCCTAGCTCGAATCGCGGTGGTAGATCCTGGATTCAACGTCAAACAGGTGCTCCTCGCAGAACCGTTTCTCCAACTTCGTGAATACTCACCGCAACAATCCCAACAGTACCTTCGGGCGGCGCTGGCTGAAACGAAACGATTGCCCGGCGTGCGGTCCGTCAGCGGCGCCACAACCGTTCCACTCGGTTTGGAACACTCCGTAATGTCCATGAAAGTGGGGGCTCGGATCATCCAGCGTGTCCACACCAATAGCGTAACGGCGGACTACTTCCGTACCATGGGAATCCGCTTGATCCAGGGACGCCAGTTCCAGGAAACGGACCGTGAAGGCGGTCGGCCAGTTGCCATCGTGAATGAAACTTTCGCAAGGAGGTACCTGGAAAATCAAGCGCTGAATGCAAAAATTCTTGTGCCCATACCGGGGCAGCCCCCAACTTTCGTAGGAGTCGAAGTCGTTGGCGTCGTTGCCGATAGTAAGTACGGCACTTTGGGTGAGGACCCCACTCCAGCTCTCTATTGGCCTTGGACGCAAAAGTACGCGCCGTTGACAATTCTGATCCGATCAGACGGCTCGCAGTCGAATCAATTGGCTGTGAGGCAGGCATTGGCGACGCTAGATGGGCATGTGCCCATCAAACTGCAACTGATGGAGGAGCGGATCGCCGGTGCGCTTCTGCCAAGTCGCATCGCTTCCGGATTGTTGGGGGCGATTGGAACTCTTGGACTCATTCTGGCGGCCGTCGGCATCTACGGTGTTATGGCTTACAACGTGAGTCAGAGGGTTGGGGAAATCGGTCTGCGCCTGGCGCTAGGAGCAACTCGGGTGCAGGTGCTGCAAATGATTTTGCGCGACGCACTCAGACTGGCCTTCATCGGCTTGCTAATAGGTTTGGGATTGTCGCTGCTTGCAACGCGCATGATCTCCGGAATCCTGGCTGCCGGCATAAGCGCCATCGACCCACTGAGTCTTGGTTCAGTTGGGGTCTTGTTGAGCATGACCGCCTTGTTCGCAGCGCTCCTGCCGTCCTGGCGCGCATCACGGGTTGACCCAGCCGCAGCTTTGCGCAGCGAATGATACGGGCGAGCACGCGGCCTGATGAGCGTGCCAGACCCAATAGATCGCGGGGAACGGCGCAGTGTATAGTTTTCTAAGCCAGTCCGATTACGAGGCTTTCCCGCGCAGCCTCCACGACAGCTTTGGTCACCACTTGTAGTGAGTTGACTTTGAGGATTCGTTCCATCTGCGTCAGCGGCCGGTTCAACAATCGGAAGTTTCCGCCCGTGATGCGGTGATCGCCGCGACCGTCTCTTGTTCCAGCGGCAAAGCAGGAAGCTGCACGCCCCGGCTGTAGTCGTCGATCACGATGCTGAGCCAAGGCTTGGCGGCCTCACCATCAGGCCGAAGCAGCAGAATGTCGAGCGGTGTATGGTCGGCCTGCCAGATTGCGTTCGGCCCAGAAGCCTCTCGGCGGTGAACCAATTCGAAATTGTCGCTGTACGCCTTGGCGCCTTCGTGGGCGAGAGTAACGAGATCGGCTGGCAAACCGGAGACGACACGATAAACCACCCAAATAGCCTGGCGGCTCCTCACCCAGATCTTGAGCCAATCGTCGCGCCTGGCGGCAGATCGCTGCGATTGGCAGGGGCGGCTTTTGTAAGGTAAGTTTGCCGCCAGACTTTGCCGTCTAGTCTTGTCAGATAACTGCGTTCGTAAACCCTGCGAACGATAGCTTGACAACAAACAGCCCTTGCACACGATCAACTGGCTGCGGCGGAACGTCTCGGTCAGCAGTCCCGACTTGGAGAGTACATCCTTGAGGTGCTGAGCGACCCGCCTCAAGTTAGGGTAACAATATACTTGCCACATCACGCGACTTCCTTTAAGATTGAGTTATGGGAAGCAAGCTGACCGACCTGATTAAGACGCAAGAGGCAACCCCGACCAGCCTTCAAGAGGCGGTCGTGTACTTCGCAAATTCCGATAACTGTCTCTACTGGCTTGCTTCCCGTCGCTGGAAGGATGGCACGATTAAATGTCCTACTTGCGGTTCTGACAATGTGAGCTTCGTTCCTACTCGCCGCGTATGGCAGTGCAAGACTCGGCATGACCGATGCCAGTTCAGCATCAAGATTGGAACAATTCTCGAAGATTCTCCACTCGGTCTCGATAAGTGGCTTCCGGTTATGTGGATGATTGCCAACGATAAGAATCGCGTGAGTTCTTACGAGATTCACCGCGCTATTAAGGTGACTCAGAAGACAGCATGGTTCATGCTCCATCGTGTCAGGCTTGCCATGCAGGACGATCAGACGGGCGGCAAGCTTTGCGGCGAAGTGGAAGTGGATGAGACCTTCATCGGCGGCAAGGCTCGCAACATGCACAAGGACAAGCGGGCTAAGAAAATAACCGGGCGCGGTCCTGGGGGCAAGGCTATCGTTGCGGCGGTCCTGGAGCGCGGCGGCAGAGTTCGAGCTAAGGTCGTAGAGAATCGGCGGAAGGGAGAACTTCAGAAGTTGGTGCGGGAGAACGTCGAAGTTGGGTCGATGCTTTTCAGCGATGCGTTGAAGTCTTACGACGGGCTCACCGAGTTCCAGCATCAAGTAGTTGACCACGCGATAGAGTACGTCCGGGGCAACGTGCATACCAACGGAAGCGAGAACTTCTGGAGCTTGTTCAAGCGCTGCATCAACGGCACCTACATCAGCGTGGAACCGTTCCACCTGTTCCGCTACGTTGACGAAGAGGCTTTCCGCTTAAATAATCGCCGGGACATGAATGACGCTGACCGCTTCACCGTGTTGGTGGACGGGATCATCGGTAAGCGAGTTACCTACCAGAACCTCATCGGTCGGGGCAACAAAAAACCCGCCGAAGTCTAAGAGGCAGGGACGGGGGAAGCGGGCGGCGGCTTGACCGCCTTCCGCTTTGGTCCACGTTTTCGCGGGCTGGCATCCGAACGCTTTTTGTATTCGGATTCCCGGCGTTGTATCTCGCCATGCGGGACGGCTAGCACGCGGTCTACTAGGCTCGTAAAGGCGTCGTACTCGGCTGAATGTTTCATATGCCTCCA
>JBBRRB010000067.1:0-30605 GCA_038225555.1 Bryobacterales bacterium
CTCCGCCTAAGTCGCTTCGGTCGACGTTCGCGTAAACATCCAACACTGGTTGCACATCGTAGTGGTCCACGATCTCAGGCGCAACGCCGCGCTGCACGCCCGCCAAATTGGCCAGGAATTGAGTTCCTTGCGGCGCGGCGGCTCCCGGATTCCCGTAGGCGAGCGAAGCTTGATTCGGGCCGGCGCCGATGGAAGAGTTTGCCGCTGGCACGCCCGCTGCGCCGCTGCCCGCCGCCGTGATCGGAGTTCTCAACAGGGCATCCAGGGTGTTCAAGCGGTACTGAGGAGTTTGGACCGCTACGTTGTAGTTCACGCCGTTCGCCCAGTTGAGCCACTGCGTAGGCGCGACCTGTCCGCTTCCGCTCAGCGAAATCAGCAGGCTGTTCGCCACGTCCCGCTGGGTTAGCCCGACTTGGCCCGCCTTGTCGCGATCCACATTCAGCCGTATCTCGGGGTAGTCCACCACTTGGTGAATATGAACATCGGCGGCGCCGGGAATGCGGCTGATCCGATCCTCCAGAGCCCGCGCGATCGAGTAGCTTTTCGCGGCGTCGCGTCCGGAGATTTGCAGGTCGATCGGGGCGGGCAGACCGAAATTCAAGATCTGATTCGTGATGTTGGCAGCCTCGAAGAAGAACACGGCTTCGGGAAATTTCGCGTGAAGCCGTCGTCGCAACTGCTGCGTGTACTCTCGCGTGGATCCGTGTTCGCCTTCTTTGAGGGAAATTAAAATGTCGCCGTCGCTGATTCCGATCGTGGGCGTATCGCCCATGGCCAGGTTGGTGCTGCTATTGGGGAGCCCGATGTTGTCCATGATCGTGTCGATCTCGCGCGCGGGAATCACGGACCGGATCTCGTTTTCAATGTTGGCGAACATCATCTCCGCTTGTTCGATCCGGGTGCCGGCGGGAGCCCTGGCGTGAAGGCGCATCTGTCCTGAATCGACCGTGGGGAAGAAATCCCTGCCCACGAAATTAGCCAGGCACAAGGAGGCTGCGGTAAAGATCGCAAACCCAATCACCACGGGCGGCCGATGGTCCAGGCACCAGGCCAGCAGCGCCGTGTAGGATTCGCGCAACATCTCGAAAAGATGATTGAATACGTAGTGCATGCGCCAGATGGGTCCCTTTCCTCCGGCAGTTTCACCGTGTTGCCCTCGCGCATATAGCATCACTTCCGGGCGGAGCAGGAAGTGAACCATGTTGGGGATCAAAGTTCGAGAGAGAAGATACGAAGCCATCATGGCGAACACGACCGCCATCGCCAGAGGTGTAAACAGGAACTTCGCCACGCCCGTGAGCAGCAAGACAGGCACGAACACGATGCAGATGCACATGGTGGATACAAACGACGGGGCGGCGATTTGCTGCGCTCCGTCGAGCACCGCGCGGACCAGGGGTTTCCTCATCGCCATATTGCGGTGAGTATTCTCGATCTCTACCGTGGCATCATCCACCAGAATGCCGACCGCGAGCGCCAAGCCTCCGAGAGTCATTACGTTGATCGTTTGGCCCATTACGCTGAGGACGATCAGCGATGTCAGTATCGAGAGCGGAATCGAAATGCACACGATCAGGGTGCTGCGCCAGCTTCCTAAAAACAGCAGGATCATCAGTCCGGTCAGCAGGGCCGCGATGAGAGCCTCTCGAAGCACGCCATTAATGGAGGCGCGCACGAAGCGAGACTGGTCGAAAAACTGACGAATTTCCAACTCGGGAGGCAGTCCGGCTTGGATCTTGCGCAGCCGTTCCCGGACTGCATTGACGATGGTCAAGGTTGAGGAGCGTCCATTTTTCAGCACCGTAAGCAGCGCGCCTCGGGTGCCGTTCGTCCTGACGATATTGGTCTGAACTGTGTAGCCGTCGCGGACCTGCCCGATGTCCTTGATGTAAACCATCGCGCCGTTTACGAGTTTGACAGGAAGATTATTCATGTCTTCCAGCGCTCGCGGACTGCTGTTGAGCTTGATCTGATAATCGCGATCGCCGAACTTGGCGGTTCCCGCGGGAAGAATCAAATTTTGAACGGTGAGCGCGTTCGATACGTCGGTGGCTGAGATTTGTTTGGCGTACATCGAATCCGGATTCAGATCCACCATGACTTGACGGTATTTTCCGCCATAAGGCGAAGGGACGGCTGCACCCCGAATGGTCGCGAGTTGGGTGCGGATGAAGTTCTGGCCGTAGTCATAAAGCTGCTGTTCGCTGAGAGTCTTGCTGCCGAGGCCGAGTTGGAGGATGGGCACGGTAGATGCGTCGTACTTCACGATGTTGGGCGGGTAGATTCCGGGGGGCAGAATTTTCAGGATTGCTTGCGAGACGGCGTTCACTTGGGCCATCGCCATCTCCACTTTCGAGCCAGGATGGAAGTAAACGCGAACGACGGAGACGCCATTGTAGGACTGGGATTCGATGTGCTCGATATCGTTTACGGTGGTGGTGAGGGAGCGCTCGAAGACCGTGACAATGCGTTTTTCCATTTCCTCGGGTGAGATTCCGGCATAGGTCCAGACTGCGCTGACCACGGGGATGTCAATGTAAGGGAAGATATCGACTGGCATGCTGACTATCGCGACGCCGCCGAGGAGCGCGATCAGCAAGGCCATGACGACGAAGGTATAGGGGCGGCGGAGAGCTAGTTCGACAATCCACATGGCGAGTTATCTCTAGTATCCAGCAGGATGGGGAGCAGCCGCCAAAAAACGAGCGGTCGCGCTACGCGGCTGCTTAGCGCAGTGCTCTCAACTTCAGGATCGCGGCCACGGACGCGCCTTCCCGAATCTCTCCGCGCAGAACCGCCCTCACGGCCTCATCCAGACCCACCCACCGTATTTCCAGCCGCTCCTCCGGATCTGGCATGCTCGCGAGCTTCTTGAGATCAGTGGCGAGATAGATCCACTGCGTGTCCGTAGTAACCCCGATGCACGCCTCAATCGTCCCGAGACACTCCCAGCGACCGGCCTCAACGCCCGTCTCTTCGCGAAGCTCGCGGGCAGCAACCGCCTGCATGTCCGTTTCGCCTGGATGGGCTCCGCCTAGCGGCAGTTCCCAGGAATACTTCTCGCGCGTGTAGCGCCATTGCCCCACCAGAACGACGCGGTCTTCCTCATCGAGCGCCAGCACCACCACAGAAGGCGGAATCTCGATCACGCCATAAATCCCTGGCTTGCCGTCTGGCCGAACCACCCGATCCTCACGCACTCGAATCCAAGCGTTCTCGTAGACCGCCCGCGAGTCGAGCAGCTTCCAGGGGTTCATTTTATTGACCGTTACTGGAACAACTGCGGGGCGAACTCGTCCAAATAATCTCGCCAGTTGATCCAGGTGTGTCCGCCAGCGCTCTCCAGGTATACCGGCTTGAAACCATGGCTCTTGAGCAAATCCACCGTACCGGCTGTTGTCTTGAGTAGAAAGTCATCCTTCCCCGTGCTGAACCAAACCAGCTTGAGCCCCATCTTGAAGTTGGCATCGTCCAGAGCGGCTAAATTCCGCTGTTCCCAACTCGGACCCGTGGGCGGAGGCGGCGGGGTGGAGGCGTCAGCTCCAGGACTTTGATCGCCACGTGGCGGCGCAAGGTGGGGTCTAATGCCCGATACACCTTTCCGCCCCCGCCGCCGCCCAAAAGGGCCAATATCTCGTAACGGCCCAGATGGTCACCCGCTCGCAGCTTCGGGCGTTCGATTATTCCTGAAAGCACCGGCTTATCCATAAATCCGGTAGGGGCTTCCGTCCCTAGCCGTTCCCTACCTCTCTGCGCTCCTCTGGACTCGCGCAATTCTCCACGAGAAACCGCTTCCGCTCGTGGCGGCAGACTCCCTTCAGGGATGTCGCCCGTTCTCAGGACTCCTGGTTCTTAAGAGACGCCGTTCCTAAGATAGAACGCATCTGCAGCACGCCAGAGTACATGGTGATCCGCCACGGAGCGAATACCTGGAATGCGATGTCGACTGGAGACGTGGACGACTACTTTCGCACTTGCCCCAGCTCCGATCAACGCCTCCAGAATATCGTTCCGGACCAAGATCTTTCCTTCTACGTGGAACTTGCGCAAAGCCCGGAGCGCGACCGCTCGGCTTTTGGCGGCTGCTCCCGCTTGCCTCGCTCTGCTTTTCAACTGCGGCGCAAAGAACGACCCGCATCGTCGTCGCCACTCGCTACTTGAGAGGCAGAAATGTCACCCGAGGATCGTCCAGACAGCTCCTAACTCGTTCCGCCAAGTCATTGAGGTTGGCTGCAACGAGAACGTCTTGAATTTTCGTCATATCCTCCGGCGAGAACTTTTGCCTGGGTACAACCGGTTTGCTCGCTGCCGGAGAAGTCGCTGATTTCTGTTCTTGTGACATGTTTGCTCCTGATAAATAAGAATCTAAGCTGGCGGCCATGAGAAGCCGGGGTCGTTCAGAGCGCTGATAACGTTTTCAGCCAAGTCTTCTTGCTGTGCGGCAACGAGCGCGCCGTGAATCTTCCTAAGCTCGTCCAGCGAGAACTTTGGCGATGAGAACTCCTCTTGGCCAGCCACGGGCATGCTCCCTGAAGGTGCACTCCCCGCGTCATTTTCGTTTGACATTCTTCCTCCGATTGAAAGGCTTTACCATCCTATACAAAATTTATCGAAACACCAACTGTCATCGTGAATTCGGCGACCGCGAATGTCGATTGTCCTGCTGTTCACTCCGCTCTTCTCGATCAACCTGAGTGCTCTCGGGAAAGACGGATCGCACGACAAAGCCTCTTTAACTTTGCTCACTCGAGCGCTATTCAGATGCACCAGCGCGAAGCGCAAACGGTTGTGCAGCACTTCCGCCCGGCTCACCTCGTACGGGGCGGACGAGCGGAACAGATGCAGTATCTTCGATTCCGGGGCGACCCAGTTCTCCAGGCCGAGCAGCCAAAACCGCATGCCAGTTTCAGCGTCGATTCCGCCGCGCGTCTTCAAGCCCCTGTCGAAACCGCCCGTCTGCACAAACGTCGTACGAGTCATCGCCAGGCAACAGCCCGGCAAAATCGGCGCCTGAACCGGTTCCCCGGAAGTTCGCGTTGGCATCCATCTCGGAACCAGATCGGGCGAGGGAACAGTATACCCATGGCCGAACTTGTCAGGAGCTTCCATGCTCGCCACAGCCGGGGCTGCGGCACCTGCTTTCGGCAAGCGCAGCAAAGCTACTAGCGGCCGCCACCAGCCGGCTGGAAGTTCCAGGTGCGCATCGGCGAAAACCAGCACATCGCCCTTAGCCCGCCGACCGCCATAATTCCGGGCGCGCGCGACGCCCAACCCTGGAGTTCGCAATAATTTCGGCCCGCTGCGTTGGCCTTGCAGGTAATCCGCGGATCCGTCCTCCGATCCGTCGTCAACCACCAGAATTTCACTCCCGCCTGGAATAGTATCGAGCAAGTTTTCGAGGGTGCGCCCCAGCCACGCCCCTTCGTTGCGGCTGATCACGATCACGCTGATGCGCGGAACGGCTGGAAGCGTCATCGCGTCTTCTGTTCGCGCATCCAAATATTTCCCGTCAGATCTCCCAGCACCAGGACCGCCCGGTCCGCGCTGATCGCCGGACCCATCGCCGCCGCCGTGAAGTTGCGCACGTGTTGCAGCGAGCGTCGCGCATGATGAAAATGCTGCACCGCCAAAATGGGCCCGACCGGCTTCTTCGTATCCGAGTCTAGCTTGCGAGCCCAGACACATCGAAATCCGTCCCTATCGGAGAGAAAATAGATGACGCCTCCGTCAGGCGACCAGTGTGGTGAAGAGTATGTAGCATCCTCGTCCGTAATCGGAATCCACTGTTTGAAATCCACGGCCTTGTCTCGTTCCACACGGGCCGCCATGATGCGCGATACGGCAGAGTTTTCTGAGATTGCCAGCAGGACAAGCCATTTCCCGTCATGGGACAATTCCCCACCGAATAATCTTTGCGGGGCTGACGCCAACACGGAAACACTCCCCGATCCAGCGTCCAATTGGCGAATATTTTCCGGCACTTCGATCGGCTCCAGCAGAATCTTGTTACCGTCCTGGGAACTGCCAGTGGGAGTGCCGCATTTTTCGCATAGCTGCGTTACCGTTCCGCCGCGTGCGGCAATGCGCGAGATGTTGCCCGGGACCTGGCCGAAACTCACCCAGTTCCCGTCGCCGGAAAAAGTCGGCATTAGAAAGTTGCTGCTGGATGTGTGCAGGGTCGAGTTCCGGCGTTGAGGAAAATCTCGCACGCACAGCGCGAACAGAGGACCGCGCTTGCTGGTAAACACCAGCTTATTGCCGTCCGACGTTAGCGATGGATAGGACTCCCCGGCGAGATCATCGGTGATTCGCGACATTTCCCCACGGATGCGGCCCTGAGCTGCATCCAGGGGAATTTCCCACAAGTCGAATTGCAGCACCATGGTGGTGAACACCATCCGCGAGCTCTCAGCCAGATTCGCGAACGCCGCGTGCATTTCCGAACTGGTTCCATTGGTGACGCGGATCGGCTTGGTGGCTGCCCGTCCCGTGCCCAGGTCAACCCCGATGGACCAAAGATTGAGAGTGTCGCCGTGCAGAGCGGAAAAAACGACTTTGCCCTTGCTGTCGGCGAGCCAAGTCAAAGGAACGAAGACGGCGCGCGAAGCCGGGGGGCGCAAGCTGCGGGGTTCCGCCATCAAACTTGGCAACACACCTGTGGAGACGGCCTCGCCTTTTCCGACCGGCAAAATCCACCAATCCGGCAGGGATTCCGCCAAATGTTCCTTGCTGCGTCGGGCCACCACCAGCACTTTATCGCCATTTGGGGACCAAACAGGATTCATGGCCGCCGCGAAACTCTCGCTGATCTGCCTGGGCCGCCCTCCTCCTGTCGGGATCACATAGGCTTGGGCCGAACCGGGCATCAGCATCGCTCCTTCCCGGCCCGTCCAGTACGCGATCCATTGGCCATCGGGCGAAAACCTTGGATTGCGGCCGCCTTGCACCACCAGGACCGGATCCCCGCCCAGCGCGGGGACGACGTAGATACCCCCTCCGTCCTTCTCCGATCGGAAGGCTACGCGGGTTCCATCCAGTGAAATGTCAGGGTCGGTCTCGTCAGCTGGGTCGCTCGTCAGACGAATCGGCGAGTGTCCGCCGATTTGCTGGATCCAGATGTCCAGATTGCCATCGCCGCCCCGATCCGACGCGTACGCGAGCAGCCGGCCATCCCCAGAAAGCGAAGGGGATGTGGTCAGGCCTCCATCCATTGTAAGAGCCGTGAAGCGCTCTTCCGGCTGGTGTTTCGCTGCATTCTGCTTGTACCAGAGGAGCCCTCCGCAGGCGATCAGTGCTCCGATTCCAAGGGCTGCGGCAAGCGGCGCAATTGAAGTGCGCCTGCCCGGACGCCGCGCGGTTTCCTCAGCCTGAGAATCCTGCTGCAGTTGCTCCAGCATCAGCCGCACGTCCAGGGCGCTCTGCCAACGGTCGCTCGGATCCTTTCGCAGACAGCCCGCTACCAGTTGCTCCAAGCCTTTCGGTGTTGCGGGCGCGAGCCCCCGGATCGGCTTGGGTTCGGAGCGGATCACGCTCGCCAGCGTGCTGATTTGCGAACCGCCCGTAAACGCCTGCTGGCCCGTGGCCATCTCATAGAGCACGCATCCCAGCGAAAAAATGTCGGCGCGAGAATCGACCCGCTTGCCCTCGGCTTGCTCGGGCGCCATGTACGCGCACGTACCCATCACCATGCCTTTCTTGGTCATGCTTTCGCCGTCAGACCCATCTTCCAGGGTGTGGACAGCTTTCGCCAAACCGAAGTCCACCAGCTTCGCGGTCTTTCGATCCGTGATCATCACGTTGCCTGGCTTGAGATCCCGGTGGACCATTCCGGCTTGATGGGCAGCGGCCAAGCCGTCGGCAATTTGAATCGCCCACGGAAAAAACTGCGCTGGATTCAAACCCTTTTTCGGGATGCTGTCGCGGAGCGATTTGCCCGTGATGAGTTCCATCGCGATGTAGTCGAGCCCTTCGGCCGAGCCCACCTCGTAAACCGTGACGATGGACGGATGATTCAGCGCGCAGGCGGCCTCAGCCTCGCGCAAAAACCTTCTTCGACTGAGATCGTCATCCAAAGGAGAAGCGGACAAGACTTTGATCGCCACTTGGCGGCGCAAAGTGGGGTCGAGCGCCCGGTAGACCTTTCCGCCCCCGCCGCCGCCCAAAAGGGCCAGGATCTCGTAACGGCCCAGATGGTCCCCCGCTCGCAGCTCCGGGCGTTCGATTATTCCCGAAAGCACCGGCTTGTCCATGAATCCGGTGGGGGCTTCCGTCCCAAGCCGTTCCTCTACCTCTCTGCGCTCCTCTGGGCTCGCGCAATTCTCCACGAGAAACCGCTTCCGCTCCTCACCTGCCAAGTCGCTGGCGGCGAAGTGCAACTGCTTGACGCGATTCCAGCGCTCGCGGTCCATTTAATTGGGTTTCGTGAGTTCTGAGTACAGCCAGCTTCGGGCGTACTCCCATTCCCGTTCCACCGTTCGCAGCGGAAGTTTAAGCAGCACCGCCGTTTCCTGCATCGTGAAACCGGCGAAGTAGCGCAACTCAACGATTTTGGCCTGGTCAGGATCCACGTCAGCCAGCTTCTCGAGAGATTCGTGCAGTGCGAGCAGTTCGTCGAAGCGGTCCGACGAGATTACTGTATTCTCGTCGAGTTCCACTCGGACCAAGCCGCCTCCGCGCTTGTCGGCGGACTTGCCCCGGATATAATCCACCAGAATGTTGCGCATCGCTTTGGCGGCGGTGGCAAAGAAATGGGATCGATTCTCCCAGGTCTGATCCGATTTGGCAAGCAGCCGCAGATAAGCCTCGTTCACCAGTTCGGTTGGCCGCAGGCTGAGGGCCTTCTGCTCGCCTCTCAACCGATGCTGCGCCAGTTGATGCAGTTCGCGGTAAAGCACGGGTAGAAGTTGCGCTTCCACCTGCTTGTCACCCCGGCCCACTTCGGCCAGCATCAAGGTGATATCGTGCGAGCGCGCTTCCATTGGGCATCATTCTAGCATTCGGAAGATCGAGGCGCGTGTCAATTCCAGACTCGGGCGACAAACCAGGCCACGCCGATCGTCATCAGCACTGTTGCGGCTGCGGGCACAACTCGCGGAAAGCGCATGCCGCGGATTAGTCTCGAAAGTCCCAGATAGAGCGGGGTAAGCACTACGACCTCGCCCACGATGACTCCGCTCAAAAAACCTGGAAGACCGTAGCCGCTCGCCGTCAGGAACAGCGAAAAGTACGCGCCGTGAAACAGACCGAGCACGCCAACCACGAGCCAGCGCTGGCCAGACGTTGGCAGCAGGGCGATTTCAAAAGCTAGATAGGCGATCGTCAGCGAGGCTGCAGCTTCTATGAAGCGCGGGGACGGCATAAGAATAACGCTCGCCGCCAGCGCGCAGGCAACGCCTTCGCCGATCAAAAAGGCGAGCGCCAAGACCACGAGTTCTCGAAAGGTTCGGGCCGCCAGCGCCAACGCTACGAGAAACAGCAGAGGAGCGAATCCTGCAATCGCGCGAAAAAATCCGGCCCCGCTCTCTCGAACGAAGATCTCCCAAGGCGCGATGGGCCGGAACCGGATCTCGGCCGTAGTATAGGAAAGATCGAAGACGGCCTGATCGCTCTTATCAGCCCGATAGGCTCGCAGCAGGTGTATGTGGTTGGGAACCGTGACGGAGGCGAAGGTACACTCAATCTCGAGTTGGTCCACCGGGGAAGCGAATTCGTAGGTGGCGGCGCAGTTCAGGTTGTCTTTGTCACTTGCGCATTGCTTTTGGGTAATCCGTCCCTCTGCGCCGCCGCTCCGAAAGTGGATATGGTCAAAGAGCGTGCGCTCCGGGTCGCGTACGTGGGCTGCCTCATACGACGGCATGCGGAGCTCATATCGGGCCAGGCGTCCGTCGATCTTTAATTCGCCCGTGCTCATGCTCACCATGTGGGCCAAAGCCCCGGCTGGAAGGAAGAGCAACAGCCCAAGCCTCATGTCGCCAGGTTGCCGAGTTCCTTCTGTCGGCGGGCGCGCAGTGCCCGGACATAGATCACGCGGAGAGTCGCGATTACCGGGACCGAAAGAAACATGCCCGGGACGCCCGCAATCCGTTCGCCCGCAAGCACTCCAAAGAGAACCAGTAAAGGATGCAGCTCCACCCCGGAACTCATCAGGTAGGGCGAGATCACGTAATCCTGCAGCAGACGGTAGCCGAGCCAGAATCCAAAGAACCACAAGACGTGCGTGTATCCGCTAAGACCCGCGATTACGATCACCGAGACACCAGCGGTGAGGGGACCCACTACGGGAATAAACTCGAGCAGCGCGGCCGCTCCCGCCAGCAGGATCGAGTAAGGTGCGCCGGTTATCGACAGGAAGAGCGAGTAGGAAACGAAAGTAGCCATCGATAAAATGACCAGAGCCCGAATATATTGTCCAAGCAGGACATGAACATCTTTAAGAATGTCGTCCACGAGTTCGCGCTGACGCCCGCCCGTTAATCCTCCCAGGAAATCCTCGCGAAGGGTCTTGCCGTCTTTTAGGAAAAAGAACGCGAGAATGGGGATCAGCACCACATAAAAGACCAGACTGATTCCAGTGACAAGTTTGCTGCCCGCGCTGGTGATGTAATGAACCCAGTTTTGGCCCCCCGCGCTGAATTCCTTTTGGATGGTGCTAAGCAGCTTCGCGCGCATGGGCTCAAGCCACCCCGGCAGCGGAATCTTGTTCACCCATTCTTGATTCTTAAAGAAATCCGGGATGCGATTTGCCAAGCTGCCGGCTTCTTCGGCGATACGGCTGCCGATGCTGAGTCCGGCTGCGATCAATACGCCAAGGAGCGCAAGATAAACGATGGCTAGAGCGACCATCGGCGAAATGCGCTTCGGGAGGTGGCTTGCGACCAGTTCCACCAGCGGCGAAAGCATATACGCAAAAAACAGGGCGATCACGAAGACGACCAGCGTTTCACGAATCGCGTAGGCTGTGGCGATGACGAGCGCAAAAAGGAAGACGGTCCAAACGATACGGGCGGCTCTTGTGTCGATGCCTAGCACAGAAACAGAATACCTTGAATCCGGAAAGGTTCGAAAAATTCGTCACGGATTGTTGACCAAGCGTGGCAGGGGAGGCTAGGATAAGAGTGCGGGGTGGAGCAGTCTGGTAGCTCGTTGGGCTCATAACCCAAAGGTCGGAGGTTCAAATCCTTCCCCCGCAACCAATTCTTTCAATCGGCTGCACGGATCAGAAGCGCACTAAAAAACTCTCCTTAACTCCCAATAGCCGCAATTGGCGTTGTTCCGGCCAACGGTTTCTTCGATTTACTGCGGTTCAGGACCGTCTGTATAACTTTGCTGTGGGCCTACCCCTCTCTCTTTTTCTAGTCTCCTGTACCTGAATTGAGTTGTTGTAAGTGGGCCAAGAGAACTTCCTTTGGCTTGAGCGATTTTTCGCAAGATGTCTTCCCCTTTGGCACGCCACACATATCGCTTTGGATTGGCGTTCCGCTCTGCCAAGTATTCCTCAATCGCATCAATCAACTCGCGCAACCTCTGGAAACTTCCTTCTCGGATGCAGTCTCCGGTCACATCGGCGAAGAACCTCTCCACCAGATTCATCCACGAACTGCCGGTCGGCGCAAAGTGCGTGTGAAACCGCGGATGCTTCTCCAGCCATGCCTTGACGTTGGCATGCTTATGGGTCGCATAGTTGTCGGCGATGACATGGATCGCCATCTCTTTCGGTGTTTCCCGGTCGATCTGCTTAAGGAACCGCAACCACTCCACATGCGTGTGGCGGGTCTCCGTCCGGGTGATTAATTTACCCTCCAGATAGTTCAATGCCGCGAACAGCGTGATCGTTCCATGGCGCTTGTAGTCATGCGTCTTGGTTCGAATATGGCCGATCCCCAGTGGCAATCCCGGCTTGCGTCCGTTCCAGCGACTGACGCTGGCTCTTCTCGTCGCAACACAACAGCAACGCCTTATCTGTCGGATCCAGGTACAACCCTATGACATCCCAGAACTTCTCTTCGAATTTCGGATCGTTGGAGATTTTGAACGTCCACACCAGATGCGGCTTCAGATCATTCCGCCGCCAAATTTCATGCACGCTGTGATGGGACATTCCTACTTCGGCCGCCATGCTGCGCGTGCTCCATTTCTTCTTTCCCTTCGGTGGTTGCACGCCCTTTAACGTCCCGTAATCCATCCAAGCCGTTGCGCTCAAATCTCTTCGACCAAAGCGAAACTGTAGTGGCGCTGGTGCCGACGGCATCCGCCACGTCAATCTCCTTCTTGCCCTGTGACCGCAACAAGATGATGCGTGCGCAGGGCGTCGCGCTGGATGGCAGTGGGCGATAGTGAGCGTCGGCCGAGTTCAGCTCCCTCTTCCGGAGTGATTTCGACAGCAGCGATGGGACGCGCCATGCCGCACTCTGCCATACCAGGAATATTACTTAAAGCTATTTCAGGTACATCAATCACCCTAGATTGTGGAGTGGTACGACAGTGAAGGACATCACGCCTATTCTAGGTGAATTGCCTGCAGCAAGAGAAATCAGAATGGTCAAAGATCAGTCCCGCGGCTTCGAACTCACGCGTTGGCAAAAGCAATCAGCGCAACATTCTGGGTATTTTTGTTCGGGGCAAGGGAGCCAAGCGCGCATTGCGCGTTCGCGCGGCACGCAGTGCAACCTAATATTTTCTTAAAGTTAGCTGGGGCGGCTGGTGGGATTTGAACCCACGACATCCAGAACCACAATCTGGCGCTACTACCAACTGAGCTACAGCCGCCGCACTGCTACAGTTTAGCATTGCATCCAGCCGAAAGAAAATTTCTCCGCCTTGGAACTTTCTGCCTCCCAACTGCAATGCAAGATAGAGCTGTGAGCGACCAAACCGATGAGGATCTCTACCAAAAACTGCGGAAAGGCGATCGGCGAGCCCTGGAACAGCTCTATGAGCGCCATGAGCCAGCTCTCTACCGGTATGCGCTTCACATGTCCGGCAGCCGTTTCGTCGCCGAGGAAGTGGCGCAAGAGGTCTTCATGCAGCTGATCGTACCCAATCAGGGCTACAATCCGAAACTCGGCGCACTCGAGCCTTACCTCTACGGCGTGGCACGAAACAGGCTCCGCATGCTTCGACGGACCCGCCCAACTGAGGCCCTCCAAGACCTTCCCGGGAAGCTTGACCTCTTGACCGATCTGCTGAAGAACGAGGCAAGGGCCGCGCTGTACGAATCGCTTCAAAAACTTCCCGATCGCTATCGCGATGCCGTGGTGCTCTGCGACTTGGAAGAACGAAGTTATCAGGATGCCGCAAAGCTGATGGGCTGTCCCGTTGGTACGGTTCGTTCAAGATTGCATCGCGCCCGCCTCCTGCTGGGGGCGGCATCAAGAATGGCGGTGCTCCGGTGAACTGCCCCTGGGTACCGAGGATTGTCGAAGGCGCCAGGACAGCTGTGCGTCCAACAGCGGAGGTTCGGCAGCATTTGGCTGAATGCCAGCATTGCGAGCGGCGCTGGGCACAAGAAGCGCTGGTAAGCGAACGTCTCCGCTCCATCCGGCAAGCTTCTGCGGCGGAGCGCAGTTCTGTCGAAGCGCGCCGCCTTGTCATGGAGCGCTTCGCCGCAACTCCGCGCCGTACAATCGCCATTCCCAAGTTATGGCTGGCGCTTGCGGCATCGCTTCTGATTGGGTTCGTTTTGCAAAATACGTGGTCACACCGCCAATCGACGGACAGCCTGGACACGGACTGGTCCGCTGAAGGCTTCGTGCCCGTTCCATTCGTTCCGCCGCTGGCGTCCGGGGAATTTGTAAAAGTCATCCACGCCAATCTCCAGCCCTCCGATTTCGCCCGGATGGGAATTGATCTGGACACGGCGTCGGCAAACCTGATTCCAGCCGACGTCCTGTTGGGAGAAGACGATTCTCCGCGGGCCGTTCGCGTGTCAGGCGAAGAGTTGAATTTTTAAAACCAGCACACAAGGAGCACATATGAAAACACTCACGCAGTTCTGTTCAGTCATCATCGCCGGAGGAGTCTTGCTCGCGCAAGGCCCCCCTCCTGGCCCGCGAGGACACGGCTTCGGCCCAGGCGGCCCGGAATTCGGTCTTAGATCCGAAGGTCCGTGGTCGCGAACGCCGGTCACGGGAGCACCCTACTCCGCAACCCAGATCACCCAGTTCGTGCAGAATCTCTCTGGAGGCAACCAGATTTCTCGGCAGGAGCAATCCAAGGTTTACCGCGACATCCAGGGCCGCGTCCGCATTGAGCATACGAGAACGCCTCCGGGCGCAACAGCGCCGGAAACCCAGGTTACGATTTTCGATCCGGTAGCTAGCGCGACATATTTGTTGGATCCCGCTACCAAGACGATTGTGAAGCTGCAGCTTCCCCCTGCGCGTTCAGCCACGTCCCAACGTCCGGGCCGTCCAGCGCCCCCCGCAGGCGCACCGCAGCCGACCACTGAGGATCTCGGAAAGCAAGTGATTAACGGCGTACCGGCTACGGGCACTCGCGTGACGGAAACCATCCCGGCTGGAGCCATTGGAAACGCTCAGCCCATCCTGGTAGTGCGCGAGACCTGGATTTCGAACGATCTCAAAGTTCCGGTTCAAATCAAGACCACGGACCCGCGCTTTGGGAACACAAGCATGCAGCTTTCGAACATCGCTCAATCCGAACCGGACCCCTCGCTGTTCCAGGTCCCGTCAGACTACACGGTTAGCGCAAAGTCGATCCATGGCGGATTTCCGCCAGCCGAAGGGATGAGACAGCGCAGGGCCCAGCAGTAAATCTTAGTGCGCCCGCGTTCGGCAGGTGGTAACGTGCTTGAAGACTATGCGGAAATTGATCTTCAACCTGCACCTGTACTTGGCCTTGATCGCGGGCGCATTTCTCCTGATTCTGGGCCTGACGGGCACCATCATGGCGTTCGAGCAGGAACTCGATCATCTCTTTCATCCCAAACGATCCTACGTTAAGGCCCAAGCGAGGCTTCTTTCCCTGGCCGACATCGCGACGGCAGTCGGCGCCAAATTCCCGGGTGAAAAAATAGGCGCTTATCTTCTCTCCAATTCGCCAGGACTGTCCTACCGCGTTGCGCTTCGCAGGGGCACGGTGTCGATCAATCAGTACACCGGCGAAGTGCTCGATGTGCAACCTCCCGGTCCGGATTTTCTCGGTAACGTTCATCAGCTTCACTTGCGCCTGCTGTTGCGCGATAAGGGCGATACAGGGCAAAAAATTGTGAGCTGGGCGGGAATAGCCATGTTCCTGGTGGCGATCTCCGGATTCTATCTTTGGTGGCCTGCAAAACGTTTGAAAGTTGCATGGAGCGGGTCGTGGCGACGCTTTTGGTTTGACCTCCATCACGCCGTGGGCGCTCTCTCGTTCGTGTTCCTGGCGATCCTTGCCTTCACCGGAGTCATGATCGGTTTTGAAAGAACCACCGTTCCTCTCTTCTACCGGCTGACGAATAGCGCGCCGTCGCAACTGCCATCGATGCAAGTGATCCCTTCCCCGAATGTGAAGCCACTCACACCGGACCAAGCGCTCGAGATCGCCCGAGCAGCGCTCCCCGGCACAACGCCGTTCGCAGTCAGCGTCCCCGGACCGAAGGATGTATACCGAATCGCTTCGCGCTATCCGGAAGACCTGACGCCGGGGGGCCGCTGCCGCATCCTTGTGGATCAATATAGCGGGAAGGTGCTGTTCGCCGAGGGGTCCCGAACCGCTCCAGCAGGTGCCCGCCTGGTGATCATGAATCGCGCGATCCATACTGGCGACATCTTTGGCATTCCCAGCAAAATCGTGATGTCGCTAGCGAGTCTGGCGGTGGCGGTACAGTTTCTGAGCGGCATCGCGCTCTGGTGGAGACGGGTGTGGGGCAAGCCCGCCGCCTAACCTGGCTTTGTCAGACTGTATACTGCAAGCAATGCGAAACCTTCTCGTTCTCCTTTTCGCGATTGCATGGGGGGGCTCCGCCGGGGAAGACGGATGGACCCACTACGGTTCCGACGCGGGAGGATCGCGCTACTCGCCTCTCAAACAGATCACACCGGCCAACGTTCAACAGCTCAAAGTCGCCTGGACCTACCACACCGGTGCGCTTCAGCCAGACACGGATCTCAACAAAAAAGCTGCGTTCGAGGCCACTCCGATCCTGGTGAACGGACTGCTTTACCTCAGCACGCCTTTCAATCAAGTGATCGCGCTCGATCCGGCCACTGGAGCCGAGCGGTGGAAATACGATCCCAAAATCGACCGGTCGAAAGATTACTCGGAAGTTGCTTCAAGGGGAGTCTCCGCGTGGACCGACTCGAAGACCCGCCAAACGCGCATCGTGTTCGGCACAGTGGATGCGCGGCTCATCGCCCTGGACGCAAGCACGGGAAAGCTGTGTAGGGAGTTCGGCTCTGGCGGCCAGGTGGATCTCAGCCGCGATGTCATGCTGCGCGACGGCGGAGATTATCAAGTGACTTCGCCTCCCGCCATTTACGGGGACCTGATCATCACCGGTTCATCGATCGGCGACAATCGCGCGGTGGATGTGGAAAGCGGAATCGTTCGAGCCTTTGAGGCTCGGACCGGACAACTGCGCTGGACTTGGGATCCTGCCCCATGGGCCGCTAAGACTTCCCCCCGTACCGGCGCGGCGAATGCCTGGTCAGTCCTCTCGGTGGATGCGGAACGTGGGTTGGTGTTTGTTCCGACAGGCAGCGCCAGTCCCGATTTTTACGGCGGACTGAGGCCTGGCCACAATAAACACGCGAACTCCGTGGTGGCCTTGAACGCCAAAACAGGCGAAGTCGTGTGGGGATTTCAGGTGGTTCATCACGACTTGTGGGACTACGATGTCGCTTCACAGCCGAGCCTGTTTACCTGGAAGGGGCAGCCCGCTGTCGCGGTAAACACAAAGATGGGATTTGTTTTCGTGCTGAATCGGCTGACCGGAAAGCCGTTATTTCCCGTTGAAGAGCGGGCGGTCCCGAAGAGCGACGTTCCCGGGGAAGAGGCGTCGCCGACTCAGCCATTTCCCGCTACCGATGCTCTGGTGCCCAATCAATTTACGGCGACCGACGCATGGGGAATCAACGATGCCGACCGCGATTGGTGCCGCGAGCGCCTGAAGCCTTTGCGAGCGGAAGGAATCTATACGCCCCCGAGTCTGAAAGGATCTATCGCCTTTCCTGGAAACGTGGGCGGCGTGAATTGGGGCAGCGCGGCCGTGGATCTGGAGCACGGAATCATGGTGGCGAATACGAATCGAGTGTCGACCATCTTGAGACTGATTCCGCGTGATCAGTACGTAGGGGAGCGGACGGCAGCGGCCAAGAACAGGATGACGGGTGAATTTGGCAAGCAAACAGGTGCGCCCTACGCGGTCTACCGTGAATTCCTGCTTGCGCCTGGCAGCCGCCTGCCTTGCAATGCGCCACCCTGGGGCACGGTCACGGCCATGGATCTGAACACCGGCAAGAAGATTTGGGAGACGCCGCTCGGCTCGTTTGTGCCCGGGGCGACTGACGGGGCGCTGAATCTAGGCGGACCCATGCTCACCGCGGGCGGATTGGTGTTTACGGCCGCCGTCTCTGAGCCTGCTTTGCGAGCCTTCGATCTGAAAGACGGAAAAGAGCTCTGGAAAGCGGAACTCCCGGCCAGTGCCCAAGCGACGCCGATGACTTACAGCGTTGGAGGAAAACAGTACGTGCTGATCTGCGCGGGCGGCCACGGAAAGCTCGGCAGCAAGATGGGAGATTCCGTGGTCGCTTTCACTTTGTCACGCTAAACGAAATGATAAGTCTTCGCCGAATCATCCCAGATAATCTTCTTTTGATTCTTGAATGACAGGGTGGCCATATGACCGGAGATGGCCGCCTGCTGGCCGATTTCCGGAGGCGCAATCACTTTGGCTTTTCCGTTCATCGCGTCCACCCAGTTGCGCATGTGCGCTTCCACGGCTTTATTATCGTTTCCCGGAAGATCGAGGTGGACTTCCTGTCGGGCTGCTACGTTGGCGGGCGCCTTGCCGCGGAACTTTTCCGGGTAGAAATTAAGAACCTGCCGGTTTAGAACTTCGATGGTGCCTTCGTTGCCCATGAAGTTTTCGCCATAGCCATAATGATCGTTGCCGAAATAGCAACTATAGTTGATGTGGAACTTGCTCGGATATTCATAGAGCGCGCTGAACGTGTCTGGGACGTCGCGATCGTCTTTGCCGTCGGTCCAGCGGTAAATGCCGCCCGAAGCCATGCAGGATGACGGCACGGTCTTGCCGCAAACGAAGTTGGTGATATCGGTTTGATGCACCAGCAAGTCCGTCGAAATTCCGCCTGAGTAGTCCCAATATAGCCGCCATTGATAGTAGCGTTGTAGATCGAATGGGTGATCGGGAGCGTCTCCCAGGAACTTCTTCCAATCAGTATTTTGGGGAGTGGCGTCGGGCGGAATGGCGTAGCGCCAGGCGGGATCGTTGTCGAGCGAGTTGCGGTACCAGAACGCGCGCACGTAGTGCACATCGCCGATCATTCCGTCGGCAACCATCTGCTTCGCTCTCTGGTAGAGCGAGTTGCTGCGGTTCTGCGTGCCGACCTGAATCACCTTGCCGGCCGACTTTGCCGCAGTCACCATTTCCGCGCCTTGCTCGATGGTATGTGCGAGCGGCTTCTCAACGTAGATATTTTTTCCGGCCTTCAGCGCGGCCATGAACATTGGATAGTGCAGATGTTCGGGGGAGGCGATGACGACGGCGTCCACGTTCGGATCGGCGAGCAGTTGCTGAAAGTCCTGGTAAGCTTTCGGGCTGCTGCTCCACAGAGTTTGAACTTTGTCCTTTGCCGCGGAGAGACGGCCTGTAAAGGTATCGCAGACTGCAGTGACATCCACGAGATCGCCGCTGCCTTGCTTCATGCGGTCGAGCAGATAAGAGCCTCGACTGCCGACTCCGATCCATCCGAGGTGAACTTTGGAGTTCTGGCCGAGGGCTGGCAGCACGCCTGGGGCGGCCAGAATGGCAGCGGACGCGGATTTCTGCATAAATCCGCGTCGGGAAAGGTCGTCTATCATGCTCTGAGCGTATCGCAGGCGGTATGCGGTTGCAATGCAAACTTTTGAGAATGCGTTGGGGGTGCAGATAGTGCGCTACAATTAGGAGGTTTCGGGCTGTGGCGCAGCCTGGCTAGCGCGCTTGCTTGGGGTGCAAGAGGTCCCGGGTTCAAATCCCGGCAGCCCGACCAAATTCCTCATAGACTTACGAAGATAGTCGCCCCGGGTATCCTTCTTTGGAGTCCAACTGGAGTCCAAAAGTGGATGCCAGTGCTTTTCGACGTCCCCTAAAACCGCGCTGAAGCGCCCCATATGAACTGGACGGCTCTCTCCAAACCGCTGCTGAGGCTGGGACTGCAAGTGGCTTTGGCTGTTGCAGCATACTGGTTGCTCGGTAGGTTCAGCGAGTTCACCAGGCAAGATGCCGAAGGTCTGAGCACCTTGATCCAATTGATTGGCAGCCTCTATGCCGTCGTGTTTGCATTTGTCATCTTTGTTATCTGGGGACAGTTCAACGATGTCGAAAACATCGTGATGCGGGAGTGCAATTCCCTTAACGACCTGCTCCGGTTCAGCCGCTACGTCAATGCCGACGCGAGCCGGTCGATCCGGCGCGCTGTCGTCGAATACGCGCAGAGCGTGCTTTCCTCGGAGTGGCAGATGCTGGCAAAGCGGGAACGTGATCCGCAAACCGAGAGGTCCTTTATCGAGGTCATGAACGCGGTGGTCCGGGTTGCTCCCACGGATCCGGCAGAGGTGACGGTATATCAACGATTGGTCGATATCGCGAGGAAGGCGGGAGAGCATCGGGACGAGAGAATCAGCAGAAGCCTGACGAGAATTCCAGGTACGCTTCTGCGCTTCGTGAATGCCCTGGCGGGTGCTTTGTTGCTACTGGTATTCGTGTATCCCTTTCATAACGGGTGGGTCGGCGTGTGCTGCCTCGTTTTTGTCCAGGTGGTTCTGTTCCTGGCGAATCTGGTAATGACGGACACGGACAATCCATTTGAGGGAGTTTGCAATATCAGTTCCCAGCCTTTCTCGGACTTGGTAGCAGCACACTGAAATGCAAAAAGCAGGCCTCGATTTCCCCAGGGGGGTGTTCGTTATAGGGACCCGACAAACCACGAGGACTTCCTCGAAAGCCACCTGGCATCCTCAAAATACCCATAATCCTCTGAATTCGGTTTGGCGCATTTGATTAGCCGCCATTGCGACCTTTCGGTCCGCCGCGAATCTCGATCCGTCTGTTGACGAATGAATCGCTCGGCTGGCATAGCAAAGATAAGGCGAAGAAGTGTGCCGACATGACCACATCATCCAAGACATCGGAAACCCAAATCTGGCCGGTTGAACGGTTGGTATTCTACGCTCGCAACCCGCGGAAGAACGATGCCGCAGTGGATCGAATGTGCTCCTCAATTCGCGAGTTTGGGTTCAAGATTCCCGTGCTCGCGCGGAGCGATGGCGAGGTTGTGGACGGGCACTTGAGGTTGAAGGCTGCTCGTAAATTGCGCATCGCCGAAGTGGTCTCCGGCCCAAGTCAAGGCTTTCAGGCTGATGGTGAACCGCTCGGTCACTTGGGCCGACTGGGACGAGTCTATGCTTGCGCTCGAACTGTTTGATCTCAAGGGCATGGATTTCGATCTCGAGCTGACCGGCTTCGATGAAGACGAATTAGAAAAATTCCTGGCATCCGCCGGATCGGACGGTCTTACCGACGAGGACGCCGCGCCGGAACCCCCGGAGAATCCAATCAGCAAGCCGGGCGACCCTTGGCTGCTTGGGCCGCATCGCGTTAACTGTGGCGATGCAACTATCGACGCCGACATCCGGCGCCTCACGAACGAGCACTTGGTGGATATGGTGTTCACCGACCCGCCGTACAACGTGGATTACGAAGGCTAAACCAAAGACAAGCTCAAGATCAAAAGCGACGCAATGGCTCCAGTGGAGTTCGACCGGTTTCTTTGCGCCTCGTTCGCCAGCTTCAAAGAGGCCGTCAAGCCGGGCTCGTCGCTCTACGTTTGCCATGCCTCCTCGGTTCAACGCGAGTTTCAGAACGCGATTGAAGGGGCCGGCTTTGACGTCCGGTGCCAGATCATCTGGCCAAGAACACGTTGCAGGCCAGAAAGATCCCTGGTACCGCGATAAATCGCAATCAACGCTCTGGCGGGAGAACAAGCCCGCCGCCAATCGGCTGCACCCGACCATGAAGCCGGTCGAGCTGATCGAGCGAGCACTGGTCAACAGCAGCAAATCGGGCGACTGCGAGGCTGGATCTGTTCGGCGGATCTGGATCGACGCTGATAGCGTACGAGCGCCGGGCCCGCAACGCTTTCCTCATGGAACTGGATCCGCGGTACGCCGACGTGATCGCGCGCCGCTATCAGGACTACTCTGGCAAGGAAGCAAGCGCAAGCCCGTCGACTTGAACATGGTCTCCGTCCTCGCCGGTATTCAATGCTCCCATGTCGAAATCGTCGCAGCATTGGATGTAAGCATCGATACGCTGTACCGCGATCACGATTTTGCCAAGACTTACATGAATGGTCGGGAAAACGGCAAAAAGAGCCTGCGCCGGGCCCAATACTCGAGCGCGATGAAAGGAAACGCGCAGATGCAGATATGGTTCGGCAAGCAGTACCTTCGACAAATCGGCCATCCAAGTCACCCAGCACCGTTCGCTCCGCGACATACCGGACGCCGAGCTGGAGATGCTGGTCAGGGAGGCGCAAGAGGCAGGCATGATCCCCCAGCACCGCATCGAAGCCGCACAAAGCGATGTAGTCGATGCTGAGGTTGCCGAATGACCACCGAAGAGGAATTGAACCGAGCTAAGAGGGAGCCGCCAAAATCATGCCCGGAACCGACCCGACGGTCCTCGACACTCTGCGGGCACGCGCGAACAGGCCGACGTCCTTCCATCCATGGCTATTTATTATGAACATTCTCAAAGACGCAAATCGCACCCGTGTCGCCGTCCCGAGTAATCCTGACAGAACAGCGCAAACCACAATCGCTCTGCAAGCTCCGCTGAATGAGCAATGTCGTGTTCCCATAGAACCTGACACGCACCGTTGCGCGATCATTACGGAATGGAGGCGAGCCCAGTGGGTGAGACGCAGTACTCGGCGATCGTGCTCGGCGCGACGGGGAACGTGGGCGGACGCATCGTGCAGTTGCTGATCAAGAACCCGCTGTGCAAGAAGGTCGTGGTGGTATCGCGGCGCAAGACGGAAGCTTTCGCCGACCCCAAGGTCTTCGAGGTGGTTGTCACCATGGACCGGCTCGAGCAGGAGGTTGCGCCGCACGCCCAGGGAGTCGATGTCGCGCTCGCCGCGTTTGGGGTCGGCAAGGGCAGCGCGAAGATGCCCGAGGAGGAGGTGCGCAAGATCGAAATCGCGTACCCGCAGGCGTTTTGCCGCGCCGCCAAGGCTGGAGGCGCTCGTGTGTGTGGGGTCATGACAGCGGCGGGCGCGGATCCCAAGGCCGGGCTGCAGTACGCGAAGATCATCGGCGACAAGGAGAAGGCTGTCGAGTCCGTCAAGTTCGAATTCCTCGGGGTGTACCGTCCCGGCGTCATTCTCGGCAACTCCAACACGCCGGGCGTTCTTGAATACGTCATGCCACTGCTGCACTGGGCCATGCCGTCCAAGTACCACTCGATCCACAAGAACGACCTCGCGCGCGCGATGGTGGCGCAGTCGGAGCAGGCGTTCCTGGCGATCGCGCAGGGCAACGGTCCAAAGGAGGCGACCGTGAAGATCATGGAGTACAAGGAGATGGAACCCTTCTTCGTCAAAGGCGAGAACGACAATCAGGAAGCACAGAGCCACGACGTCGCCAGCGCATAGCTAGAGCGACATCGGGAGTTCGTGTTTGCAGTAGGCGCCATTCGCTGACGGCCTGATAGTCGATGGCGAGTGTTGGTTTTGGCAGGACGGCTGGCCCGGGACCGTCATCGCCTAGCGCAGTTCGTGGAACCTGCGAATATCCGAGAAAGCAGAACCAAATGGCAATTCCGAACAGGGCCAATCGGAGCGCAAATCCAGCCCACTTTCGGCCTCCTCTCCAAAAGAGGAGTACCTCCACCCCTGCCAACAATGGAACAACCAAAATACCCCACATCGGGACGGCGACAAACCAAAAGAGGAATCTTGGAATGCCCACCGCATTGGGATGAAGATGATGCCAGCCCCAAATTGCAACCATCTCGACAATGCACGCCAGGCTATATCCGCAGCTGAACCAATTCCAGACGGTCATCTCCAATCAGGCTAGCGCTTGCCGACGGAATGCTTCCACGAGTGGACATCAACGTCGAATTTCTTCGTTTTGACTTGCGTACCTGGGGTTGTAAGCCTAAACAGCGGAATTGATCCAGCGCCGCTAGCCGGAACTCCGGACGGCCAATTCGCGCGACCCCAATGACTGCCGCGGCGACGGCAATGGCACCAAACTACGCGCTGGACGCCGATTCTGGTCTATTGGGCACAGCTTCGTTCCCAGTAGCTTGCGATGCGCTCAGCCAGTTTAGGTGGCCAGCGAGGGCTACACCTGTGCTGAGCAGATATATTGGTTTTGATCGAAAGAAACCCGAGTCATACATGATAAAAACCTTGATAAAGGCGTCCCACCCGGTCATTCTCTTTCTGGTTGGAGCGACGCTCTTCAGCATCTCGCCGGCGAGTGGCCAAGCTGTGCCGGCTCCGAAGAACTGGACGACCGCCGAAGACCATCGCAACATGATGGAGCAACTGGGCATAAAGGCTCTTCGTCCAGGTCCCAGCGGAAATGAAGCGGCTTTAAATCACGCCAACTACGACGAGCTCGCCGCCAACCTGTTTCCCGACTACCCTGAGATTCTCAGGCTAGAGGATGGTGGCTCTGTCACGACCCCCGAGATGTGGTGGAAACGGCGCCGGCCGGAGATCATCGAAGCCTTCGAGCGCGAAGTGCTGGGGCGCGTCCCGCCGAACACGCCCAGAATCACCTGGGTCGTTACTAAAACCTTAAGAGAGAAAGTCGGCCCTTTTCCCGTGGTCGCCAAAGAACTCATTGGGCGCGCGGACAACACGGCGTGCCCGGAAATCAGCGTCGAGATCCAGATGATTGTCGTCACGCCGGCTTGGGCGCAAAAGCCCGTGCCTCTCATGATGATGTTCGGGCGCGCGGCACTGCCGTCGGCTCCGGTGCCGGAGGCCTTCGCCCGTTTTGCGGCCTTGTCTGGAACCGATCCGCCCGCATCCGTCCAACTAATCGGGAACGGATGGGGTTACGCCATGCTGAATCCCGGAAGTGTTCAGGCCGATAACGGCGGGGGACTCACCAAAGGGATCATCGGCCTTGCCAACAAGGGACAGCCGCGAAAGCCAGAAGACTGGGGTGCTCTGCGCGCCTGGGCATGGGGAGCATCGCGCGCGCTCGACTACCTAGAGACCGATCCTGTCGTAGACGCCAAACACGTCGGCATCGAGGGGGTTTCGCGATTCGGGAAAGCGGCCTTGGTCACCATGGCTCTAGACACCCGCTTCGCGCTGGGGCTCGTGGGCTCCTCCGGTGAGGGAGGCGCCAAGCCGCATCGCCGGAACTTCGGCGAGGCTGTCGAAAATCTCACGGGTTCGGACGAGTATCACTGGATGGCAGGGAATTTCTTGAAATACGGCGCCGCTGATTCCACGTTCGGTAGCAAGAACGCTGGGGACATTCCGGTGGATTCGCATGAACTCATTGCGCTGTGCGCGCCCCGCCTCACATTCATCAGCTACGGCATACCGGAAAAGGGGGACGCCAAATGGCTCGACCAGCAAGGTAGCTTTATGGCGACGGTCGCGGCGGGACCCGTGTTTCGGCTCCTAGGCGTCAAAGACATCGGTGTCGCCGATGATTACCGCCGGGCGAAAATGCCGCTGGCCAACACCAGCCTTCTTGAGGGCCACCTCGCGTGGCGGCAGCATGACGGCGGACACACGGACGGCCCCAATTGGAAATATTTTATCCCCTGGGCGACGCAGTCTATCCGGTACACCGCTCCACCGCCCCCGCCGATTGCCGCCGATGTTCCCGTTTCAAGAGCCGACACGAACTCCCTTATCGCCCACTCTCAGCTGATTGAGAAGGCGAAGAAAGGCCGCATCGACATCTACTTCGAAGGCGACTCCATCACCCGCCGCTGGGGCGCAACCGATTACCCACGACTCCTGGCCAATTGGAACGAGAATTTCTTCGGCTGGAACGCCGCAAACTTTGGTTGGGGAGGGGATCGAATTCAGAACATCCTCTGGCGCTTAAACAACGGCGAGTTGGATGGCATCAAGGCGAAGATCATCGTTCTACTGGCAGGCACGAACAACATTGGAAGCGCCATTCCCAATGGCGTGGAGGACACCGTGGTGGCGGACATCACCAAAGGATTGCAGGCTGTAGTGACGGCGATTCGAACGAAGGTGCCCGAAGCCACCATCATCATCACCGGAATTTTCCCGCGCAACGACGATACATCGGTCATGCCCGCTATCAATAAAATAAACGGCAATCTCGCGAAGATGGCGGAAGGCGGGAATGTTCGCTTTCTCAGCATCAATGACAAGCTCGCAGATGCCACTGGCATGCTCTTCGATGGCATGATGGACACCGACAGACTCCATCCAGCCGAAAAGGCCTACCAAATCTGGGCGGATGCTCTGAAGCCGATTTTCCGGGAACTGCTGGGACCCCGCGGCGCAGAGGACCACGCACCGCCACCAACCGGTGATCCGAGAGCACCGCTGAAGAATGCCCGACAGTCGCGACTCTGATTTCCTTGAGCTTCATGCCGCTTCGCGGAATCAGGTGATCGAGCGTGCGGCCCGCGATAAAATCCATCGCGATGAAGTCAGCGCCATCGGCCTGCAAGATTTCATAAATCGTGACGATGTCGGAGCGCCTCCTGGATAAAGCGCCGCCGCTCCGGATCTGCCACTTTGTCAGGCGGCAGTAACTTCAGTGCCACGAATCGATTGAGTTGAGTGCGTGTCGCGCGCCTTATAGAACACGCCCATGCCGCCCTCACCGAATTTTTCGAGCACCGCGAAGTGGGAGAGCGTGCGGGCAGTCACTTACAGGATCGTATCGCGGCACATCGGCATGCTGCCGTTCTTATGGGTCTCAATCGACGATGCACCGTCGGGGCAAAGTCGGAGGGCTTACATCGAGCGTAATAGCATCGCTCTTCACCCACTTGGTTAGGCTTATGGTTGTCCCAATCCCGATGTCGGTCGCTCCGGCTTATTGAACTCGCGTCACATTGACGCGGGATACGATCCCGCATTCCTCGACGAGTTGGAACGCTAAGCCAGGTGAACCGACTCTCTTGTCAGAGCGCCGTTAAAGACCGCGTGGGTCATGGCGGAGACCAGCGTGCACTATTCGGTCGAAAATTTCCGGCGAAGTTAAAACGTGCCGTGTTAGCCGCAATCGATTCAAACCTGACGCACAAGAGCATGAGGCCAGCAACATTGACCGAACTCAGAGCAAGAAAAGCCCGTGCGGCGGTTGGTGCCGGGCGGGCACAAGAGATATGTTGCTGATGCTACTACGTAGTCGAGTAAACGCGGTCTCCGTCGTCCCGCTTGGCGGAGGTCACTGCCATCCCCATCTTCTTGCCGACGGTGCCAGCGATAAAGCCTCGAACCGGATGCTTCAGCCAGTTGGTCGCGGCCATGATTTCGTTCAAGATGGCCCCGCCGGGACGCTTCAGCATGTCGAGTATCTGGGCGGTCTTGCTGCCGTCGCGAGCTACGCGGGGCTTCTCCGGCGCGGTGGTCTGTTCACCCGACGGCGGCGGTTCTGGCGCAACGGGCGGCGTTTCTGCGTCAATGTCGTCTACGACGTCTGTTGTCGGGTCCTGGGCAGTTTCAGTATCGCCGGCGTCCTCCAGCGTCTCAATGTTGGCGTCGGGATCTGCCGGTTCACCGGGGCTCAGCTTCTCGATGGCCGCCCAGATCCGGCTTACGGCCGCTTTGCGGTCCGTGAACTTCAATCAGCCGCTAACCGGGCCAGTCAGCGGCAAGCTTGCCGAATTGCTCTGCGCTGTTGAACTGTTCGGCTTCCGGGACGCTGTTGGCCTCCTCCGCAGTGGCGTGAGCAGTGATGTTGTTATCAAGCGTGATCGTAAAGATCGTCATGTTTGTCTTTCTCCTCGCGCGGTGCTTGCCGCGTCGATCACATTCATCACTCGAAAGGCGAACACAAGCAAGAGAATTCTGCTGCAATATTTAGGTGTTTTCGGCAGGGCTGAGCAAGGTTGGACTGGATGAAGGGCCACGGCACGAAATCGCTCGAAAACAGGAAGAGGCGGTTCTGGCCTGCTGACTCAGCTAGGGATAACTACCGATAGTGCCGCATAACGTCCCTTGTGGCTGGGCGGGGTCGATACTCAGGTTGAACCCGCAACGGTGATTGTGGCATGTTGATTCCACAGGACACACCGCTTTTGCATGGGCTTCCAGAAGCGCAATGTGACGCAACCTGACGCAACCTGCGTCAGTCGCCGAGCCCCGCCGGAACGGGCTTCGGCACTGCTCTCCAAAACTTAAGCGATTCATCACGGCTTAACTGGAACCGCCTTCTCTGCCGGCTGGGGCGAAGTTGTCCCCGTCTCGCTCATAAACGTCAGGGTGTGTACTCAACGCCGTTCCCGAATCGCTTTGCGCGGTCGTATAGCGCTCGGCAAATCAGCCGACGTAAGAGCGGGACCGTAGGTCTTTGGCAGCAGCGAACCAATCCTCTTCTGGCGATCCCGCTGGACAGCCTCTCGCGTGCCAGTATTGATACGCCAAGGCTGCTATCTCGTTGTGCCCGAATGATACTACGCCGTGTTGGGCTGTAACCCCCTCGTGATGCTGATGTGGATTCGGAGAGTGCTCGTGGCCTTGCCGGGAATGCTCGGTTGCCGTAAGATGCTCCCCTTTTCCCTGCTGCTCCCCGACCCCCTGGGAATGCGCCGCACCCTCCTGTAATTCGGCAGCTTTTTGGTCGTCCTCGTAATGTGATCCGTCTTTGTATCGTGTAGACATGTTAAATGCTCAATATCTGCGCAGATTTATGATGGGCTTCCCTTGCCAGCCTGTAAGCGTGACCCGAGCACTCCAGTGTTCGATCGGCCTGCCGCTTCCTGTTTCATTATCGCTTCTATCCTGGCAGCGCTGGATATCAAATTGATGGCGGCGTCCTCAACACCGACTTGGTTAAGGCGGCGATTGATTCTATCCCACTTGGATCTGCTCTGGAGCGGATAGGGAAACAACGCGAGCGGCCCGGATAGTTTTCCAATTGCCGACGATCTGGGAGGTATCGGTAATCCTCCCTTCAATGCCTTCACCGCGATAGTTCCGGTGATATCTCCAGGTTGTCTTTCTCCAACTAGTTCACTAGCCCGGTCAAACCACAGTGCTCGAATGCCTCAGATTCCCGCATACCAGGAATAATCGCCGCCCGGCGGCAGCGCTTTGATGGAATCGATCACCGTCAGGCGATTGATGAACTTCACGCTCTTGTACCCCAACTGGCGCGGGACACGCATCCGAAGCGGCCCTCCAAAACCAACCGGAAGCTCGCTGCCGTTCATCCCGTAGGTGAGAAACGTCTGCGGATGCAGAGCGTCGGCCATATCAATGCTGTCGGTCCAACCTTTCTCGATCGAGTGATAGACGACATACTTCGCCTGCGGGAGGGCGCCCACCGCATGTAGGACATGGGACAGCGGCGCTCCGATCCACTCGGCTACATACGACCAGCCCTCTTCGCATGCCAGGTGCGTGATCTGGCTCCGCAAGGGATAGCGTCGAATGTCGGCGAGCGACAACGAAGTGGGACGGGCGACCAAGCCGCCAATGACTAATCGCCAATCGGCGAAGCCTCCCGCCTGGAGGCGCTTGAATTCCTCGGCGGGCGGAGAAATCTGATTCGCAAAGGGCACCTTCGAGATCCGGTCGCGGGAAAACTCGCGGGCCATGGTGTGGCGAGTCAGCAGTTTCTGCGCCGCATAGGTCATGGTGTCGCCCGGGCCATAGATTCCGTGCCACTCGGGCGGCGTGAATCCGTTGCGGTCAGCCAAGCGAGCGGTCACGGCGATACCAGCCACACCGGCCGTCGCTCCGAGCGCGGAGGTGATCAGTTTTCTGCGGGATAGTTGACTCATGGTTGCTCCTCTTGAGTGGCGACCGGTTGTTCGGTGGCGTGGCCGGTCGTCATGGCTCGCATGCGGTTGCCGAATCCGGATAGCCAAACCATACCGATATGGACAAGCACAAACAGCACGAGCAGGATCGTGCAGAAGAAATGAATGGTCCGGGCCGATTGCTGCCCGCCCAAAAGCGTCACCACGGACGGCGTCACCGAGACGATGGCGGGCGACATCGCCAAACCCGACCAAACCGTAAACGGGAACAAAAAGAAAATTACCGCCAGATAGGCGAGCCTCTGCAGAACGTTATACGACGCGGCTTCCGATTCGCTGCGACGGCGTAACCGCAGATGGTCCGCGAATGACTTTGCCAGCGCGCCCCCGCTCAGGTCGGCCCCGGCGGGGACCAGATTCTTCCGCAAATGTCCGCCGATCAGTCCGGCCAGGACATAAAACAAACCCGTAAGAACGACGGCCCAGCCGGCCTCAAAATGGAGGGAGCGGCTCCAGCCGTTTTGGTCCGGCAGAACGTAGCCGTAACCGGTGGGAACCGTCGCTCGCGACGCCGGAATCGGCAGCGTGAACAAAGGCTTTATGAGGACATTGCCGTCCTCGCCCCAATAAAAGCGGGGATGTGAGATGAGGACTTCGATGCCGCTAACGAGCAGCGCGAAGAAGCACAGCGCCGCAATCCAGTGCGTCACGCGAACGGTGGCCGTGTGCCGGGGAGCAGCCGCGAGCGCGGCGTCGTATTGCTCATTTGGAAAGTGATGCGCGTTCGCAGACGCCATTGCTGTTTCTCCACTCACAGTCGCAGGTTGGTTCGCGGCCCACCCGCTGCGCTGCTTATCAGAGAGCACCTCCGATTCTACACGAGCGACCGGTGTTGGCGGCTGGCGTAGGTGTCGCCCGATGCAGGGAATGGATGACGGGCAATCCGTACATTATCTTTGTTGATCCAGTCGGTGAATCAATCAGGTCCATCATGGACGAGTTGCCGACGATCCGGAAGCTGGCAGTAAACACCACGCCGTCAGGCAGGGCCTAATGCCTCTAGATGGTCGTTCTCTAAGTATTTAGCCAATACCGATTTCGTCCATTTTGTACTTCCAGCGGAAGATGATAGGGTCCGCGTTGATCTCCTCGAAGTACTGATGAATGCGATCGATCAACTGTTGTTTGCTGGCGACACGGATTCCACGTAGCATGCTGCGCGCCATTTTGCTGAACATGGTTTCCACGATGTTCAGCCATGATCCGTGCTTGGGCGTGAAGACAAACTCGAACCTGTGAGGATGAAGGTTCAGCCAGTTCTGCGTCTCTTTGGAGATGTGCGCCGAGTGGTTGTCGAGCAAGAGTCGAATCCTGACGTGCGCGGGATAGGACTCGTCTAGTTTTCCCAACAGGGCGATCA
>JBBRRB010000068.1:0-30389 GCA_038225555.1 Bryobacterales bacterium
CAGTGATCGAAAACCGACAGCAGACAGTTGGCGTCGGGCGGAAGGTAGACACGTACGATGTCGGCCTTCTTGTTGATGACGTGATCGAGGAAGCCGGGATCCTGGTGCGTGAAGCCGTTGTGATCCTGCCGCCAGACATGCGAGGCCAGCAGGTAGTTCAACGAGGCAATCTTTCGCCGCCACGGCAGACTGGCGGTGACCTTCAACCACTTGGCGTGCTGGTTAAACATCGAGTCGATGATGTGGATGAACGCCTCATAGCAATTGAAGAGTCCATGACGACAGGTGAGCAAATAACCTTCGAGCCAGCCTTCGCATTGATGCTCGCTGAGCATCGAGTCCAGCACGCGTCCGGTGGGTGCGAGGAATTCGTCGTTTGCGACGGTCGCGGCGTCCCATTGGCGTTGGGTCGTTTCAAAGAGGGCGGCCAGACCGTTGGAGACCGTTTCGTCCGGACCGAAAACCCGGAAGTTTCGCTGTTCCTCATTCAGTTTTGCGACATCGCGCAAGAACGGTCCAAGAACACGGGTGTCGCCGATACCAGGCACACCCGGCTCCGGCACGGCCTCAGCATAGTCGCGGAAATCCGGCATGCGCAGGTCACGGAGCAGCTTGCCGCCATTGGCGTGCGGATTCGCACCCATACGGCGATCACCCTTGGGTGCGAGCTCGGCCAATTCCGGCATAAGCCGGCCGTTATGGTCAAATAGCTCTTCGGCTTTGTAACTCTTCATCCAACTCTCGAGTAACGCGACATGATCGGGATGTTCGGAATCGACGAGAATTGGCACCTGATGTGCGCGAAACGTGCCTTCGATTTGCAAGCCATCCACCACCTTCGGTCCGGTCCAGCCCTTGGGCGACCGAAGCACGATCATCGGCCATCGCGGGCGGGTATTATCACCATGGGTTCGGGCATTTTGCTGAATATGGCGGATGTCCTCAATGGCTCTTTCGAGCGTCGTGGCCATCAGAGGATGCATCTTCTCGGGATCGTCGCCTTCGACAAAATAAGGTGTCCAACCGCAGCCGCGTAGAAATTGTTCCAGTTCCTCGCGCTCGATCCGGGCCAGCACAGTCGGATTACTGATCTTGTATCCGTTAAGGTGCAGGATGGGGAGCACGGCTCCGTCAGTGATCGGATTGAGGAGTTTGTTGGACTGCCAGGCTGTTGCAAGAGGCCCGGTCTCAGCCTCGCCGTCGCCAACGACGCACGCCACAATCAGCTCCGGGTTGTCGAACGCAGCCCCAAAGGCGTGGCTGAGTGAATAACCCAGCTCGCCGCCTTCGTGAATCGAGCCCGGCGTTGTCGGCGCAACATGGCTGGAGATCCCTCCGGGGAATGAGAACTGCTTGAAAAGCTTCTTCAGTCCCGCTTCGTCCTGGGTCACATTCGGATAGATATCGGTCCAAGTCCCTTCCAGGTAGACGTTGCCAACGATGGCCGGGCCGCCATGACCGGGACCCGCCACGTAGAACATATCGAGGTCGTACTTCTTGATGACCCGGTTCAGATGAACGTAAATGAAGTTCTGGCCTGGCGTCGTGCCCCAATGCCCGACGACAAGCGGCTTCACATGCGATAGCTTCAGCGGCTCTTTCAGCAGCGGATTGTCGTAGAGATAAATTTGGCCGACCGAAAGATAATTTGCAGCCCGCCAGTAGGCGTTCATCTTTCCCAGCAACTCGGGTGTCAGCGAATGATCCTGTTCAGTCTTCGCGGCCGCTCCATTACTGCTGTGCACGGCTGGTTCTTTCGGTAGGTCAAGGGTTGTTTCGATCATTGTGGATAGCCTTCGGCGCATAGTCGAGTCCACGCGTGACTCCAATAACGCTGTTTCCAACATAGCGGGAAAAAGGTCAAAACGACGTCAAAAGTATCGATGGGCGGATCGAGACCGGCACTATTGACGCCTTTTTGATGTTTCGCGGGACACAATTGGATTTGCAGATGATCGAGAACAGTTCAGGGATCACGTGCGTGTTCGTGGACATCGGCGGCGTGCTTCTCACCAACGGGTGGGATCATCTTGCCCGAAGACGAGCGGTTGAGCGCTTCGATTTGAACTGGGAGGAAATGGAAGAGCGTCATCGCCTGACATTCGAAATTCACGAGGAGGGAAAACTCTCTTTCGAGGACTACCTGAACCTCGTCGTTTTTTACGAGAAACGGCCGTTTACCCGTGTGCAGTTTCGCCAATTCATGTGCGAGCAGTCGACGCCTTATCCAGAGATGATCGCGATGATCAATCAGCTCAAGTCGAGGTATGCGCTGAAGATCGCAGTAGTCAGCAATGAATCGCTCGAACTGAATGCCTATCGGATTCGCACGTTCAGACTGGATGCATTCGTGGATTGCTTTGTCTCCTCTTGTTTCGTCCATCTGCGAAAGCCTGACGCGAACATCTTCCGGCTCGCTCTTGACCTCACTCAGACCGAGCCGAAACAGGTCCTCTATATCGAAAACACGCCGATGTTCGTTCAAATCGCCCCAAAGGACCACAATTCTCATGAATACTCAAGACCTGATAGAGACGGCCCGCTTGCTGGTCGCCCACGACAAAGGCCTGCTTGCAATGGATGAGAGCAATCCCACCTGTAACAAGCGATTCGCAAAACAGGGCATTCCCCAGACTGTGGAAGCCCGGCGTGCATACCGGGAGTTGATTATCACCACGCCTGGTCTCAGTGAATGCATCAGTGGAGCAATCCTTTATGACGAGACGATTCGGCAGAGCAAAAGCGACGGTCAACCTTTTGTCCGGGCCATCGCCGATACGAGAATTATCCCGGGCATCAAGGTGGACACAGGGGCGAAGGAAATGGCCGATTTCCCCGGAGAAAAAATCACCGAGGGCCTGGACGGCTTGCGCGACCGTCTCAAGGAGTACTTTCAGATGGGTGTCCGCTTTGCAAAGTGGCGCGCGGTCATTATCATTGGCGACGGCATCCCAAGCCGCGGTTGCATCGAAGCTAATGCGCAGGCGCTGGCTCGCTACGCCGCGTTGTGTCAGGAAGCAGGTCTCGTACCCGTCGTCGAGCCCGAAGTGCTGATGGAGGGATCTCATACTTTAGAACGTTGCAGTGAACTGACGGAAGAAGTCTTGCGAACGGTGTTCGGCCATCTTTACATGCAGAAGGTGATGCTGGAGGGCATGATTCTCAAGCCCAATATGGTGCTTCCAGGTCTGACGTGCCCAACCCAGGAAGGCGTGGACGAAATAGCCGACGCCACGGTGAAGTGTCTGTCGCGGTCGGTCCCCGCGTCCGTTCCGGGCGTCGCCTTCCTGTCGGGCGGTCAATCGTGTGAATTGGCTTCAGCGCGGTTGAATGCGATTAACGCCCGATTCAAAGGGTCTCTTCCCTGGGCGGTGGCGTTTTCGTTTGCCCGCGCCATTCAGCAACCGGCTCTGGAGATCTGGAGCGGTAAGGAGGCAAATGTGGTGGCGGCACAACAAGCCCTTTATCATCGCGCCCGGTGTAACAGGGCAGCACGCCGGGGCGACTACGAAGCCGGCATGGAAACTTCCGGGAAGTGGACTGCGGTCAAAGCGGCCTGACCGACCCACTCAGAGCTGCAACCGTCGCAAGCGCAAGGCGTTCAGGATGACAGAAACCGAACTGACGCTCATCGCAGCGGCGGCGATCATGGGGCTCAGGAGTAACCCGGTGAATGGATAGAGAGCCCCCGCCGCGACCGGCACGCCCAGGGCATTGTAGAAGAAAGCAAAAAACAAGTTCTCTTGGATGTTCTTCATAGTCGCCTGGCTCAACTGGCGCGCACGGAGTATTCCACGCAGATCGCCTTTGACCAGCGTTACGCCGGCGCTCTGCATCGCGACATCGGTACCCGTGCCCATTGCGATGCCGACCTGAGCCTGCGCAAGCGCCGGCGCATCGTTGATTCCATCGCCCGCCATTGCCACAAATTTCCCCTTCTCCTGAAGAAGCTTGATCTGCTTGCTCTTGTCCTGCGGAAGGACTTCCGCGATCACTTCGTCGATACCCAGCTTGTGGGCCACCGCCTCCGCCGTTGTCCGGCTGTCGCCCGTCAGCATCACCACGCGAATCTTCTCCTCGTGCAACTGCCGGATCGCCTCCTGCGAAGTCTCTTTGATGGGGTCGGCCACACCCAGCAATCCCGCGGCCTGGCCGTCGACTGCTACAAACATCACCGTCTGGCCATCGGTGCGCAAGGCTTCCGCAGCATCGGACAGAGACTCTACGGCGACCGTGCAACTGTCCATGAGCTTCCTGTTGCCCAATGCGACGAGCTTGCCATCGATGCGCGCTTTGACGCCCTGGCCCGTCAACGATTCAAACGCTTCCGCCGAAGAGAGCTGGATTTTGCGTTCTACTGCTCCGGCGACAATCGCGCCGGCCAGTGGATGCTCGCTGCCGCGTTCCAGACTGGCAGCGAGATGCAGCAACTGCGCTTCATCGAGCCCGGAGGCCGGCTGGACAGTCATAAGCTTCGGCTTGCCCTGAGTGAGTGTTCCCGTCTTATCGACAACCAGCACATCGACCTTTCGCATAAATTCGATGGCTTCGGCATTCTTGAACAGGACTCCGCTGGTGGCGCCCTTCCCCATCGCCACCATGATCGACATGGGCGTTGCCAGCCCGAGGGCACAGGGACACGCGACAATCAGCACTGCTACCGCGTTAATCAGCGCATGCGCCATTCGGGGCGAAGGGCCGACACTCGCCCATACGGCAAACGTAACCACTGCGCAGCCGAGCACCGCCGGAACAAAGTAGCGGGCGACCTGATCGGCGAGCTTCTGGATCGGTGCGCGGGTGCGCTGGGCGTCCGCGACCATCCGCACAATCTGGGCCAGGGTGGAGTCGGCCCCCACGCGCTCCGCCCGCATGACAAAGGAGCCGGTTCCGTTCACTGTGGCGCCCGTCACACGGTCGCCGGCCTTCTTCTCGACCGGAATCGACTCGCCTGAGACCATCGACTCGTCCACGCTGGTGCCGCCTTCGAGGACCGCTCCGTCGACGGGAATTTTTTCACCCGGCCGAACGCGGAGCCTGTCACCTGTCTTCACCTGATCGAGTGGTACATCGGCCTCGGATCCGTCATCGCTCAGCAGACGGGCCGTCTTCGGTGCCAGCCCCAGTAGCGCCTTGATTGCGGCGCCGGTCTGGCTGCGAGCCTTCAACTCGAGGACTTGCCCAAGCAGAACCAATGTCACGATGACAGCCCCCGCCTCGAAATAGACCGCTACGCCGCCGCTTGGGTCGCGAAAGGCAGCAGGGAATATGCCCGGAAACAGGGCAGCGACCAGACTGTAGGCATAAGACACGCCCACACCGAGCGCGATCAGCGTGAACATGTTGAGGCTGCGATGCACAATGGATTGCCAGCCGCGCACAAAGAACGGCCATCCGCCCCAGAGGATCACTGGTGTCGACAGGATCAGCTCAAACCATGTCCACGTCTTTGGTGCGGCCAAATACTCAAGGGGATGTCCCGGAATATCCACTCCCATGGCCGCGATCAGCACGGGAACCGTCAGGACGACGCCTGTCCAGAATCGCCGCCGCATGCCTTTGAGTTCGGGAATCTCCTCCGTGCTCGCAGTGCTGACACGAGGTTCGAGCGCCATCCCGCAGATGGGACATGACCCGGGCTCGCTGCGCACAATCTGTGGGTGCATCGGGCAGGTGTATTCTTTACCCGAGCCGGATGAAGCGTTGTCTCGTTCAGGGGTGGAGGGGGGATTTTCCTGATGGTTGGAGCGCGACTTGGCTATTTCAGCTTCGGCCTCCAACCAATTCTCAACGTCGTGTCCCGGAGGGCGCCCGTCCTTCAGATAGAGCGAATATGCCTTCTTTGCCACTTCATCGCGCGCCACCGACGGTTTGGGTTTGCTTTTATTCATTGAAATCTAACCTCAGGCCAGTTCATAGACCAGTCAATTGAGCTGACGCCACTTGTCGTGAACAGTTCACTTCAAGTGCGGGACCTGCGCGCATGCCTATTTCGTGGACGTCTTCTTCATCGTTACAACTAGGAGGACCACCACCAGTACGGCGATAACGGTCCAAAGCCACATCCCGCCGCCCATCCATCCGTTAACTTGGTTCATCATGATTGTTCCTTTTCGGTTCGCTGCGCCATGCCGGTGGCAGTTGTTGGATTGTCTACGCCAGCCCTTTATTAGCGAGTCACGCGGCCGGTTTCATCCCCCAGTCCGTCGCAACTCCTTTACGCTCCAGCACCGAGAAGACACGACCGGGTTCGCCGAGGTCGCTCCAGCCGAGGCCCTCTGCACAAAGCACCGCGAGAGCGTCGGGCTGAACCGACAAAACGTCCCGGGAGAAGCATGTCGCAGGAATACGAGTGTAGAGTCTATTCAGCTCCATTCCCTCAGACGCAGTCAACACCGACGGCTGGACCGATTTAAATGCTTCGAACATCGCCGGGAGAGCGTGCTGGACGATGCTCCGAAAAGCCCCGATATGGCCGACCATGATGAAGCTATTCCAAAGACAACCCTGCTCCATCAGTGAGGTGGCAAGCCCCCGTTCGGGTTTCTCCCAAAATCGTGTAACAGGAGAAACACAACTTGGCATGGGCATTCCCGTTGATATTCCGGGTTCGATCCATCCATACTCCGTTTCCGGCCCGTCCGGTGGAATACCGAGGAGAATCACGCGTTCCGGAAGGGCGGCAGCTGCGGCATAAGCAGATTCCAGGTGGCCCGCGAAGGCTTCATCGTCAGAAAAGTGGTGATCCGAGGGAAAGAAGGCGACGATACCGGCCGGGTCCATTTCATGCAGCCGAAGCAAACTGCAGAGAATTGCGGGGGCGGTGCCCTTATTTTGAGGCTGGATGAGCATTTCCGAAGGTAGAAGCGCTTCAACATCGGCGGCGTAAAAAGCCTCGTGCGCTCGCGTCATCACCAAGAGCGTCCGCTGTTTCGGAACGAGAAGGGAAATCCGGAGTTGCGTCTGTTCCAGGAGTGTTTCCCGCCCCATGACCGAGCAAAACTGCTTCGGCCGATCGTCGCCCGTGATCCTTCGCGTCAGCGGGAGCAACCGCGTTCCGTCTCCCCCTGCCAGGATTACTCCCCAACGGTGCGGCATCGAATCGTTTTGGTGCATTCCAAACTCTCCTTAACGCGTAGCCGGTGTTTGACGGCAGTACAATCGCCGTCTTGAACCTACCTCATCTGGCATCAAAACGATGTCAATAATGACACTGGCCAGAAGGCACTCGCTACTCCACCGTTGCTTTTGACGTCCTTTTGACGTTTCTCGCTTCATACTTGGCTTGGGCTGGGGATCGTAAATCGCGTTCACGAAAGCTTTCCTCCGTATAAGAAACGGGGGGATGCACGTGCGGGCGGTGCTTTCGGACACTTTTGAGACTTCTAATCCTCATTAACGAAGCGCCTCTCACGTCCGGAAGTTTCATCCGGAAATGCGAGGCAGGTAACGCCGCTTTCCTCATTTGGCAACGCAAGTCATGAAGAATTGCGCCAACACGTCGATCCCAGGTATCCATTTATGAATAAACCAAACCTTCCCAACGCCTCTACCTGGTCTCATCAGGCCGCTGGAATCGACGGCCTCGATTCCCTTGCCGAACTCGCCCTCGACATGCGCTGGTCCTGGAATCATGCAACCGACGAAGTGTGGAGGGAACTGGACCCGAAACTCTGGGATATCACGAATAACCCATGGGTCGTTCTTCAAACCGCATCCAGAGATAAGATCCAGCAGGTACTGGCTAACCCTGCTTTCCGCAAGAACGTTGATGATTTGGTGGCGGCAAGGCGGCGCGCTTCGGAAACTCCCGCGTGGTTTCAGAAGACCCATCCGAAAACCGCCCTCAACTGCGTCGCTTACTTCAGCATGGAGTTCATGTTGAGCGAAGCTCTGCCTATCTACTCCGGCGGCCTTGGGAATGTGGCGGGCGATCAGTTGAAGGCGGCGAGCGATCTGGGCGTACCAGTTTTGGGTGTTGGCCTGCTCTACCAGCAAGGGTACTTCCGCCAGGTGATCGACAAGGAGGGCGCACAGCAGGCTCTCTACCCTTACAACGACCCCGGACAACTACCCATCACGCCATTGCGTCAGGCAAACGGCGAATGGCTGCGGCTCGAGATCGCCTTGCCAGGTTACTCGGTATGGCTTCGTACGTGGCAGGCGCAGGTGGGCCGGGTCAAGCTTTATCTTTTGGACAGCAACGATGCCGCGAATTTTCCGGCCCACCGCGGAATTACGAGTGAACTGTACGGAGGTGGTCCGGAACTGCGCCTTCAACAGGAAATGCTGCTTGGAATCGGCGGCTGGCGTCTGCTTCAGGCCATTGGCATAAAACCGGAGGTCTGTCATCTAAACGAAGGACATGCCGCCTTTGCCGTCCTGGAGCGCGCCCGCGATTTCATGAAAGAAACAGGCCAACCCTTCCATGTCGCGCTGGCTGCTACCCGCCCCGGTAATCTGTTCACTACACATACGGCGGTAGCGGCGGGCTTCGATCGTTTCGATCCGGAACTAATAGGGCAATATCTTGGCGGTTACGCCGGGAAGCTCGGGATTTCGCTCGAGGATTTGCTTGCTCTCGGCCGCCAGAATCGGGATGACTCTTCGGAAAAGTTCAACATGGCTTATCTGGCGATTCGCGGCTGCGGAGCAGTCAGTGGCGTAAGCCGGTTGCACGGGAAGGTGAGCAGGCACATCTTTCAGCCTCTGTTCCCGCACTGGCCGGAAGAGGAAGTTCCGGTCGGATATGTAACCAATGGAGTTCACATGCCGACCTGGGACTCGGCCCCAGCCGACAGCCTGTGGACGGAGGCTTGCGGAAAAGATCGCTGGCTCGGATCGGTGAGTCATCTGGAGCAGGATATCCGTCGTGTATCGGACACGAAACTCTGGCACTTTCGGACTGTTGCCAGTAAATCGCTTGTGGAATATGCCCGCAAACGATTATCGCGGCAACTGGCCGCTTCCGGCGCGCCGGCCGAAGCGGTTGAAGAGGCCAGACATCTATTCAATCCCAACACACTGACGATGGGCTTCGCACGGCGCTTTGCGACCTACAAGAGACCGGATCTGCTACTGCATGATCCGGACCGGTTGCTTCGCATTTTGACCAATCCGCAACATCCAGTGCAACTCATAATTGCCGGGAAAGCACATCCGGCGGATCAGGCCGGTCAGGCCCTCATCCAGAAGTGGGTGCGCTTCATCCGCCAGACGGAGGCGCGTCCCCATGTAATCTTTCTTAGCGATTACGACATGCTTCTCACGCAACACCTGGTGCAGGGGGTGGATGTTTGGGTCAACACGCCCCGGCGTCCGTGGGAGGCTTGCGGGACCAGCGGCATGAAGGTACTCGTCAACGGCGGCATCAATCTCTCGGAGTTGGATGGCTGGTGGGCCGAAGCGTACACGCCTGAAGTTGGATGGGCCTTGGGCGACGGCAAAGAGCATGGGGCCGACCCGGCCTGGGACGCCGCCGAAGCAGAAACGTTATACAGTCTGCTGGAACGCGAGATAATCCCGGAATTCTATGACCGCGGCGAGAATGGCATTCCAACCTCCTGGGTAGCGCGAATGCGCGAAAGTATGGCGCGCCTGACCCCGGCCTTTTCAGCAAATCGCGCCGTCTGCGAATACGTCGAGAAACACTACATCCCTTCGGCAACTGCTTACCGCGAGCGAGTCGCCGATAAAGGTGCGGCAGGCAAGCAGGTTGTTGACTGGCAGCAGACGCTCGCCGAGCGGTGGCACATGTTGCGATTCGGCGAAGTTAAAGTAAGAAGCGACGGGGAGCATCATTCTTTTGAGGTTCAGATCTGCAGCGGTGAACTTGACCCCAATACTATAGAAGTCCAGCTTTATGCAGAGGGGACGGAAGGGGGCGCTCCGATATGTCAGGAAATGAAACGGCCGGGCGGGAATAGCCCGTCCGGATGTATTTATTCCGGCCAAGTTCCCGTGGGCCGCGCCGCCGGCGACTACACGGTTCGCGTGATACCGCGCTTGCGGAGTGCGGCTGTTCCGCTCGAAGCCGAGCAAATCCTCTGGCAGCGCCCATGAGGGAGAAGTCCTGTTTCCCGCCTTTTCCGGAGGAAAACCGCGCTTCGGGCTTGCTATTGCCTGTCACGTCGTTACCTTCAGATTACGGAATCGGCGATCTGGGCCCGCGCTCATATTCGTGGATCGACCGCCTTCATGAGGCTGGCCAGCAATGGTGGCAGGCGCTCCCGCTCGGCCCGACCGGTTATGGGAATTCGTCCTATCAACCGCTGTCGTCGTTTGCCGGTAATGACCTACTGCTAAGTCCGGACGCACTCGACTGTAAATCTGATTTCGGATCGAGCGCTGTTGACTACGACTCGGTTGTTCCTTTCAAAGAGCGGCTACTCGAACGAGCGTGGGCAAACTTTGGACCCCGGCGTAAAGATTTGCGTGTGGCTTTCGAAGAGTTCTGCGCGCAACATGCAAGCTGGCTCGACGATTATGCACTCTTCCGGGCGTTAAGAAATCGGTATCACGGGGCGTCCTACCTCGATTGGCCGACACAACTGGTGCAGCGCGAGGGCCCCGCCCTGGATAAAGCGAGGCAGGAGTTGGGGAAACAATTGGATCAGGTTCGTTTTGCGCAATTCCTATTCTTTCGCCAAGCCGAAAAGCTCAAGGAATACGCCCGCTCCAAGGGTGTAAGACTGATCGGTGATTTGGTATTTTTTGCTTCTCCCGACTCGAGTGACGTTTGGGCGAATCCGGACTTTTTCCTATTAGGCGAATCGCGGCGACCGCGCTTTGTCGCTGGCGTCCCTCCCGACCATTTCAGCGCAGACGGACAAATGTGGGGTAATCCCGTGTACAACTGGGATGCGCTACGTTCGTCTGGTTATCGGTGGTGTATCGACCGGTTGCGTTCTCTCCTGCTGCACGTAGATTTAATCCGTCTGGATCACTTCCGCGGGTTCATAGCCACGTGGCACATCCCAGCTGGTGCACCAACAGCACGGTCCGGGAAATGGATCGCGGGGCCAGGCGCGAATTTTTTCCACGCGGCGGAAGCGAGTCTCGGAAGCTTGCCATTTCTGGCGGAAGATCCGGGGCTGATTACGCCCGAAGTCGAAACATTGCGTGACACATTGCATGTGCCGGGGACTCGCGTACTGCAATTCGCTTTCGACGGCAATAGAGACAATCCTCATCTTCCGCACAACTTCGTCCGCAACACGGTGGTTTATACCGGCACTCACGACAATGCAACATCACGCGAATGGTATGAAGAGTTGCCCGATGTTCAGCGGCAGAATTTGTGGCGGTACCTGAATCGAGCAGCCGGCGAGAGTGCTGAAGTCGCTCCCGCGCTGACTGAACTCGCGTGGTCATCGGTGGCCGCACTGGCGATCGAGCCCTTGCAAGATCTACTCAATCTGGGCAGTGAAGGGTGGATGAATGTGCCCGGTCGCGCCAACGGCAATTGGCGATGGCGATGTACCGAAAACATGATGTCCGCCGCAAAGTTTCAATCGCTCGGAGAACTGACACGGAAGGCGAAGCAAATATCCGGCAAATGCCTTCTTCTCAAAACGGATGAGCCTCCGGCCGTCGATAATTCAGCGGCGCAGCCGTTCCGCTCCAAGCCGCTCAACTCTGCAACAGCGCCAACCACGGGGCAGTTCCGGTGAGAGACTCCCCCGGCGTACTCGTTGGTTTTCCCTTACCTTTGGGTATCAGTCTCCGAGGAAAGGGAGTCAATTTTGCCATCTTTAGCCGCCATGCCACTCGCGTTCGCATTGAGTTCTTCGAACACCCTGAGGACGACATCCCCTCGCGGCAGATCGACCTCGATCCAGCACATAACCGGACTGGTGACGTGTGGCACGTGGAGGTTGATGGACTGCAGCAAGGTCAACTATATGCTTACCGCGTGGATGGCCCCTGGTCGCCCGCCGCAGGCCAGCGTTTCAATTTTTCGAAGCTTCTGCTGGATCCGTTCGCCGCCGCGATATCCCGGTCGGCCAATTGGGATTTCGGGAAGACCACCGGATACGATCCGTCCTCACCTGAGCGAGATCTGACCCGTTCACCAGAGAACAATGCGGCGGCCATGCCGAAGTCCGTGTTCATGGTGGAGCCGTTTGACTGGGCTGACGATCAATTGCCAAAGCATCCGTGGTGGAAGACGATCATCTATGAAACGCACGTTCGCGGCTTCACCCTGAACCCAAACTCGAGTGCACGTTACTCCGGAACGTATCGAGGGCTCATCGAAAAACTTCCCTATCTGAAAGATCTCGGGATCACCGCCGTCGAGCTCATGCCGGTGCAGGAATTCAATGAGAATCGCTTCCCTCGGCAAAACGGTAAGCCACTCAGGAATTACTGGGGATACGACCCGGTGGTGTTTTTCGCAGTCAAAGCTTCCTACAGCAGTCGGCTGGGTCCGGGAGAACAAGTCACCGAATTTAAGGAAATGGTTCAGGCCCTTCACCGCGCGAACATCGAGTTGATTCTCGACGTCGTCTTCAATCACACGGCCGAAGGAGATGAACTAGGACCGACCCTCTGTTTCCGCGGGATGGATAACGAAATCTTCTACATGCTTTCCGGGGACAAACGCTATTACCGGAACGAGACCGGCACAGGCAACACTGTCAACGCAAACCACCCGGTGGTACGCGACCACATTCTGGCCGCCCTACGATATTGGGTCACCGAGATGCACGTCGACGGATTTCGCTTTGACCTGGCGTCCGTACTCGGGCGCGACGAAAGCGGCAGGCTCATGGCCGATGCCCCTCTGCTCGAACGGATCGCGGAGGACCCGATTCTCATAGACATTAAGCTCATCGCCGAGGCGTGGGATGCAGCCGGCGCCTACCAAGTGGGGAATTTTTCTGGGCGCCGCTGGGCCGAATGGAATGGCCGTTTCCGGGATGACGTCCGGCGTTTCTGGCGCGGCGATGACGGGATGCTCGGTTTATTCGCCAACCGCATCTGCGGCAGTGCCGACATTTACACTCAATCCGGTAAGGGTCCGGAGTGCAGCATCAACTTCATCACCTGCCACGATGGATTTACTCTGAACGATCTGGTGAGTTATCGCTACAAGCACAATGAAGCCAACGGCGAGAACAACAATGATGGGACGAACGCCAACTTCAGCGATAACTATGGTGTTGAAGGCGAAACGCAAGATGCGGGAATTGAGAAAGTTCGGAAACGCCAGATCAAGAACTTTCTAGTGACTCTATTCATCTCGCGTGGCGTGCCGATGCTACTCGGGGGCGACGAATTCCGGCGTACGCAACGCGGGAGTAACAACGCCTGGTGCCAGGACAACAAGACAAGCTGGTTTGACTGGGATTATCTGGAGCAGCATAGCGACATTTACCGCTTTGCCCGGGGCATGGTCGCCTTTCGACGCGCCCACCCGGTCCTGAGCACCGAGCAGTTTTACACGGACGACACAATCCAGTGGCGAGGACCGGCTGGAGGAACGCCGGATTGGTTCGATCACAGAGAAAAAGCCTTCGCGTGCGTCGTAGATGAAGAAGCAGAGAGCAGAATCCTTCTGATGTTCAACGCCGGCGCCGACAGCGTCGACTTTCATCTGCCACAATCGCCAGAATTTGCGACGTGGCTCCTCGCGGTCGATACTTCCGGCGCCGCGCCGCAAGACTTATTCGCGGAGGGCGAGGAACCGATGGTGGATAGTTCGAAGCCATACAGCTTGGCAGCGCGCTCCAGTGCAATACTCGTGGCGCGAGACCAGTTGGCCTGATGGTTAGAATCCGCAGAATTCTTGTCGCTGTCGCAAACCCGGCTAAGTTTACGGCGCTCCCGGTCGTGAGCGTCTAGGAGTTCCATGCGTACACCTCTCATCGGCGCCAACTGGAAAATGCACAAGAACCCGATGGGGACCACCTCCTTCTTCGCGAACTTTCTGCCTGCCATTGCACACTCCAACAATTGTGAAATTGTGATCTGCCCGCCACTCCTCGATGTGAAGAACGCCGTTACCGCTGCGTGCGGAACTCGGGTCCGGATTGGTGCCCAGAATCTGTACTGGGAGAAAGAAGGTGCATTCACCGGCGAGGTCTGCGGCGACATGATAAAGGCGTCCGGCTGTTCCCACGTCATTGTGGGACACAGCGAGCGCCGTCACTTCTTTGGCGAAACCAATGAGACCGTTTTGAAAAAAACCGTCGCCGCGCTCGAGGCCGGCCTCACGCCGATCGTGTGCGTCGGTGAGCGCGAGAAGAAGAACGTGGAAGTGAAGTTGACGGAGGAGTTCCGGGATGGCATCGCCGAGCTATCGGACGAGCAATTCGCAGGTATCGTCATTGGGTACGAACCCCTTTGGGCGATCGGGGAGGGCACAACCGCCACGCCGCAAGTCGCCGCTGAGGCGCATCGCTTCCTTCGTGCTCTGGCGGAGACGCGGTTCGGAGCGGAGGCAGCGAAAAAAGTCCGAGTCATCTACGGCGGTAGCGTCAAGGCCGACAATGCGAAAAGCCTCATGGAGCAGTCTGAGATTGACGGCTTTCTCGTAGGCGGCGCCAGTCTCGACCCGGTCAGTTTTGCGACGCTTGTCAACCTCCGGGGCTGGAATTGAGAACATTCTCGTCGTGGACGACGACATCTCGGTCCTGAACCTAGTCGCCGCAGTTCTTGAAAGTGCCGACGAAAAGACTTGTCGACGCGGTCAATATAGTTCTTCACGCGCCCGACACGCCACAGGGCGGTCATGCGTTTGATACAACGCGGAGACGCGGGTAAGTCAGGATAGCGTGTCCTTGGGACGTTTTGACGTCCTTTTGACGGCATTTCCCTTACAGTGAAGGTGTGAAACCAACGCAACAGCTTCATGACCTCGGTCAGAGCCTTTGGCTTGACAACATCACGCGAGGTCTCCTGACGAGCGGGACGCTGCGTCGTTACATCGACGATCTCTCGGTCACAGGGTTGACATCGAATCCATCCATCTTCGATCTGGCTGTCAAAAACTCAAAGTTCTACGACGATGCCATCCGTAAGAAGAGCGGCGAGGGCAAGTCGGGGGAAGCACTTTTCTTCGAGCTCGCGATTGAAGATCTGACACAGGCAGCCGATCTCTTCCATCCGATCTATGACGCTACCGGGGGTGCGGACGGCTGGGTATCTCTGGAAGTATCGCCGTTACTGGCCAACGATGCAGCCGGCACCGTGAAAGCCGCCGCCCTGCTCCGTGCTCAGGCACACCGACACAATCTCTTTATCAAGATCCCCGGAACCCGCGAAGGCCTTACCGCAATCGAGGAGAGCATTTTCGCGGGCGTGCCTGTGAACGTGACGCTTCTGTTTTCAAGCGCCCATTATATCGCCGCGGCCGAAGCGTACTTGCGCGGCATCGAGCGACGAATTGCCGCCGGGCTCGATCCGAAGGTGCGCTCGGTAGCATCCATGTTCATCAGCCGCTGGGACAAGGCGACGATGGGGAAAGTGCCGAATGAACTGAAAGATCGTCTGGGAATTGCAATCGCGAAGCTTACGTACAAAGCCTACCGCGAGTTGCTCGCTTCGGAACGATGGCTAAAGGCTGCAGGCGCCGGGGCTGAGCCGCAGCGCCTCCTTTGGGCAAGTACCGGCACGAAAGACCCCGCGGCATCCGATGTCCTCTACGTCAAGGCGCTCGCCGCTCCGGATACGATCAACACAATTCCTGAAAAGACACTCCTTGCATTCTTCGATTACGGATCGCTGGGCGATGTCCTGCCAGTTGATGGAGGCGATGCCGAGGTAGTTATTACCGACTTCTCTAAGGCCGGTATTGACGACGAAAAGCTCGCCGCCGATCTGCAGCAGGAAGGCGCCGAATCTTTTGTAGCATCGTGGAAAGATCTTCTCGCTTGCATCGAAACGAAAGTGGCCGCGCTCAAAGCTGCTTAGTGCCAGATTCACGCGCACAAATTTACGAAAGACGCCCACAACAAGCCCGGGCAGATAGGTAGGCTTTGAATGTCCACCCGCCACAAAAACGGATCAAAAACCGAGCAGCACCAGAGAGCCGCTGAGTTAGACGACCGAACAGCTCATGCGCATCGTTCCGCCGCGGAGAGCCGCGATAAACAGGATCACTTAACCGGGCACGAGCGGTCCAAGCAAGCGCTGGAGCATTCTCATCCGGCTCACGTGCAAACCGGAAGGGCACATCTTGGCGGGGCTCTCCAGCATGACGACGCCGTACTCGGATATGAGGAGACCGCGACCCTCGCACATATACTTTGGCAAGCGAGAGGATGTCCGGATGGCTCGCCGAATGAAGACTGGTTTCAGGCCTCCGAGATGCTTCGATCTGATCTCAAGGAATAGTGTAGCGGCGTTAACAGAACGACTTGGTCGAGAATGCCATGGGAGGCAACTAGTGCTTACAAATGCAAAGTATATAAAAGGTCTGGTGATCCGAGCCACCGACGGCGAGCTTGGAACGGTGGAGCAACTCTACTTCGACGATGAGACATGGGCCATTCGGTACCTTACAGTTGATACGGGCGGCTGGCTTGGCGGCAAGCATGTGCTGATCTCGCCTTTCGCCGTGGTTCGCACCGACTGGCCGGCCAGACGGCTGGATGTGGCGCTTACCAGAAAGCAGGTTGAGAAGAGCCCCGACATCGATACACAGCTGCCCGTCTCGCGGCAGCAGGAGACTGAATACCTCGGATACTACGGATATCCCATGTATTGGGGCGGTCCCTATTTGTGGGGCTCAAGTGCGACCCCCGGCTCAGGTGTACCAATAGCGACTTCAGGGGAACGGTCGCCGAATAGTATCCAGAAAGAGTGGCTCGTCGACTCGCATCTTCGCAGCAATGAAGCTGTCACTGGCTATCACATCGAGGCGACCGACGGCGAAGTCGGCCATGTGGAGGGGTTCGTCGTGGACGAGGAGACATGGACTATTCGTTACATCGAGGTGGCGACTCGGAATTGGTGGCCAGGCAAGAAGGTCCTGGTTTCACCCGAATGGATTGAACGCGTCAGCTGGGCCGAGTCCAAAGTCCACGTTGCCGTCACCCGCGAGGCTATAAAAGACGCTCCCACGTATGTCGAATCCATGCCAATCACGCGGGAGTATGAAAACCGGCTCTACGTTGGTTACGGCCGGCCCCCCTATTGGCTCTCGGGAACCACAGGCAAAGCGGATGCTGGCGGAGTGGCGCTTGATTCGAGCACAAAGTGAAAGGTGCGGACGGGATGAATCTTGAGCATTTTCGAATGAAGCTTCTTGAAAAACAGCAAGAGTGTCAAACGGCCGTTGCTGCGTTCGAGACAGAGGCGCGTGTCGCAGGCAAACCCGAGGTCAGAGACTACACCGATGCCGCTACGGTTGCCCAAGGCGTGTCGGAAGCCCTGGAAGAAGGGAGCATCGTTTCGCAGACGTTGGAAGAAGTGCAGATCGCCTTGCGGCGCGTCGAAAATGGCGCCTATGGAAAATGTATTGTGTGCGGACGTGAGATCGATCCCGTCCGGCTCGAAGCTGTCCCCTGGGCGGCCCGTTGCATAGAAGATCAGGAAGCGCAGGACAAGGCCACCCCGCAGTTGCACGCTGGAGAATCCCTCTGACAACAGAATTGCACCGCGGCGGTTTTAGGGAAAAGAGTAAGAGATTGTGGAGCGCGGCATGACAAATCTCCAATCGCCGCAAACTATCGTTCCCCTCCGCCGCCGCCTGGCCTGGACTGCTCTGGACGCACACTTTACAAAAATACGGAATTTAGATCTGAAGCAGCTTTTCGCCCAAGATCCGGAGCGCGGTCTGCACTTCGCGCTGGAGGCACTGGATCTGTACTTCGACTACTCCAAGCACCGAATCACAGGCGAGACGCTCCATCTTCTCATCCGCCTCGCAGAAGAGTCGGGACTGCGCCAGCACATCGACGCAATGTTCGCAGGTGGCAAAATCAACGTTACCGAGCGGCGCGCCGTTTTGCATGTCGCGCTACGCGCTCCGAAAAGCGAGCAAATCTCCCTCGATGGCAAAGATGTCGTTCCCGAGGTTCACGCGGTGCTCGACAAGATGGCCGCGTTCGCCTACCAGGTTCGAAGCGGCAACTGGAAAGGCCATACGGGCAAGCGTATTCGCAATGTAGTTAACATCGGTATCGGTGGTTCAGACCTTGGTCCCGTGATGGCTTACGAGGCGCTGAAGTATTACAGCCAGCGCGATCTTACGTTTCGCTTCGTCTCGAATGTGGATGGCACCGACTTTGTCGAGGCAACACGCGATCTGAATGCTGAGGAGACCCTGTTCATCGTTTGCTCCAAAACGTTCACCACGCTCGAAACAATGACGAATGCGCACACGGCTCGCGAATGGGCGCTCAACAAGTTAAAGAATGACAAGGCGGTTGCGCGGCACTTCGTCGCAGTCTCTACCAACACCGCGAAGGTCGAGGAATTCGGGATCGATACCGCCAACATGTTCAGCTTCTGGGAGTGGGTTGGCGGCCGTTATTCATTGGACTCCGCGATCGGTCTGTCCACAATGATCGCAGTAGGTCCCGAACAGTTCCAGGCCATGCTTTCCGGCTTTCACGCGATGGATGAACACTTCCGCACCGCACCGTTCGAAAAGAATCTGCCTGTCCTGATGGGTCTACTTGCGGTCTGGTACAACGATTTTTTTGACGCTCAGACGGTAGCGGTGCTGCCGTACGAACAATACCTGAAACGATTCCCTGCATACCTGCAGCAACTGACTATGGAGAGCAACGGCAAACACGTCACGCTCAGGGGAGATCAGGTCGACTACCAGACGGGACCCATCTACTGGGGCGAGCCGGGCACCAATGGGCAGCATTCTTTTTACCAGCTCATTCATCAAGGCACAAAGCTCATCCCGTGCGATTTTATCGGGTTCGTGCATCCTCTCAATCCGCTGGGAAAACACCACGACCTGTTGCTCGCCAACGTGTTTGCGCAGGCGGAGGCGCTCGCTTTCGGCCGCACGCCGGAAGAAGTCCGGTCCGCTGGAACACCCGAATGGCTTGTGCCGCACCGGACCTTTGAGGGGAATCGTCCCTCCACCACAATCCTCGCCGAACGTCTAACGCCGGAAACTCTCGGAAAACTGATTGTCCTCTACGAGCACAGCGTCTTTACTCAGGGCACCGTCTGGCAAATCGATTCTTTCGACCAGTGGGGCGTGGAGCTGGGCAAGGTCCTGGCCGAGAAAATAGTCCCGGAACTCGCCTCTGGCGATGACGTGCCACTCGATCACGACAGTTCGACCAATACGCTCATTCAGCGCTACCGCAGGCTAAACCAGAGGACAGAATAATTATGGAACTGGGCATGATCGGATTGGGCCGGATGGGAACAAACATGGTGCGGCGTCTCATGAAGGCTGGCCACCGGTGCGTCGCTTACGACCTGCAGACGGAAGCGGTACAGACGATCGCCAAAGATGGAGCGGTCGGCGCCGCGTCGCTGAAGGATCTCGTGAGTCAGCTCGAGTCACCGCGAACGGTTTGGATGATGGTGCCCGCCGCGGTAGTCGAACCGACGTTGCAAATCCTCATCCCGCTCCTCGATCGCGGTGACGTGATTATTGACGGCGGAAATTCCTATTACCTCGATGATCTGCGCCGATCGGGCGAACTCAAGGCGAAAGGCATCCATTACGTGGATGTCGGGACCAGCGGAGGAGTCTGGGGGGCTGAGCGGGGCTATTGCCTGATGATCGGCGGCGACGAAACGGTGGTTCGCCGGATCGACCCAATCTTCGCCGCCCTGGCGCCGAACATCGACGAGGCCCCGCGAACACCTGGTCGGGAGAAAATGGGCGGTACCGCCGAGCATGGATACCTCCACTGCGGGTCGAGCGGCGCCGGTCACTTTGTCAAAATGGTCCACAACGGCATCGAGTACGGCATCATGGCCTCGTACGCGGAAGGGTTAAACATTCTTCGCCATGCAAACATCGGCAAGCAGCAGCGGGCTTCCGATGCGGAAACCGCACCGCTTCGCCATCCGGAGCACTATCCGTACGATCTCAACCTGGCGGATGTCACAGAAGTCTGGCGGCGTGGTAGTGTGATCGCTTCGTGGCTTCTTGATCTCGCCGCCGCCTCGCTCCTTGACAGCCCGGACCTGGCAAAATTCGCCGGGCGCGTATCGGACTCAGGTGAAGGTCGCTGGACAATAGCCGCGGCCATCGACGAATCGGTCCCGGCGCCCGTCCTCACCACCGCGCTGTACGAACGCTTCAGTTCGCGAGACGAAGGTGACTTCGCCGACAAAGTACTGTCCGCGCTTCGTTATCAATTCGGTGGGCACGTTGAAAAACATGCCGTACCGCCTAGTCAAACCACGAAGGCCGATTGATGACGACCTCTCATTCAGACACGTTGGTGGTCTTCGGTGTCACGGGAGACCTCGCTCACAAAATGATTTTCCCGGCACTCTACGCGATGGTGAAACGGGGCACGCTAGCGGTCCCGATAATCGGCGTTGCCCTTCCGAAGTGGAGCCTGGATCGCCTCCACAAGCGCGTGACTGACAGCATCAAGCACTCAGGCGGGATTGATAATAAGCGCGCCTTCAACCATCTGCTGTCTTTGCTGAGCTATGTAAGCGGAGACTATAAAAACCCGGAGACGTTCAGTGCGTTGAAGGCGGCTCTCGGCAAAGCTCGCCGCCCGGCGCATTACCTCGCGATTCCGCCCTCTCTCTTTGAAAGCGTAATCCAGGGACTTGGATCTGCGGACCTGGCCAGGCACGCGCGTGTCATTGTCGAGAAGCCTTTCGGACGCGATCTTGCCTCCGCGCGGGAACTCAACAAGGTCGCGCAGTCGGTGTTCCCGGAAGATTCCATATTCCGCATCGATCACTTTCTCGGCAAAGAAGCGATCATGAACATCCTCTACTTCCGGTTTGCAAATTCGTTTCTGGAGCCGATTTGGAACCGAAACTATATCGCCAGCGTTCAACTGACCATGGCAGAGGATTTCGGCGTGAAAGGCCGCGGAGCCTTTTACGAGAGCGCTGGTTGCCTGCGGGATGTCATCCAGAACCACCTCTTTCAGGTCGTCGCGCTCCTCGCGATGGAGCCACCGGCCGGCAGAGACTTTGGAGCTGTCCACACGGAGAAGGCTAAAGTCTTTCGAGCAATGCGACCGCTGAAGAGCGATGATGTGGTGCGCGGTCAGTACACGGGCTACCGCGACGAGCCCGGTGTCGCGAAGAAGTCGGACGTCGAAACGTTCTGTGCGCTACGGCTTTCGATCGACTCATGGCGCTGGGCAGGAGTGCCGTGGTATCTCCGCTCCGGCAAGTATATGCCGGCGACCGCCACCGAGGTCCTTGTGGAACTGAAGCCGCCGCCGCAGAAGCTCTTCGCCGACTCTGAACCGACATCCGGCCGGGCGAATTACCTTCGCTTCCGTCTTTCCCCTAACGCGGCCATCGCTTTCGCCGCCCGCGTGAAGCTTGCGGGGAAGGAGTTCGTCGGGGACCAGCGAGAACTCTATCTGTCTGACGAACAACCCGGAGGGGAAGCGCCCTACGAGCGGCTTTTGGGCGACGCAATGATCGGTGACGGAGCGCTCTTTACACGAGAAGACGCGGTCGAGGCTTCCTGGGCGGTGGTCGATCCGGTCCTCAAGCATCACCACCAGGTCCACCCCTACAAGTGTGGCAGTTGGGGGCCGAAAGAGGCTGGCGCTATCCTCGGGCCGACTCATTCCTGGCATAATCCCGCCGTGACGCCCTGACGCAAAGAACGTTTTGACGGCATATTGACGCGATTCTTTCTACAGTTGGACTGGGGTTGGGGATTCCCGGTACAACACCAGCGCCCACCTCAAGGAGATAGTATGTTGATCAAGAAAACGAGTATGCTGAAGCCGATTGGAGTACTGGCCGTGTCAGGCATCTTCCTGATCGGACTTCCAGTTTGGGCGGACACCTCTGCTGAGCGATTAGATGACGCTGCCGGCGTTCTCTCTGAAGTTATGGGAAGTCCGGATAAGGGCATTCCCCAAGAACTACTCGAAGACGCCCACTGCATCGTCATTGTCCCGAGCGTGAAAAAGGCGGCTTTCATCGTCGGAGCTAAATACGGACGAGGTTTTGTCGTTTGCAGAAACAGTCGAAATAATGGATGGGGCGCTCCGGCCGCTGTCCGCATGGAAGGCGGCAGTGTCGGGTGGCAGATCGGCGGCTCAGAGACGGATGTTGTTTTGCTGGTAATGAATGAGAGCGGGATGAAGAGCCTTATGGACAGCAAGTTCACACTGGGCGGCGCCGCTGAGGTTGCGGCCGGACCAGTAGGACGCACTGCCAGCGCCGAAACCGACGCCAAAATGAAAACGAAGATTCTTTCGTGGTCACGGTCGAATGGTGTCTTCGCTGGCGTGTCCCTCGGTGGATCTACCCTGCGCAACGATCTTGACGCCAACAAGGAACTGTATGGCAAGCCCCTGCATAACCGCCAGATCCTGATGCAAAACGTGAAATCTCCTGCGGCTGCCTCCAAATTGTTGGATTTGCTGAAACACTATTCCAAACACGAAGGCTAAGCGCCGAATCAAATCCTCGTGGGCGCCGGTATCGGCGGCACGAATCGGGCGATTTTGCCCGACGCGCACGATCATTTTCCACACCGAGACTCGTCCGCGATGTCCATTCACGACTCTTTTGATCGACAAGCCGAGGCCGAATGGTTCCTGGCAGACTCCTGCAGCCGCGACGTGATGCAATGAAAGCCATTTCGCCGTGCATCCTCACGATTAATGGCGGCTCCTCGAGCATCAGATTCGCCATTTACGAGACAAGTAAAGATGAACAAGCCAAACTCGGAGTGGTGTTGGCTGGCAAGATCGACCGCATCGGCCTTGCAGGTACGAATCTAACCGCCGACGATCCGACGGGAAAAGCAAAAATCCTCGTGCCCGTGGTCGCAAGGAGCCATGCTACAGCGGTGGATTTCCTGTTGGACTGGCTGAGTTCACAACCGGTTTTCGCATCGGTTAAGGCGGCGGGCCATCGCGTGGTGCAGGGCATGAAGCACTCCGAACCAGAGCGCATTACCCCAAAGCTGCTTGTGGAACTTCGCCGAATTACGGCGTACGATCCTGATCACCTTCCGCGCGAGATTGCTCTCATCGAGGCGTTAGAGCGGCGGCACCCAAAACTGCCACAGGTCGCGTGCTTTGACACGGCATTTCACCGCACCATGCCGCCGGTTGCGAAGCTGCTGCCGATCCCGCGGCGTTACGCAGCCAAGGGCGTCGAGCGCTATGGTTTCCATGGTCTGTCCTACGCGTTCCTGATGGAAGAGCTCAGCAGGCTGGACCCGGCTGCATTGAAGGGCCGGGTCATCCTCGCGCATCTTGGCAGTGGCGCCAGCCTGGCAGCCGTGCGCAACGGGAAGAGCATCGATACCAGTATGGGATTCACCCCAGCGGCGGGGCTGATGATGGGCACACGGACGGGAGACCTCGACCCTGGTCTTGTCTACTACCTATCGCGTGCAGAGCACGTGACTGCCGCGAAATTCCAAAAGATGGTGAACCACGAATCGGGGTTGCTCGGAGTATCCGGAACCAGTTCCGATCTTCGCGATTTATGCACACGTGAACGCTTCGATCTCCACGCAGCGAGCGCAGTTGAGCTGTTCTGCTACCAGGCGAAGAAGTGGATCGGCTCCTTCGCTGCCGCGCTTGGTGGACTGGATACGCTGGTCTTTTCGGCGGGCATCGGCGAAAACGCACCGCGCATCCGAGCGCGAATCTGCCGTGGGCTCGATTTCCTTGGCATCGAAATGGATGCCCGGCGCAATTCGAAGAATAACCCCGTTATTTCGAAAGAAAACGGGCGGGTCACGGTGCGGGTGATCCATACTGACGAGGAATTAATGATCGCCCGGTCTGTTATTCGTATCATCAGTGCGGAAAAGCGGCCTGTACAGCGAGTCGTTGGGAGGAACCCGGACCGCCGTGCGACGATCTGACAAATCGCCTCCTGCGCCGCGCGCTGGCGAGGATAGTCGGACGTGGTGGCGAAACGCTGGCGCTTCAATTAATTCGGCCGGCAAGGAGATCCTCATCATGCCCGCGACCCGCTGCATGACCAACCTTTTGCCGCAGCCTTGGCAGCCAGAACCCTGATGGAAGCACGTGGGTTGGTCCTGGGTACATCTCATTCGAACTGAGTTTGTTCGTTTGCGCCTCTTTCGGGTGCCCGCGTCGGCAAGCTCGTGGATCGACGAACCGATGAGGACCACACAAATCCGCGCGCTGTGGTATACGATGGGTGAGCCAGATTATCTAAGAGCGATGCAGGTTGAGAATTGAATCGAGCGTCTCTGCTGGGCAATGAATCCCCGTCGTGGACGCGCCAGAAGGAGAATCTCGAGTTTGAAGTCGCCCTGCCGCCGCAAAGCGTAGCGGCGGTTACTTTCGAATTTGAATAATCCGATCATCGCCGAGAAGAAAACAGCAGGCGGCCGTAAGCTGCCGGTAATGAATCCGCAGGGCACGGATGGGGAGATGCTTGGCGAACTTTGCCGGGTCACCTTCAAATATTTTCTCAAGGAGGTGGATCATTACACTGGGCTGATCGCGGACAAAACTAAGGCGCGATGGCCCTCGAGCATCGCAGCCGTGGGCTTAGGTCTCAGTACCTACATCGTCGCGGTAGAGCGAAATTTTCTATCGCGTAATCAGGCGGTTCGGCGAGTTCTGAAAGTCCTGCGATTCTTTCATGCCAGCCCGCAGGGGCTGCAGGCAGATGCGACCGGATACAAGGGCTTCTATTACCATTTTCTCCATATACGGAGCGGCAGGCGCGCGTGGAACTGCGAGCTCTCAACCATTGATACGGCGATCTTGATCGCCGGCGCGCTGACGGCGGCCAGTTATTTCGATCGCGACAATTCTGCCGAAACCGAAATCCGCCAGTTGGCCGATAGCCTTTACCGGCGGGTCGATTGGAGGTGGGCGCTCGATGGGAAGAAGACAATCACCCACGGCTGGAAACCGGAGTCCGGGTTTCTCCCGTATCGCTGGGCCGCCGGATACTGCGAGGCCCACATTCTGTACATTCTGGCTTTAGGATCGCCTACTTTCGCAATCGACCCCGCAGGCTATCACGAGTGGACCTCGACGTTCCAATGGAAGACATTTTACGGGACGGAGATGCTCTACGCCGGGCCACTCTTCATTCATCAGCTCTCTCAAATTTGGCTGGATTGCCGGGGAATACGAGACGCCGCGAACTGTCGCGCGGGTATCGATTACTTTGAAAATAGCCGACGCGCAACCCACGTCCAAAGGAAGTACGCCATTGAGAATCCGCTCGGGTTTGCTCACTATTCTGCGTTTGCGTGGGGATTCACTGCCAGCGATGGGCCGGGACCGGCGGTACGCGATATCAACGACGTGCGCCGGGAATTTTACGGATACATGGCCAGAGGAGCTCCGCTTGGGCCCGATGATGGCACTATTTCGCCGTGGGCAGTTGCCGCCTCATTGCCCTTTGCCCCTGAAATTGTTGTGGACACCCTGCGGCATGCGATCGAGCGGCTGGATTTGGTCCGCCAAAGCGCCTACGGCTTCGACGCAAGCTTCAATCCGACCTATCCTGAATCGAGAAATAGAAAACCTGGCTGGATATCTCCCTGGATCTTTGCTTTAAACCAGGGACCTATCGTCCTCATGATCGCAAATTACGAGTCGGAGCTGATTTGGAACACGGTCCGCAAGTGCGTGCATATCGGCGAAGGACTTCGTCGTGCCGGCTTTCGGGGTGGTTGGCTCGACAAGGAATTTTAAAATGGCGTCAAGGTGTGGCGAAGAAGAAGGCCAGCCCGAACAGAGCATAAACGGAAACAAGAAGCACTCCTTCGAACCATGTAGTCTCCCCATCCGAGGCAATGGAATTTACTACCAGCACGGCACCTGCGACAGCGATCAAATCGAGGGGATTCGTAAAAACCAAGTTCATTGGATGGCCTATGAAGTGCGAGATCAGGACCAGGGCTGGTGCAAGCAAGAGAGCTACTTGAACCGTCGAGCCTATACAGAGTCCCATGACAAGATTCATCCTATCTTGTCGCGCGAAGTACATTGCCGCGATGATCTCTGCTGCATTGCCAATGACCGCAAGCACGGTGATGCCGAGGAACCAAGGCCTACCTGACTTACGGTCCCTCGCAGGCTCGCCGCAATCAAATCCGCCTCTATTGCCACAACAGCAGTCCCGCCGAGTAGAATCCCCCAAAGACTTCCAGACCGGCCATTCTGGCTTCTCCTGTGATTTTCGAGGGGCAAAGACGTCGGGGTGCGTTACGAGGGTATAAACAAGATTCGCTAAATAGACTAGGATTAGGATGACCGAAACGCTGAGGCTGAGCTTCTCATCGAGCGCCCCAGTGTTTGGGTGGGCAAATGAGCTGCGCTCCGTGTAGTCAAATAGGGCCGGAAGCATCAGCCCAATGATAGACAGGATCAGCAGACTGCCCAACAATCCTGCGCGTTCCCGTTGAAAGACCTGCTTCTCGCGTTTCCAACCTTCCACAATGATCGCCGCGCCTAGTCCCAACAGGCTGGTACCGATCAATGAACCCGTGATTTGTGCCTTGACGATGGCAGTGTCGCCCCTGGCCAGTACAAAAAGAGCCAAGATCAATTCCGCAATACTTCCAAACGTGACGTTTACCAGACCGCCAATAGCGGGTCCCGCCCCGCTCGCCAAGTTATCGGTGGCCCGCCGAATCCAGTTAGCGAGGGTTATGATCGCAATCGCACCAGTGACAAAAACCAAGAGCGGCGACGCGTGAACCCAATAGCCTAAGACCAGGGAGATCGGAACAAACAGCAGCAAGCCCGCAAGTATCATGAATCGCCGGTCAGGTTAATTTTAAGTGAGGCCCGAATCGATACTCCTGTCTCAGGTGGTCGGCCCGAAGCCGTCTGAAGGTTCGTTGGCTTCCTGCTGTCTTCGATGGCGCCCGAACATTGCGCTCTCAAGCGAAATTGATGGATTCCTGCCCCGGTAGAACGAATCGCGCAATGGTTCCGCCTTCTGGATTGTTTTCTAGCCAAATTCGTCCCCGATGAGCCTCAACAAATTCTTTGCAGATCGATAGCCCCAGCCCGAGGCCATCGGCGAAACTAGATTCCTCAAGCCGCTGAAACTTCCCAAAGACCCGATCAAGATCTTCCAGCGGCACACCCCGCCCTCGATCAGCCACGGATACATTTAACTCCCCGTCTATCAAATGGCCGCCCAGATGGATCGATTCATCGGGCGAGGAGAACTTGAACGCGTTGCTGAAGAGGTTTACCAGAACTTGTTTAATCAGTTCGAAGTCCATTGGAACCAGAGGCACATCCAATGAAATCTCGATAGAAACGCGTCGGGTCTGCGCCTGTTCTCCCAAATCTTCCAACGCCGCGCCTACGACGTCTGATAAATCACATGGTTCAAGTCTTACTCGCACCCCCCCGTCTGAAGGCGAGTCACGTTCAACAGATTGTTCATTAGTCGATGCAGGCGCTTCGCTTCGTATTCGACCGTTTGCAGGAGTTGTCGCTCATGAGCTCGGTCAAGGGGCGCGACCGGGTTCAACATGCCGCTCACCGCCGCAGTGATCGCGGCCAGCGGCGCCCGAACCTCGTGGGAGACAGCCGCAAAAAGCGCATTCTGCACCCGGTCCGATTCATCGAGGAATCGAAGACGGCGTACTCTCTGCTCCAAGAGCCCCCGCTCAATAGCCAAAGCCGACTGCCCCACGAATCCCGCCAAAAGCTCGCGTTGCTGTGTGGAGATCCAGGCACCGGGTCGGGGCATCAATCCGAGTACTCCGATGACCCGCCCTCGAATGGCGAGCGGGAGGTAATGTGCGGCTGCGTCCGGTACCGCGGTCGTATCCGCACCCGCTTCCTGGCCGTGCTGCCAGCACCAGATGGCTGATTCCAACTCCTTGGCCGTTGCTGGGAAATCGGGGGTTCGAAATCGCTGTACCAACGACGCGTTCGTGCCCTGATCGGCGGGCAAGAAGATGGCCGCCGCGCGGTGGAAATTGATTTCGAGATGCTCGCCGATAACCTCCAATGCCTGTTCCAGGTCGCTCGTCAAAGTCAGAGATCGGCTGAATGCCGCCAACGCGGTCAGCTTGAGGTAGGTCAAGCCATTTTGAATCGCCAGCGATGCAATTTGCGCGGCGGCCAGACCATTCTCCAAATCCTGTCTACTAAACTCCCCGCCCGACTCTTTGTTGTGGACCTCAAAAAAGGCAATCACTTCTTTCCTGCTGTCTATGATCGGAATGCACATGCCGGATTTCACGCCAAGCCGCTCACGAACTTCCGGCAAGATCACTGGGTCATTCAAGGCGTCGTTCGTAAGATAGGGAGTTCTATTGGTGAGGACCCAATGAGACCAGCCGGTTCCAGAAGCGTAATCCTGGGATAAATTCACAACGGCAAGCACTCCGCAGGAGACCTGCAAAAAATGGTCGCAGGCCATTCCCTTTGCTGTTCGCAAACCCGCGCAGCCGCTTTCGGCGTTTGTGAGTTCCAGCATCTGCTCGACCAGCGCATCCAACAAGCTGTTAAGATCGAAAATCGAATTCAGCCTGTCGCTGAGGCGAAGGAGTGACTTGAGCGAACGTTCAACCCCATTCGCAACTGATTTAGTCGAATCTGTGTTCTCCGAGCTCACTGACCCTCTCTCGCCCCGATCCACTCGGAATCGGTCCGAAGCCGATATCCGACGCCCGGTTCGGTCACGATATAGCGGAGAAATTTTGGGTCACAAACCAGTTTCCTTCGTAGATTGCTCACGGTCACCCGCAACAGGTGCACGGCGTCCTGATAATGGGTGGTGCCCCAGAGTTCGCGGATCAACTGGTGGTGCGTCCTGACGAGTCCTGCATGGCGAACGAGTACCTTCAAAAGGTCATACTCGGTAGCCGTCAGTTTGACCTGGTCGTCTCGAACGAAGACCTCTCGCCGGTTGAAATCGACTTTGAGGTCACCGGCCTTGAAGACCTCGATCGTTGCGCTGCCAAACGCCCTCCGCAAGGCCGCCCGCAGACGAGCCAGTAGTTCTCCCATTGTGAAAGGCTTCGTAAGATAATCGTCTGCGCCCGCATCCAGGCACGCGATCTTTTCGGATTCCTCATGTCGAACAGACATCACGACAATAGGCGTCGTTGTCCATTCGCGCAGACTTCTCAAGACTTCCTTGCCATCCATGTCGGGCAAAAACAAGTCGAGCAGGATCAGCCCGGGCCTGGCCAACTGAACTTTTCGGAGGGCCTCAGCACCAGTGAAAACCGGGTAGAGGGTGTAGCCGGCCGACTGCAGCGTAACACCGAGAATATCCTGCATGGATTTTTCGTCATCAACGAGCAGGATACGTGGCCCTTCCTTTTCCATTTCGTGATGTCCCTTTGTGGATCGGCGTGGTCTTTACGTAGGCGTTAGACTGAACCCCGCGACTGAATTTTCGTCGAGTACTTGAGGGAAACCGAATTCCGCAGACTCTTCAGGTTACCATCGTTGTTCACCTCCCGATTGCGCCGGCTTCGCAGGTCGCGACAGCGCAAACTGGATTGTCGGCGTCGGCGCGATCCGGGCGCTGCCAACGAACATTGGAGCGAAGGGGTGGCTATGAGCGGTCAGAGCCTTCGGATACTAGGACCGGTTTCCGAGCTTTCTATCCATCAATGTCCTACCGGTTGCCGAGGCCGCCACCGAAATGGATGCTTGGTCGGGAACGGTCTCGCCTCCGGTGAGCCGTCGCAGGAGTTTGACTGCGAGCCTGTCAAGGAACCCATTTGTCCAATCGGGTATCCGCTTCAAGGCGGATGTTGGTGTCGTGCCCAGAATGCTAGCGTCCGACGACCTGTGCTGGGACTCGTCGATGGGAGCGAGATCCGCTAGATGGACAACGAATCGGTCGTCTTTAACCTGCCCTTCAGTTTGACCGTGAGTGGCTCGTCGTCAAGCGTGCTGAAAGGTGACCAAATGATCCGAGGCATGAATCGCGAGATAGTGCAACAACGCGATATCGTCGTCCGCCGTTCCGGACACGGCTTTGCATGGCGTCTGCAAGCGACCCAGCTGTTCTTTGGGTATCTACGATTTCGACTTTGTCCCACCGCTCCCACAACTGATCCTAAGGTGCGCTTAAGCAACCCGCCGACTCCGCCGTGCCGGCTCTCCTTGGTCCATGCCGAACTGATGGGCGACAATTAAAATTCCCTACGTGTTGCCTCAAATTGAAATGTTACCGAACATAATAGCTGACGCGGGCGTGATTTTCGCCACGACTTGGCAATTTGATTTCACTTTGGCACACTGGTCCTGACCGCAGCAGAGGATAGGGCAACGCTGGGAAGCGACCCG
>JBBRRB010000069.1:0-30185 GCA_038225555.1 Bryobacterales bacterium
CGATCCTGCAAGTGAATTCCGACTGGACTTCATCCGAGAGCGACAACTACTTCGGATCGCTCTCTTTGTGCCTCTCGCATACCCCGGTCAAGAACTGGGCGGTGAACGAGATTATTCGCGTCATCGACGAATACAGCGTGGACTGGATCCTGCAAGACGGCGAAAACATGGTGAAAAACTGCACCAAGACCACGCATACCCATGACGCGGCGGACAGCAACTACGCGAACTCGGTAGAGGGGATCGATGCGGTGGTCGAGGAGGTGCTTCGTCAGCGGCCGGGTGTTTCCTGGGAGAACTGCGAGAACGGCGGCAACATGATGACGTTTAAGATGGTGCAGAATTACGTAACATCGATCACGAATGATGCTTCCGGCGCTTTGGGTTCCCGACAGGGCGTGTTCGGGGCAACCTATCCGTTTCCTCCGCGCTTCGCCGACCGATATTCTCCTGAGGTTCCTTCGACCACCTACAGCACCCAAAGCTACATGTTCGGCGGGCCCTGGCATCTTATGAATCAGCTGGACCAGATGACCCCGGACCAGATGTCCTTTGCATCCTGGGAAATTTCAGCATATAAGCAGGCGCGCGGGGATATCCAAGCGGGAAAAGTCTTCCACCTCACAGCCGCCCCGGGACCCGGCCGGATTGACGCGATTGAGAGCGTGTATCTGGGGTTGAACGCAGTGGCAATTGTGACTCGTGAAGGCGGCGACGTCGATTCGTTTTTAGTAAAGCTGAAAGGATTAACCTCCGCCCGCGTGTACCAAGTCCATTTCCAAAACGATTCACGGACATTCAATCTGACCGGACAGCAATTGCTCACCGACGGGGTCTTGGTGCATTTATCGGCTCCGCAAAGCTCGGAAATAGTGTACGCGGAACGCCAGTAGCTTTCAAGCGGCGCCACTCCTCCCAGCGCCTCGCTCCTCCCGCCGGTTCTCTACCTTCGATACGGTCTTGCGATGTCGCCAGCGTAAGCGCGAGTTCCTGAGCGAAAATGGATTCAAGCAAAAGACGGAAATCTCCATGAACAACAGTGAGGCATTTTCGAGAATGCCCTCACAACTCTTTATTCGCACAGGCGCTTCCGGCCTATGTTATCCTGAGAGGGTATAAAAAGAGATTAAGTTAAGACGAGGAGTATTTTTTCGAGCATGGCACTGGCGGCTGAAGTCAAGACGGGCATCGTAGCAAAGCACCGCATCCACAAAACGGATGTTGGGTCGCCAGAAGTGCAGGTAGCGATTCTGAGCCATCGTATTTTGCAGCTCAACGATCATTTTAAGACGCATCAGAAGGATCACCACTCGCGGCGCGGATTGCTGCTGATGGTGGCCCAACGGCGGCGTCTCTTGAAATACCTGAAAAGCCGGAACCCGGAAAGATACAAGAACCTGATCCAAACCCTAGGTATTCGTCGCTAGGCGGCACGCAGCTCAAGTTTGGGTACGGCAAACCGCCTTGGTGGGCGGCTCCCTTCCAGTTCTATTCACTCCAGTCTCCTCTTAATCCTTTGCGGACGGAACGGAAAGTTCCGTCTGGAGTAAAGGACATAAGATGGTTCATTCCGTAGAAGTCGACCTGGACGGTCGCAAAATCACCCTCGAAACAGGCAAGATTGCAAAGCAGGCGAACGGCGCGGTTATCGTTCGCTCGGGAGATTCGGTCGTGCTGGTCACGGCTGTTTCCAATGAAGAGCCCAAGGTTGGGGCCAGCTTTTTTCCCCTCACGGTAGATTACCGCGAGTATACCTACGCCGCTGGAAAATTTCCGGGCGGCTTTATTAAAAGGGAAGGACGCCCCTCCGAGAAAGAGATTCTCACCAGTCGTTTGATTGACCGGCCGATCAGGCCCCTGTTCCCGGAAGGCTACAGCCACGAAACACAAGTGATCGCGATGGTTCTTTCGGCCGATCCGGAATGCGATCCCAGCACTCTGGCGATTATCGGCGCGGGCGCTGCGCTCGCCATCTCCGAAATTCCCTTCCATCATTTGCTCGGCGCAGTTCGCGTCGGTTCCGTCGACGGCAAACTCGTTGCCCAGCCCAACTACACCGAGACTCGCGGAGCCAAGCTGAATATCGTGGTGGCGGGCACTGAAGAAGGCATCGTCATGGTGGAGGCAGGCGCACAGGAAGCGAGCGAGGAAGAGATCCTGGCCGCCATCGAGTATGGCCACAAGTGCTGCGCGAAAATCGTGGGCGGCATTCGGGAATTGCAAGGCAAAATCGGCAAAACGAAGCGCGAATATAAGAGCGCTGAGATGAATAAAGAGCTGTACCAGAAGCTCGAAACCGGCCTGAGGGCGGATCTAACCGATGCGCTCGACACCAAGAAATACAAGAAGCTCGACAGTTATCACCGCATTCACGATCTGAAGAAGAAAGCGGCCGAGACGCTTGGCGAGGAGCACAAGGACGTCGCTGGAAAGATATTCGAGGCTCTCAAGGAGCGCATCTTCCGCGACGAAATGCTGAGCGCGCGCCGACGTCCCGATGGCCGAGCCTTCAACGAAGTCCGCAATATTGATTGCGAAGTCGGCGTGCTGCCCCGGACCCACGGTTCGGCGCTGTTCACCCGCGGCGAGACGCAGGCGCTGGTTACCGTCACGCTTGGAACCAAAGAGGACGAGCAGCGAATCGAAATGTTCGACGCCGCCGAAACCTCCAAGCGCTTCATGCTGCATTACAACTTCCCCCCCTTCAGCGTCGGCGAGGTTGGGTTTATGCGTGGTCCAGGGCGGCGCGAGATCGGACACGGCGCGCTGGCTGAACGATCCATCGCCAGCGTTATACCGGACGACAAGAAGTTCCCCTACACGCTGCGCGTGGTGAGCGACATCATGGAGTCCAACGGATCCAGTTCGATGGCTAGCGTTTGCGGAGCGACCCTCGCATTGATGGATGCCGGCGTGCCGATCGAGACTCCCATTGCTGGGATTGCCATGGGCTTGGTGAAGGAAGGCGACGCCTACGCGATTCTGACCGACATCGCTGGCGCCGAAGATCACTACGGCGACATGGACTTCAAAGTCGCGGGCTCGAAAACGGGCATTACCGGCCTTCAGATGGACATCAAGGTGCCGAACGTGACCACCAAGATCATGACCGAGGCCCTTGCGCAGGCCAAGGAAGCCCGCCTATACATCCTGGATAAGATGAATGCCGTGCTAGGCGAACCTCGCAAGGAGATGTCGCAGTACGCTCCTCGCATTTACACTCTGCATATTCCGACCGATAAGATTCGCGAACTGATCGGACCCGGCGGCAAGATGATCCGCAGCATCGTGGATGAGACGGGCTGCAAAATCGACGTCGCCGACGATGGTACGGTCAACATCTACGCCTCCGATGGCGTTTCGGCTCAGAAGGCGATGCAGCGGGTAGGCGACATTGGCGCGGTGGCGGAGGTGGGCAAGACTTACCTCGGCAAAGTAGTGCGCTTGGTCGAGTTCGGCGCTTTTGTCGAAATCTTCCCCGGCACCGACGGCTTGCTGCACATCAGCGAGATTTCAGAGAACCGGATCAAAGCGGTGAAGGACGAGTTAAAGGAAGGCGATCAGATTCTGGTCAAGGTCCTGGCGCTCGAAGGCAACAAGATCAAGCTCAGCCGCAAAGCTGTGCTGCGCGAACAGCGGGAAAAAATCAAGCAGCCCGCTCTGCAATAAGCGGAATTGTAATCCTAAGCGGCGGTTGAAGTTTTGTGGGGCGGGCAATCTTGCCCGCAGCCGCCTTTCTAGGCGGCTCAGGGTGTTGATCGAAAGCTAAATAAGACGGGTTGTTATTCAATAGATACTCTACAATCAAAAAATGCGTGGAGATGAAGGAAGTGCTCCCGAACTGATCAGCGAATGCGATGCCGGTGTCACCCGAGACCGTGACGCGGCACTGGGAAACGCAAAGATTGGCGAGACACCGGGAGAAGTGCCTCAGCAGATCACCAGTATCTTCCAAGTAGCATCGCAAGCGAGCCCGAAGGAGCGTGCTGGGCTGCTGGAAAAAGACTGCGGCAGCGATAGCTCGATCTCGCGCAACGTTCGATCGCTCCTTGAGAACTACGAACGTCTCGCGGAACCACCCTTAATCCAGGCAGCACATCTTCCCATTCCTCCCCAGGGATCGTCTCTCATCGGCAAGTATCAAATTGAAGGAGCGCTCGGTCGCGGTGGATTTGGAGCCGTATTTCGAGCGCGCGACACCGTTATGGGTCGGCAGGTTGCCATAAAGGTCCTCAGTACCATCGGCGATACAGCCATGGCAGGGCGCTTTCGTGCGGAGGCAGGGACGACGGCAGGCTTCCGGCACAAGAATATCGTTACGGTCCATGATTACGGAGACCATTTCGGGCAGCCATACTTCGTGATGGAGCTGCTCGATGGCAGGAGTCTTGATCATGTTATTCGCGATGGCCCATCGCTGTCGATTTGGGAGAAGGTCAACATCCTTCTACAAATCGCGGACGGGCTAAACTATGCGCATCAACTGGCGGTTGTCCATCGCGACATCAAGCCGGGCAACGTGATGTTGCTGGCTGGCGATGCCATAAAAATCCTGGATTTTGGGATCTCACGTTTCATCAACAAGGGCCAGACCCGGCACACTCTCCCCGGCATGATTACAGGAACCCTGGAGTACATGGCCCCGGAGTTGCTGCTTGGCGATGAAGCGGACGCTGTATCCGACGTCTTCTCCTGGGCGGTACTCGCGTACGAGCTGATCTCAGGCACCCAGCCATTCCGGGCGGACTCTCCAACTCGCACTATCTATCTCCTCTCCGAATTTGAACCGCCGCCGCTGGATGCGATTGTTCAGAACTGTCCACCAGAGCTTCAGAAGATTATACAGACTGCAATGGCCAAATGCCGTTCGGAGCGGTACCCCACTATTCGAGAGATCTTATTCGACTTGGCTCCCATCGAAACGGCCCTGCGGAGATCGCGATCCGAGGAATTGGCCATAGAAGGCAACGATCATCTCGCAAAAGGACAGCTGGATCAGGCCCAGTCCGCTGCTGAGCAGTCACTTCAACTCGATCCGACGAATGAACATGCGCAGGAACTACGTCGCAGCGTTAAGACGAAACGCAAACGCCTGTTGACGTCCGGCCCAAGAATCGATGAGGCTCGTGGAATTAGCGCCTATCAGAGGCAGCGTGCCGCCAAGCCAAAACCGACCAGGACGGTCTCAGAAGCGAAGTCCTGGACGATGCGTTTAGGCGGCGTTTTGATCCCGGCCATTGCCGCTACGTTTGCGCTCCGCATGTTCTTTAATGCTTCGCCCGTAACAGGGGATCGGCCGCTTGGCGCTGCAGACACCCTGGTCGTTTTCATGGTCTTTCTCTTCCTTGCGGTGGTCCTGCGCTACCTTGTGAATATGGCGAATCGGGCCTTGAGATCGGTACGGCACAGATGACAACGTCCCTCATTCGTAGAGTAATTGGCCTGGGTTGGATGGGTTGCGCCATGATAACTTCGGCTCAAATTTCTAAACAATCCGCCGATCCGCGGGCTGAGCTCCTGCTTTGGCAGGAACACTTTAGGAATTTTCGGCAGCCGATGCAGACCGATGCAACCGATTCAGCCAGGGATACGGAAGTTATTCTTGGAGTGACAGTTTGGGACTCTTCTGGCCCGGTACCAAAACGCGCCTCCGTCTACGAAACGTATTCTGAGGGGCGGCGCCTGCGCCTTAGCATCGAGAGTTCCCGTGCTGGTTACCTTTACGTTCTTCATAGCAAGGATGGATCGCTGCGCCAGCCGAATATGATTTTCCCCGCAAAGCCCGCGAACGATGCGGATTACCGGGTTTTACCTGGACGTCTCATTATGCTTCCCTCCGGTGATAATCGCGTTCCGCCACTCACGATGTCGCGTACCAGTCAGACCGGCCAACCCGGTTACAAAGATGAACTATTTATCGTGATCGTGTCACCCAAGCCGCTGAAGGAGTTCGGCGTCGGAGCTAGGTCGCTGAGTGCCGCGCAACTAAGTAAGTGGCTGAATGACTGGCCTAAACCGGTCGTGGTCGAAGATTCCGCCTTGCTGGATACTCCAATGACATCTGCTGAAAGCGAAGCTAGCCGAACATCTCAATTGTTGACGCGGAATGAACCGCTTCCACAGACTCTTTATGGCTTTCGAACCCAACCCACAACACCGTTCGCGCTACGCATTTCTTTAAAGATTGCCCCTCCGAAACCTTCCCTACCTGTCATTTCCGCAGCCCCGGGTCATGACGTAACTGGCCATCCACAAGATAAACCTCCTAGCCCTGCTATGGAGGTCCAAATCCCAAGAGAAGCTTCGAGCCGGGTGACGGCGAGTTCTTTTCTGACACATTTCGCGAATGAGTCAGCCGGCTATGGCCTGTATAGTTATTTTCTCTTCGGCTCGCGTCCCGAATCGCCAGCAACCGAGCGCTGGCGACGCTACTACGAAACCACTGTGGAATTTCTTGGTATGCCAACAGCTCTAGAGATCTCCGGTCACGTATCAGACGAAAAAGTGAACATATCATTCTTGCCGGTGACGATTTATGAACACGAATTACCCAGCCCCGCCACCCCCATGTTCTTTGCTTTCGATCGCGAACGCAAGGTGATTCACGAGATCGAACACAAGGCCACTGGAAAGCGCCTTCCGCCGTCTCACAAATGGCCGCCCCACGAGGCGGCTTGCATTCTGGTCGGAAATTACGACTATGCCCGCGCTCAGGTGCTTCTGTCGCTATGGCCCGATGCGCATTTCGCAGGCCCCTATATCATTTCGACGCGGCAGCCGCTCAGTACTCTCAAAATGCTGCCAGAGGAGTACTTGTATCAGGATCTGTCTTCGGTCCCGCCAGACTTGATCTCTCTGTGGGTCAGAGAATTCATGGCGCAGTCCCAGGAAAAGGAATTTTGGAAAACCAGAACGAAGGAACAATTTGTTCTTCGTCTTCGCACCGCTGTTGGTGTCCTGAGTGGAGAGCTGCCGGATTTCTCGGGCAATATTAAATGGACTTTTGCGACGATCGTCCCGCGCTGACGGCAACCGCTCAAGCTTCATTTTTGGAAACAGGACCGGCGGACGCCAGAGCTGTGAAGGGAAGCGATACAGCTGGTGCGCGACAGGGGTCGGTCGCCGAAGTGGGCAACCCCTGCCGACGGCCTGCTGCATATCAGCGGATCCGCGGCCTACTTCTTCTTAGTCACATTTTCAAACAGAAAAAGCCCGCTTTTCCCGCCCGTCACAAAATCTAAATCTCCATCCTTGTCGTAGTCCGCCGCAGCGATTTGAATCCCGCCGCCCGTCCTCGTGCTGTACTCAATGACGTGCCGCACCCACTCGGACTGCCCGTGCGCCGGGTCCGGAAGTTCGTACCAATAGAGTCCCAAGGGCTCCCGCTCGCCAGGATCGCGGCCATTGTGCGCCATGTAGCGCTTGCCGGTCAGCATGCCTTTGCGTCCCCCAAAATCCACCATTACGGTCGAGTGCCCCTGCGACCAGCTATCGTCGATCTTGTGCTCGATCCATTTTCCGTTCAAGCCCTGCTCCATCCAGAGCACTCCATAATCGTGCGCCTTGGTAGTGAGAATATCGGGTCGGCCGTCGCCATTCACATCCACCACATGCATGAAGCCGAGCCCTTCCTGATTCCAATCAGGATGAAATTTCCACTCGCCTTTGCGCGGATCTGTAGGAGCTTCGAACCAGCCTTTGGGAGTGAGGATGTCGTTGCGGCCGTCGCCATTCACGTCGCCAGCACCGATCCCGTGGCCATAGCTATGGTCGCTGATTACGTGCTTCACGAACCCGCCGTCCTTCACCTCATACCAGGCGAGCGGCGCTTGCGCATCGCCGAATTGCGGCAGAAGTTCACGAGCCTTGCCATCGTTGTCGAGATCCACCAGGAAGGCGAACTCCACATGATACGCGGTCTCAATGGCGTGTTCTTTCCACATCGCCGCAGGATCGGCGGGATGCTCAAACCAGCGCAGATGCTTCCCGAACCATGAGCAACTGACTACGTCCACGCGTCCATCGCCGTTTACGTCGAGAGGCAGGTCGCTGAAGTTGTCGACATAGTTCTCCGTGAAGTTTAGCTCGCGGAATTTGTGCTTAATCCAGTGGGGAGCTTCATACCAATACTCTCCCGATAGGATATCCAGCCGGCCATCCCCGTTGACATCCACGAAGGCCGCCGTCTCGCTGGCGCCCAGGTCGATCGTGTGCTTTTCGAATGCGATCTCGTCAGTACGCGAAGCGGCGAAAGCGAGGGCCAGCAAACTAAGGCCAAGCGGAATGGGGAACCAGCGCATTTGACTACTCTATATTAGTCAACCCGGAGTGAGACCGAGCGCGCCGGGAAGAGCGCGCCTCGCCAAGCGATGCTGCTTGGCGAGGTCTCGAAACAATTACCCTTTTTTTGATCTGTGATGACCGGAACTGCTCTTTCCGCTGCGATGAGAGGAGGCGCTTTTGCCTCGAGCGAACGCGCTGGACGTAGCGCAAAGCAGGAGCGACATTGCTAAAAGGGCGGTGAATATGGGTTTCATACACAGGTAGTGCCCTCCGCCGCGATTACTCGCCGAAAATCATTCTAAAACGACAGTCGCTACCGATCCCATCTTGTCCACATCCAAGCCCGTGCCCTCCTCCACCGCATACAACTCAAGCTGTTGAACCGGCAAGCCTGGACGGTACAGTCGAGCCTTGTGAAACGTTCCCAGAACGTGGGCGGTCAAGTTCTCCACGGGAAAGTCGGAATAGTTCACAAGCTGCAGCACCACTTGCTTATGATCCGGTGTCTCGAGAAGATTCGATAGCATGCTCGCCACGTTAAACAAGCGTGCTCCCATATTCTTACGGCCGGTCAGCGAGTTGAGCTCCTTCCATATCTCGTCCAGCTTCTCCAGGTCGGCCTTGTCCAGCGTAATAGCATCGCTCTTCACAGATTGAAATTTCCAGTTGGGCGGACCCGTAAGCAGAGTCCCGCCAGCACGAGTGTAGGCTTTCAACACAGCTCTCTGTTCCTCGCTGAGTGCCGAGGGATCGACATCCACGGCCATCTTGGCGCGATCGAGCGCCACCGGACTAATCTTCCGGTACGGCACTGGACGCACGGGAGTATGTTTCACCGCGATCATATCGAGCACGCCGCCGGAAAGCAGCGCGCCGCTTCCGACATCTTCCACGAGGGCGAGCTCACTATGGGCCCGGAGGTCGCGCCAGTCCTTGTGATCCTCGAAGTATTGCAAGTGGAGCGCGATCTGTTTCCAATCCTTGAGCGCCTCCGGGTTGCGGGCGAGGAGGCGGCGGGCAAAGTCGCCGTCCAGCGAGACCACCCAGCGCGCGCCCGTGAGAGCCGCATCGCCAATCGCCTGGAGATAGCGGGTCACGTTCACAACGGTTTGAGGCGGGGGCTCGTTCGCGATCCAGATGGTCCGGTCCGTCGCAGCGCGGGCGAAGCGCAGAAAGCCGGTGTTGGTGTTGATCCAGGGCGCCCCGCTCGGCCCCGATTGCGCCGAGCCGTTGTCCTCAAGTCTGACTCCGGGCCATAGTCCTTGGAACGTGCCGAGAACGGGAGCATCGGAATCGAACTGCATCCTGCTGCGCATAGTCAGCTCGATCAGCTTGATATTTGAATCTGCAAGCACCCGCTTCATCCGGACCGTGGAAGGCAGGTCAAATGTGCCGTCCAAGACGACGCCCTGAAACCCGAAACTGCTCGCCTGCCGCGCCGCCTCGAGTTCATCCGTGCCTGGACGAATGACGCCTAGAGTGACAATTCCGAGCTTGGCCGCTTGCAGCGCGAAAGCGCGATCCCAGGACGCCCGCTCCAGCAGGATGCAGTTGATGGGAGTCTCCGTAAGCAGGTCGAGAGACTTAGGGTCGTTCGAGGTCCATCGCGCGGGCACCCAGTCGGTCATCGACGCAACCAGAAGGAAGGCGAACAGCATAATCCCATTCTAGATGGCGTGACGGTTTGGCCGTCCCCATGCTCCGCATATCCTGAATGACCACAGTTCAGATGGAAGCTCCTCCGCGCGGGAGGCCTCTCGCCTCCACGCACGCGCTGGTTTACCACGGGCGCAACAAGATTTCCTGGGAAGCGCACCGGCGCCCCGAACTCCAAGATCCTAATGACGCCATCGTGCGGATCACCACTTCCACCATTTGCGGAACCGACCTCCACATCATTAAAGGAGACGTTCCTACCGTCACCGAAGGCCGAGTTCTCGGCCACGAAGGCATCGGCGTCATCGACGAAGTAGCCACCGGAGTATCAGCCTTCCGCAAAGGAGACAAGGTGCTGATCTCCTGCATCACGGCGTGCGGGAAGTGCGATTTTTGCAGAAAGCAGATGTATTCCCATTGCCGCCACGGAGGCTGGATTCTAGGGAACACCATTGATGGAACCCAGGCGGAATACGTACGCATCCCATATGCCGACACCAGTCTCTACCCTCTCCCGTTTGGTGCGGAAGAAGAAGCGGCAGTGATGCTGAGCGATATTTTACCCACAGGCTATGAGTGCGGCGTGCTGAACGGGCGTGTGAAGCCGGGCGACACGATCGCCATTGTGGGCGCTGGCCCGGTCGGACTGGCGGCCTTGATGACCGCCCAGTTCTACTCCCCGGCTGCGATCTTCAGCATCGACATCGACGACCACCGCCTGCAGGTCGCGAAGAGCCTCGGAGCAACCACGTTGATCAATAGCACTGACGGAAACGCGATCCAGCGCGTCATGGAACTCACTCAAGGCGAGGGTGTCGACGTCGCGATTGAAGCCGTCGGGCTCCCGGCCACGTTCGATATGTGCCAATGCATCATCGGGGCAGGAGGCTATCTGGCCAATATTGGAGTTCACGGCCAGCCAGTGCTTCTACATATGGAGAAACTATGGGACCGCAACGCCACCTTGACCACTCGATTGGTCGATACATTCAGCACGCCAATGCTCATCAAAGCCCTGAATTCCGCGCGCCTCCAACCGGGTAAGCTGGCGACGCATCGTTTCACTCTTGGCGACATCCTGAAGGCCTACGACACGTTTGGCAATGCGGCCAAAAACAGCGCGCTGAAAGTGATACTCACGGCTGGCTAAATCCAGAACCTTGGCGCTCGCCCGGTTAAAAGACGATCTTGAGCTGGTAGCGAATTACTCGACCGCCGCTATCCAGAAACGTCGGGTCCAGGAACTGTCCCGCCGGGCTGGTAAACACCGAGTTGGCCTCCGATTGTTGAGTTTCGCCGGGAGAAAACGTGCTCACGCTCGGACTCCCAAACTGCGGATGATTGAACACGTTGTACAACTCCGCCCGGAACTGGAGTTTGATCCGCTCCGTTATGCTGATCTCCTTCTGAAGACTCGCGTCGAAATTGTTGATTCCCGGAATCCGCTCTGTGTTCCGGCCAGCATTGCCGATGATTCCGCTCCCCTCGGGCACGCCGATGTAGCGGGCCAGCTTCGGGTCGATCGGAGCATTGTTTTGATCCGGATTCACATATCCCGTTGGGCTGGACGAATCGGGTACTGCGCGAACGCGAGCCTGACCAGCCGGATTCAGATTGGGACGATCCGTGTTCGAACCGAATCCCTTCGCGTTCACGCCGTTGAATACTGTGAACGGAACGCCAGTCTCAAAAGTTGTAACTCCCGACACCTGCCATCCTCCGAGCGCATGGCCAATAAAGCCTTTCTGGCTCTTGTAAAAGGGAAGCTCGTAGACATAGGTGAACACCGCTCGATGAGTCCGGTCAAAGAGGCTGACCGCGCGTTCGTTTCGCTGACCATTGAAAACCGCCGGGATCATGGCGAGCGATCCAGCGCTGGTGCCAGGCCCAAGCGCAAACACTTCGCTGCCGTTGTCGATGAGCTTGGAGTAAGTGTAGGCCGCGCGGAACAGCAGACCATTGGCAAACTGACGATTCAGGTCAAGCTGGCCGGCATGGTAAATGGAGGAGCCCGCATTTGTCCGGACGGTGCGCGCACCTTGCAAATTATCTAACCGTCCCGAGAGGCGGTTGGCCGGAACGCCGGCAGGTGTAATTCGCAGACTCGCGGGCACCAGGGGATTGGCATCTTCATTGACGAACAGCTTGCTGCCCTTCGTGCCGACATACGAGACGTCTAGAATGAATTTGCCCGGTAGTTCGCGCTCCACCCCGACCGACCAGCGCTGGTAATAAGGATTGAGAAGATGCTTCGTCACCAGCGTTTGCGTGTCCAGCGCCGTGACAGGTCGCGCCACCGAGGGGAACCGCGTAGACAGCGCGGCGAGTCCACGGGGGTTGTTGGGGTCAGGCGGCGACGGAACCTGGGTAGATACGATATTCGGTGAAGACGAGGCGGCGTTGGACGCGATGTTGTTGAAGAACGAATCGTATCCAATCTGATAGCCCATTCGAACAACGCTCTTCTTCTGCCCGAATAGCGTGCCTAGCATTCCGCTGTCAAAGGACGGAGCATACGCAATCCCGACGGTGGGAGCAAAATTGTTATTGTCGGAGTCCGCCTTATTGGGCTGGCTGAACGGACCGGTGAAAGTAGTCGGGTCGACATTGAACAACCCGGTATACACTGGCGTGCGCACCGAGTTGACCGGAGTGCCGAAGTTTTCATAGCGCAGGCCCAAGGTGAGCGTAAGGGCCTGATTCACGCGCCAGCGATCCTGCACGAAATACGCTTGACGGATCAACGTGGGAAAGTAGGCCGGGCTGCCAAAGTCCTTCGAAGCCGCACCGTTCGAGCCGGCAAAGTCATCCACGAAATTGGCGAAGCCCGTGAAGCCGCCCCCGGCGCGATAGTCAAGCTGACCACGGGGACTGAACGGGGCGAACTGGCGGGCGCGCTGGTCGAGCAGATCAAAGCCGAAGCGGAACGTGTGCGATCCTCTGACCCAGCTCATAGTGTCTTGCAATACGTAATTATTGGCGATTCGTCCCTGGGGGATGGTGCCGGTAAGACCGACGCTCGATAGCGAGGAAATGGTGATGCGCGGAGTTGTGAGCCCGAGCGGATTCGTTGGATTGGCCGGGAAGCCAAGGTCGATACGGTTGTACGAAAGCCGCGCCTCGTTGGTGAAGCTGGGCGAGAAGACGTGCGTTTCCGTGATCAGCGCGTTGTTGTACTTGCCTTGGTACGACGTAAAGAATCCCGGAAAGCCGGTACTGCCGCTGGTTGGAAACGACTGATCGTTCCATCCGTAGCGCATTGACGCCTGGTCGCGTTCGCCGATCTTATGATCCACTTTTCCCAGAAACAGGTGTTCGGTCTCGGTGTTTCCGTAGGGCACCAGCGCGGTGCCGAACTGAACTGAGGGACGTCCGTTGCCAAGAGCCACGGGAAAGAACTGGCCAGTGGCGAGCGTGCTGCCGATTACTTGACGATACAGGTCGGCATTCTTGCTTGCTCCTTGCGCGAATACCGAATTGAGGGTCGCCAGTCCAGCCCCCGACAATGTCACCAGCGGCACTTGGCCGGTGGCTTGGTAACGATGCTCCTGATAAGACCCGAAGAAAAACGTTCGGTCCTTGATGATCGGGCCGCCCACCGTGCCCGCAGCCCAATACTCGGTACCCGGGGGTGGACTGCCGCGCTTTACAACAGCTGGATCCTGAGCCTGCAGGCTTGTAATCGCATCATCATTGGTCACGTCCAAGTAGAAACGTGCCGTCCCATGGAACTGATTCGTTCCAGACTTGGTGATGGTGTTCACCACCGCGCCGCCCGCACGACCGAACTCGGCGTCGTAGTTGCTGGTCTGCACGGAAACTTCCTGGACCGCATCCGGATTAGTGACTTGGAATGCCTGTCCCGCGACAGAGATGTCGTTGTTTTCGGTTCCATCCAGGAGAAAATTATTCGACCGGCCTCGCGATCCGTTCACCACAAAGGTGGCCGTGCCGACGGCGTAGCGGCTGGTAGTCACGCCTGGCAACGTCAGCGCGAAGAGATTCGGATTTTGACTGGAGTTGGGCAACTCAACGGACGCCACCGAGCTAATGGTCCCGCCCCGAACCGGGGCTTCAGTCTGGAGCGCAACGGCGTCGGAAGTGACCTCGACACTGGTCGATGTCTCACCAATTTCGAGAAGCGCATCGACTGTGGAAACCTGGGCTGCTTGCACCGGGACCGCACGGCTGGCGTATGAGCGGAAACCCTGCGCCTTCACGACGACACTGTAGAGCCCCGGGTCCACTGCATCTATTCTGTAGATGCCCGAGTCATTGGTCGATGTGGTTCGCGTAACGCCGGTCGAGGCACTGGTTACTTCAACCGAGGCATTTGGGATCGCAGCCTTGGTCGCGTCGGTGACCAATCCGGTTACGGTGCCTCGGCTGGTCTGGCCGTGCAATGCCGCGATAGTCAGTAAAGAGAGAGCCAATGCCGCTAGGCGTGGTGAATTTCGTTGGATTTGATTCATAACCCCTAATTGCTTCGAGTCTACTCAGAAGGGCGTTCTTTCGCGCCGAGAATGTGGCCAGACGGTCAGACTCGGGGTGAGGCACTGCGAAGCTGGGGCGGAGCGGGGGCTGGACAAAGTGGGGTGGACACCCTCGTCCGAGCGCGATCCCCTGATCGCGCGCTTGTCCCCGTTGTCAAATATTAAGCGGGAAGGGACACGAGCCCAGCGCTGCCGCCTGGCATTTTAGAAAATCTTCGAAATCAATCTCGGCCTGCCGGAGGATGGCTCGAAGCGTGCCCTCCCGCATGCTTCCAGGATGCTGCGGGACGGTGGTGTATCGATTCGGTCGCAGGGTTGTAACACCGATCGTTGTCTCGCGCTTCATCCAAGCCCCAGCCTCGGCGGTGTCCGACTCCATTCGGATCGCACCAGCGGACCAGCGAAGGCCCGGGCGTAATCGCACCAAGAGATCGACGAGCTAATACCCCCAGTTCCAAAATAGGGTCCTTTATGCCACGACAGGTTTCGTTAGAGGCCGCTTAATCATTGCTAACAAAGCGACTGACACGGCCAGAAATGTAAGTTTCGCCCCTTCCCTGCCCAGCGGCTAGTTGTCGCAGGGCCAATTCATGCAACAAGCTTTAGCGTTCTCCCGATGCTAAGCACTGATGCTTCCTCATCCCCTCGGAATATCGGCATAACCACAGAGCGATTTTGTGCCCGTTGAAATTTTTTTGAACTGATGGCCTTCATCTCTGGTTCTTCCAAAAGTGCAATCACTCTAAAGTCTGGGCTACCTAAGCGCAGGGCTTCCATCTGCAACAAGAGGGCTTCATTCAGTTTGTCGTTTGAACTGACGAAATAGAGCGCTCCTTTGAATGCCGTCGCATCTCTTGGCAAGATTGCGAGATCAGCTGGAAATTCTGCAAATTCTTTCTCAACAGGAGTATTTTCGCGAAAGTTGGCAACGTCGCCGTATCTTGCTTCAATTGCTGCGGTAGCGTCAGACCGAAAAGTCGACCGCACCACATCCCGTGTTAACAACTCTAAATCTCTAACCCGCAGGAGAGATGACAGAAAATCAATGGACCGGTGGGCAATTTCGCTTTCCGGAAACGCTGACGAACGAATTTCCAGGGTGTCACGGTCCCAATAGCTGTTGGCCTGTTTTAAAATCGCATCCAACAATTGAGCACGTTGGCCTTGGTCAATTGGAATATCTCTCGCAATCAGGTGTGACAAATACGAGCCGTCATCTTCAATGCGAAATTCTCCATCCTCCAAACCAGTCACGTAAAAGCTAATTGGATCTCCGGAATGATCCGAGAACGCAGAACTCACAGCAAACCCGCTTGGCACCGGTCGAACATTAATCGACGTGCAAAACGTTTTGCAAAGCTGCTGTTTCAACGTTTCAGGTTGCATCATGATTAAACAGAGGTCCAAAGTTGTCTTTCACTCGGAAAAAACTTCGTGCGGCTTCCCAGAAAGTGCTCTCGGTCCATGCGTTAGCTCGGCGGTGACGTTTTTCCGCAGGTGGACAGCGAACAAGATTGTCTAGCCCACTTGCTCCAACTTCAATGCCGCCGCGTTCACAATGAGCATGACCATGCACCCCCGGATGGCTTCCATGCGATTCAAACCGGCCCACTACGGATACACCATCTGGTGTTTCAACCATAAGGTAGGCTTGCCAATTATCCCGCCGCACGTTGCACAGCGCCGTTAGAATGAAATTCGCATGGTTTGAACAGCAGAAGCTGCTCCGCCATTTCCATCCCGCTTTGATAGGCCGCGACTTCATGTAAATCGGAGAGTAACGCGGTGGCATGTCGTTCAGGGACCACCCGGTATCGGTCTTCTGAAGCTTCTTCTGTGTGATTAGTTGACGAACGCGCATCGATCAAGTTCTCTTCAGTCCGTAAAGTTTACCAGCGCTATTCCGCGCAGGTCATTAAACCATTGAAACACAATCACATGGATGTGTTTTTAATAAACGTCTAATCGCTTAATGATTGGTAACCGCAAGGCGGTCCCCCGGCGTTTCCAAAGCATCCCCGAGAAAAACAAACACGGGCTTTACCTGCCCCTGTTCCATAAAGGCTTCTTTGTGCGACACAACAAAAGGCATTTCTTCTGTTTCGCTGTTGCTGTGTTCGATGCGCTTCCTGAACCTCGCTGAGTTAAAATAGCTGCCGATGTGCGGACGCCACACAACACTGATACCGCTCCTCGCGGTCATGCTCCTCGGAGCGAACATTCCTGAGTTTGAGGACTACCCTTCGCCATCAGACTGGCATGGACCAGAGGCCCAACTCAGACTGATAACTCCCTCAGAGCGGATGTTCCGAACGCGCCTGAACGAGGCCATAAAGCAGCCACCAAACTTCGCTGACCACTATAGGGTCGCGTATTGGGGGTGTGGCTCGATGTGCGGGGCGGGTGCGGTCATCGACCTACGGACCGGTGACGTTTATCCCCCGCCTCTTGGCGGCAAAGGCAAAGGCTGGGAGCGCTGGATTTCCTGCACGGCGCTTTTCCAGGGCACAGGCGATAAATTTCGGGTCAGCAGTAGACTGTTCGTGACCCGCTGCGGCTCGAACTTCGACAAAAGCGGAAAGAACTGGCCTGACGTTTTTTACTTCCTTTGGGAAGGAAACGGGTTCAGGGAGCTATTACACGTTCGAAGCAAGATCGAGCAGTGAACCCGAAAGGTGGGCTGTCCCGCAAAAAGGGTAAGTTTTGCATCATTCGCAGAGGGCCTATAAACGTTGGGTCTTGCGTGTTGCAAATATCTAGTGCAAAATGCAGACATGAAATAGGGCTACGCCAGGGTCTCGACCGACGACCAGAACGCGGACTTGCAGATTTTGGCCTTGAAGAAGGCCGGGTGCAAATTGCAGATCTCGTGGCTTCCTGCCACCTGCCGATCAAACTCGAATCCGAAGCGCTTAAGGCGGCGAATAATCTCGCCGTAGCGAAAGTCCACCCAAACGTCCCAATCAGGTCCCTACTACGATGGTGTAATCATGGCAGTCTGCTGTCGTGGGCAACGGAGGCAACGCTTCTCGCTCCCGCCGTGCTTCCAGCAGCCTTCGGGCTACATCGCGCGCAATCTCGAGAATTTCGGGTACGGTTCGTCCTTGAGCTATCAACCCCGGCACCTCATCTGAAGTTCCCAAATAGACGCCCTCGCGGAGTTCCTCTACGTGCACGCGGATCGCGAATTCCATGCTGACTCGATGGTATCAAGGGCCATACCAGGTGGCCATGTGCCGCCGAGGCTCGATGGGACGATGGGAATAGCTCGTCGGTGGTGTTTATTCCGATTTGGATATCCTAATTCAGTGTCCTTAAAAATCTGCCTCGTAGCGGCACTCGTCGTACTGCCTGCTGTCGCGCAGCCTTCCATTCGCTACCTAGAAGACCGAAAGCTGTGGGTCATCGACGCGGACCACGTGACCTACGTCGCTGGACTCAACGAACGCAATGAACTGCAGCACGTTTACTGGGGCAAGCGGCTCACGCGCGATGCTGACCTCGCAGCCGCGCACTCCCAACGCGAGTGGGCCTCTTTCGATCTGACCACCACCACAACACCTCAAGAATATCCGGGGTGGGGCGCAGGACTTTACCCTGAACCGTGTCTCAAAGTCACCCTCAAAGATGGCGATCGCGATCTGGTGCTGCACTACCTGAGCCATCGGATTAACGGCAATTCGCTCGAGATTCAGCTCAAGGACATTCAGTACAACATTGTGGCTGTGTTGACCTACCAGATCGACCCGGAGAGTGGCATACTGCGCAAACAGGCCACCATACGCAATAACACGGACCAATCCCTAGTAGTGGAGAGTGCGCAATCGGGCTCGTGGTATCTGCCGCGCGGGGAAGGTTATCGACTCACGTCCTTAACCGGGCGATGGGCCGGCGAGACCCAGTTGCAACAGACTCAAATCCGCTCCGGCGAGCAGGTCCTGGAAAGCCGCCGCGGAAGCACGAGCCATCAGGTCAATCCCTGGTTTGCAATCGATCGCAACGGGCAGGCCGATCAGGACCGCGGCGATGTATGGTTCGGTGCGCTCGGGTGGAGCGGAAGCTGGAAAATTACAGTCGAGCAGACCCCGCACCAGCAAGTCCGCGTCACCGGGGGCTACAACACGTTTGACTTCGGTTATCCGCTCGCGCCGGGTGAATCCTTGACCACCCCGCCATTCTACGCAGGCTATACCGACGCAGGTTTCGGCGAGGCGTCGCGCATCTTTCACAGGTTCGAACGCGCAAACATTCTCCCCGGCGGATTGCAATCGCGCCTCAGGCCTGTGTTGTACAACTCGTGGGAAGCAACCGGATTCAAGGTAGACGAACCAGGCCAGAAAGCTCTCGCGGAGAAGGCCGCGAAGATCGGTGTCGAGCGGTTCGTAATGGACGACGGCTGGTTCGGCGCTCGCAACAACGATCATGCAGGGCTGGGGGATTGGGGTGTAAACGCTTCCAAATTTCCGAACGGGCTGGGGTCGTTGATCTCCTACGTGAACGGACTCGGAATGGAGTTTGGACTCTGGGTGGAACCGGAGATGGTGAACCCCGATAGCGACCTCTATCGCGCCCACCCGGACTGGGCCATGCATTTTCCCAATCGCCCGCGCACCGAAGCTCGCAATCAGCTCGTGTTGAATCTCGCGCGGGACGACGTGAAAGAGTACGTCTACTCTTTCCTCGAAAGGATTGTTGCCGGGAATAACATCGCGTTTCTCAAGTGGGACTACAACAGGAACTGGTCCGAGCCAGGCTGGCCGGAGGTTGCGGCTTCCGATGAGAAGAAGCTCTGGGTAAGATACACGGAAAATCTTTACGACATTCTCGACAGGCTGCGGGCTAAGCACCCCAAGCTGGAAATCGAGTCGTGTTCCGGAGGCGGCGGACGAGTCGACCTCGGCATGCTGCGGCGCGTGGAACAGGTGTGGCCGTCCGACAATACGGAAGCTTACGACCGGCTGCGCATTCAGGAAGGATTCAGCTACGCCTACACCACCAAAATTATGATGGCTTGGGTGACGGACGTGCCGAACATGAACGGCCGCAGCACGCCGCTGAAGTATCGCTTCTTGGTGGCCATGCAGGGCTCGCTGGGGATCGGCGCAAATCTGAATAAATGGTCGCAGGAGGACTTCGGCCTCGCCTCGAAGATGGTGGAGTACTACAAGTCGATTCGAAAGACCGTGCAGGAAGGCCAACTGTACAGGCTGTTCTCGCCGAGGGAGGGAGACTTGACCGCGAACGAGTATGTTTCGGAAGACGGGAGGCAAGCGGTTTTGTTCGCCTTTCTTCGTTCTCAGCAGTACGGTCGTCCCGCGCCGATAATTTATTGGAAGGGCTTGGATCCTAAGGCGGTGTATCGCGTCAGGGCTGTCGACGATAAGCTGGTGCCGCGAGTCGAGCGTCTGAGCGGCGCTTACTTGATGAATCACGGAATCGATGTGAGACTCACGGGGGACTACGACAGCACTGCGATAGCGCTGGAGCGCGAATGATTCTCGCGGCCATCTCGCTCCAATTCAACGGCCCCTGGCACGGGCACTCTAAGTATGCGGCGGTGTTTCGTACTGCATCGCGCCGACTCGGTTTCCATCCGTATCGAGGAAATAGCACCCAGTCCCCACCGTTGGAATACTGAATTTAGCCATTGCAATCTGTCCCCCGTGCGCCAGAGAGGCTTTGATCGTTTCATCGATATCGTCCACCGCGATAGTACATTCGAAGCCGATCATACCGGTGCCCGTCACCGGCTCGCGCCGTCCGCTCATTGATCCGAGGATGCCCGGGTTCTGCTCATCGCCTGTATGGATCAGGTAGAATCCCGGAGGCCCCCACGGCTCGAACCGCCAGCCGAAGACGCCCCCATAGAACGCACGTGCACGCGGGAGGTCGTCGACATGGATCGAAAAGAAAGATAGGTTATTCGCCATGGAGACCAGCGTACGCGAACCCGTCCGGGCCCGTCTTGCGATAAATTGACAAATAGTGTCGCCAACACGCCAAACTCCAAAGCTAACCCTGGAGCAAGAGCCATTTCTTGCGGTGCGCTCGTTCGCCGCCGGGTATTTCACCGGCCACGAGATCGCCCCGCACGTCCATGACTGGCACCAGTTGCTGTTCGCCAGTTCCGGGGTCATGACTGTATCCGGGGGCGGCTCGGCCTGGCTGGTCCCGCCCAGCAACGCACTCTTTCTGCCCGCTGGTTGCTCGCACTACATCCGCATGTGGGGACAAGTCGACATGCGATCCCTGGCGTTTCCTGCGACGCTCCAAGCCCCGGCCTTGATGCACACGGAGTGTCGCGTGCTCTCAGTCACACCGCTGCTGCGCGAGCTGATTCTGCGGGTGGTCGAGATGTCCGCGCTCGATACAAGAAACTCTACACACCAACACCTGCTAGACCTGCTGTTGGACGAATTGCACCGCGCGTCCGTGAATCCGCTCCATCTGCCCATCCCCGCCGATCCTCGAGCCGCAGCCGTCGCGGACCATGTCCTTGCCCATCCTTCGGCAGGCCAAGATCTGGATTTGCTGGCTCGGCGTTTCGGCGTCGGCCGCCGCACCCTGGAACGCATTTTCCGCAATGAGACCGGAATCAGTTTTGGACTGTGGCAGCAGAAGGCCCGCCTGCTTGACTCGATCCGTCTCCTGGCTGAGGGCAATTCGGTAACCGAGGCCGCCCTCGATGCCGGATACGCCAGCCTGAGCGCCTTCATCGCAGCTTTTCGCCGAACGTTCGGATACACTCCGGGCAAGTTCCCGGCCTCTCCGTAACGCGGGCGCTCGCAGTTTCTCCCAACCAACGCCGCGCGACTTGGGACAGTTGTAACGAAGTCGCAATTGACTCATACTGAAGCAAGAGAGCCTACCTCCATGGCGCGAACTGTACACCTAATAGCAGTTTCAGCAGTCTCCGTCGGACTGTTGCTGGCAGTCGACACATTCACCCCGGCCCAGCGGAATTACTGGGCGTTTCAGCCAGTCCGCCGGACCGAGCCTCCTGCCGTCCAGAACCGCAACTGGATCGTAAACCCGATCGACGGATTCATAGCTGCCAAACTCGAAGCAAAGGGCTTGAAGCCGTCCCCGCCAGCGGACCGCATCACCTTATTGCGCCGCGCCAGCTTCGATCTGATCGGTCTTCCGCCAACTCCTCAAGAGGTTGAGCAATTCGTGGCGGATCAGTCGCCAGCCGCATACGAAAAGGTAGTGGATCGGCTGCTCGCCTCGCCGCGGTATGGAGAGCGCTGGGCCCGCCACTGGCTGGATTTGGCCCGATACGCCGAAAGCGAGGGCTTCAAGAGCGATGAAACGCGCCCCAATGCGTGGCGTTATCGCGATTACGTCATTCAGTCGTTCAACGCCAATAAACCGTACGATCGTTTCGTGAAGGAGCAGATCGCCGGAGACGAGCTCTGGCCCAATGATCCTCAAGCCCGCGTCGCGACCGCTTTCAACCGGCATTACCCCGACGAGAGCAACGCCCGAAACCTCATGCAGAGGAGGCAGGAGATCCTCAACGACGTTACCGACACCGTCGGCGCGACGTTCCTCGCGATGACTTACGGCTGCGCCCGTTGCCACACCCACAAGTTCGACCCGATTCTGCATACCGATTACTACCGTCTCCAAGCTTTCTTCGCAAATACCGCCGCCGACGACGAGATCCCCATGATCGCGCCCCAGGAGATGGCCGACTACCGCGCGAAGAAGGAGGTCTGGAATTTCAAAACGAAGCCAATTCGCGATCAGATCGCCAGCCTGATCGATGAACCTCGGGCCAAGCTGTTGAAAGAGTTCGTAGACAAGTACCCCGCCGAGATTCAAGCCGTCATCGCCAAGCCCGCCGCCGAGCGGACCCCCTTCGACTGGCAGATGTACGCGAAAGCGAAGCCCTACCTGGTGATCGACGATGACGCTGCTTCAAAACAGCTCAAAGGCGAAAAGAAAACCAAGTACGCCAGCCTACTTCACGATCTGGCGCAGTATGCCGGCTTAGACCCCGGCGAGCCACCGATTGGAATCGGGATGCGGGACTTGGGCGTGAAATCGCCGGCAACCCACCGGCTCGAAGTTGGGGCCTGGGACGCGCCCGCCGAAGAAGTCCAGCCCGGATTTCTGTCGATCGTCGATGCAACTCAGCCAAACATTGCGCCTCCCCCGGGCGTGGAGTCCACGGGACGTCGCACCGCGCTTGCGAATTGGATCGCCAGCCCAACAAATCCGCTCACCGCGCGCGTGATGGTGAACCGCATTTGGAACTATCACTTTGGTCAAGGCATCGCTCCATCGCCCAGCGATTTCGGAATGATGGGCGGCAAGCCGTCTCATCCCGAACTGCTCGATTGGCTGGCTTCGGAATTCGTCCAGTCCGGTTGGGACATGAAGAAGATTCACAAGTTGATTCTGATGTCGAACACATACCGCGAGTCTTCGGCAGCGAGCGAATCGGCGATGAAACAGGATCCGAAAGACCGGCTCCTGTGGCGCTTCCCCCGCGAGCGGCTTGAGGGAGAAGTGATCCGTGACGCGGCGCTGGCGGTCTCGGGTTTGCTCAATGAAAAAATGGGCGGGCCGAGCGTCTTCCCGGAGTTGCCCGAGGGAGCCGGCAAGCCTCGAGGTGGATGGAAGGTTTCGGCACCGGACGAGCGAAACAGGCGCAGCGTCTATATCTTTGTTCGGCGGAACGCGCGCTACCCGATGCTGGAAGCGTTCGACATGCCGGATACGCACGAGTCCTGCGGTCGGCGCAATCAAACCATTACCGCGCCTCAAGCTATGGCGCTCTTGAACGGAAAAGTCAGCCTGGAGTGGGCGCAAGCTTTCGCTGGCCGCGTACTGTCCGAAGCTGGCCCGGATCCGAAGGCGCAGGTCGACGATGCGTACCGCTTGGCTTACGGTCGACGTCCGGATGGCTTCGAGAAGGACACGGTGCTCACCTTTTTTGCCAAACAAAAAGATCTGATCGCCGAGCGCGCGTCGGCTGGTGAAAAGCTGGCCATGCCAGCCATGCCAGGCAAGATGCCAGCGGACTTCGATCAGGCACAGGCGGCCACGCTGGTGGATTTCTGCCAGATGCTGCTCAATTCTAACGAGTTCGTTTACCGCAATTAGGGACCCCCATGTCACAGAAGCGTAGACCAACCTCCAGACGCGATTTCCTGTGCAACGCAGGTAGCGGCCTCGGTGCCATCGCGTTCAGTTCGATGCTGGCTTCCCAGGCCAAGGCCGCGGAAGGCCCCCTCGATCCGCTGCGTCCCAAGCAGCCGCACTTCCATCCGACCGCCAAATCGGTGATCTGGCTATTCATGGAAGGCGGCCCGAGTCACATTGATCTTTTCGATCCCAAGCCCGAGTTGGAGAGACTCGCCGGCCAACCCGTGCCAGCCTCCTTCGGAAAGCCGATCACGGCCATGGGAACTGGAAATAATACGCTGATGCCGTCCAAGCGGGCGTGGAAGCGGCACGGCCAGAGCGGCATTTGGGTGTCCGATTGGTATCCCGAAATCGCCAGGCACGTTGACGATATGACCGTGTTCCGGGCCTGCTGGGCGGATGGGCTGAACCACGTCGGCTCGGTGTGCCAGATGAATACGTGCTCGATTCTGGCAGGCAGGCCGGCACTCGGCTCCTGGATCACCTACGGGCTCGGCTCGGCGAATCAGAACTTGCCCAGCTTCGTGGTGCTGACAGATGCGTCTGAAGTGGTCGGCGGTCCTAAGAACTGGAGCGCCGGATTTCTGCCCGCGACTTATCAAGGAACGCTGCTCCGAAACCAGGGCGCGCCGATTCTCGATTTGATTCCGCCGGATGCCATCGGCGGCAAGCAACAACGCGGACGACTGGACCTTCTCCAGACTCTCAATCGTCATTTTGGAGCAGGTAAGTCCGACGACACGGAACTGGAAGCGCGCATCAACGCGTACGAACTCGCTTACCGCATGCAGGCGGCAGGGCCGGAAGCCGTGGATCTCACCAAGGAATCCGATGCGACCAAAAAACTGTACGGACTGGATGAAGAGCCCACGGCCAAGTTTGGCATGAACTGCCTCTTGGCGCGGCGCTTGGTTGAGCGCGGCGTTCGTTTCGTGGAGCTATATTCGGGCAGTGGAAGCGGTTGGGACGCCCACAATAACATCGAAGGCAATCATTCCAAGATGTGCAAATCGTCCGATAAACCGATTGCCGGATTGCTGACTGACCTCAAGTCGCGCGGGTTGCTTGAGGATACGCTGGTGGTTTGGGGCGGGGAGTTCGGTCGCACGCCTTTCAACGAAAAGGGCGACGGCCGCGACCACAATCCCTGGGGCTTTACCACCTGGATGGCTGGCGGCGGGATTAAGCCGGGCCAGGTGATCGGAACCACGGATGAGATTGGATTACGAGGGATCGATAAGCGAGCGCATGTAACCGACCTTCACGCTACCATCCTGCATGCGCTGGGTCTGAATCATACGGATGTGACGTTTTCCCATAACGGTCGTCCGGAGCGGCCAACCATCGTTACCGGTGAAGTAATTCGCGAGGCATTTGCTTAAAGGCAATCGCAATTGCCATTTGCCATTTCCGCCTCCCCATGCTACACTCACAACATGAGCACACTCACCCTTGATCCCACTGGACGCGTGGTAATTCCTAAAACGCTTCGAGATGAACTTCGACTCCAAGCGGGTGACACGCTGGAACTGGAAAGCCAAGGCGACCAGATAATTCTCCGCCCGGTTCGTTCGGTTACTCCCTTGCGCAAAGATCGAGGGGTGTGGGTTTTCCGCACTGGAAAGAAGATTTCGGCCAGCGTGACGGACAGAGTGCTGCAAGATATGCGGGAACGTCGCATTTGAAGGCATTTTTCGATACCTCGGTGCTCGTGCCGGCCTTCTACGGCGATCACGAGCACCACGATCCAAGCATCGAAATTTTCCTCCGCCATGAGAAACCCGATGCCTGCTGCGGTGCCCACAGCCTGGCGGAAGTTTACTCGGTCCTCACGGGCATGTCGGGCAAGGAACGTGTCGGCCCGGATGAGGCCATGCTATTTCTCGGGAATATCCGCGAGCGACTCACCATCATAGCTTTGACCGACGAGGAATACTTCGAGTGTGTTGAAACTTCGACAGTGCTCGGGATCAGAGGCGGGATGATCTACGACGCGGTTTTGGCTCGCTGCGCTCTGAAGTCCCAAGCGGAAACGATCTACACTTGGAATATCAAACACTGGAAGCGGCTCGGGCCCGAGATCGCGTCCAGGTTGCGCAGTCCCGAAAACCCTCCGGCGCTATAATCGTTTTTCCATGCCCTTCGCCGAAATTCTTTACGACACAGCGGATCGCGTCGCCACCATCACTCTCAACCGCCCCGACAAACTGAACGCCTGGACAGCCGTCATGGAGCGGGAAGTGCACCAAGCCATGCTGGACGCGGAGGGCGATCAGGACATTCGCGCAATCATCCTGACTGGCGCGGGCCGCGGTTTCTGCGCCGGGGCCGACATGTCGCTCTTGAGCGGCATCGCCCAACAAGGGCTGAACTCGAACACCGCTGGGCACGCCTTGCGCAACTCGGACAACGGCGCAGAACGCAGCCACGTGCCAGCCGATTTTCAAAAGAAATACTCCTACTTCCCTTCCCTTCAGAAGCCCGTAATCGCCGCAATCAACGGACCCGCAGTCGGCCTTGGCTTCATCATCTCTCTTTATTGCGACCTGCGTTTTGCGTCCGACTCGGCCAGGTTCGGAACTGCCTTCGCCAAGCGCGGCTTAATCGCCGAGTATGGGCTCGCTTGGCTCCTCCCCCGGCTGATCGGACCTGCCAACGCGCTCGATATGCTGCTCTCCGCTCGATTGGTCGACGCCGTCGAAGCGCAGCGCATGGGCTTGGTAAACCGCGTATTTCCGCACGACCGTTTTCTGGAAGGCGTGACCGCGTACGCTCGAGAACTCGCCCACGGCGTCAGTCCCCGATCCATGCGCGTCATCAAGGCGCAAGTCTACAACGCCATGTTTCAAACACTCGGGCAAGCCTTCGAAGCCTCCGAAGACGAGATGATCCTGAGTCTGCAAAGCGACGATTTCAAGGAAGGCGTGGCGCATTTCCTTGAAAAACGCACGCCCTCTTTCACAGGAAAATAGATGCATTTCGAATATTCGGCCAAAGTGCAAGACCATCAAAAACGCCTGCTCGCGTTCATGGATGAGCACATCTATCCCAATGAGCAGCGCTATCACGAAGACATCGAGCAGGGCGACCGCTGGCAGCCTTCGAAAGTGATTGAAGAACTCAAGCCCAAGGCGCGCGCTGCTGGTTTGTGGAACATGTTCCTGCCTGCCAGCGAACTCGGAGCGGGCCTGACCAATCTCGAATACGCGCCGCTCTGCGAGATCATGGGCCGGTCCGTCATGGCATCGGAAGTGTTCAACTGCTCGGCCCCCGATACAGGAAACATGGAAGTGCTGGAACGCTACGGCACCCACGAGCACAAGGAACGCTGGCTGAAGCCGTTGCTGGAAGGCCAGATTCGTTCCTGCTTCTGCATGACCGAGCCGGACGTGGCATCCTCGGATGCGACCAACATTCAGGCCAGCATTGTCCGCAGCGGCGACGAGTACGTGATCAACGGGCGCAAGTGGTGGTCCTCCGGCGCCGGCGATCCGCGCTGCAAGATTTCCATTTTCATGGGCAAGACGGACCCGGCAGCTCCCAAACATAAACAGCAATCGATGATTTTGGTGCCGCTCGATGCGCCAGGAGTCAAGATCGAGCGCCTGCTCACCGTCTACGGTTACGATCACGCTCCCCACGGCCATGGCGAGATCTCGTTCAGTGACGTGCGAGTGCCCGCTTCCAACATCTTGCTGGGCGAAGGCCGAGGCTTCGAAATTGCGCAGGGCCGCCTCGGTCCGGGCCGCATTCATCACTGCATGCGGTTAATGGGCGTGGCCGAGCGGGCGCTCGAAGCAATGTGCGCGCGCGTGCAGGCGCGGGTTGCGTTCGGTCGGAAACTTTCCGAGATGGGGACCATTCGCGCCGACATCGCCACCTCCCGCATTGAAATCGAACAGGCCAGGCTGCTCACGCTGAAGGCCGCCTCCATGATGGACACGCTCGGGAACAAGGCGGCCAAGACTGAAATCGCGATGATCAAAGTGATCGCGCCGAATGTCGCCTTAAGGGTCCTGGAGCGTGCCGTTCAAGCTCACGGGGCGGCTGGCGTGTGCCAGGATCACTTCCTCGCGGGCGCTTGGGCCAATTCGCGGACGCTGCGGCTGGCGGATGGCCCCGATGAAGTACACCTGGAATCCATCGCCAAGTACGAGCTCCAAAAATGGTCATGACAAAACATGATATGAGCATGATATGAGCATGAAATGAGCATGATATGAGCGATCCAATCAGGCAGCACCTTTTGACATTTCTGGATGGCAAGGGAGCGCATGCTCCTTTTGACCAAGCCGTAGCCGATTTCCCGCCGAGCATGCGCGGCCTTAAGCCAGGAGGCGCGCCCCACTCCGCATGGCAGCTTCTGGAACATTTGCGCATCGCCCAACGCGATCTGCTTCATTTCAGCCGCGATCCTGATTACAAATCTCTCAAGTGGCCCGATGACTACTGGCCGACCGGCGAAGTGCCCGCCACCGACCGGGCCTGGGACGAAAGCGTGGCCGAATACCAAGCCGATTTGGCCGCCATGAAGGCGCTGATCGAGGACGAGTCTCGCGATCTGTTTGAGCCTTATCCTCCCGACTCCGGCAAACCCCTTTTCCGCAACGCCTTCATCCTGGCTGATCATTCCGCCTATCACATCGGTCAACTCATGTATCTTCGAAAGATCCTGGGACTCTAAACAGATGCGTCGCTCCACGCTTCTGTTCTGGCTCGCCGCAGTCGCCGCCGCCCAAACCATCAGCATCCCGCTCCGCACCCGCGTGGAGGCATTCAAGGGAAGCAATCAGTGGCAGAGCGCCGGGCTCGAACGCGAGTTCTCTATCCCGCACACGGCTATCGTCGTCTGCGACATGTGGGATAGGCACTGGTGTTCCGGCGCGAACCGCCGCGTCGGCGAGCTTGTGAAAGAGATGGAGCCGGTTCTTCAACGGGCGCGCGCGGCGGGCATCCAGATTATCCACGCGCCGTCGGAAACCATGGAGTTCTACAAGGATTATCCCCAGCGCAAAGCGATGCTCCTGGTTCCAACGGTCGAGCCTCCAGCGGCGATCAATCTTCCCGATCCTCCGCTGCCCATCGACGATAAATCCGGCGGATGCGATACGCACGACCAAGTCTATAAGGCCTGGACTCGTCAGCACCCAGGACTGACCATCGCGCCCCAGGATCGCATCTCGGACAAGGGCAGCGAGATTTACAGCCTGCTTCGCGAGAAGGGCATCGACACGGTTCTGATCATGGGCGTCCACACGAACATGTGCGTGCTGAACCGAACGTTTGCGATTAAGCAGTTGACCAGGTGGGGCATCCGTTGCGCCCTGGTCCGCGACCTCACCGACAGCATGTACGATCCGCAGGACAGGCCCTTTGTGATGCATGAGCAGGGCACCGAGCTGGTGATCGAGCACATCGAGAAGAATTGGGCTCCTTCGCTGACAAGCGCCGATCTCTTGCAAGCGTTGGATCCTAACTTTTCGAAATCCGAACGCCGCCGTTCGTGGTGACTGCCCGAATCGTAGCTCCGCCATTCCCCAAATTGAACGACATATCTTTCGTAAGCTTGCCCTGCACCGTCACCGGGAAATCCACGTGCAGACCCCCGTTTACTGTCGAGGTCTCAACATGCGCGGAGTAGTTCGCCGGAACGATCATTTTCACACCGCCGTTGGTCGTATTGACGTCCATCCCCTTCCCGTCCCAGCTATCTCCCATCAGTTCGATGTGCAGGCCGCCATTGGTCGTGTGGCCCGAAACTTCGCCTCCCAGCCGCGCCAAATGCGTGCCGCCATTCACAGCCTTGAATTGGATGCGGCCCTTCACGTCCTGAATATGAATTCCCCCGTTATGAGCGCTGGCGTCAATATCCGTCTGGTGCGGAACAAAGACCTCGTAGCTGACCGACCAGTAGTGGTCCTTATCGCCCACGGGACCTTCCCCCTTGAGTTGCGCCGACCCATTTGCGAAACGGATCTGCGACACCATCGCTTTCGCTTCTGAATCGCTGGGCGCCGCCGTCTCGATGCGCGCCCGCACCAGAACGTCGCTCCGGCTCCAGCCCTTCACGGTAATGCCGCCGTTAGTGCCGGGATCGATCTGAATCCCGCCCCGGGACGCGCCCATAGTTTGCTCCTTCACCTCGCAGTGGCTCACGAGCCTGTTGTGGTTCCAATGGTTGCCGTCCTCGCAAGCCATCGTCTTATCTTGGTTGTCTTTCATCTGGCTCCAGCCGGGAACGGCCATCAGAGCCAGCGCCGGCAAAGCGGCAAAAAGGGTTTGTCTCATGATAGCGATAGACGAACGTTTCGAACTTTGGTGCCTAATGCATTTCGAAGGCTCATCAACGACTTGTGTCCGGTGGTCGGCCATGTAGCGCGGCCGCTCGATTTTCAGGCGGCTGCTCCCCTCCCCGTTCGCTGGAATGGAAATGTTCGCCATGCCAGACCGGCAGAGTGTAGAGTCGAGGTGTGACGCGGTGGTTTAGATGGGGCCTATCTGTTGTCCGACCCTTTCGTAATGTCGGTGCCTCACTAACTCCATCCTGCTCCGTTTTCACACCCCGCTCATCGAACCGGACAGGCGAGCTAACGCATC